>CAXBMB010000037.1:0-37049 GCA_963976695.1 uncultured Rhodovibrionaceae bacterium
CGACCGGACCACCGACCAGACCACCGATCGCGGTTCCGATCTGCGCCGCGCCGTCGGATCGGTTGAAATCGCCGCCCCCGACGCCTCGCTGTCGGTCGAGGGCGAGGCCGGGCCGCTGGTGGCCGACAAGCCGGCGCGGGCCCGGCCCGGCAAGAAGGCGCTGGCCGCGTCGCAAGGTCGTCTGGCGCTGGGCGGTGGCGACTACGAGCTGCCGCCGGTGTCCCTGCTGGCGGAAGCGCCTGAAAAGACCCGTCAAACCGCCATGGACAAGGACGGGCTGGAAAAAAACGCCCGGCTGCTGGAAACCGTCTTGAGCGACTACGGCGTGCGTGGCGAAATCGTCAAGGTGCGCCCCGGACCGGTGGTCACCCGCTACGAACTGGAACCCGCGCCGGGCACCAAGACCAGCCGTGTGGTGGGCTTGGCCGACGACATCGCCCGCTCGCTTTCCGCCATGTCGGTGCGCGTCGCCACGGTGCCGGGCTCCAGCGTTATCGGCATCGAGTTGCCCAACGCCAAGCGCGAAACGGTGTACCTTCGCGAACTGCTGGCCTCGGAAGCCTTCGAAAAGGCGAAGGGCAACCTACCAATCGTACTGGGCAAGGACATCGGCGGCCAACCGCAGATCGTTGATCTCGCCAAGATGCCCCACCTGCTGGTGGCCGGCACCACCGGCTCGGGCAAATCCGTCGGCCTCAACGCGATGATTCTGTCGCTGCTTTTCCGCCTGCCGCCGGAAAAATGCCGCTTCATCATGATCGACCCGAAAATGCTCGAACTGTCGATCTACGACAACATCCCGCACCTGCTGGCCCCCGTGGTCACCGAACCGAAAAAAGCCGTGGTCGCCATCAAGTGGGCGGTGCGGGAAATGGAAGACCGCTATCGCGCCATGAGCCGGTTGGGCGTGCGCAACATCGACGGCTACAATGCCCGCATCGCCCAAGCCCTGAAATCCGGCGAGGTGCTGACCCGGCGGGTGCAGACCGGCTTTGACCCCGATACCGGGCAACCGGTATTTGAGGAACAGCCTTTCGACCTGGATCCGCTTCCCTTTATCGTCGTCATTGTCGATGAAATGGCCGACCTAATGCTGGTGGCCGGCAAGGAGGTCGAGGCCGCCATCCAGCGCCTCGCCCAGATGGCCCGCGCCGCCGGCATTCACATCATCATGGCAACCCAGCGCCCCTCGGTTGACGTCATTACCGGCACCATCAAGGCCAACTTCCCGACCCGAATTTCCTTCCACGTCACCTCGAAAATCGACAGCCGGACCATCCTGGGGGAATCCGGCGCCGAGCATCTCTTGGGTATGGGTGACATGCTGCACATGGGCCACGGCGGGCGGCTGACCCGGGTGCATGGGCCCTTCTGCAGCGACGAGGAGGTGGAGGATATCGTTGCCTTCCTCAAGGCCCAGGGCGCGCCGGCCTTCATCGAAAGCGTGACCGAAGAGGAAGAAGGCGGCGGCCTGTCCGATGACGGCGGCGGCGCGGGCGGTGAAGGAGGCTCAGGTGACGCCCTGTTCGACCAGGCGGTCGAGGTGGTGGCCCATCACCGCAAGGCCTCCACCTCCTTTATCCAGCGCCAGCTGCAAATCGGCTACAACCGCGCGGCGCGCTTGATCGAGCGGATGGAAGAAGAGGGCATGGTCAGCGCCGCCAACCATGTGGGCAAGCGCGACGTTCTGCTGCCGGATCGTCGAAAAGAAGACTAGACGGCGAAGATTGCCGCGCCGCGCCGGTCCCCACCGCATCCCGACCGTATCTCCACGGGGATGCAGCCGGGGGATTTATTTTCAACCGGCGCTTACCGGGCTTTGACCTCAGCGGTCTTGCTTTGCCATAAATTGGCCGCGCTTTTCCACCAGGCTTGACCCCAGCCGCTTTTCCACTCCCTTGTTCTCTGAACGTCCTCAACGGAGCTTCTGCCACCGACTGCCGCTACCGAACTGCTGTCACCGAACCACGCCACCAGGCATCTTCCACAGCGCGATTGGCGCGGGATCGACCTGCACAGAAGCGCCGGGCGCTTCGCCACGTGCCGTGACTGCGCCTGTCGATAGCGCTTATTGCCGTCCTCCTCGAGCGAAAGATCCCGCATGACCCGCCGCCTACCCCTCTTCATTCTGTTGGTTTTCTGGCTCGCGCTGATCAGCGGCGCCGCGCCCGGTCCAAGTTCGGCCCTGGCGCAGGAAAACCCGGTACAGCTCAGCGCCCAGGACCGGCAAGATCTTGCGCGGGTGGCGGAATACCTCACATCGATCACCACCATGAAAGCCCGATTCCTGCAGGTCAGCTCGCGCGGCGGTTTTGCCGAGGGCGAACTGTTGCTGCGCCGCCCCGGTCGGCTCCGATTCGAATACGACCCGCCGGTGCCGGTGCTGATCATCGCCGACGGCCTGGCGTTGATTTACTATGACAAGGAACTGGAAAACGCCACCTATCTGCCGCTGTGGGATACGCCATTCTGGTTCCTTCTTGGTTCGGAGCTTTCGCTGGAAGAAGACGTCAAGATTCTCAGCGTCACCCGCGGACCGGCGACCCTGGCGCTTCGCTTCGCCATGGCCGACCAGCCCGAGCAGGGCACGGTCGAAATTTCCTTCAGCGACAACCCGCTGCAATTGCGGAAATGGAACGTGGTCGACGCCCAGGGCGTGGTCACCAGCGTTTCGCTGCTCGATCCACAGTTTGACGTCAAGATTCCGCCGCAGGCCTTTTCCGCCGCCGACCTTCCCGGCGTCATCAAACCGCCGAGCCGGCAAAACAACCGCTAACCAGCGAGCCACGGCAGTGCGACGCGCAACGCGCGTCTTGCTCAGTCGGTCCCGCGCGACCGGTTGTCGGCCTGGTCCGGCGGCGCGGATTGCGCCGGCCGCCGCGTTTGGCTGGCAAAGGGCCGCCATAACAGCCGGACCAGCGGCTGTTCGCCGCGCCCCTCGACCCCCAAGGTCATGTCGAAGCGGCGAACATTGGGATTGGAACTGCGAAAAATTCGATCCCAGAAACTAAAGATCGTGCCGTAGTTGGAATCCGTGTCGACCCGCTTGTCGTGATGATGAAGCCAATGAATCGCGGGGGTAATGATCAGCCGTGACAAGCCCCGCTCCAGCGGGGCCGGCAGACGCAGATTGGAGTGCTGAAACAAGGCCGCCAGCAACACCAGCGTTTCAAAAATCAAAATTGAGGTGAGCGGCAACGCCAGGAAAAAGATCACCACCGCGCGAAAGCCGGCCGAGAGCAGCACTTCGCCGGGATGAAACCGCACCGCCGTCGTGCTGTCCAGAAAGCGGTCCAAATGGTGCACTTCGTGAAACCGCCACAGAAGCGGCAGCACATGATTGGCCCGGTGCCACCAATAGATCAGCAGATCCAGCACGATCAGATCCAGCAGCAGGGCCGGCCAGCCTTGCCACCAGCCCGGACGCCAGGTCAGCGCCGCTTCGCTGGCGACCAGGGTCAGAGGCAGGATGACCAGCGCCGACAGGAAGATGTTCGCGCCCCACAGCAAAACATTGCGCCCGACCCGTGGCCAGGCCATCGCCGGCTCGCCGCTTCGCGGGGCTGGTTCGCGCGCCGCCGGAAGCAGCCGCTCGCCGAAAAAGAAAGCCAGAAACCAAAGGCCCACCACCAAACCCTTGTAGGTCGCCAACTGCTCCAACAGTCCATCCATCAAACCCAGCCCCTTGATACCCGATCGGCGCCCACGCGTGGCGTTGCCTTGGCAAGTCCCCGAAAATCGCGCGTTTTTTGTACAGCGGTCTTACAGGGGCGCGCCGGCGCAGCTTTGCTTCCTATTAGTTTTCCGGCGCTGTTGCACGCCGCCACGATAACCACACGAAAAGTTTAACGGTCAGGAAGAAAAAACCCCATTCCTGACACAATTGGAAAGATGGAATTGAATCAAAGCGGTAGTTTGATTACCTGCTTGCGAGTCCTGTCGCCGCCGCTGTTTGGATAATAACCCCTATTGCAATGTCGTGAACTTGGCTTAAGTTTAAACAATAGTATAGAGGCCGAAGGAAGCCTCGCCTCCGCGTGGGACTTGAGTTCCCCTGCCAAGATCCCACTATATTGCGGAGTACGGAACGCCCGGCTGCCCCCCCGACCGGGCGTTCCCCTTGAAAGGCCCTCTTTTTTGAGGGCTCTTTTTTTGGCCGCGTCTTTTTTTACCGTCGGATTCCGGGCGCGGCCCCGGCTGTCCAGTCGCTCTCGACACTGCCCACCCACCGTATCCACCGCCTTGTTGTCAGGAGGTGGCGCAAGACCTCAGGCCCGCCACCGGTTTTTCAGCTTTCTTCTTTTCCCGGCGGGTGAACTTTGCCAGACTCGACCCGCAGATTGCCCACCCCCGGTGATTCGCCCGATCCGGTGATCCGCCAACCGCCGATCCGCTATCCGCGGCAACCGTCGGCCCGGTCAGCGCAAAACCCCTGAGCCACCGCCACGGACCTGGAGGTTGGCGGGACCTGGGGTTTGGCGGCGGGTTGCGTGAGTTACGTTCATCCGCCAAAAGAGGACTCTTCATGGCCCTACGTATTGCTTCCTGGAACGTCAATTCCCTGCGTCAACGGCTGGATCATCTGGCCCGCTTCAATCGGGAAATCGACCCGCACGTCGTCTGTTTGCAGGAAACCAAGGTGGTGGACGCGCTGTTTCCCCAGGAAGAACTCCAGGCCATGGGATTTGCGCACCTGCTATTTCATGGTCAAAAATCCTACAACGGCGTCGCCATCCTCTCCAAGCTGCCCTTTGCCGCGCAGGCAAAGAAAGTCTGGTGCGACAAGGATGACCGCCGCCACCTCTCGGTCACCCTGGCGGACAACCTACAGATTCATAATTTTTATGTTCCCTCCGGCGGTCCGCTTCCCGATCCCGAAAAGAACGACAAGTTTGCCCATAAGCTGGCCTTCCTGGCGGAAATGAAAGCCTGGGCCGGGGCGGAGGCAAGAAACCAGAAGCTGCTGATGGTTGGGGATTTCAATGTCGCGCCGCTGGAAAAAGACGTCTGGAACCACAAGAAGCTTCTGCGCTCGGTCGGACACACGCCGGAAGAATCGGCGCGCATCGCCGCCATTCAGACGGCCGGAGGCTTAACCGACATCGGCCGCCACTTCGTGCCGGAGGACCAGCCGCTCTACAGTTGGTGGGGCTATCGCTATGCTCAATCGGTAGAAAAGAACTACGGCTGGCGATTGGATCACGCCTGGGCCAGCCAGTCGCTGCTGCCGCAGGTCGCCAACTACCGAACCTTCAAGGACAGTCGTCTCTGGGAAAAACCGTCCGATCATGTGCCGATCGTCATCGACCTGGCCTGATCCGGCGCGCCCGGCAAAGAACCAGGAGGCCCGGCCGCGCGGCAAGCGGTTAGCCCCGCAGTTCACGCAGCTGTTTGTTGGTGTTTTCCAGGCGGTGGGCCAGCACCCGCATCACCTCGATGCCGATTTCCGGGAAGTCCTTGACCACCCGGAAAAACAACTCCTTGGTAATCATCAAGGTCACCACGTCGCCCTTGGCCGTCACCGTCGCCGTGCGGCCGACATCGATCAGGATGGCGATTTCACCGACAATGTCGTTCGCCCCCATCTGCGCCACCGTCAGCGGGCCTTCATCGGTTTGGATGGAAACGTCGGCGTCGCCTTCGAGAATAATATAGGCGGCGTCACCGGCATCCCCCTGCCGGCAGAGCGTCTGCCCGTCCTTGAAATTCATCCGCTCGCTCGCAAAGGCCATCAACTTGAGCTTCGCGGTGTCGATGTTGGCAAACAGCGGGATTTTCTTCAGTGTCGCAACTTCTTGATCCAGGCTCATTTTTTCTGTTCCTTCCCGCGCGGATAGCGCCAGTTCCCGGCGCCTGCCCCCATTGACTTGACGATCGCGCGACGCGCCCCAGTTTGTCACAATGCTCGGATTGCCGCGATCCTCAACTCGCCAGATCCCTTGGTCCGGTGAAAAGAACCGTCCGGTCAGAAAGCGCGACTTTGTCTGATCTTATCGCTTGGCGCAAGCGTGGCAAATCGACGTGCCGCAGGAGCCCGATCCGACACGCCAAACCACCCGCCAAACCACTCGGGAAACCACCCGGGCAAGATTCAATCGCTGTTGAGCAACTCCTTGAAATGCGATCCATCGCGATTGAGCGCCTCAAAGCCGCCCTGTTCCACCAGGCGGCCCTGTTTCACCACAAGAATTTGATCGAATTTTTCCGCCAGCGACGCCCGCTCCAGCACCCAAAAAAGGCCGCCGTCCCGGCGCGCGTCAAGCAAATTTTCCACCAGTTCGGCGCGGGTGGTGCCGTCCATGATCGCCGTCGCCTCGTTGATCACCAACAAATCCGGACGCTTGAGCAGCGCGCGGGCCAAGGCCAGCTTCTGCTGCTGCACCGGCCGCAGCCGCTTGCCGCCGACGCCGACATCGTAATCCAGGCCCGATTCCATCACCAGCGGCCGCAGATTCAGCCGATCCAACACATCGCGGATCGCGCGACCGACCAGTTCCGCGCCCTCGGCCTGGCCATAAACCAGGCGCCCAAACAGCACGTTGTCCATCACCGATGCGGCGGCATTGTAGGCCTGCGGATCATAGAAGGCGACCGCCCCGGGATCCTGCTGGGTGATCGCCTGGGTCAGGCGCCGCCGCACCGCCAGGACCTGTTCGGCGAAGGTCTCGTCCACCAACGCCAGACGGTGGCGCGCCTCGACGTAGCTGAAGGGCAGGTGCATCAAGGCATTGACGTCTTCGGCGGAAAGCTGCGCCACCCCCTTCTGCTCGGCCCGCGCCACGATTTGGGTGAACCCGGGCAGATCATCGGCGTCGATGAAGGAAAATTGCTCAAAGAAGGGATGGCCGGCAGGCAGATCAGCAAAGATTTCCACCATGGTCTGGGCGATCACCAACCCCTTTTCGGCAAGCCGCGGCGTCAAACCCTCGCGATCAAAAATCGCCTTGACCAAGCGGTTGTCGGCAAGGCCATCGGTCTCGAAGCTCGGCTTGCGCGGGGTGCCAAACAGCAGATTTTCCGCCAAGGTGGCGTTGCTGTTGTAGGCCTCGGGATCAAACCGCATGACCAGGTCGCTGTTGCCGTCGGCCTCCAGACGCTCGGTCAAGGCGGCGCGGGCCTTCAGCAGGGCCTCCGCCTCTTTCGGCCGCGCCTTCGGGTCAATGGCGCCATTGAGACCGAAACCATAAACATCCTCTTCCAGACCGACCTTGGCCAACACAGCCTGCATCGCCGTCAGCAGCTCCTGACTGTCCTTCACCCCAGCGGCCGCATAGTCGATCCATTCGGCATTCAAATCCAAGGCGTTGTTGCCGGCGCGCTCGATTTCCGCCAGACGCGCTTTCGCCTCGGCGGCTTCCGACGGGGTATAGCTGGCGTCGACCAGGGGCTTGTGGCGCAAGCCGTAAATCAGGTTTTCCCGCACCGACAGCGGGAAGAGATAGGAATGCGGCTCAACATAGGAAATCCGCCGGCCGGTGACCGCTTCCGGTAGGTTGTCGCTGCGCAGCTCTCCGATCATCACCGAGCCGCTGCTCGGTGAAATCAACCCGGCAAGCAAAGTCGAGAGAAATTCCTTGCCGCTGCTGCTGTCGCCAACCACCGCGATGCGCTTTTCCAAGGGCACCGTGGTATCGAAGCTGTCCAGCAGGCGGTTGTTGCTGTCATCCAGCAGCGTCAGGGACGAGAACTTGATCGGGCCCTTGAGCGGCGGGCTGTCTTTTTCCGGGTCCTGGCGCTCGGCGGCCATGATCTCCGCCGGGGCAAACTGCTCGATCACCTGATCATACTTGATCTGCACGTCGTTGCGGCGCTGTTCCCAGTTGATCAACTCACGGATCGGGCCCGGCAGGTCCTTGTAGGCGGCGATCACCGCCACCAGGGCGCCCAGGTCGAGCCGGCCGGTCAAGGCCAGGTAACCACCGATGGAATAGAAGAAGAACGGGGTCAGCTGGCTCATGAAGTTGTTGAGGAACTTCACGAAGAATTTACGGCGATAGATTTCAAACCGAATGTCATAGATGCGGCCCAGACGACGGGTTATCTCGGCGCGCTCCCAATTGGAGGCGTCATTGGCATGAACCTCCACCGCGCCGTCCATCAGTTCACTGACCCGGCCGGCCAGCGCCCGGGCGGTCAACTGCCGCTCCTTGCCCAGCCGCAGGATGGCGACCCGAAGCTTTGGAATGAGAATCGCCTGGGCCAAGACAATCACCCCGGCCACCAGGCCCAGCCAAAAAGACTGCACCATGATAAAGACCATCGCCGTGATGGCCTGTCCCCCCATGAACAGCGGCGTCACGAAGGCGTCCCCGATAAAGCCCCCCAAGGGTTCGACTTCATCCTTGACCATGGTGGCGACTTCGGCGCCCTTCATCCGGCGCACCTGGGGCAGGGAAAACCTCAACAGCCGATCGGCCAGATCGAACCGCAATCGGCGCAGCATCCGCTCGCCCAGCCGCCCCTTTGATGTGTTGATGCTGAACTTGAAGCCGCCGTTGATGAAGACCATCAACAGGAAAACCAGGCTGTAGGCCATCAAGGTGGCCATCTGGCCGAGCTCGACCCCCTCAAAAAGGACGATGTTCCTCCCGAACAGTTGATCGAAAAAGGGCAGGGAGAAATCGCCAAAGAGCAAGGTGGAATCCGGTCGAAGGAAGCCTTCGCCTTGAATGCCGATGTTGACGATCTTCTTCGGCACGTCCAGCGACAGAAAATAAAACGGCAGCGAAAGCAGCACCAACAGGAGAATGCTGATCTGCTCAGCCTTGCTGTAGCGCCAAATATATTTGAAGAGGTTCGGCTCCATGATGCTCCAAATCTGTCCCGGAAACCCCCGTTATCCGGCCCTGTCCCACTCTCTATTCCGCCGGTGGCCCCGCACGGGCGCCCCCACATGACGGTCGACAATCCTGTCGCTTTCGCCCATCGCTTGCCGCCAGGCCTCACCGGCGGCCGCGCCAACGAACAACCCGGCTTGACATTTTTGAGTTTTGAGTCCCACCCTTTTCCTGTTCAGACACCGACCCGTCCGCAAGAAAACCCGCTTTCTATATGGTACGAGAAACCGGAATATATAGCAGTAAATGGCCGCCGATTGGAAAACCGGTCGCCATCTAGTGACAGCCTGGGAGGGATTCCGATCCCTTCCTCCAGCAAACAACTTAGCGAAGCGCCACACAACGGCAAGAAAAGAAAACCTCGACCCGCGGCCGGTTTGATTTTTTTTGCACCGCAGCAGGTTGGGTTCCATGGGTCCTTTCCCAGCAAGCCTAGGCTGTGCAATAGTCGTTTGACCGGCCACGTAGCGACACCCTCGTGACGATAACCTCGTGACTGGCCTCGCCCTTGCAACGAACGCTGTGACCAGCCAGGTAACCAACCACCAAGCCATTCAGGATATTATCCGAGACACCCGCCACCTAACCGCCCTTGTAAAAACTCTTCCAATGGCGGCTGTGACAACTCTTGCAACGCCGAAGTTGTGATGGCATCAAGCCGCGCCTCCCGACCGGCGCGCTTGCGCGCGGGTGGCCGCGGGTGATACTGGCGGGTGGCACTGGCGGGTGGCACTGGCGGCGGACACAGCAGCGACGCTCGACGGTCGTGATGAGATAATATTTGGGGAACAAGGCCCATCGGGTGCGACGGGCTGAAAGGGGAAATATGGCCACCGACCGCGCGGGCTTTAAAGTTCTCATTTATAGCCACGACAGCTTTGGACTGGGCCACTTGCGGCGCTGCCGAGAAATCGCGCACGCCCTGGTGGAGTCCGACGAAACGCTTTCCGTTCTGATCCTTTCCGGCTCACCGATCGTCGGGCGGTTTGATTTTCACGATCGGGTGGACTACGTCCGCATTCCCGGCGTCGTCAAGCAGCGAAATGGCGACTATGTCTCCCTGAAGCTGCCGATGGACATTAAGCAGACCATGGCCTTGCGCGCCGCGATCATTCAGCGCGCGGCGGAAATCTACGACCCGGACCTTTTCCTGGTGGACAAGGAGCCCCTCGGGCTCAACGGCGAGGTGGAACCGACGCTGAAGATGCTTCAATCCAGAGGCATCCCCTGCATCCTGGGTTTGCGCGATGTGATGGACGATCCCAAACTGCTGGAAAGAGAGTGGGCGCGCAAACATGTGGTGCCCGCCCTGGCCAACTACTACTGTGACATTTGGGTCTACGGCCTGCCGCAAATCTGCGACCCGCTGGCCGGGATGACCATTCCCGCGTCGGTGCGCAACCTGATGACCTTCACCGGCTATCTCGAACGGCGCGGCGACACGAAAGCGCACAAGACGCCGCTGAAGAAAGTCACCGAACCCTATATCCTGGTGACCGTCGGCGGCGGCGGCGACGGCGAAGCCATCGTTGACTGGGTGCTGAACGCCTACGAAACCGACCCCGACATGCCCCATCCCGCCGTCGTGCTGCTGGGGCCCTTTATGAGCAGCGACAAGCAGCGCGGCTTTCAGGAACGGGTCGACCGGCTGGACAAGGTTGAAGCTCTGACCTTTTCCGCCCACATCGAGCCACTGTTGGAGGAGGCCTTGGGCATTGTCTGCATGGGCGGTTACAATACCTTCTGCGAACTACTCTCCTTTGACAAGCGCGGCCTGGTTATTCCCCGCACCCATCCCCGTCTGGAGCAGGTGATCCGCATTTCCCGCGCCCAGGATCTCAAGCTGGTGCGCATGCTCAAGGACGACAAGGTTCACGACCCCAAAACCATGGCGACGGCGCTGCGCGACCTGCCACAGCAGGCCAAACCCTCCGTGGTGGTGGTGCCGGGCCTGATGGACGGTCGCACCAATGTGGTCAAGCTCAGCCAGCAGTGGCTGGCGCGCGGCCGCCACTCGCTGGCCTTGGCCAATGCCGACTGATCGCACCGCCCGCCGGGCGCCACTATCGGTCCCCGGCGATCTTTTCCTGCCCGGCGCGTCCTGTTCCAAGCTTTTGAATGGCCCCCATGGTTAAGACCATCGCTGTTGTTCTCAAAGGTTATCCACGCCTTTCGGAAACCTTTATCGCCCAGGAGATCCTGGAGTTGCAAAAGGCTGGACTCGGCGTGCAAATCGTCTCTCTGCGCCATCCCACCGACCAGCGACAACACCCGGTGCATCGGGAGATCACCGCCCCGGTTGCCTACCTGCCCGAATATCTTCACCAGGAAACCGGGCGGGTCCTGCGGGCCTGGCGCGCGGTGCGTCGCCTACCCGGCTACGGCGGGGCCCGCGCCGCCTTTCTCAAGGACTGGCGGCGCGACCGGACGGCCAATCGGGCGCGGCGGTTCGGCCAGGCCTGTGTTTTGGCCGCCGAATTGCCGGCCGAGGTTGACTGGCTCTACGCGCACTTTCTTCACACCCCCGCCTCGGTGACCCGCTATGCCGCGCTGATGCGCGGCCTGCCCTGGTCGGTGTCGGCCCATGCCCGCGACATCTGGACCAGTCCCGATTGGGAGAAACGGGAAAAAATCGACGCCATGGCCTGGCTGGTGACCTGCACCGCGGTGGGACAACGGCACTTGGCAGCGCTGGCGGCCGACCCCGCCAAGGTCAGCCTGGTCTATCACGGCCTGGACCTCGATCGCTTTCCCGCCCCGCCGGCGCCGAGCGCGGCCGACGGAACGGATCCAGAAAATCCGGTCCGGCTGCTGTCGGTCGGGCGCGCGGTGGAAAAAAAGGGCTACCCCGATCTACTGCGCGCCCTGGCGGCGCTGCCGCCGACGCGCGCCTGGCGCCTCACCCATATCGGCGGCGGCGAACAGCTCGCGGCGCTGAAACGCCAGGCCGGGGACTTGGGGATTGCCCGGAAGATTACCTGGCGCGGCGCCCAACCCCAAGAAGAGGTCATCCAGGCCTACCGGCAAAGCGACATCTTTGTGCTGGCCAGCCGGATCGCCGGCGACGGCGACCGTGACGGGCTGCCCAACGTGCTGATGGAGGCGCAAAGCCAGGCCTTGGCCTGCGTTTCCACCGCGGTGTCGGCCATTCCAGAGCTGATTGAGACAGCCGAAAGCGGCCTCTTGGTGCCGCCCGACGACCCGCCGGCGCTGGCCCGGGCGTTGGCCGAGCTGATCGCCGACCCCGGCTTGCGGCAGCGGTTGGGCCTGGCAGGCCAAACGAAGCTGCGCGCGGCCTTTGGGCTGCGCCAGAACATCGGCGCGCTTCTGGCCCGATTTGACCTGCCGAGCGCATCGGATAGGGCCACTGCGCGGCCGGCGTCCGGTGAGCCGGCGCGGCTCGATTGCGCGCCATCAAACACCGAGACCAACGCCGAAACCGCGGCCCGCCGCGCCCTGGCGACGCGGTAACCGGACCGGGCCATGCAAATCGCCTTCTACGCCCCGATGAAACCGCCCGATCATCCGACCCCCTCCGGCGACCGGCAGATGGCGCGGGGCCTGATCGCGGCCTTGCGCGTCGCCGGCCACGACGTCGCGATCGCCACGCGCCTGCGGTCCAGCGACCCACTGGGCGATCCGATCCGCCAGCACCGTCTGGACCAACTCGGACAACGGCTCGCGCGACGCTATCTGGCTCAGGTCGAACGGGGCCTGCAACCCCGGCCCGATGCC
This sequence comes from uncultured Rhodovibrionaceae bacterium, assembly GCA_963976695.1. Classification (GTDB taxonomy): domain Bacteria; phylum Pseudomonadota; class Alphaproteobacteria; order Kiloniellales; family DSM-21159; genus CAXBMB01. The sequence continues at coordinate 12,573 of CAXBMB010000037.1, forward strand.
TGGTTCACCTACCATCTCTACTACCGCGCCGCCGACTGGATCGGCCCGCGGGTGGCCCGGGCGCTGAACATTCCCTACCTGCTGGCCGAGGCGTCGCTGGCCCCCAAGCGGGCCGGCGGACCCTGGGATCACAGCTATCAAGCGGCCCGACGCGCGGTCAACCAAGCCGCCGCCATTTTCCCGCTCAACCCGCGCAACGCCGACTGCCTGCCCGATAAAGCCAAGCTCCGGGATTTGCCGCCCTTCCTGGACCTGGCGCCCTATGCCGACGTCCGGGGGCGACGCGACGCCTTTCCGCTGGACTCGCGGGCCCCCTGGATCGTGGTCAGCGCCATGATGCGCCGCCGCGCCAAGCTGGAGTCCTATCGGGTTATCGCCGCCACGCTGAACCAGGTGCGCGCCCCCTTTCGGTTGCTGGTGATTGGCGATGGCCCGGCCCGCGCGACGGTGGAAGCGCTCTTTGCCGACCTGCCGCGCCGCAATATTCATTTCGCTGGCGAACTGACCGCGCCGGCCTACAGCCAGGCGCTGGCCTGCGGCGACCTGTTCTTCTGGCCGGCGATCAACGAAGCCTACGGCATGGCCCTGCTGGAGGCGCAGGCGCTGGGTCTGCCTGCCCTGGCGGGGCGGCAGGGCGGCGTGCCGGCGATCGTTGAAGCGGACGTCACCGGCCTGCTGGCCGCGCCCGAGGACCCGGCGGCCTTCGCGCGGCAGCTCGAGCTGTTGCTGCGCGATCCCGTTCGCCGCCAGGCCATGGGCGCGGCGGCGCGGCAAAAAGCCCAAGACCAGCACAGCCTGCCGGCCGCCAGCGCCCACCTCAACGCCGCGCTGGCGGCGCTGAGCGCCCACAGGGACGCCAGCAGGGATCCCGGCGCATGACCGCCGGCAACGTTCCCCTGATCCTGCTGCGCCACGCACCGACGCGCTGGAACGCCCAGGGACGGCTGCAAGGCCGCCGCGACATCCCGCTGTCCGAAGCCGGACGGTGGGAGGCCCGCGGCTACCGACTGCCGGACGATTTGGTCCGCCGGCGCTGGTTTGTCTCGCCGCTGCGCCGGGCGCGGGAAACCGCCGCCCTGACCGGGCTCGAACCGGCCCGTGTCGAGCCGGGGCTGCTGGAAATGGACTGGGGGGCCTGGGAGGGCGAGCGGCTGGCCGACCTTCGCTGGCGTCTCGGGGCGGCGCTGGCCGGCAACGAGGCGCGGGGCCTGGATTTCCGGCCCCAGGCCGGGGAAAGCCCGCGCGAGGTGCAGCAGCGCCTGACGCCTTGGCTGGCCCGGCTGGCGCAACAGGGCCTTCCGGCTGGCGCGGTGGCGCACAAGGGCATCATCCGCGCCCTCTATGCCTGGGCGCTGAACTGGGACATGACCGGCGCGCCGCCTGAAAAGCTGCAGAACAGCTGCTATCACCTGTTCGAGATCACTCCGGCGGGAACGCCCAGGCTGATCGCGCTCAACCGGCCCCTGACGGCGCGGGCGGACAGGCGGGTGCAATGAGCCGGCAGGTCGACATCCTTTTTTGGGTCACCCATCTCTTTGGCATTGGCCACCTGCGCCGCGCCATGACCTTGACCCAGGCCTTCCAGCAGGCCGGGCTGCGGGTGCTGCTGGTTTCCGGCGGCCGTCCGCTGCGACAACAGGGACCAGAGCCAGACCTGGGCGGCGCGCGCTTCCATCAACTGCCCGCGCTCCACGCGGCCGACGAGACCTTCACGCAGCTGTTGCAAGCCGACGGCGCGCCGCTGGACGACCGGCTGCGCGCACAGCGGCGTGAGACGCTCTTGGCGCTGTTCCAAGAAAGCCGTCCGAAAGTGCTGTTGACTGAAATGTTTCCGCTCGGCCGCAAGCAGTTGCGCTTTGAGCTGCATCCGCTGTTGGCGGCGGCCTGGGCGCGGCCCGACCGGCCGTTGATTTTGGGATCGGTGCGCGACCTGTTGGTGCAAAAACCGGCGGAAAAGACCCGCTGGATGGCCGAAACAGTCAGCCAATACTATGACAAGCTGCTTATTCACGGCGACCCCGACATCATTCCGCTGTCCGCCTCTTTTCCCCAGCACCGCCAAATCGCCGCGCAGCTGCTCTATAGCGGCTATGTTCTCAATCAAAGCCCGCCCGCGCCGTCCGGGGCGGCGGCCGCCGTCGGCCAGGATGAAATTCTGGTGTCGGCCGGCGGCGGCGCCTTCGGCTGGCATCTGCTGGACTGTGCCCTAAAGGCGCGGGACCTGTCGCGTTTTCGCCAGCGCCGCTGGCGGTTTTTGACCGGGACAAACCGCCCGGAGGCGGAGTTTCGCGCCCTGCGACAGGCGGCCCCCGCCGGTGTGATCGTGGAGCGCAGCCGCGCGGATTTTCCAACCCTTCTGGCCAATTGCCGCCTCTCGCTCAGTCAGGGCGGATACAATACGGTGGTGGAGAGCCTGGCCGCCCGCGCCCCGACCCTGGTGGTGCCCTTTACCGCTGGCGGGCAGAGCGAACAGCTGCAGCGCGCGCGGCTGCTGGCCGATCGCGGCGCGCTTCGAATTTTGGAGGACCGTGACCTCAGTCCAGAAAACCTCGCCGCGGCGCTGGACGCCCTGCCGCGGCGGCGCGAGCTGACCTACCCGCCGCTGGCCAGCGACGGCGCCCGGCGGAGCGCGGAGTTGATCAAACAGCTGCTCACGTTGGATCGGTCTAAATGGACGAACGCGGTGATCCCGGTTAAACCGTGACGGCGCCTGATATCGCTCTATCGGAGGGTGCGTGACGACAGGGTCGAAGCGCCAAGCGCCGCTTTGCCAAGCGATCCCGCTCTAGCAGCGCGGCAAGGCCTGTGATATCTCCAGCCTCCGACCCCTCGCCCTTTCCCAGACAACAAAATCAGAGCCAGGTCCCCCATGGAGCAAAGCAGCGGCGCCACCATCACCTACCGTTACCCCGTAAAGCGCCTGGTTGGCGACTATCTGCGAGCCGGCAGTGGGGTCGCCATCAGCGGAGCCATTCTGCTGTTTGCCGAGCCGGCGCCGTGGGTGCTGGTGATTTTCGCGGTGATTCTCGCGATTTTCCTGTTTTTCGGCCTGCGCACCGTCAAGCAGCACCGAACCGAAGTGGTGCTCAGCGATCAGGGCGTTCTGCTGCACGTCTTTGGCGCCGGCAAAGCGCTCAAATGGTCAGACCTGGCGGCTGTTCGCCTCCGATACTACGGATCCCGGCGACAGCGTAGCCAGCAGCAAGGGGGGTTTTTGCAGCTGGATCTGCGGGGCGCGGGAAACAAATTGAGCTTCGAGTCCAGTTTGCAAGGCTTTCGCGATTTGTCGTGGCACGCGGCCAAGGCGGCCCGCGAGCAAAACGCCGAAAGCGATCCCAGCACCGCGAGCAACTTCCTGGCCATCGGCGTCAGCTTGGAAGAAGAAACCCCCCGGCCGATTGGCGAAGGCTACGGGCACGGGGCCGGTTAATTCTTCCGCCGCGGCGGTCTTTTCCGCCGGCTTGATGACTTTTTCACATCGCGAGGTTCCGTCCCAAATCGTATTGAGGTAGAAAACAGGTCAGCACACGGTCGCGTCATGCACAATAACGCCGTAAAAAAGAGGTAAGACGCCGCCATCGGGAGGAAAGGTTCTTCGTGATCACACTCAAGAATCGGATGCACGACAGAGACGAAGCGCCAAGCGCTTCTTTGCCCGTCGGGCGTCACCCTCTAGAGCAAAGGTCGGTCAACTAGAATCACACCGTGATTTATTTGCTTGGCTTAAATTGCTCCGTCACCGAGAAAGTAGCGTAGGGTGCATTGAAGGGGGTGTGTTTGGGTAAGCTTCTGAGCGTTGAGGACCTGCATGTCGGCTTTTGCCTGCCCGAAGGCCGGTTGGAAGCCGTCCGGGGAGTTTCCTTTTCCGTGCGCCCCGGCGCCACCGTGGCGTTGGTGGGAGAATCGGGCTCCGGCAAATCGGTGGTCAGCCAGTCGATTATGGGCATTCTGCCCAAAAAGGCCAGCATCAGCCGAGGCCGCATCCTACTCAACGATCCTAGCCTGCCAAACGGTCCCGTTGATATCGCAGGGCTCGCGCCCGACAGCCGACAGATGCGGGCGCTGCGCGGCGACCGCATCTCGATCATCTTCCAGGAGCCGATGACATCCCTGTCGCCGGTGCACACCGTCGGCAATCAGATTGGCGAATCCCTGGAGCTGCACCGGGGCAAATCAGGCCGGGAAGCGGACGAGATCACCCGGGCGATGCTGGCCCACGTCGGATTTCCCGACCCGGCGCGGGCGCTGCGCAGCTATCCCTTCGAACTCTCCGGCGGCCTGCGCCAACGCGCCATGATCGCCATGGCCCTGGTGTGCCACCCCTCGCTGCTGATCGCCGACGAGCCGACCACGGCGCTGGACGTCACCATTCAAGCCCAGATCCTCAAGCTGCTGAAAGATCTGCAAAGCGAATTGGGGATGGCGGTGCTGATCATCACCCATGATTTGGGCGTGGTGGCCAATGTGGCCGACGAGGTGGTGGTGATGTACCGGGGACAGGTGATGGAGTCCGGGACGCGCGACGATATTTTTTCCAACCCCGGCCACCCCTATCTGAAGGCGCTGCTTCACGCCGTGCCGCGGTTTGACATGGCCGAGGGCGAGCGGCTGCAGCCGTTGCGGGAAATCAAGCGGGGCGACGCGAACAGCCTGCTTGCCGGCAAGCAGGCCTGGGTGGCGGACGAGCCGGGCGGCCCCCCCTTGCTGCGTGTCGAGGGTCTGAGCAAATCCTTCTCGATTCGAAAGTCCGCCGGCTGGTTTAGCCAGGGCGAGCGGACCCGCTTGCTTGCGGTCGACGACGTCAGTTTCGAAATCAATCGCGGCGAGTGCTTGGGGCTGGTGGGGGAAAGCGGCTGCGGCAAGACCACCCTGTCGAAGATGATCATGCGGGCGCTGAAGCCCGACAGCGGGTCGGTGACCTTCAACGACCAGGGCCAGGACATTGATATGCTGGCCTTGCAGGGCCAGGAACTGGTGAACTTCCGCCAGAAGGTGCAGTTCATCTTTCAGGACCCGTTCAGTTCCCTCAATCCACGCATGACGGTGTTTGACATCATCAGCGAGCCGCTGGTGATTCACCGGATCGGCACCTCGAAAAGCCGCGCCGATCTGGTAAAGGAACTGATGCGCCTGGTGGGCCTGAACGTACGCCACCTGCAGCGCTATCCCCACTCCTTTTCCGGTGGGCAGCGCCAGCGTATCGGCATCGCCAGAGCGCTGGCGCTGAAGCCTCAGCTGCTGCTTTGCGACGAGCCGGTTTCGGCGCTGGATGTCTCCATTCAGGCGCAAGTCTTGAACCTGTTGAAGGATCTGCAGGCCCAGTTGGGGCTGACCTATCTTTTCGTCAGCCACAACCTGGCGGTGGTCGACTACATCGCCGACCGGATCGCGGTGATGTGCCGGGGCCGCCTGGTCGAGCTGGCCCCCAAGGCCCTGCTGTTCAACAACCCGATCCACCCCTATACCCGGGCGCTGGTGTCGGCGGTGCCCGAACCGGATCCCAACCATCCGCTGGATCTGGCCGCCCTGATGGATGAACGAACCTCGGAGCCGATCCATTGGTCGGCGCCCTTTACCATCGACGGCAAAGCTCACCCCAAGATGGTGCATTTGGGCCAGGGTCATTTCGTCCGCGCGGACCCGCAGAGCGCCCCGCTGGAACCCTTTTTGGAGAAGGCGGGATAATATAACCATGTTTGCCTATACCGCGCGTCGCCTCCTGGCCTTGATCCCGACCTTGCTGGTGATTTCCTTCATCATCTTTGTGATCATTCAACTGCCCCCCGGCGACTACCTGGAAACCATGGTCGCCGAACTGCAGGCCCAGGGCGAAGCCGTCTCGCCGGATAAGATCCAGTTCTTGCGTGAGCAGTACGGCCTGGATAAGTCCTATCTGCTGCGCTACGCCGAGTGGGTTTGGGGGCTGCTCAACGGCGACATGGGCTTTTCCTTCGAATACCGCCTGCCGGTCAGCGAGCTGATCGGGGACCGCCTGGAACTGACGGTGGTCGTCGCCGTCTCCACCATCATCTTCGTCTATCTGGTGTCCTTCCCGATCGGCATTTACTCGGCCGTCAATCAATACTCCAAAGGCGATTATTTCTGGTCCTTCATCGGCTTCCTGGGCATGGCGACGCCGGATTTCCTCCTGGCGCTGGTGGTGATGGCTTACTTCAACGACTGGTTCGGCATCTCCATCGGCGGCTTGATGGATCCGCAGTTCGAGGGCGCCGCCTGGAGCTGGGCCAAGGTCCAGTCCGTGCTGCTCCACCTCTGGGCCCCGATTATCGTGATCGGAACCTCCGGCACCGCCTCGATGATACGCAAGCTGCGCGCCAACCTGTTGGATGAACTGGACAAACAGTATGTGGTGACGGCCCGCTCCAAGGGACTGAGCGAGCGCCGGCTGCTGTTTAAATATCCGCTGCGCTTGGCGCTGAACCCCTTCGTGGCGGAGCTCGGCAGCCTGCTGCCTCGGGTTATTTCCGGCGCCGCGATTATCGCCGTGGTGATGGATTTGCCGACCACCGGCAAGCTGCTGGTGGACGCGCTGCTCAGTCAGGACATGTATCTGGCGGGCTCGTTCCTGATGTTTCAATCCCTGCTGGTGGTTATTGGATTTCTTGTTTCCGACCTGTTGCTGGGGGTCCTCGATCCACGGATCCGCCTGACCGGAGGGGCCACCAAGTGAGCCAGAAAAAAACCGACGCCACCCCCGCGGCCGCACCACCGCACGACCCTAAACCACCGCACGACCCTGAAAAATTGGCGCACTTCGTCGACCCGACGCCCTTCAATCCCTATGAAGAACCACCGCTGACCGCAACCCAGGAACGCTACTACATGGCCAGCCAATGGCGGATCATGTGGTGGAAGTTCAAACATCACCGTTTGGCGATGGTTTCGGCCTATGTGCTGGGGTTCTTTTTCCTGCTGGTGGTCTTTGCCGAGATCTTCGCGCCCTACAATCTTGATAGCCGCAATATCCGCTACATCTACGCCCCGCCCCAATCGCTGTATTTGTTTGACCAGGGGGAGTTTGTCGGACCCTTTGTCTATGGCTACAAGTCGGGCCTGGATCCGGTGACTTTCCAGCGGACCTACGTCGAGGACAAAACCGAGCGTTACCCGATCCGGTTCTTCTGTTCCGGCGACAGCTATAAGATCTGGGGGGTTATCCCCGGCTCCCTCCACCTGGTTTGCCCGGCCGAAGACGGCGGCACCTTCTACATGTGGGGCACGGACCGCCTGGGCCGCGACCTGCTAAGCCGCGTCATCTACGGCACCCGAATTTCCATGACCATCGGTCTGGTTTCGGTGGCCCTTTCCTTTATCCTCGGCATCGTGATCGGCGGCCTGGCCGGCTACTACGGCGGCCGCATCGACAGCCTGGTGCAGCGAATCATCGAAGTTCTGAAGTCCTTTCCCGAGCTGCCGCTGTTTATGACCCTGTCCGCCATCCTGCCGGTCAACTGGTCCCCGGTGACGGTGTTCTTCGGCATTTCCATCATCATGGCCCTGCTGGATTGGCCGGGCCTGGCGCGCGCGGTGCGCTCGAAGTTTTTTTCGCTGCGCGAGGAGGACTTCACCACCGCCGCGCAACTGATGGGCGCCCCGCCCCATCGGATTATCGGCCGCCATCTGCTGCCTTCCTTCGCCAGTCACCTGATCGCCTCGGCCACCCTGTCCATCCCGCAGATGATCCTGGCGGAAACCGCCCTGTCGTTCCTGGGGCTGGGCCTGCGCCCGCCGGTGACGTCCTGGGGCGTGCTGCTCAACGACGCCCAGGACATCTCGGTGGTGAAGCTCTATCCCTGGCTGATGCTGCCGGTGGTGCCGGTGTTTATCGTCGTCATCGCCTACAACTATTTCGGCGACGGCCTGCGCGATGCCGCCGACCCTTATAAATAGGCCGGGTATGGCTGGGGTGTGATCAGAGGCGACCGCGCCAGTATCCCTGCCCCTTGCGGCCGGTCAACGGAGACCGAGAAGGTCGACCGGGGCGCGAACGCCGGACACCGACTGCTGCGGCAGCTCCTGAAAGCGCTTGCTGGATTGAAACCCCTGGCTTTCGCCCAGTTTGAAGCTGGCCGCGGTCACCAAGCCCCGGGTGCCCGTCGCCTTGTTGTGCTTTTCAAGCTTGGCCGAAAGGTTCACCGCATCGCCGATCACGGTGATTTCCAAGCGTGTTTCATCGCCCACCGTGCCGAAGAGAATGCGCCCGGTGGCCAGGGCCCCGTTGATCTCGGGACAGGTCTGGCCCTTGGCGGCGCGCGCCGCCTTCCAGGCTTCGGCGGCATCGAGAATCTCTTCCAGCGCCCGCAGGCCGTCGGCGGCATAGGTCGCGCTGCTTTCGGCCGCGCCAAAGGTCGCCATGATGCCGTCGCCGAGGAACTTGTCGATCGAACCGCCGTGCTTTTGAATGATCGGGACGCAGCGGGCCTGATAGGCGCCGAGCAGCGCCAAAACCGTCTCCGGCGGCGCGCTTTCCGCCAGGCGGGTGAAGCCGCGCAGATCGAGATTGAGAATGGCCGCCTCACAGATTTCCGCCGAACCGGCGGTAATTTCCTGATCCGCCCCCTTGATCCGATCGGCCACCTGCGGCGCGAAAAACCGTGAAAGCTCCTGCGCTGCCAGGTTTTCCGATACCGAGCGAACCAAAAGGTCCCGTCCGCGAACCAGCGCCACGCCCAGGATGATCGACACCACCAGAATGGAAATGATCTTGTCAAACTCCGCCCCCAACAGCACGGCGTTGGAGGTCAGATAGTCTACATAGCTGCGGGTGATCATGGTGTTGGTGGGATCAATGGTGATGACGTAATACAGCATCGCCCCCCAACCCAGCGCCCCCACCACACCGGTCAGGACGACAAAGCGCGCGTCAAACCGCAAGGCCCGCAAGGCAATGAAAATAAAGATATACAGCAAGGTCGGCGCCTTGAGATAGAAGGAGGCGGGCTGGCCATATTGCAGGTGAAAGGTCCAGATCAAAATCATCAACAGCGCCACGTCCAGCACAATGGAGAGCGCCACCACCCCATCGGGCAAGCGGCTTTGATGAGTCCAGATAATGCGGATCAAGGTTAAGCCGAAATAGATTCCCAGGATCCAGGGCACCGGTTGCACCGGCAGGTCCTCGGACAGGGTCATCGGCGCGGTCTTTGGCGAAATGGTATAAAGCGACCCAAACAGCAAGACCACCACCAGCTGGATCCAACCAATCAACTGCTCGGTTCGATCTTCCTGCCGTTCAATGGCTTGCCGCACCCGATCTGGCAGCTTGGCTTGAGCATCGCCTCCGCCTAGAAGTTTCAGCACACGCTTCTCCTTCGTCTGCAACATTACCGGGCAAGAGACCCGCGGCTTCCCGGAGTCTGATATGGCGCACCGCGCCGCCGACGTCATGTCAGAACTCCGTGAACAAGCCGGTAAAGCGCCGGGTGACGCGCTTTTCTCGGTCGATCACAGGTTGGCGCTGGTTAGCGCTTGCGCAGCCAAAGGCTGGTTTCGCGCGCGCCGGGCCGCAGCTCCAGCGCCCCGGCGACCGAGGCTTCCACCGCCGCCGTCATCCGGCTGGCCACGTAGTGGCTGGACCAGAGCACCTCCCACTGTCCGGAGAAGATCAGCGGCAAGAAGCCCAATTGTTCGTTGTAGCCCCGCCAATCCCAAGCCGCCGGATAGTCGTCCGGTAAGAAAATATCATGCACCTGCAACAGGATGCCGGACGGCAACTTCGGCAACAGGCGGCCAAAAAAGACATCCAGGTCGGTGCCAGGCATGAGGATATGGCTGGAATCAAGCGAAAGCACATCGCCCGCCCGCAACGCCTCGATGGCCGACCAAGAGGCCTTTTGCAGCACCTGCCGCTCCAGGGTCAGGTTAAGGCCGGCCAAATCGGCCCGCGGCATGGGGTCGATGGCGGTCACGCCGGTCTCCAGGTTGCCGTCGCGGATGGCGCGCATGATAAAACGGGTGGAGTGGCCCGAGCCGACCTCGACGAGCCGGCGGGGGCGATGGGCGCGCACCAGCGTGTAAAGCATGGCGGCGTCCAGTCGGGGAAACCAGTCTTGGGCGAAGCGCGGCTCGGGCGGGCGATGGTGGCCAAGGGCCCGCAGACTCTCGCCATAGCCGTCCATCAGCGCCAGCAGATCGGCAAAGGCCGGCTGCAAATCCTGGAACAGCGCCTCGACCTCGCGATAGCCGGGCCGGGACCCGGCCGGCGTCAGGCTGTCGGCATAGCGGTAGGGAATGAAAAAGCCCCGGCGGGCCAAGCCCAAGAGGGTTGGCAAGCCAAGCTTAAGGCGCCGCCAGCGGCCGCGCAGGGAGGTTGACACCGTGAAAAATTCCCAAAGTAAAAACTAAAAGATTGCATCCCTGCTACCGGCGGTCGGTGGTCGGTAGTAGGTGATCGGTGGTCAACCCACATCATGGCTGGCGCCGGAGCGGAAGAAAAGACCGGCCGCACAGGCCGGCGCGACGTCGCGTCACGCGCTCAAAACCAAACCCTCGCGGGCAACGACGGTGCCGGGGCGCAGCGCGGCGGCTTGGGCGGCGATCTCGTCCATGAACGCGTCGTCATGCGAAGGATCGTGGTGGAAGATCACCAGGTTCTTCGCCCCGGCGGCCGCCACCAACCGCAGGCCTTCCTGCCAGGTGGAATGGCCCCACCCCTTGAATTTCCGCTGATATTCCTCATCGGTATAGCTGCAGTCGTAGATCACATAGTCGGCGCCCGCGATCAGTTCGGCGATCGCCGGATCCGGGCCGTTGTCGAGATGTTCCGTATCGGTGATATAGCAGATCGCCCGGCCGCCGTACTCCACCCGATATCCCGTTGCCCGGTTTGGGTGATTGAGCGCAGTGGTTTTCAGGTCGATTGCGGCGCTGGGGTGAAGTTGGTCACCCGCCTGGAAATCCAGATAGTGGACATCGGCGGCGAAAATTTCCGGCGGCACGGGAAAGATCGGATCGGCCATGAAGGTGCAGAGCACGTTTTTCAACGAGCGTTCAGGGGCCAGGTTTCCGGCGTGCAGGCGAATTTTATTGCGTGAATCGAAGAACGGGCCAAAGAAGGGAATGCCGGCAATATGATCGATATGGGTGTGGGTCAGGAAGATATCGAAATCCATGCCGCCACAGGCGTTTTGTTCCGAACAGAGGCTGGCGCCCAAAGACCGTAACCCTGTTCCGGCATCGAAAATCAGCAGCCGGCTACCGCAACGAATTTCCAGGCAAGAGGTGTTGCCGCCATAGCGCGCAAAATCATGGCCCGGACAGGCGATTGAGCCCCGGACCCCCCAAAACTTGACCGTGAAATCACTTTCGTTGCTCACAGCGCCCACTCCTTCAGCCGGACCAGATCACGGCGCTGTTTCGCCCGGATTTTCGTTGGCCGACTTTACCTGGATTCCTGTGATCGGGGGCGCGGCTTACGGGGTTAATCGTTGTCATCAAGGCACCAACCGATAACCACCAGGTTCGGTGACCAGAATTTCCGCGTTGGAGGGATCGGGCTCAATCTTCTGTCGCAGGCGGTAAACGTGGGTTTCCAGCGTATGGGTGGTGACGCCGGCGTTATATCCCCAAACCTCTCCCAACAGGGTATCGCGCCCCACGGTTTTGTCGCCGGCCCGATAGAGATATTTGAGGATGGCGGTTTCCTTTTCCGTCAAACGAACTTTCTTGCCGTTTTCATCTTGCAGCAAAATCTTCGCCGCCGGTCGGAAGGAATAGGGCCCGATGGTGAAGACCGCGTCTTCACTCTGTTCATGCTGGCGCAACTGGGCGCGCAGCCGCGCCAACAGCACCCCCAGGCGAAAGGGCTTGGTCACATAGTCATTGGCGCCGCTTTCCAGCCCCAGGATGGTGTCGGCGTCGGAATCCATCGCGGTAAGCATGATCACCGGCGCCTTCACACCGCTGCGCCGCAGCAGGCGGCAGGCCTCGCGGCCGTCCATGTCCGGCAGGCCCACATCCAGCAAAATCGCGTCAAAATATTCGCTTTTCGCCAGTTCCAGGGCTTCGCTCGCGGTTTTCGCCTCGATGGTCACGAACTCTTCATGCAGCCGCAACTGCTCGCACAAAGACGCGCGCAGCGACTCATCATCGTCGACCAGAAGGATTTTTTTCGCCGTTGTGTTACGCATTGCTTGTCACATACGACCCTTTGACTAGAAGTTCAATATGAGGTCCTGATAATTAGACCAGTTTTCCATTTTTCACCAAAGTGAGAACCGCATTGTACAGAGGGTGCCCTTCCTCACAAAGCGCGTCCACTGCCGAGAAATGGTGACGCGCCGGCAACTCTACAATCCTTATCGGCGAATTTGCCTGTCGGCACGCCTCGGCAAAGTCTTCCTGCTGCGCCTTGAATTCCTCCGGTTCCTGCGCGCCGACCGTCAGAATGGTGGCGATGGGACGGCGTGACGGCAATCGCTGCGGGCTGGCCGAGGCCACCGCCTCGGGCGTCAGGCGCAACACTGCTTGATGGTAGCAGGCCGCCAGCGGCGCCAACTCGTAAAGTCCGGAAATGCAGCACGCCCCGGTGAGCAGATCGGCGGGCAACCCACGCGCCGTCCAGTCGGTTCGCATCGCCATGGCGGTTAAGTGCGCGCCGGCGGAATGACCCGCCACTACCATCCGCCGCCGGTCGAACGCCAGGTCGCGCCGGACATAGAGCCAGCAAATCGCCGCCTGCACATCGTCGACAATATCGGGGATCGTCACCTGCGGACACAGCCGGTAGTTGATCATTGCTACCGATACACCCGCCTTGGTAAAGGCCGGCGCCCAGGCGGAAAAGTCATCCTTGCTCAACGCCTGCCAATAGCCGCCATGAACAAAGATCAACAGCGGCGATCCCGGCCCGGCATCGAAGAAATCCAAACGATGGCGCGGATCCGCGCCATAGGACAGGTTCAGCCGATCCCCCGCGCCGGCGGCCCGGCGCACCGCGGCGCTATCCTCAGCCCAACGGCGAAAGATCTCCAGATGTTCCGGCGTTCTTTCTCGCAAGTTGAACTGGCGATCCAACCCGTCCTGGTCATAGCCTCGCCACAGCGCCTCGGTCATATTTTTCGCCTCTTCCCGTTCCGCAACTCTCGCCCTTGTTAGGTTCTTTCGCCACCGGGCGGAAAAAATCAAGCTGACTTTTGCCGCGCCCCTCCCCATCTCAGGGGTCTGTTCGCGCGGCGCCGACAACGGGCGCGACCCGATCCCGGATCGCTGCGCCCACCGATCCGACCCCTGCGCCACCCGTGCGCCCTGGTTTTTTTCGGCTTTTCACAACCGGGACAGGGCGGAACCTCCTCGCTGCCCCGTGACAGGTCGCCGGTAACGCACTAAAGTAAGCCCAATTCTATCCCCGCGAATAGACGATCTGGTGAGTCTATTTGAACGGATGTTGCTTTCGAGTAAAGACTTGATGATCGACATTTTTGCCGGCAATCCCCTTTTGGCCGAAGACAGCCCGGTCGACCCTGCGGTGGCGCGGGTGGTTGATCGGGCGATTGGCGACCTGCGGCGCGACCTGCCGGTCCGCCTCTTGGACGCCCGAGGCGAAGCCTATCTCCTGCTGGCCGCCGACAGTTTGGCCCAACCGAGTTTTTCAGCCCTGGTCGGGACCGCAGCCGGCGCCGCCTATCTCCTGCTCACCAATCGGCGTACGGCCTTTTTGGGTCTGGAGAGCGCCGCGCCGGTGGTGGCTTTCGATGTCAGCGGACTGACCGCGCGCAAGGTGCTGCAACTGGCCAATCCAACGGTTAACGAGGATCCCTTCACCGGGCAACTGCCAGCGCAGGCGAGCTTGCCGGCCGACGTGATGCTGGCCGCCATTTCCCTGGCCAAGTCGGCCCGGCTGTTGCCGGCGATGATCATCGCCCGCGATGACCATATCGCCCGCCCCACCCTGCTGACCGTGACCCAGGAGCAGGCGCTCCACTACCGGGAAAAGGCAAGCCGATCGCTGACCCAGGTGGCCGACGCTCGTGTGCCGCTTTTTGACTCGGAAAACACCCGCATCATTGCTTTTCGACCCGCCGATGGCGGGCGCGAGCACCTGGCCATCCAGGTCGGCGAACTGCGCCCCGATCAGGCGCCGCTCATTCGTCTGCACTCCGAATGCTATACCGGCGATCTGTTGGGGTCGCTTCGCTGCGACTGCGGCGACCAACTCCGCGGGTCGATTCAAGCCATGGCGGTAGAAGGCGCGGGGCTGCTGCTTTATCTTGCCCAGGAAGGCCGGAACATCGGCCTGGTCAACAAGCTACGGGCCTACACCATGCAGGATCGGGGCTCGGACACGCTGGACGCCAACGAAATTCTCGGCTTCGAGGCCGATGAGCGGCTGTACCACCCGGCAGCGGAAATCCTCCGTCATCTCGGCATTAACCAGGTTCGGTTGTTAACCAACAATCCGGAAAAGGTGACCGGCTTGACCGACTGTGGGGTGGAGGTCACTGCGCGGGTGCCGCATTTCTTCCCGGCAAACGGTCACAACGAGGCCTACCTCAAGACCAAGGCGCAGCGCTTCGGCCACCACCTCTAACCGCCCCAGCCCAAGCCCCGCCCAACCCGGCAGGCAAATTTTCCCCCCAGCGGCGGGCAAGCAGCCGGAAAATCTTGCCATCCGGCAATCCCTTCCCTAAGCCCACCCTAATAAAAATAAGCTCCATCAAATAGTTAGCGCTTGGCCCGCTCCTTGCTTCGGCACGGTCATGGCACGCACTGACTTCGACCCCTTTACCCGTCCGCCGGTCGGCGAGCTGAAGCGCTATACGGGAGCTGAGCAAAGCGGGTCGCTGGACTCCGCCTTCAACGATTTGGTCGATGTGATCAACCCGCTCCAACAGCTGCCGATCATTTCCACGCTCTATCGCGAGATCACCGGCGATGCCATTTCCGGCCAGGCCCGGATCGTCGGCGGCAGCCTTTTTGGCGGCCCGATCGGCGCGGCGTTTGCCCTGGGCAATGAATTGATCAAACAGATCAGCGGCGCCGATTTGGGTGAACAGGCGGTCAAGGCCCTGCTGGACCGGGATCCGGCGACCGCCGGCCAACCGGGCCAAGGCCCGATCCAGGTTGCCGGTTGGCAAGACCTTCAGTCGGTGGAGCGCGGCACCGCCGGTTTCGCGGCGTTTGATCCCTTGGGCGCGGCCAGGAAAAGCTTCGACAGCAACGGCACGGCCCTGGCGCTGGCAACGGCAGCGCCCCCGACCGCGCCGCCCAGCCCCGCCACCGCTGATGTGGCCAGCGATTCCGATATTTCCAGTGACGCGCGTCCCCAAACCGTCGACATTCCCTTGACCGGCTTGGCGGCGCTGGCGGCTTTCGCCGCCGATCAGCAGCCCCGCCCCTTGCCGGCGGGGCCGGCCGCCGGCGCGGCCGCAGTCACAGGCGCAAGCGCAAGCCGCAAGCCGTCCGAATCCGAAAGCGCCAGTCAAGCAATGTTGAATGCCTTGCCGTTCCGCCCGGCAACCGGACTCCCGTCGCGCGGCCCGGCAGACCCTGAGGTCGCCGATCCGGCGCGCGATCGCCCCGCCGCCCTGCAAAGCGCCGCGACCCAGGCGATGGTGACCTCGCTGCTGGATGCGGAGACCGCCATGCAACAGCAGGCCCAGTTGCAACAGACCCCGACTGCCGGTGACGCCAACAACCTCGGCGTCGCTGCGACAGCGCCGGATGGCCCGGATGGCCAGCTGACCGGCACCGCCGCGTTGGCGGCCTTCGCCGCCGATCTGCGCCAACTTGGCGCGCAGGCCCAGGATCTGGCGCCGACCGACACGGAAAAACCCGACGCCCCCGCCGACCGTCCGCCCAACCCACAGCTGGCCGCCAGCTATCCGCCGAAAAGCGCGTTCATGCCGCTGGAGCCAAAAAATTGGCTGGCCCGCCCGCCCTCGACTCGCAGTCAAGCCAAGATCGCCACAAGTCAGCAGGCGGTGGCGCGAAAGGGCGCCGAGGCGTACAGCAAGGCGGCCGCCCGCCTGACACAGACCGAAAACCTGATGGGATCGGATCCGGTCAACTCCGGCGGCGTGGCCAGCAAGATGCTGGACGCCTTGGTGAAATACGAAGCCATGACCAAACAACAGGCCCAGCAAGCCGAGGTTTTTTGATCGACCGGCTGGCGAGACTGTGATCTTCTGACAAGAAGCGCAGGACGCTTCTTTGCAAAGAGATCGCACACCAGGTCACCGCCCGCATGGATTTAATTGTAACGCCGGACCACAAAGGCGGGTGGCACGCCCGCCAAGACGACCAGCTGTACGCCTGCGCGCTTGGCAGAAACGGCGCGGTACCGGCCGCCGAAAAACGTGAAGGCGACGGCGCGTCGCCCTTGGGCCACTGGCACGTACAGCGCGTACTCTACCGGCCAGACCGGGGCGCGCCACCCGACTGTCTTTTCAGCCGGCAAGAAATCCGCGCCTGCGACGGCTGGTGTGATGCCCCGGAGGACCGCAACTACAATCAACAGGTGGCGCTTCCCTATCGGGCAAGCCACGAAGTTTTATGGCGCGATGACCGGCTCTATGACGTGCTGGTTGTCCTCGACCACAACAGCGATCCGACGCTTCCCGGCCGTGGCAGCGCGATCTTCTTGCATTGCGCCAAACCCGGTTATCCGCCCACCGCCGGCTGCGTGGCGCTGGCCAGGCCCGACCTGGAGGCGGTGCTCAAGCGGTTCGAGCTCGGCGACGCGGTGGTCATTTCCCAAACGCCGTCCGGCCCGGGTGCGATCGACTGAGAAAGACCCGTCGGACGCGTCGACCCTGTCGATCCGAGGCTAGCCAGGCGGCGGCGCTGTGGGCCGTTCGCCAAACACGGCCGAGCCGACCCGCACCCGGGTGGCGCCGTAGGCCACGGCGGTTTCAAAATCACCACTCATGCCCATCGACAGCTGGTCAAGGCCGTTGCGTTCGGCGATCTTGCGCAGCAAGGCAAAATGCAGGGCCGGTTCCTCATCGGCCGGCGGAATGCACATCAGCCCCACCACCGGCAGCTGCAAGCTGTCTCGACAGAGCGCCAGCAAGGCGTCGGCCTGGCCGGGCGGCACGCCGGCCTTCTGCGGCTCCTCTCCGGTGTTGACCTGGACAAAGCAGTCCGGGCAGCGGCCAAGCCTGTCGCGCTCCTTGGCCAGGGCGCGCGCCAGCTTGGGCCGATCCAGGCTTTCAATCACATCGAACAGCGCCACCGCCTGGCCGACCTTGTTGGTTTGCAAGGGGCCGATCAGATGAAGCCGCAAGTCGGGGTAGGTGGCGCGCAAGCCGGGGAATTTGCCTTGCGCTTCCTGCACGCGGTTTTCACCAAAAACCCGCTGCCCCGCCGCCAAGGCCGCCCGCACCCGCGCCACGCCATGAACTTTCGACACGGCGACCAATTGACAGCTTCCAACTTGGCGCCCGGCCGCCTTTTCCGCCGCCGCAATCGCCTGGCGGATCATGCTCAGGTTTTCGGCGATTTGCTGATCCAGCAGACGTTGCTGGTCGGGAGAAAGTTGCGGATCCGAACCGGCGGTCGCCGTCGCCGCAGGGGGTGAATTGGATGGTTGATCACTCATGTTTGAGCACTCATTTGAACAGCTGTCGGGAAAATCGGCCGCGTGGATGAATTATTTGTCCGGCGATGGACTTTTGGACGGGGCGGTGACCCCCTTCCGGCTCGGTTTGCCGCCCCTTTCGCCAGCGCCTCTCCTGCTCTACCACGGACAAAAGCTTCGCTCAAAAGCCAATTCCCACAAACGCCGCCAGCCAAATAAAAAGTCCGCTTTCGGCGACGACCGCCGAAAGACCGCTGTCTAGCGGTTGACAGCGCTGGACCAGCCAAGGAAAAAGGATCTGACTTTAGCTTTCGCCCGCCATCTCGACTTGGGATCTGCGCGCGTCGGCGCGGGCGCCCTGCGGAGGATCTTTTGCTTCATGCTCACCATTAAGAACTTTATTTCCGCCAAGGAGATCAAGGCTCTGCGCGCGGTGCTGGACAAGGCTCCCTTCCAGACCGGCACGCTCAGCGGCAAGACGGCGCTGAAGAACAATCTGCAAGCCGACCGCAATCATCCGCAGGTCAAGCACGTCACCGAGGTGATGATCGCGAAGATGCTGTCCCGGCAGGAAATCACCTCCTACGTCATGCCCAAAAACGTAACCCTGATGTACAACCGCTACGATCCGGGCATGACCTACAAAGACCATATGGACGCCGCGCTGATGGGCCCTTCGATGGCGGAGGCAATCCGCGCCGACCTGTCCTTCACGGTTTTTCTAAGCGATCCGATGACCTACCAGGGGGGGGAATTTGTCGTTCAGACGCCCTATGGCGAACAGCGCATCAAGCACCAGGCGGGAACCCTGATGTGCTATCCGACCGACGTGCTCCACCGGGTGAACGAGGTCACCAGCGGCAGCCGCTGGGCGGCGGTCGGCTGGTTCCAATCCTTTATCAAGGACCCGCAACACCGCCTGATGAACTACCAGATGGATAAATTTCGCCACCAGCTGGTGGCCGAAACAAAAACAGAGTCCGAACTGCCCGAAACCTTTGCCCACATCCATCAGAACTTGCTGCGCGGGTGGGTCGATGTCTAACCGCCGGCCGGCCAACAGGCGGCGCGGGCCAGCTTTTGCCATCCGATCCCGGCGAAAATCGCCCGCCGGCTGGCTGGTGGGTTGAGGCCGCGAGGGGTGAAGCGCTTTTTCCTGCTTTTCCGCGCTGGAAAAGCCCGGAAGGGCGCGCTACTGTGCAACCCCTTGCGCAAGGATAGTCCTCCGTTGGGGGAACGGAAGAAGGAATTTTCGATCGAAAATTCCCGCCCAGCGTTTTACAGCTCCCTAGTCGTGGTCAAGGCATGAACGAAAGACAGTTTTTTAGTATATTCCCCAAGCGCCTTCGTGGGGCGGGTCTGGGGTTGATCCTGACGACCTTCATTCTTGGCGCCTGCTCCGCCGGACAGTCCGGGACGGTTTATCCCGACGACAACCGGCGGCGTACCGGCAGTGATGCCTACGATACCTCGGTGGATAATGACTCCATTCTTGGTGAGGACGGCGGCAACATCTTCGGCGGCGGCAGCAAGCCCGACGCCAGCAAAGGCGGCGGCGGGATTGGCGTGAACGCCTTCCTTTGGCGCGCCAGCCTGGACACGCTGTCCTTCCTGCCGCTGGCGTCGGCCGATCCGTTCGGCGGCGTGATCATCACCGAATGGTACTCGCCGCCCGAGGCCCGCACCGATCGATTTAAGGTGAACATCTTCATCCTGGGCCGAGATCTGCGGGCCGACGGCGTTCGCGCCAGTGTCTTCCGCCAGTCCCAGAACGCCCAAGGCCAATGGGTCGACGCCGCAGTCGACAAGGCCACCGGGACAGATCTGGAGGATACCATCCTGATCAGGGCCCGACAGTTGCGCATCAACAACATCAACTAACCCGTCCACAGGAATTTTGATGGCGTGGTCGCGCGCCGGCCATCGGAATTCGCTTGACCCGGCCCGGTCGAGCTTGCCGCACCATCCACTTGCCCGACGTCGACAGCCGTCACCTTCGGCGATCGTCGGTTGGGCTGGTCAAGAGAACAACCAGCTTCGCCGCCACCGAGCCGATCCTGACACACCTTGATGGCTGCGGCCGGGCGCAATCAGAACCACCTGCATAAAACGGCCGAGCGGCACCGCGCCCAACCGGCCCTGGAAAGTCACGATGAGCCGCTACAATCCGAAGGAAATCGAACAGAAATGGCAACAGGCTTGGAACAAGGCGGGCTGCTTCACGGTCAGTGAAGACGCCGACAAGCCCAAGTATTATGTGCTGGAGATGTTTCCCTATCCTTCGGGCCGCATCCACATGGGGCATGTGCGCAACTACGCCATTGGCGATGTGATCGCGCGCTATAAAAAGGCCCAGGGCTTTAACGTTCTGCACCCCATGGGGTGGGATGCCTTTGGCCTGCCGGCGGAAAACGCCGCCATGGAGCGCGGCGTCCATCCCGCCGAATGGACCTACGCCAACATCGCCGCCATGCGCGGCCAGTTGAAGAAAATGGGGCTGTCGATCGACTGGTCGCGGGAGATCGCCACCTGCCATCCCGGTTACTACGAACAGCAGCAGCGGCTGTTCCTGGATTTCGTCGCCAACGATCTGGTGTACCGGAAAGAATCCTGGGTCAACTGGGATCCGGTGGACCACACGGTGCTGGCCAACGAACAGGTGATCGACGGCCGGGGTTGGCGCTCCGGCGCGTTGATCGAGCGCCGCAAGCTCAGCCAATGGTTTTTCAGGATTACCGCCTTTGCCGACGAGCTGTTGAGCGCATTGGACAGCCTGGATCGCTGGCCGGAAAAAGTCCGCTTGATGCAGAAAAACTGGATCGGCAAGTCGCAGGGCGCCACGGTTCACTTCAAGATCCAGGGCCGCGCCCAGCCGCTGGAAATTTTCACAACCCGGCCGGACACGCTTTTTGGCGCCTCGTTCTGCGCGCTGTCGCCCCATCATCCGCTGACCGAGGAACTGGCCAGCGATAACCCGGAACTACAGGCGTTCATTGCCGAATGCGATCGCCTGGGAACCAGCGAAGAAGCCATTGAAACCGCGGAAAAAAAGGGCTTTGAGACCGATCTGGTTTGCGAGCACCCGCTTATCCCCGGTAAGACGTTGAAGGTTTTCGTCGCCAACTTTGTGTTGATGGAATACGGCAGCGGCGCAATTTTCGCCTGCCCGGCCCACGACCAGCGCGACCTGGAATTCGCTCGCAAGTACGGCCTGGAGGTGCTTCCGGTTGTGCTGCCGCCCGACGCCGACCCGGCGCACTATGACATCGAGGAAGAGGCCTACACCGGGCCGGGAAGGATTTTTAACTCCGGATTTCTTGACGGACTGGAGATCGCCGAGGCCAAGAAGGCCGTTATTGCCCGGCTAAACGAGTTGGGCGCCGGCGTGGAAAAAACCCAATTCCGCCTGCGGGACTGGGGCGTGTCGCGGCAACGCTATTGGGGCTGCCCCATTCCGATCATTCACTGCGACAGCTGTGGCGCCCTGCCGGTTCCCGATGCGCAACTGCCGGTCATCCTGCCGGACGACGTTGACTTCGACACCCCCGGAAGTCCCCTGCTCCGCCACCCCAGTTGGAAGCAGGTGGCCTGCCCGGGCTGCGGCGGAAAGGCCGAACGCGACTGCGATACCATGGACACCTTTGTCGATTCCTCTTGGTATTTCGCGCGCTTCTGCGCGCCCCGCGCCCCGGGCGTCGTCGACAAGGCGGCAGTCGACTACTGGCTGCCGGTGGACCAGTATATTGGCGGCGTCGAGCATGCGATTTTGCACCTGCTCTATTCCCGCTTCTTCACCCGGGCATTGAAATCCTTCGGGCACCTGTCGGTCGAGGAACCCTTTTCCGGGCTCTTCACCCAGGGCATGGTCTGCCACGAAACCTACAAGGGGCCCGATGGCAAGTGGCTGTCGCCCGATGACGTGGAACGCAACGACGCCAACGAGTTGGTAACCCTTGACGGCGGCCTGCCGGTCACTGCGGGCCGCACCGAAAAAATGAGCAAGTCGAAGAAAAACGTGGTGGATCCCGAACGGATCATCCAGACCTACGGCGCGGACACCGCCCGCTGGTTCATGCTGTCGGACAGTCCACCGGACCGAGAGATGGAGTGGACCGACGCCGGTATCGAAGGCGCCTGGCGCTTCACCCAGAAGGTTTGGCGGATCATCACCGAGTCGCTGGACGATCTGCCGCCCGTCGGCAGCCCCCTGCCGGCAGCCCCGGGCGCGGCGGCGCAAGCGCTGCGCAAACAGGTGCACAAAACCCTGGCCGGACAGACCAAGGACATCGAGGCTTTCCATTTCAACAAGGCGGTGGCGCGGCTCTACGAGTTGAGCAACGCGCTCAGCGCCTTCAAGCCCCGCGACGCGGGCGATTACGCGATCCAGCGTGAGGCCTGTGAAATTTTGGTGCGGATGGCCGGCCCGATGATGCCCCATCTGGCCGAGGAGCTTTGGCAGGTTCTGGGCCACCAGGATCTGCTGGTCGACCAGCCCTGGCCGCAAGCCGAAGCCACCCTGGTGATTGATGAGGAACTGAAGATCCCGGTGCAGGTGAACGGCAAGGTCCGAGCGACCATTGATCTGCCGCGGGATTGTGACCAGATCGCCGCCCAGGCGGCCGCGTTGGCCAATCCGGCGATCCTTCGCTACATCGACGGCAAGACGCCGCGTAAGGTGGTCGTGGTCACCAATCGCATTGTCAATGTGGTGCTGTAAGGCGCCGGCGGGCATCAGCTGGGTCGGCCGCAGGCCGGACGGCGCAAAACAGCCAGTAGCGGGGCCGGACCGCCAGTGCTACAACAGCGCCAGGCCGTCGGCGCGGCGGGGCGCGGCGACTGGCGGAAAACCGACCGGGTGAAGAAAGAGGCGAAGATGAAGCAAGTGATGAGGCTGTTAGCTGCCGGCGTTTTGCTGGTGACCCTGAGCGCCTGCGGCTTCAAACCTCTTTATGGCAACCAAGCCGACGGCGCGGCGGCCAACGCTGCGCGAACCACGGTTTCTGAACTGAGCCAGGTGCGAATTATTCCGCTAAGCGACCGGCCGGGCCAGCTGCTTCACAATGAATTGCGCAACGAGATCAATCCGCGCGGCCAAAGCCGCAATCCAAGCTACGATCTGCGCGTCAGCCTACAGGAAACCAAGCAGGAACTGGCCATTCGCCAGGACGAAACCGCAACCCGCGCCAACCTAAGGTTGCAGGCCAAGTTCACTCTGCTGAAAAACGGAGCGGCGGAACGGCTGTTCTCCGGCTCTTCGCTCTCCATTGTCAGCTATGACATCGTTGATTCGGAGTACGCCACCTACACCGCGGAAAAGAACGCCCGGCAACGCGGCATTCGGGAATTGGCGGAAAACATTCACCTGCGCCTGGCCAGTTATTTTTCCCAAAGCCTGCAGGGAAACCGCCAGAGCGGCGGTGCTGACAAGCCCCTCGCGCAGAGCCAATAACGCAAAGGCGACGGCATCGTGGAGATTAAATCCGCCCAGGCCGACCGCTTCGTCAAGGCGCCGCCGGCAGGCACCCGCGCCCTGCTGCTGTATGGACCGGATGGCGGCCTGGTGCGCGAGCGCGCCGACGCCGCCTGCCGATCGGTTCTCGGCGACGACAAGGATCCCTTCCGCTATAGCGAACTGGGCCCGCAAGCGCTGCAGGACGACAAGGCGCGCTTGAACGACGAAGCCGCGGCGCTGTCGCTGTCCGGCGGGCAGCGGGTGGTGCGGCTACGCGATCTCGGCACTGGCCATGCGCCGCTGTTCGCCGCTTTCCTGCAGACCTTGCCCGGCGAGGCGCTGATCGTGGTCGAGGCCGGCGACCTGCCGCGAAAATCCACATTGGTGAAGCTGTTTGAAGCCGCCGGGCCCGAGGCGGTGGCCATTGCCTGCTACCGCGATGAGATCCGCGACATCCAGCGGGTGGTCGGCGAAGCCCTGGATGGGGCCGGCCTGCGCGCTTCGGCGGACGCCTTGGCGTTCCTGAGCGCCAACCTGGGCAGCGACCGGCAGCTCAGCCGGCGCGAATTGGAAAAGCTGCTGCTCTATATGGGGGACAGCCAGGCGCAAATCGAGCTGGCCGACGTTCAGGTCTGCATCGGCGATTCCGCCGCCCTGTCGCTGGACGATCTGTCGGTGGCGGTGGCCGCCGGCAACGCCATGGAGGCCGATCGCACCCTACAGCGCGCGCTGCAGGAGGGCGCCAATCCGGTGGCCATCATCCGCGCCGTGTCGCGGTATTTTCAGCGTCTCCACCTGGTGTCCGGGCAACTGGCCACCGGCGCCAGCCTGGATAGCGCGCTGCGCAGTCTGCGGCCGCCGCTGTTCTGGAAGCAGAAGGAAAGCTTCGCGGCGCAGGTGCGCGCCTGGAACCCCAAGCTGCTGGCCCGGGCCCTGAAGGCCCTGCTGGAGGCCGAGCGCAACTGCAAGCGCAGCGGCATGCCCGATGTAACCCTGACCAGTGATCTGCTGATGCGGATTACGCGGGTCTCACCGTTGCGTGGCCAGACCGATCGGCAGCGGCGCCGCTTCTAGCCGATGAGCTGCTGACCAAGAGGCGCGGCGCCCTTCGACGTTTGCGCGGTTTTGGCGCTATATATTGCGGTGTAATATCAACCTATTAGCTAGATGTTCTGCTTTTTCATCGCCGTGACCGTGGCACAGGGGCTTGGCGGCGCGGCAATTGGCCGAGAAACACAGGTGTTATGGTAAATAATTTAAGTGATCTTCGGCCGGCTTTCCCACCGCAGCCGGCGGCGGCGTCCCCCCGTTCGGACCAGTCCCGCCCAGATCATCCGCCCAAATTAATATCACTGTCCAAATCACCGCCGTTCAAGTCACCGCCGTCCGCGCCACGCCCTGCCCTGCCGACTTTCGGCAACACACCATCCGGCCAAATCGACGGTCGCGGGCCGCCGCGGCTCAGCCCCTGTCCGAGCTGGAACCC
>CAXBMB010000038.1:0-35876 GCA_963976695.1 uncultured Rhodovibrionaceae bacterium
CGTCGGCGTCGGCCTGAATGCCGATGCGGGCGAGAAACTTGTTGTAGGGTTCGCCGGCCACCGAAAAGATCGGGATCTTCTGACTTTCAACCAGACAGTTGAAAACGTCCACCATGGGAACGTCGGTGCGGATCATCTTCGACGCCAACACCCGACGGGCGGGATTGACCGAAGGTCCGCCAATCTCGATACGCGGCTCCATGTCCAAACCCGGCCCGCCATCGATCGGCTGGCCGGTGCCGTCAAAAATCCGCCCCAGAATGTTGGGGGAATAGGCGACCTGCGCCGGATGTCCCAAAAAGCTCACTTCCGCAGAGGTCGACAGCCCCTTCGTGCCGGTCAGGACCTGCAGCGCCACCTGATCGCCGTCAATTCGAATTACTTGGGCAAGCGAGCTTTCGGCGCCGGCATCGCGCACCAAGGCCAAATCGCCCAAAGCGGTGGGAGACTGCCGTTGCGCCAGCGAGCCCGGCGCCTCAACCCTGAGGATATCACCAGAAATTTCAATAACTTTTGAATAGCGGAAGAGTTCTTGGACCAATTTCATTCCCCCGGGTTTCCCCTGCCGCCACAGGCCTGCGGCGCTCGAGGAAAAGCAGATTTATTTCGCAGAGTAAAATAACAGATATCTGTCCCCGATAGCGACCCCTTACCTTACTACTTGGCGCCCGGATTCCAGGTTTTCAATGCAACCCATCAGGCGATATTGTCGCATCGCGACAAAACTTCCGGTCGCAGAACAAACCGGGTCAATTGCCAAGCGGTTGCGGTCTGAAATCCGACAAAAACCCGCCCCTTGGAACGAAAAACGCCCCTGGCGGAGATCTCCACCAGGGGCGTCGTCTTCAGACCGGAAGGTTGCGGCCGGCCGCCGCTATCCAGCGATGGCGAAGAAGACCTCACCGAGGATTTTTCCCTGGTCCAGGATCGCTTCCGGCGCCAGGAAGAACAACAGTGTAAAGGCTGCCGTGCCGGCCATGATCAGGGACGTCTCCATGCCAATCGGCGTGTCAAAGCTATCCACCGGATCATCAAAGTACATCAGCTTGATGATGCGCAGGTAATAGAACGCGCCCACCACGGAAGACAGAACCCCGATGATCGCCAGGGTGTAGAGACCGGCATCCACCGCCGCCAGGAAGATGTAGAACTTGCCGAAGAAGCCGGCCAAAGGCGGGATCCCAGCCATGGAGAACATGAAGATCGCCAGCGCCGCCGCCATCATCGGGTTGGTCTTGCTCAGGCCCTTGAGATCATCCACCCCCTCGACCATGCCTCCGTTCGTCCGCATCGACAGGATGCATGCGAAAGTGCCGATATTCATGAAGAGATAAATGGTCAGGTAAACCACCACACCCGCCACTCCGGCTTGCGTACCGGCCGCCAAGCCGATCAAGGCGTAGCCGACGTGACCGATGGAGCTGTAGGCCATCAGGCGTTTGAAGTTGCGCTGATTGATCGCGGCGAAAGCCCCCAGGATCATCGAGGCCAGCGAGATCACGACGATAATTTGTTGCCACTGATCAATCAGTTCCAGGAAGGGTCCCATCAAAACCCGCATGAACAGCGCCAAGGCGGCGATTTTGGGCGCGACGGCAAAAAAGGCGGTGATCGGTGTGGGCGCGCCTTCATAGACGTCGGGCGTCCACATGTGGAACGGCACGGCCGACACCTTGAAGGCCAAGCCGGCGATCATGAAGACCACACCAAAGATCAAGCTGACCGAGGGAAGGCCGTTGGCGGCGATGTCATCGGCGACAACCCGGGTTAACAGATCGAAGTCGGTCGCGCCGGTAAAGCCATAGATCATCGACATGCCGTAGAGCAGCATGCCCGACGACAGGGCGCCCAGCACAAAGTATTTCAGACCGGCCTCGGTCGACCGCAAATTGTCGCGGCGAATGGCGGCGCAAACGTACAGCGCCAAACTCTGCAGCTCGATGCCCAGGTAAACGGTCATCAGGTCATTGGCTGAAATCATCAACATCATGCCAACGGTGGCCAGAACCATCAGCACCGGGATTTCAAAGCGGTCGAGCGACTCCCGCTCCATATAGCGCAGGGTCAGAATTATGTTCAGCGCCGCGCCGAACAGAGTCAGCGCCTTCATGAAGTCGATGAAGGAGTTGGTTTTGAACAGACCGTTGAAAGCCGTCCGGTCTCCGGTGTCGAGAAACAGCACCAAACCCAAGGCGACGATCACGCTCACAACCGACAGGTTGAGAACAGGACGGACGGCCTTGTCACCCTTGAAGACACCCAGCATCAACAGCGCCAGGGCCGCGCAGGCAAGGAAGACCTCGGGCAGCGCCGTGTACAGATCGGCGGTGATCGAACTCATTGAATATCCTTCCTACTTCAAGGAGCCAAGCTGGATCAGATTGGCGGCATCCGGGGCCGCCAAGGCCAGCTCGTAGTTGTTGATCAGATTGGTTACCGACTCAGACATCACATCCAGCAAAGGTAAGGGGTAGACACCGAATAGAATGGTCAGGATCACCAACGGTGCGAAGATCGCTTTTTCCCGACCGGAAAGATCCAGCATAGCCCGCAGGTCCTCCCTGGTCAGTGAACCGAAGATCACCCTGCGGTAGAGCACCAACATGCAGATCGCGCCCAGCACCAGGCCGCTGGAAATGATCAGGCCGACCCAGGTGCTAACCTGGAAGACGCCGACGATTACCAAGAATTCGCCGACAAAGCCGGTCGTTCCCGGCAGGCCCACCGAGGCCATGGTGAAGAGCATGAAGAGAAAGGCATAGTTCGGCATGGTTTTGGCCAGGCCGCCATAGCGAACGATCTCACGGGTATGCAGCCGGTCGTAAACCACCCCGACAATCAGGAACAGCGCCGACGACACAAAGCCATGGCTGATCATCTGGAAGATCGCCCCTTCCACGCCCTGTGAATTGAGCGTGAAGATCCCCGCCGTCACATAGCCCATATGGGCAACGGAGGAATAGGCAATCAGCTTTTTCATGTCATCCTGCGCCAAGGCCACCAATGAGGCGTAGACCACGGCAATCACCGAGAGCGTGAACACCAGGGGGGTGAAAAACTCCGTCGCGTTCGGCAGGATTGGCAAGGAAAAGCGCAAGAAGCCGTAGGCCCCCATCTTCAGCAGCACCCCGGCAAGGATCACCGAGCCGGCGGTTGGCGCCTGGACGTGGGCATCGGGCAGCCAGGTATGCATCGGCCACATTGGCACCTTGACGGCAAAGGAGGCGAACAGTGCCAGCCAAAGCCAGATTTGCAGGCTTGGGTCGAACCCGAAGGTCATCAAGCGCGGAATATCCGTGGTGCCGGCAACCATGTACATCGTCAGGATGGCAATCAGCATCAGCACCGAGCCGAGCAGGGTATAGAGGAAGAACTTAAAGGCCGCATAGACCCGGTTGCCGCCGCCCCAAATCCCGATAATCAAGAACATCGGGATCAGCACCGCTTCGAAGAAGATGTAGAACCCGACGAAGTCGAGCGCGCTGAACATCCCCACCATCAGGGTTTCCAGCACCAGGAACGCGATCATGTATTCCTTTACCCGGGTCTTCACCGCTTCCCAGGCCGACAGGATACAGATCGGCGTCAAAAAGGTGGACAGCAAGACGAACGGCATGGAAATGCCGTCAACGCCCATGAAGTAGGTGATCCCGTAGGATGGGATCCATTCCACCTTCTCGACGAACTGGAAATCCGCCGTGCCGCGGTCGAACCCGAACCAGATGCCAAGGCTGACGGCGAACGTCACCAAGGACGCCCAGAGCGCGACGTAGCGGGCGTTGCGCGCCCCCACTTCGTCGTTTCCAGGGATGAAGAACAGGATCAGACCCGCACCGAACAGCGGCAGGAAAGTCACCAAGGAAAGGATTGGCCAGGAGTAGGTCATAGTTGTGCTTTCCTCAGCCCAATGCGCTCATGATGTACCAGGTGGCGAACAGCACCACCCCGATCAGCATGGCAAAAGCGTAGTGATAGAGATAACCCGACTGCAAACGACTGAAACGCTTGGCCAGATTGATGGTGACCTCGGCGACCCCGTTGGGTCCTACTCCGTCAATCAGCGCTTCATCGCCGCCTTTCCAGAACCCCCGGGCAAGCCACAGTGTGGGGCGGACAAAAATCTTGCCGTAGAGTTCGTCGAAGTACCACTTGTTGAACGACATCAAGTAAAGCGGACGGAAGGCGCTCGCCCCCGCCGCGGCCAAGCCCGGCTTGCCGATATACATCACCCAAGCAAGGACGAAGCCCAGAACCGTCATCACCAATGGACTCAACTTTACCCAGGTCGGTACTTCATGGGTCTTTTCGACGATATCGGTCAGCATGACGATCGAGCCGCCCCAGAACTCTTCCAGATTCGCGCCGACGAAGTAGGGATAGAGCAGCGCGCCCGCGAACATCGCCCCGATCACCAGAACGATCAGCGGCAAGGTCATAACCTTGGGCGCCTCATGGGCGTGCTCAAAAGTATGCGCGTCGGCGCGGGTCTTGCCGTGGAAGGTAAGGAACAGCAACCGGAAGGAATAGAACGAGGTAAAGAGCGCCGCCAACACCCCCATATAGAAGGCGAAATCGCCGGCGGCCGTCTGCTTGGCGTAGGCTGCCTCGATGATGAAATCCTTGGAATAGTAGCCGGAGAAGCCACCCAAACCCGGGATGCCAAAACCGATCAGGGCCAGCGTTCCGACCCACATCATGGCGTAGGTCCAAGGGATCTTCTTGTAGAGCCCGCCCATCTTGCGCATATCTTGCTCGTGATGCATGGCGTGGATCACCGCGCCCGCCCCCAAGAACAGCAGCGCCTTGAAGAAGGCGTGGGTTGTCAGATGGAACATCGCCGCGTTGTAAGCCCCCACACCGATGGCGAAGAACATGTACCCCAATTGCGAACAGGTGGAATAGGCGATGACCCGCTTGATGTCAGTCTGGGTCAAGCCAACCGTGGCGGCGAAAATCGCCGTCGCCGCACCGACATAGGTCACCACTTCCAGGGCGAAGGGGGCGTATTCGAACACCGGCGATAGACGAACCAGCATGAAGACGCCGGCGGTAACCATGGTCGCCGCATGGATCAGGGCCGACACCGGCGTCGGGCCCTCCATGGCGTCCGGCAGCCAGGTATGCAGACCCAATTGCGCCGACTTGCCCATGGCGCCGACGAACAGCAGCAAGCCGGCGGCGGTTAAGGCGTGCACCTCGGTCAAGCCAAAGATCGACAGCGTCCGCGTCGACTGGTTCTGCGCCTGGGCAAAGATGTCGGTAAAATTGACCGTTTGGAAAATATAGAAGGTCAGGGCTATGCCCAAGGCAAAGCCGATATCGCCGACCCGATTGACCAGGAAGGCCTTAATCGCGGCGTCACACGCCGATTTCTTGTGGTACCAGAAGCCGATCAGCAGGTAGGAGGCAAAGCCGACGCCTTCCCAGCCGAAGAACATCTGCACCAGGTTATCGGCGCTGACCAGGGTCAACATGGCGAAGGTAAAGAACGACAGATAGGCCATGAAGCGCGGGATCGAGGGATCCTCGCTCATATAGCCGATCGAATAGATGTGAACCACCGTGGAGACGTACGTGACAACAATGAACATCACCGACGTCAGGGTGTCGACCTTCAACGCCCAGGAGGCCTGGAAGGATCCGCTGGAAAACCAGGTGAACAGCTCTGTCGTGCGGGTATTGCCGTCCAGGGCGACGTCGAAAAACACAAAGGTCGACAAGATCGCCGAAATGACCAGCGCGCCACAGGTTACGATTTGTGCGCCACGGTCACCCAGCGACTTACCGAACAACCCGGCGATAACGGCTGCCGCAAGCGGCAGGAGTACGATAAAAACATCAATCATGATCGCGCCCCTCAACCCTTCATCACGTTGATGTCTTCAACCGCGATCGATCCACGGTTGCGGAAGTAAACCACCAAAATGGCAAGGCCGATGGCGGCCTCGGCCGCCGCCACCGTCAAGATAAACAGGGCAAAGACCTGCCCCACCAAATCTTGCAGATAGGCGGAGAACGCCACGAAGTTGATGTTGACCGCCAGCAGCATGAGCTCAATCGACATCATGATGATGATGACGTTCTTGCGATTGAGGAAAATCCCGAAGATGCCGAGGGTAAAGAGCACCGCCGCCACCGAGAGATAGTGTCCAAGTCCAATTTCAAACATGACCTAAATCCCACTCCCCGTCGGTACGTCCTTAACTTCCACTGACTCTTCCCTGCGGCGCGAGACCTGCGAGGAAATCGACTGCCGTCGCACTCCCTCGCGGTGACGCAAGGTCAGAACAATCGACCCGATCATCGCAACCAAAAGGATCAGACCGGCGGTCTGAAACAGGAAGACGTAGTCGTCGTAAATCACCAAGCCCAAGGCTTTGGTGTTGTGGATTTGGTCAATCGGCGGGGTCGGTTGCTGCGCGACCGAACTGGCTTCCGGCGACATCACCCAGCCGCCGCCGATGGCCAGCAACTCCACCAGCAAGATCAATCCGATGAGCGCGCCAACCGGCAGGTACTGTAAAAATCCCTCGCGCATCGCCGTGGTATTGACGTCCAGCATCATAACCACGAAGAGGAAGAGCACCGCGATGGCCCCGACGTAAACCACCACCAACATCATGGCGATGAATTCGGCGCCGAGGAGAACAAAAAGACCCGCCGAATTGAAGAAGGCGAGAATTAGGAACAGCACCGAATAGACCGGATTGCGCGACGCGATGACCATCACCGCCGACGCCACCGTGATGGCGGCAAACAAATAGAATGCTAGCGCCTGAATGATCATCTCAGGCTCTCCTCCCCATTCTCAACATTCGCAGTCTCTCTTCCCATGACGGGAACGCGTCCCACGACGGGACCCCTTCCCAAGGCGGGAAAAGGCTGCGCTCCAAGGATCCGACAGCCTGAAGTGGACGCCAGAAAAACCATAGCCAACACAAGCAATTCCTCAACTACATCAACGGAGTCCCAAAACCCTAGCGGATCGGGAAACCAGCAGCGCCTCACCGATAGGGCGCATCCGCTGCAATATTCAAAGCCAGTTCGTATTCCCAACGATCACCGTTGGAGAGCAGTTTTTGCTTGTCGTAGTACAACTCGTCACGGGATTCCGTCGCGAATTCGAAGTTCGGCCCCATGACGATGGCGTCCACCGGGCAGGCTTCTTCACAAAAACCACAATAAATGCATTTGGTCATATCGATGTCGTAGCGCGTTGTTCGGCGGCTGCCGTCCATCCGCGGTTCGGCCTCGATGGTGATCGCCTGGGCCGGACAGATGGCTTCACAAAGCTTGCAGGCGATGCAGCGCTCTTCACCACTGGCGTAGCGCCGCAGGGCATGTTCGCCGCGGAAGCGGGGCGACAGGGGACCCTTTTCGTGGGGATAGTTCAGCGTCACCTTCGGCTTGAAGAAGTACCGCAGCGTCAGCCAC
Source organism: uncultured Rhodovibrionaceae bacterium (assembly GCA_963976695.1). Lineage (GTDB taxonomy): Bacteria > Pseudomonadota > Alphaproteobacteria > Kiloniellales > DSM-21159 > CAXBMB01. Next base: position 7,435 of record CAXBMB010000038.1, read on the forward strand.
ATGCCCGACAGCAGCTCTGTCAGCAGCAAGCTTCGCACCGTACGGTCGATGAAGGCCATTTTCTCCAACCTTTGTGTCGTTCCCGGTCCAAGCCGATTTCGCCAGCTTCAACCGACCAATTGTACTCTAGCAGGGATCGCCGCCCTTTTAGGACGTCAGCCCCCTGCCCTCACGCAATTCAATTCGTTATTTCGGAACCCAGTCAAACGCGACCAGAACTCCGGCAGTCGCAACCACCCAGAACATCGTAAAGGGTAGAAAAACCTTCCAGCCCAAACGCATCAGCTGGTCGTAGCGGAAGCGTGGGAAGGTGGCCCGCACCCAAAGGAAACAGAACAGAATGGCCAGCACCTTGATGATGAACCAGATCGGACCCGGGATCCAATTGAAGGGCGCGATGTCGACGATCGGCAACCAGCCACCAAGGAACAAAATGGTGGTGATCCCGCTCATCAAAATCATGTTTGCGTACTCTCCCAGGAAGAAGAGGGCAAAAGACATCGACGAATATTCGACGAAGAAACCGGCCACCAGCTCGGACTCGCTTTCCGGCAAGTCGAAGGGCGCGCGGTTGGTTTCCGCCAAAATCGAGACGAAGAAGACAACAAACATCGGCAGCAGCGGCAAGGCGAACCACACGGTCCGCTGCGCTTCGACAATATCGGTCAGATTGAGCGAGCCAACGTTCAGCACCACCGAGATGACCACGAAGCCCATGGAGACTTCGTAGGAAACCATCTGCGCGGCGCAGCGCAGCGCCCCGAGGAAGGGATACTTCGAGTTGGAAGCCCAGCCGGCCATGATCACGCCGTAAATGCCAAGCGACGACACCGCCAGGATATAAAGCATGCCGACGTTGAGATCGGAGATCACCCAACCGGCGTTTACCGGGATCACCGCCCAGGCGATCATCGCCAGGGCAAAGGTCAACATCGGCGCGATCAAGAAGATGATCTTGTTGGCCCCGGCCGGCAGGATGGTTTCCTTGAACAGCAGCTTGGCCGCATCGGCGATAGGTTGCATCAAGCCAAAGGGGCCGACCACATTGGGGCCTTTGCGCAGCTGCATGGCGCTGATGACCTTGCGTTCGGCGTAGGTCAAATAGGCAACCGACAGCAGCAGCGGCACGACGAGCGCCAAGATTTGAGCGACGATAATCACCCCAGGCAGTGCATAGCCTTCCAGAAACTCAGTCACGCGGCCTCTCCACTCGTCTTTGTCATCGCAAAATAGGTCATGACCGTCTTAACCCTCGGTGCCCGTGGCGGCCGGCTTGCCTTCGACATAGACCGTGCTGCAGCGCGCCATGGTGTCGGACGCGCGGGAGATCGGATCGGTCATGTAGAAGTTATCAATCGGCAAGGTAAAGGCGGAGGCCTTGATCGCCCCCTTTCCACCGAATTTTGTCCATTTCGCCGGCTGAATTTGGCCGATGGTGGCGAAAACCCCGTTCTGCGCCACCAGCTTTTGCCGCAATTCCCCCAAGTTGTCATAGGGCAACGGCGTGCCAACAAGCCCGGAAAGCGCCCGCAAGATCATCCAATCCTCGCGGGCGTCGCCCGGCGGAAAGGCGGCCAGGCGCGCCAGTTGCACGCGGCCTTCGGTATTGACGTAGGTGCCGTTCTTTTCGGTATAGGCGGCGCCGGGCAGAATCACAGTGGCCTGATGGGCGCCAGCATCGCCGTGGTGGCCCTGATAGACCACGAAGGCGTTTGCCAGCTTGCTCATGTCCAGCTCATCCGCGCCGAGTAGCCAGACCAACTCAATGTCGCCCTTTTCGGCGCCCTTGAGAATGCCCGCAGTATCCTTGCCGCCCTTGCCCGGCAGGAAGCCCAGATCCAGCCCCGCAACCCGCGACGCCGCGCGGTGCAGCACGTTAAAGCCATTCCAGCCTTCGGGAGCCTTGTCACCGGCCAGACCGTAATCTTCGGAAATTTGGCGCGCCAAGCTCAAGATGGCGGCGGTATCGCCGCGCGCCACCGCATTGGCGCCCAGGATAATCATCGGCCGCTTGGCCTTTTTCAGAACCTCGGCATAGGGGTGGCTGCCGTCGGCGATGCCTTGCAGCACCTCGCTGCCCGCGCCCAGGTCCTGCACCTCATAGGTCAGGTCCCACTGCGGCCCAATGGCGGCAACCGACAGACCGCCGTGCAGAAAACGCTTCCGAATCCGGGCGTTAACTAGCGGCGCTTCCCAACGAGGATTGGTGCCGACCAACAAGATAGCGTCGGCCTGCTCAATACCCGCGATGGTGCTGTTGAAAAGATAGGACACCCGGTCGTCCTTGCCCAACTGGCCGCCGTCTTGGCGACAGTCGAGGTTTGGCGAGCCCAGGCCGGTCATGAAATCCTTCAAGGCCAACATCGACTCGGCGTCGCAGAGATCGCCGGCGATCGCCGCCATCTTGCCGCCGTCGAGGGTCTTGATCTTGTCGGCAATGGCCGTGAAGGCTTCCGGCCAGTCGACCGCCTTCAACTTGCCGTCGGCGCCCCGCAGATAGGGCCGGTCCAGCCGGCGCCTGCCCAGGCCATCGCAGGCAAAGCGGGTTTTATCGCTGATCCACTCTTCGTTGATGTCCTCGTTGATCCGCGGAAGGATGCGCATCACTTGACGGCCCCGGGTATCGACCCGAATGTTGGAGCCGACCGCATCGGTCACGTCAACCGACAGCGTCTTCTTCATTTCCCAGGGTCGGGCGGAAAACTGATAGGGCGCGGACGTCAGCGCGCCGACCGGGCAGATATCAATCAGATTGCCCGAAAGTTCAGAGGAAATAGCCTTTTCCAAGGTGCTGATTTCCGCCAATTCACCCCGGTTCAACATTCCCATTTCTTCCACGCCGGCAATTTCGGTGGAAAAGCGAATGCAGCGGGTGCATTGAATGCAACGGGTCATGATCGTTTTGATCAGCGGACCCATCTCCTTTTCCTCAACCGCGCGCTTGTTTTCCTCGAACCGGCTGCTGCCGCGGCCGTAGGCCATCGCCTGGTCCTGAAGATCGCATTCGCCGCCCTGGTCGCAAATCGGGCAATCCAGCGGGTGGTTGATCAGCAGAAATTCCATCACCCCGTTGCGGGCTTTTTCCACGGCCGGGGTGTCGGTCTTGATCACCATCCCCTCTCCGACCGGCATCGCACAGGAGGCGATGGGTTTGGGAGCGCGTTCCATCTCCACGAGGCACATCCGGCAGTTGCCCGCCACGGAAAGTCGCTCGTGATAGCAAAAACGCGGAATTTCCACGCCGGCAAGTTCGCAGGCTTGCAGCACCGTAATGCCGGCCGGCACGTCGAGTTCTTTGCCGTTAATGGTCATCTTAGGCATAGAAAAAGTCTCCTAAGCGTCTCTACTATCACAATTATTCCGCAGCCACGGCGGTGGCGCCACCGCGTGACTTCTTGTAGTTCAGGATCCGCTGTTCCAGCTCTGGCCGGAAATGCCGGATCAACCCTTGAATTGGCCAGGCCGCCGCATCTCCGAGGGCGCAGATGGTATGCCCTTCGATCTGATAGCTGACGTCCAACAAGGTATCGATCTCTTCCAGTTCGGCTTCGCCCTTGACCATGCGCTGCATGACCCGGTGCATCCAACCGGTGCCTTCGCGGCAGGGGGTGCACTGACCGCAGGACTCGTGCTGGTAGAAGTGGGAAAACCGGGTGATGGCCTCGATGATGTCGGTGGACTTGTCCATCACCATGACGGCGGCGGTTCCCAGACCCGACTTCACCTCGCGCAGCGAATCGAAATCCATCAGCACCGTGTCGCAGATCGATTTGGGAATAACCGGCACGGAAGATCCCCCCGGCACCACCGCCAGCAGGTTGTCCCAGCCGCCGCGCACGCCGCCGGCGTGCCGTTCGATCAAGTCCTTGAGCGAAATGCCCATCTCTTCTTCGACGTTGCAGGGATTGTTCACATGGCCGGAGATGGAGAAAATTTTCGTCCCGGTGTTGTTGGGCCGACCGAAGCCGGAAAACCAGGCGGCGCCGCGCCGCAGAATGGTTGGCGCGACCGCAATGGTTTCAACGTTGTTCACGGTGGTTGGGCAGCCCCACAGGCCGACCGCCGCCGGAAAAGGCGGTTTCAGGCGCGGCTGGCCTTTTTTGCCTTCCAGGGATTCCAGCAACGCCGTTTCTTCGCCGCAGATATAAGCCCCGGCGCCCCGCGACACCTCTACATCGAAGTCCCAGCCGGTTCCCGCCGCGTTGGCGCCCAGCAGACCGGCGGCGCGCGCTTCCTGGATCGCGGTTTCCAGATTGTTGTGGGCTTCCCAGTATTCACCGCGGATGTAGATATAGGCCCGGTGGGCGCCCATGGCGAACGAGGCGACCAAACAGCCCTCGAGCAGCATATGGGGATCATTCCGCAGGATCTCCCGGTCCTTGCAGGAACCGGGTTCGGATTCATCGGCGTTGACCACCAGGTAGGACGGGCGGCCATCGCTTTCCTTGGGCATGAAGGACCACTTGATGCCGGCCGGGAAACCCGCGCCGCCGCGGCCCCGTAGGCCGGAGTCCTTCATCTCGCCGATGATGCCGTCCCGGCCCTTTTCGATCAGCGCCTTGGTGTTGTCCCAAATCCCTCGGGCGCGGGCGCCCGCCAGGCGCCAATCCCGCTGACCGTAGAGGTTCTGGAAGATGCGATCTTTGTCGTTCAACATTACGCGCCTTCCTTCTCGAAAGTGTCGCCGTAGCTATCCAGGAGAGTGGTTGGGCCGGCCGCCGGAATGGAGGCCAGGCGACCGGTCTGGCTTCCCGGCGTCGGCGTCTTGCCGTCGCGCAGTTCCTTGACGATTTCGGCTGCCCGTTCAGGGGTCAGGTCTTCGAAATATTCCTTATCGTTGACCTGGAACATCGGGGCGTTGCAACAGGCCCCCAGACACTCGACCTCTACCACGGAAATCTTGCCGTCGCTGCTGATCTCGCCCAACTGCTCGGTGCCGGCCGCCTCCAAGCAGGCTTTGGTAATCTCGTCCGATCCCCGAAGCCAGCAATGGGTGGTTCGGCAAACCTGGATCAGATGCGCGCCCACCGGCTTGCGGTTGAACATGGTGTAGAAGCTGGCCACCTCATGCACCCGGATCGGAGCCATGCCCAACCGCTCGGCGACATATTCGATGCCGGCGTCGCTCAGTTCATTGCCGTTTTGCTCCTGCGCCAGATAAAGCAGGTAGATAACCGCACTGGCCCGCCGCCCTTCCGGGTATTTGGCGAGATAAAACTTGGCCCGTTCTTCATTTTCAGCCGTGAAGGCGAAACCTTGGCTTTGCGGGGCCGGGTAGCTGTTAACCTTCATCGGTCGACCTCCCCGAAAACGATATCCATAGCACCGAGCACGGCCACCGAATCAGCCAACAGGTGGCCCTTGCAGCAGAAATCCATCGCCGCCAAGTGAACGAAGCCGGGCGCCTTGATTTTGCAACGATAGGGTTTGTTGGAGCCGTCCGAGACCAGGAAGACGCCAAACTCGCCCTTCGGCGCTTCCACCGCCGCGTAGGTTTCACCCGGCGGGACGTGGAAGCCTTCGGTAAAGAGCTTGAAGTGGTGGATCAGCGCTTCCATCGAGGTCTTCATCTCACGCCGTCGCGGCGGGGAAACCTTCTGATCAAGCGCTATCACCGGCCCTTCGGGCATCTTTTCAATGCACTGCTGAATGATTTTGATCGACTGATACATCTCTTCGATGCGAATCAGGTAGCGATCGAAACAGTCGCCGTTTTTGCCAACCGGAATTTTAAAATCCAGTTGATCATAAACTTCATAGGGTTGGGATTTGCGCAGATCCCACGCCACCCCCGCCGATCGCAGCATGGGGCCGGAAAAGCCCCAATCCATGGCCTGCTCGGCTGTGAAGGAGCCGATATCCACGGTTCGCTGCCGGAAAATCCGGTTGTTGTTCAGCAAGGACTGATAGTCGTCGATGGTGGTAATGACGTCTTCGCAGAACCGCGAAATATCTTCCAGCAGTCCCTCGGGAAGATCTTGATGAACGCCGCCGACGCGGAAGTAGGCGGCGTGGAGCCGGGCGCCGGAAACGCGCTCGTAGAACTCCATGATCTTCTCGCGCTCTTCAAAGCCCCAAAGGATCGGCGTCATGGCCCCGACGTCGATGGCGAAGGTCGCGATGTTCAGGAAGTGGTTGGTGATCCGGCCCAGTTCGGCAAACAGCACCCGGATGTACTGGGCCCGCTCGGGCACCGCCACCTTCATCAGCTTCTCAGCCGCCAGCACGAAGGCGTGTTCCTGGTTCATCGGCGCGACATAGTCGAGCCGATCAAAGTAGGGCACGGCCTGCATGTAGGTCTTGTGTTCGATCAGCTTTTCCGTGCCACGATGCAGCAGACCGATGTGCGGGTCGGCGCGTTCGATCACCTCACCGTCCAGTTCCAGCACCAGCCGCAACACGCCGTGGGCCGCAGGGTGCTGCGGGCCGAAGTTTAGCGTCAGCGGCTTGATTTTAACTTCAGCCATTATTTCGCGTCCTCTTCACCGGCACCCTGTCCCTCGGCGTTCTCGTCCTTGGGCAAATGCAACATGCCTTCCCAGGGCGATTCGAAGTCGAAGTTCCGGTACTCCTGCGCCAGTTTTACCGGTTCATAGACCACGCGCTTTTGGTCCTGGTCGTAGCGAACCTCAACATGGCCGGAGAGCGGAAAATCCTTGCGCAGCGGATGCCCGTCGAAGCCGTAATCAGTCAGAATGCGGCGCATGTCCGGGTGATCCTCGAAAAAGATCCCGTACATGTCCCAGACTTCGCGCTCCAACCACATGGCGGAGCTGAAAATCGGAAAGACCGTCGGCAGCGGCGTTTCCTCGCTGGCCGTTACCTTCACCCGAACGCGCAAATTGTGCTTCAGCGAGAGCAGCAGATAGACCACGTCGAAGCGCTCTTGTCTGGCCGGGTAGTCGACAGCCGTCAACTCCACCAACTGCTTAAACAGCGCATTGGGGTCGTCGCGCAGGTGTGTCAAAAGCTTGGTCAGCGATTCGCGCCGAGTCCAGAGAACCAAATCTCCGCAGGCATCCTCAACCTTAAGGACGTCCTCGGGCAGAATGGCTTCGACGAGTGCGCCGAGCTCTTTAAGGGCTGGTGTCATTGCAACCGACCGTTCGCGTTGATTTCAAAACGTTCGAAAATAGGAGGGTCATCGCCTAGCGGGCAATGACCGACTCCCGCCTGATCTTTTTTTGCAGCTGGATGATGCCGTAAAGCAGCGCTTCAGCCGTCGGTGGGCAGCCCGGCACATAAATGTCGACGGGCACAACCCGGTCGCAGCCGCGCACCACGGAATAGGAGTAGTGGTAGTACCCGCCCCCATTGGCGCAGGATCCCATGGAGATGACCCAGCGAGGCTCGGCCATCTGGTCGTAAACCTTGCGCAGCGCCGGCGCCATTTTGTTGGTCAGCGTGCCGGCGACGATCATCACGTCGGACTGCCTTGGCGACGGTCGGAAAATCGCCCCGAAGCGATCAAGATCATAGCGGCTGCACGCGGTGTGCATCATCTCGACCGCGCAACAGGCCAGGCCAAAACTCATCGGCCAGATCGATCCGGTTTGCGCCCAGGCGGCGAGCTTGTCCATCTGCGCGACGACGAAGCCCTTTTCCTGAATTTCAGTGCCGACCTGGCGCAGAAGCTGATCCTGCACGGTTCCTGGTGGAAGAGCGCCAGCGGCGGCAATCGATGACGCGTTGCTCATTCCCATTCCAGAGCCCCTTTCTTCCATTCGTAGATAAAGCCGATGGTCAACAGCCCGAGGAAAATCACCATGGACCAAAAGCCGAAGAGGCCGATTTCCCCGAGGGACACCGCCCAGGGGAAGAGAAAGGCAACTTCCAGGTCAAAGATGATAAACAGCAAGGTGACGAGGTAAAAACGCACGTCGAACTTGCTGCGGGCGTCATCGAAGGCTTCAAAGCCACATTCATAGGCCGAGACCTTTTCAGAGTCAGGCCGTTGACGGGCGGCAATAAAAGAGGCCGCGACGAGAAATCCACCCAAGCCCAAGGCGATGCCGATAAAAATCAAAATCGGCAGGTACTCGGCCAGCAGTTCATTCATTTTAGACCGCTCTCTCTCTTGCGTTCCTTGCCGCGTGGTCCCCTTCGCACCCCTGTCGTCGACAGAAGTAAAGGGCCTCGAGGCAAGAGCTGTCAGAAATTACTCTACGGTAATTTGGAAGGGTCCCGCAAATCGCGGTCCCTCCTTTGTCTCGGGCCGGAATATAGAACCCCCTCCCCGGTGGGGAAAGGACGAAATGCGATCACTGGGAGTGAGAGCCAAAAGTTCAAGGGTTCCTGCGCTTATCGCCCGGAAAATACCCTTTGTAAGCGCTCGATTTCAGGGGGCTGCGACGTCTTGACACGACCAGCGGGGCGACTCCGATGGGGTCGAACAGCCTGATTATCGCCATGAAAGGATTGAAAAGACGCCCGAAATCGATGTTGTACGCCTACGGCCAACAACAAAACCTTTCCCCTGCCGGACCCAGCGCCCGGCAGGGGTGAAAAATTGCTCCTGACGCCATCCGGCGCGACGCCTCAGCTAGACCGCGCGCAGTTTGGCGACAAAATCGTGCACGGCGGTGTTGAGCTGACCGGCCTGATCGAGCAGCGAGCCGGTGGCGGTGCGCATTTCCTCGGCGGCGTTGCGGGTTTCGCTGGCGCCTTCGCGCACCGTGCCGATGCTGGCCGCCACGTTCTGGGTCCCCGAAGAGGCTTCCTGCGCGCTGCGGGCGATTTCCGCGGTTGCCGCGTTTTGCTCCTCGACGGCGGCCGCCACCGCCGCCGCGATTTCATTGACGCCCTGAATCACCGTTTGAATCTCGCCGATAGCTGCGACCGCATCGCCGGAAATCGCCTGCATGCTGGAAATTTGTCCGGAAATTTCCGACGTGGCCTTGGCCGTTTGATTGGCCAGAGACTTGACTTCCGAGGCCACCACGGCGAAGCCCTTGCCCGCCTCACCGGCGCGTGCCGCTTCAATGGTGGCGTTCAAGGCCAGCAGATTTGTTTGCTCGGCGATTTCGGAAATGAGCACCACCACCGACCCCACCTTGTTGGCGGCCTCGGCCAGGGTTTGCATGGTGACGTTGGTGCTGTCTGCCTTGTTGTTGGCGTCGTTGGCCAAGCTGCTGACCTCTTCGACTTTGCGAGTCACCTCGGAAATCGACGCCGACAGTTCCTCGGCGGAAGCCGCCACGGTTTGAACCGATTGATTGGCCAGGTCGGTGGCGGCGGACACCGCGTTGGACTGCTGGCCGGCGGTTTCGGCGGTGGTCAAAAGCTGCTGGGACTGGCTGCGAAGCTGGTCGGTGCTGCTGGTCACGGCCTGAACCACCTGCCCGACTTCGGTCTCGAACTCATTGGATAGCCGCAAGCGCACGCTTTGGCGTTCTTCGGACGCGCGGTTGCGCTCGTCTTCCTGGGCCTGACGCAGCGAATTGGTTTCTTCCGCCTGGCGTTTGAAAACTTCCACCGCCTCCGCCATGCGGCCAATTTCGTCGTGACGTCCCCGGCCGGGAATTTCAATGTGATTGTCGCCCGCCGCCAATTGTTGCATGGCGTCGGTCATGCCGCGGATCGAACGGCCGATGCCACGCGTCGAAAAGACTCCGATCAGGGTAATAAGCGCCATCGCCGCCAGGGAAATCCAGATGATCTGATTGCGCATTGCAACCACCGGGGCCAGCAGCTCGCTGCCGCGCATTTCACCGATCAGCGCCCAGTCGGTGCCGGAAAATGACAGCGGAAGGTAAGCCAGAGCCACCCCCACTCCCTGGCTGTTCTGGCCCAGGAACGTCCCGGTCTCGCCGGCCAAAGCGGCCGTCACATAGGACCCATCGACCTTTTTCGACAACACCGTCGATTGGGCGGAAAAACGCGAGTCGCTGCGCATCAGGGAATCGGCGCCGACCAAGTAGGTTTCGCCGGTTTCCCCCATGCCGGTGGCTTCCTGCATGACCGAGTTCACCTGATCGACGTCCAGGGCCACGGCCAAGGCCCCGGCATAGTCGCCTTGGCGGTCGAAAATCGGACTGGCGAGGAACGCGATGGCTTTATCGCCACTCGGCCCGTAGGTGACGAAATCCTTGAAGAAAGGCCGGGTCAAATTTGCGCCGTCTTGAAAATACGAAACGATTTCCGCCAAATTCGGATCGAGCGCGCCGCCCTCGGTGGCGAAATCCCGCTGCTTGGCGACGGAATAGATCACGACCCCGGCTTTGTTGATCAAATAGAGATCATGAAAGCCGTTGTTGGCGACATAGTCGCGAAACCAGGGATGGTTTTCTTCATGCAAAATTGAATAGAGCGAGCCGTCCTTGGCCGTGTCCAACAAAGCCCGTTGGTCCGCCGGGTTCGGATTGTCGTCGATATAGAGCTTTTGCAAGACCTTGGTGCGGTCCGCGCCCAGCAGATCCCAGGAGGAAGATAAATCTTGTAAAGTACTGGCCACAAAAGGATTTTTTGCAACGCTCTGCAAGGAACCCTGCAACGAGCCGAGATAGCTGAGCATGGCGTTGCCCTTGACCGCGACCACGGCGCGCAGTTTGCTCACCCCCCGTTCTTCCACAGCATCGCTTGCCTGAAAATAACTTATCGATCCCACCGCCAGAGCGGCGACAAAGGCCGCGCCGGTAATCAAGATCGGAAGTTTCTGGGCAAGTGTGAGACGCAGACCGGCCATCAAGCCCCCCCTTTTTCACATAATTGTTAGCATTTTTTGTAAATTATCCACGCAATGGTTAAAAGACCCATAATCCACTGCCGATTTGATCAAAACTCTAGTGATAACGCGGTGAAAGTCACCGCCCGCTCAACAAGCCGCCACGCCGCCAAGCCGCGACTGGCCGGGCGGCAACGTCTTGACGAGATCGCCAACAAAAAAAGCCGCCTCAAGAATGAGCGCGGCTGCGACCTCCGGCCTGAATCATCCGGAGAGCTGAATCATCCGGGGACCTGAAACATCCGAAGACCCGGCTGTCCCGGAAATCTCCATCCCAAAGAGGGACTCATGGAAAGAAACGGGTGTAAAGAAACGGGTGGCAAAAAACGGTGGAGATATAAGGGCAAGAAGCACGTGAAAAGAAGAAAGTGGCGAGAGTGACGGGACTTGAACCCGCGACCTCCGGCGTGACAGGCCGGCGCTCTAACCAACTGAGCTACACCCCCGCAATGGGACTTTCTTCTGGATCGGGAAGGTCCGCCTTCCCGCCCGCCTTTTGGCGGGATTTTCCCGAGGGTGGCGAGAGTGACGGGACTTGAACCCGCGACCTCCGGCGTGACAGGCCGGCGCTCTAACCAACTGAGCTACACCCCCTTAGTTTCCCAAGGCGTCACCGGGCATTGCAGCCTGGATGACGGGGCAGAGAACTACCTTCCCGCCCCCTGGGTGTCAAGGCAATGAACAGCGCTTTTTTCTTTTTTCCACGACCGGCTGTCATAATTGGGAAAGTGCCGTCTTTCCCCGCCTTTGCGCCGGTTTGACTGGGAATAGAATAATGGGTCACGGCGCTGAATAGTGCAATCGATTTGACCAGGCCGGGAACCTTGTCGCGCCACGCCGCCGCTCACAGCAGCCACGCCAGCAACAGCGGAAGAAACAGGAAGGACAGCAGGGTGGACAGCATAACCATGGAGGCAACCTCAGTGCCGGCGCGGTCGTAGCGCATGGCAAAGAGATAGCTGTAGATGGCGACCGGCATGGAAAATTGCAGAATTAGAATATTTCGGGCCAGATCATCGAGTTGGAACAGCGTCGCCATCAGCAGCGCGATGGCGAATCCACCAAGCAGGCGCACAAGCGACAGCCCCAACGACAGCAGAAGCCCGTTGATCTTCAATCGGGCCAAAGACACGCCCAACGCCAGCAGCATCAGCGGAATGGTAAAGCCGCCAAGCAAATCAAAGGTGTTGGACACCCATAGCGGCAGGCGCAGCCCGGTCAACACCAGCAGCAAGCCGATGAAAACCGCGTAAATCAAGGGCATGCGCAGCATTTCCTTGAAGTTCGCCTGCCCCCTTGCGATGCCCGCGCCGACCGTGAAGTTTCCCACCGCGCTGAAGGCCAACACCACGATCGCCAGGGCCATGCCGGCTTCCTGAAAGGCGAACAGCGAAATGGGAAGGCCAATGTTGCCGGTATTGGGAAACAGCAGCGCCGGCAGATAGTCCCGCGCCGACAGCTTGAACAGCCTGAGAATCAAGAAACCGAGCAGCCCCATGGCGACAAAGGCCGACAGGGTCGCCACCGCCATTTCCGCAAAGGCCAACGGGGTCGGCCTGGCCTTGTCAAAGGTGGTGATCAACAGGCTGGGCGTCCCCACGTACATCACCAGCAGCGTGATGCCCTTGTTGTCAAACAACCAGCCCCGTCGCCCCCAGAAATATCCAATCCCAACCGCCAGAAAAACCGGCGCGGTGATGGTAATAAGTTGCATGAACATCGAAGAATAAGTCCCAATCCGAACAGACGGTTTGACCGTCCGAAGCTTTCTGTTAATGAGCTACCGGAGGGTTGCTGCGCTTTGGCGTAAGCGGCTCCGACAAAATACCAGCCAACCAACTTGCGAATTGTCTGCGGTCAATCAATTCTGTCGGTTCAGTCCGCAAGTCAAGGTCGGCGGCGCGCCCGACTCCGCCACAGGCCGACGTCGCTTCGAGGAGCGCTGGACCGGCCTCCCTGGTAGATACCCGAGTAAAAGGGGCACATTTGCCGGAAATGATCCACCAATGAGAGATCAAAGTAGCCATGTTTTTTGAACCGGGAGACCACAAGGCCCACGGCCTGCCGCATAATCCCTTCAAAGCGATAGTCGTGCCGCGTCCCATCGGCTGGATTAGCACCCGCGGGACAAATGGCATCACCAACTTGGCGCCCTATAGCTTTTTCAACGGCTTAAGTGATTCGCCTCCCGTCGTCTTCTTTTCCAGCACCGGCCCAAGCCGGGCGCTTGGCGTCAAGGACAGTCAAAGAAACGCCGAGGAAACCGGCGAGTTCGTTTGCAATTTTGTGACCTGGGAACTGCGCGATAAAATGAATATTTCCTCTGCCGCCCTGCCGTTTGGCGAAAGCGAGTTGGAAAAGGCCGGCCTGACCACCGCGCCCTGCCATTTTGTCAACGCGCCACGGGTGGCCGAATCGCCGATTTCCATGGAATGCCGCTATCTGCAAACCATCGACCTGCCCAGTGACGACCCTGAAAAGGGCAACTACACCGTATTGGGACAGGTGCTGGGCTTCCATATTAAGCAAAGTGCACTCACCGACGACGGTCTGATCAACCTGGCCGCGCTGATGCCGCTGTCGCGCCTGGGCTACAAGGACTATACCCGGGTCACGGATATTTTCCCCATGCTCAGACCGGGACAGGTTTAACCGTCGCACCCGCTGCCGATCTGGCGGCGGGTTGGCCGGGATCCCGGGGAATTCAGAGCAACTTTTCCCGCTCCCGGCCGACGTCGAGGCGTCCGCGCAGGCCGCGACGATCCTCGCGCGGCGAGCGGTCATAGCGCTGCCGGTAGGCGCGCGAGAAGTGCGCCGCCGAGCCAAAGCCGCTGGCGTTGGCGATTTCGGTTACCGACAGGCCGGTTTGATGCAGCAAATCACGGGCGTGGGCCAGGCGCAGACGTTGATAGTAGGAGGCCGGCGACGCGCCCAGTTCCTGCTTGAACAGCCGTTGGGTCTGCCGCTCCGAGATCCCGGCCTGGCGCGACAGCTCGTACAGGGACAGCGGATCTTCGATGTGTTGCTCCATCAAGGTCACCGCCCGCAGCAATTTTCCATTGAAGGTTTGCAAACGGTTGGACTTGGAAAGCCGCTGGGGGTTTTCACTGCTTCGGATCGGCCCGTGCATGAACTGCTCCAACACCGCCAAGGCGACCCCATCGCCCAGGCGGTCGCGGATAAGTTGCCCCATCATGTCGATGGAGGCGGTTCCGCCTGAGGACGAACAGAGATTGCCATCGACCCAATAAAGCCCGCTGAAAATCTCCACCTCGGGAAAGAACTCGTGAAAAGACGCCTCGCTTTCCCAATGGAGGGCGACCTTGCGCCGCTGCAGCAGGCCGGCCTTGGCCAGCAGGAACGCCCCGGTGTCGATGGATCCCAGGTCGCTTCCGTTACGCGCCAGCCGGCGCAAACCGTTGAGAATGGCCGTGCTGGCGCCCTCCAGGGGATCAAAGGAGGCGCAGACCACCATAAAGGGGTAGCGCTGGCATTGATCAAAGCGGCAATCGGCCACCACCGACATGCCGTTGCTGGCCTGTACCGGCTCGCCGGTTTCGGAAAAATACTCCCAGCGGAAGACTTCACGCCCGGACTGACGATTTGCCGCTCTCAGCGGCTCGACCGCCGACAGCAATCCCATCATGGAAAAATGTGGAATGAGAAGAATGCCAATGCGTTGCGGCGTTTCTTTGTTGCGATCCGTCAGCAAAGTCAGTTCCGATCCTGAGCTTATCGGCCTTGCCATTGGGGCGCGCGTTTTTCCGCAAAGGCCCGGGGGCCTTCCTTCGCGTCCTCGGACGCCAGCATCGCTTCATAGCTGGACAGCTTGCCCGAGCGCAACAGCCTGTAGCACGCCGGCAGGTCGAGGTTTTCGGTTTGCCGGACAAGCTCCTTGACCGCGGCAATCGACAGCGGCGCGCCCTCAAGCACCGTCATGGCCAGGGCCCGCGCCCGTGTCATCAGCGATTCCGCCGACACCACGTCGTTTACCAGCCCCCAGTTTTGCGCCTCTTCGGCCGTCATGCGCCGGCCGGTTAACAGCATTTCGAGAGCGACCGCCTTGGGCAACCGCTTAGGCAGGCGGAAAGAGGCCGCGTCGGCGATCACCCCAACCTTGACCTCCGGCAGGGCGAAGGCGGCGCTGTCGGCGGCAACAATCAGATCGGCGGACAACGCCAGCTCAAATCCGCCGCCGATCGCCAGGCCGTTCACCGCCGCGATCACCGGCTTGTCCAGGTCGTGCAGCTCGGTCAAGCCGGCAAAGCCCCCAGGGCCAAAGTCGGCGTCAGGCGCCTCGCCTTCCAGCGCCGCCTTCAGGTCCCACCCGGCCGAGAAAAACCGCGATCCGCCGCCGGTGATAATCGCGACCCGCAAGCCGGGGTCGTCACGGAAAGCCAGAAAGACCTCCCCCAGCGCTCGGCTGGTGACGGCGTCAATGGCGTTGGCCTTCGGGCGATCCAAGGTGACTTCCAAAATTTCACCGTTGCGCTTGACCTTCACCGCTTCGCTGGCATGAGCTTCCACAGTCATGTCTTTGCTTTCCTTTTCTGCTTTCACTCTGTCATTCGGATAACCGCGTCAACCGCAACCACGCCCTGGCCTTCCGGCCGGACGATCAGCGGATTGACGTCCAGTTCCACCAAGCGGTGACGGTGCTTTTCGGCGAAGCGAACAACCGCCGAAATGGCCGAAACCAGCGCCGGCCAATCGGCAGGCGGCGCGCCGCGGTAGCCGCAGAGCAACTTGCTGATTTTCAGCTTTTTCAACGCTGCTTCAATGCTCGCGTCGTCGCAGGGCAGCAGCAAGGTCTGACTGTCCTGCAGCAGTTCCACCAGCACCCCGCCGGCGCCCAGCACCAGGGCGAGGCCAAATTGCCGGTCGCGCTTGATCCCGACGATCAACTCCGCCAGGCCGTCCTGCACCATGGTTTCCAGCAGGAACCGCTCGGATAGTCCGGCCATGCGCTCCACCGCGGCCATCACCGACTCGGGCGAGCGCAAGTTGAGCGCCACCCCGCCTTGATCGCTTTTGTGCAACAGGTCGGCGGCGGCGGCCTTCAGCACCAAGGGAAAGGAGAGAGTCGCCAGCTTGGACGGCAGATCGGCTTTGCGCACCAGCGCGCCCGCCGGAACCGGCAAGCCTTCCGCCGCCAACAGCGCTTTGCTGCTCACCTCGTCATAGTTCTTGATCTCGCCCGACGTGCCGGTGACCCGGGGCAAACGAATATCCTGCCCGCGGGCTTCTTGCCGGCGCCGGCCTATCCAGGCTGCGGCGCGCAGGGCCTGCATGGCTTCTCCCAGCCCCTGCATGGGCGCGATTCCGGCCTCCAACGCCCGCTCACGCGCATGCAAAGGCAGGTTTTCCGGCAGCGATGCGGCGATCAGGGTCTTCCGCCCGGTCTTTTGCTTGGCGATCACCAGGGCTTCCAGGGTCAGGTCCCAAAGTTCGGTGGCGCAAAGCCCCGGCTTGGGAAAGTCCAACACCTTGACCACCGCGTCATAGGGACCCGAAAGCATGGCGGTAAAACAGCGACTTTGCTTGTCCAGGTCGCCCCAAATGAAGGTGTGGTAGTCAAGCGGATTGGACACCGCAACCAAGGGACCGAGAATGTCCGTCAGGACGGCGCGTTCCGCCGCGCCGGGTTGGGGCATGGCCAAGTTCGCGGCCTCGGCCAGGTCGGCGCAGAGGGCGGCTTCGCCACCCGAGCAGCTGATGGTGGCAATGCGATTGCCCGCCAGCGGGCCGACCACATCCAACAGCTTCAGGGTTTCGATGAATTGCGGCAGCGTGTCGACCCGCACCACCCCCAGCCGGTCAAAAAACGCGTCGTAAAGTTGGTCGGACCCGGCCAGCGAAGAGGTGTGGCTGAGAGTCGCCTGCGCCCCCAATTCTGAACGCCCCGCCTTGATCGCCACGATTGGCACACCCTTTTTCAGGGCCAGCTCGGCGGCGGCTGAAAAAGCCGAGACGTCATCCAGCCCCTCGATGTGCAGCCCAATCGCCCGCACCCTGGGATCTTCCACCAACACGGTGATGTAATCGTGAAGGTCCAGCGCCGCCTTGTTTCCCACAGCGATCATGTAGGCCAGCGGCAGGGAGCGCTCCTGCATGGTCAGGCTGATGCCGATGTTGCCGGACTGGGTGATCAAGGCAACACCGGACTCGACCCGTTTGCCGCCATGTTGATCCGGCCAGAGCGCCGCGCCGTCCAAGTAGTCCAGCAGGCCATAGCAATTGGGCCCGATCAGCGCCATCTCGCCCGCGGCTTCCAGCAGTTGATCCTGCAGTGCCTTGCCGTCCGGCCCGGCTTCGGCGAAGCCGGAGGCGTAACAGACCACGCCTCCCGCCCCCCGCGCCGCCAACTGGCGCGTGACGACAATGGCCGCTTCCCTGGGGATGGCCAGAAAGACCGCATCGGGCGCGGTCGGCAAATCGGCCACCGAAGCAAAGGTCGTCAGGCCAGCCAAGTTGTCGCGACGTGGATTGACCGGCCAGATCGGTCCGGCAAAGCCATTCTTCGCGCATTGCCGGATCACCTCCTCGGCCTCATGACCGCCAATCACCGCGATGTGCCGGGGGGTCATGAGGCGCTTGAGGTTGGCGTGACGTCTGTCGGCCGGCGCGCGCGTCTCGGCGTCGGCTTGACGGGGAAGATCTTTATCTGTTGGCAAACTGCTCACCGCTTGTCGCCTCAACCACCAAGAGGGCGCAGCATGGCGCGAGAAATGATATGGCGTTGGATCTCACTGGTGCCTTCCCAGATTCGCTCGACACGGGCGTCCCGCCAGATCCGCTCCAGCGGCATTTCATCCATCAAGCCCATTCCGCCGTAGATCTGGATCGCCTCATCGGCGGCCCGGCCGAGAGCTTCGGTGGCGTAGAGCTTGGCCATGGCCGCGTCGCTGTCGGTCATCGCGCCCTGGTCGTACTTCGACGCCGCCATCAAGGTCAGCAACTCGGCGGCTTTGATTTCCGTCGCCATGTCCGCCAGCTTGAAGGAGATGCCTTGGAACTTGCCGATTTGCTGGCCGAACTGCTTGCGTTGCGCCGCCCATTCGGTCGCCAGCTCCATGGCGCGACGGGCCCGCCCCAGACACATGGCGGCCACCTGAACCCGGGTCGCCCCCAGCCATTCATTGGCGACATCGAAGCCCCGATCCGCGGTGCCCAGCACCTGGGATTGATGAACCCGGCAATTGTCGAAATTCAGCACGTTGTTGTGATAGCCCCGATGTGAGACCGAGTTGTAGCCCTTGGCGATTTCATAGCCCGGCGTGGCCTTGTCGATCAGGAACGACGTGATCTTTTGTCGGGTCCCGCGCGGCCCCTCCTCTTCGCCGGTGGCCGCAAACAACACCACATAATCCGCCAGTTCGGCGTGGCTGATGAAGTGTTTTGTGCCATTGATGACATAGTGCTCGCCGTCCTTAACCGCCTTGGTCTTCATCGAGCGCAGATCGGAGCCGGCGTTCGGTTCGGTCATTGCCAGGCACTCGGTCAAGTCGCCGCGAATGGTGGGCAGGAGGTAGTTTTCCACCTGATCGCCGGCGCAGGCCCGCAAGATGTTGGAGGGGCGCGCCACCAGATACTGCAGGGCAAAGTTGGCGCGACCGAGTTCCATTTCCATCAGGGACACCGTCACCGTGTCCAAACCGCCGCCGCCCAGTTCCTCGGGCATGTTGGCGGCATACAGACCGTTGTCGATGGCTTTTTTCTTGATTTCCCGCACCAGGTCCGGCCGCACCGCGTTGGTTCGTTCGACCTCATCCTCGTGGGGATAGAGCTCCTTCTCAACGAAGGAGCGCACCGTATCGACCACCATTTGCTGTTCGCTTGAGAGGGAAAAATCCATGTTCGCGCCTTACCTTGCTTCAGCTTGTTGACTGTTGGCGCCGCCTTGTTGACGACGCCTGCCGGGCCGCTTGGCCCGTCTCGTGGCTGTACCGGCTCTTAGCAACCCGCGCGCGGGTAATTGACGACGGCAGCCGCTACACGCTAGGGGACCAGCTTTTCCGTATGACCGTCCACCGGCAGGGCCTGTCCTGAGATCGCCGCGCCCGCCGGCGAGCAAAGGAAAAGCGCTGCTTGCGCAACCTCTTGCGGCGTCACGAAGCGCCGCAGGGACACCTGAGAGGCATAGATTGCCTCCATGTCCGATTCCGCGATGCCGCGCACCGCCGCTTCGGCGGCAATCACCCGGGTCATGCGCGCGCCGCTGACCGGACCTGGACAGAGGGCGTTAACCCGGATCCCCGCCTCCCCCAGTTCCATCGCCAGGGTTTTGGTGAAACCGACCACCGCCCATTTGGCGGCCGCATAGGGGCTGCGGTAGGGGTAGCCAAACAGTCCGGCGGTGGAGGAAAGATTGACAATCGACCCGCCACCGGCGGCCCGCAACAGCGGCACCGCGCGCCGGGCGCAAAGAAAGGCGCCGTCCAGGTTGACCGCAAGACAGCGCTGCCACCCGGCCAGATCCAATTCCTCCACCAAACCCGAGGGGCCGGCGATTCCGGCGTTGTTGATCAGAATATCCAGGCCACCCAGGTGGTCTTCGACCTCGGCGAACAGTTGATCCACCTGGCGTTCCGACGACACATCGGCGGGCCGCGCCAGCACTTCGGGAAACTCTTGCCCGAACGCCTGAAGCGCCGCGTCATCCAGGTCGCAGATTACGACCCTTGCGCCGGCGGCCTGAAAGGTCTCGGCGAAAACCCGTCCGATCCCGGCCGCGCCGGCGGTAATCAAAACCCGCATTCCTGACAGCATCCTGGCGCTTCCTTCTTTCGGCCTTGGTTTTTTCTGCTGTAGAAAAGATTGGACCGGCTCAGGCCAGCGCCTTCGCGCCCTTCACCGCCATCGTCCGCCCGGCCCCATCGGGGCGTGGCAAATCCCGGTGAACGTCCCAGATCGCATCGAGCGCGGCCTTAACCTGCGGCTCAATCGGGCAGGCTTTCGACGCCGCCATATCAACGTGCAGCAACAACTGCTCGGTGGAGGCAAGGCGGGTGCCGTCGCGGCCGTGGAACATCTCATGGTAAAAATACAGCCGCTTGTCATCGACACCGAGCAGCTGCGTGGTGAAGACCAAGGGCTCGCCGCCCCTCACTTCTTGATAGTTATTGATGTGGGTCTCGACGGTGTAGAAGGAATAGCCCGACGCTCGGTAGGCCTCGTCATCGCCGATAAAGCGGAACAGCGCGTCGGTGGCGTCGCCGAAGGCGGTGAGGTAGCTCGCCTCGGTCATGTGGCCGTTGTAGTCGAGCCAAGACATCTGCACGTCGCAATCATAGAGCTTCAGCGGCGTGCCGATTTCGGTTCCGGCGGTCCAGCGGGGTTGCCGGCGCGAGGTGTAGCGTCCGGCTTCATCCTCGGCCAACACCTGACCGGCGCCATGCTGGAACTGACGCAGCGCCTGCATGACGGAAATCAGGCAATTGTCCCGCAGCTGCTCCAATTCCTTAACGCTGCGGCCGGCGGCTTGCTTTTGCGTACCGTCGACCATCTTGTCGATCAGGCTGTCGGTCAACTCCGGCGCTTCCAGCTTCGTCCAGGGCAGCTTCAGCGCCGGCCCGAACTGCTCCAGCATGTGGCGCATTCCGGAATCGCCGCCGGCCAGGTGGAAGGTCATGTTGGTGCCCATCAAGGCCCACCGCAGGCCGGGACCATAGATAATCGCGTCGTCAAGCTCGCCGGTGTCGGCGATATCATCGTTGACCAGATGAAGAACTTCCCGCCACAGCGCTTCCTGCAGCCGGTCGGACAGATAGCCCTCAATCTCTTTTCGCACCTTCAGCGGTTTCATGCCGATGGTGCGATAAAAATCACTGGCCAGGGCAATGGCGCCGTCGTCGGTCTGCTGGCCGGCCACCAGCTCCACCAGGGGCAGCAGATAAACCGGATTGAAGGGATGGCCGATGATAACCCGTTCCGGATGGCGGCAATCCTGCTGAATGGCCGTGGGCAACAGCCCGGAGGACGAGGAGGCGACGATAACGTCCGGGCGCACCGCCTGATCGATGTCACGGTGCAGTTGCCGCTTGAGATCTTCACGTTCCGGGGCATTTTCCTGAACAAAATCAGCGTCTTTTACGGCGAGGGCGAGATCTGACACGAAGCTCAAGCGCGCCAGCGACGCGCCCGGCCACAGCCCAACCCGCTGCAGGGCGGGCCAAGCGTTGGCCACCGCCGCCCGCAACCGGGCTTCGGCGCCCGGCGCCGGGTCCCACGCAACCACGTCGAGACCATGGGCAAGGCATCGGGCCGCCCAGCCCGCGCCGATGACGCCGGTGCCGACAATCGCAACTTTCTTGATAGCGCTGACAAAAGCCATGGGAAGTCGCCTTAATTCTTCAGCCCGAGTTTCACACGGGCCTGGTCGGGGGTCAGGGCGCGTCCGCCCAATTCATTGATGATCCGAACGGCCTTTTCCACCAGGGTGCCGTTGGAGGCGTAGACGCCGCGCTCCAGATAGAGATTATCCTCCAGCCCGACCCGCACGTTGCCGCCCAGCAGCATGGCCTGGGCCACCATCGGCATCTGCATGGCCCCGATGCCAAATCCGGCCCAGACCGCGCCCGCCGGCATCTGGCTGGCCATCAAGGCCATGGTTTGCGGCGTTGCCGGCGCGCCCCAGGGAATACCCAGGCAAAGTTGAAACAACGGCGGCGATTCGATCAAACCTTCGGAGACCAACTGCGCGGCGAACCAAAGGTTGCCACTGTCGAATATCTCCATCTCCGGCTTCACGCCCAGCTCCTGGATCCGCTTGGCCATGGCGCGCAGCATATTGGGCGTTTGAATGACCACAGAATTGCCGTCGCCGAAATTCAGCGAGCCGCAGTCCAGGGTGCAAATTTCAGGTTTCAGCGCCTCGACGTGGGCCAAGCGCTCGGTGGCGTTGACCATGTCGCTGCCGGGGTCCATTTTCGTTGGATCGTCGTCATTGACGTAAAGGTCACCACCCATGCCCGCGGTCAAGTTGATGATCGCCTTGCAGCCGCCGGCGCGCAGCCGTTCCATCACCTCGCCATAGAGGGCCAGGTCGCGGCTGCCCTTGCCGGTCTCCGGATCACGCACGTGACAGTGAACCACGGCCGCCCCGGCGGCTTCGGCCTCGAAACAGGCCTCGGCGATTTGGCTTGGGGTCACGGGAATGGCGGGGTGTTTGTCAACGGTGTCACCGGCGCCGGTAATGGCACAGGTGATAATGACCTCACGATTCATGCGTTCTACTCCAAGGATGATGCTCTTGCCCCTAAGTGCGTCGGAAAAGCGCAACAAGCATGACAGATAACGCCGTAAATTTATATAAATCGGCCAATATTGCTTAATGGCTATTCATATATTTCAAAAAACGACCCGCAAGACGGCAATGATGTCGTAAATGGAGGGCCGGATCCGCGCCAGATCGCCGAAATGGCGCGGCGCGCCAATAAAAAAAGCCCCGCCGGCGACAAGCCGTGCGGAGCCTTTTGGCAAGGGCAAGGTTGGCGGAACAACAAGAAGGAAGGATGGTGGGCGGTGACGGGATCGAACCGCCGACCCTCTCGGTGTAAACGAGATGCTCTCCCAGCTGAGCTAACCGCCCGCTCCCTTCAAACCGATTTGCCGCGGTGTGACGGCAATCGGATTGTTATCACGCTCTAAAGTCGATGTCGGGGTCACGTCGATCCAGCCAATCCAGATCGCGCTGGCGCCCCGACGCCTTGCCAAATAAGCAGCGGCTGACGCCGCCTGTGCCCCGTGTCTTTCCGGCGCTTAACGACGCCCGGTGAGCCACGGCGCCTATAGACCGCGTCGACAAAGCTTTGTCAAATCTCTTTGCGGTAAAGACAAAAAGAAATCGGCTGGAGCGACCTGAAGGCCGCGCCCAGCCGATTTTTTCGCAAAAAAATGGGCTGACTGGCCCGTTTTAGGAATTGACGGAGTCTTTGAGACCCTTGCCAGCCTTGAACTTAGGCTGCTTGGATGCAGGAATCTGGATTTTATCACCGGTACGTGGGTTGCGGCCCTCGGATGCGGCGCGCTGAGCAACGGAAAAAGTTCCGAAACCAACGAGACGAACCTCATCACCCCCTTTAAGAGCACCAGTGATGGCTTCGAAAACAGCGTCGACAGCCTTCGTGCTGTCGGCTTTTGATAAATCTGAGCTTTCAGCCACTGTGGCCACGAGATCATTTTTATTCACGCTTAAACCCCCCTTCGGTCGTCGGGTTGAAAATACGGAAAAACCGCTGTGAAGTGTGGGCGAGTCTAACCGTGCCTTGTGAGAGACGTCAATGTGCAAAGGCGCTAAAAAGCGCAGAAAAGCGCCATTTTAAAGAAAAAGAGGGGCCCAAAAGCCCCTCTTTCTCCTATGCGAATCGAAAAGTGTGATCTTAATGGGTCACTATCTCATTGGGCTGTCCACCGGTTTTCGCCGCCGACACCGAATCGACCTCTTCCGGCTCCACCCACTCGATTGGAGTCGGCGGTTTCACCAAAGCCCGCTCCAGCACTTCATCAATGATGGTGCAGGGAATGATCTCCAACTCGTTCTTCACGTTGTCGGGGATATCCGCCAGATCTTTCTCGTTTTCCTTGGGAATGAGAACGGTCTTGATCTCGCCGCGCAGCGCCGCCAACAACTTTTCCTTCAATCCGCCAATCGGCAAGATCCGACCGCGCAACGTGATTTCGCCGGTCATGGCCACATCTCTGCGCACCGGAATGCCGGTCAGAACAGACACAATCGACGTCACCATCCCCACACCGGCCGAGGGCCCATCTTTCGGTGTTGCGCCTTCCGGCACGTGGACATGGATATCCTTTTTCTCGAACAAGGTCGGCTTGATGCCGAAGTCCACGGCCCGGCTCTTGACGTAGGATTCCGCCGCATGGATGGACTCCTTCATCACCTCGCCCAGCTTGCCCGTGGTCGAGACCTTGCCCTTGCCGCGAACGGTAACCGATTCGATCTGCAGCAGTTCGCCACCCACTTCGGTCCAGGCCAGCCCGGTCACCACGCCAATCAGGTCTTCCTTCTCGGCAATGCCATAGCTGAATTTCTTCACGCCGGCATAGCTTTCCAGGTTCTTTGACGTAACGCTGATTTTCTCCAGGCTTTCCATGGCGATGTCCTTCACCGCCTTACGCAGCAAACGGGCCAACTCGCGTTCCAAGTTCCGCACGCCGGCTTCTCTGGTGTAGTAGCGAATCAGATCGCGAAGCGCCGAGACCGAAATCTCCCACTCGTTGTCCTTGAGGCCATGCAACTCCGTCTGCTTGGGCAGCAGGTGACGGCGGCTGATTTCAACCTTTTCGTCCTCGGTATAACCGGGAATGCGAATGACCTCCATCCGGTCCAGCAGCGGCTGCGGCATGCGCAGCGTATTGGCCGTGGTGAGAAACATCACATCGGAAAGGTCGTAATCCACCTCCAGGTAGTGATCGTTGAAGGTGTTGTTCTGCTCGGGATCCAGGACCTCCAGCAGCGCCGAAGAGGGATCGCCCCGCCAGTCGGCGCCCAGTTTGTCGATTTCATCCAACAAGAACAGCGGATTGGAGGACTTGGCCTTTTTCATGCCCTGGATAATCTTACCCGGCATGGAGCCGATGTAGGTGCGCCGGTGGCCGCGGATTTCCGCTTCGTCACGCACGCCCCCCAGGCTGATCCGGACAAAGTTTCTGCCGGTGGAGCGCGCCACCGACTTGCCCAGCGATGTTTTACCAACGCCGGGCGGGCCGACCAAACAGAGGATCGGACCCTTGACCTTTTTCATGCGCTGCTGCACGGCCAGGTATTCCAGAATCCGCTCTTTGACCTTTGCCAGACCATAGTGGTCCTGGTCGAGGATCTCCTCGGCGCGTTTCAGATCGATCTTGGCCCGCGACCGCTTTTTCCAGGGAATGCCGACAAGCCAGTCCAGGTAGTTGCGCACCACCGTCGCTTCCGCCGACATGGGGCTCATGTTGCGCAGCTTTTTCAGCTCGGCCACGGCCTTTTCGCGGGCTTCCTTCGACAGCTTGGTCTTGGCGACCGACTCTTCCAACTCGGCCATTTCGTCCCGGCCGTCCTCGCCCTCGCCCAATTCCTTTTGGATCGCCTTGAGCTGTTCGTTCAGGTAGTACTCGCGCTGCGTTTTTTCCATCTGCCGCTTGACGCGGTTGCGGATGCGCTTTTCAACCTGAAGAACACCAATCTCGCCTTCCATCAGGCCGTAGACCTTTTCCAGCCGCGCGGGGATGGAGCGGGCCTCCAACAGGTCCTGCTTCTCGGCGATCTTAAGCGAGAGGTGCGACGCCACCGTATCGGCCAGCTTGCTGGGATCGTCGATCTGGTTGATGGAAACCAAGACCTCTGGCGGAATCTTCTTGTTCAGCTTGATGTACTGTTCGAATTGCGACACCACCGTGCGGCTGAGCGCATCGATTTCCTTGATGTCGGCGTCTTCTTCCTCGATCAGATCGGCATAGGCTTCGAAAAACGTGTCGTTTTCCGAAAATTGGGTGATGGTCGCGCGCTGACCGCCCTCGACCAAAACCTTGACGGTGCCGTCAGGCAACTTGAGCAGTTGCAGCACCGTCCCGACCGTCCCAACCGAGTAGATATCGGCGGGATTGGGGTCGTCCTGCGCGGCGTTCTTTTGGGTGACCAGCAGAATCTGCTTGTCATCCTTCATCACGTCTTCCAGCGCCCGAACTGATTTTTCGCGACCGACAAACAGCGGCACGATCATATGCGGAAAGACAACGATGTCCCGCAGCGGCAAAACTGGAAAAAGAGTACCTTTTGAAAGTTCGAGCATGTGACCTCTACCTGCTCACGGGGGGACCGTCCCAAATCCTCTGAAGAAGAGAACCTATGCGGCAACGCCCCCCGCTCGTTAACGGACATTACAAAGCCAACCGCCACTGCCACTTCGAGCCTGAAACTGCCGACAATGTAGTGTATGGCCTAAAGTTAGGCGCTCGATTCAACTTCGTCACGACGATCGGAATAGATATACAGCGGTTTCCCACGGCCATCCAAAACTTCGCCATTGATGACGATTTCTTCCACGTCATCCAATCCTGGAAGATCATACATAGGATCCAGAAGTATATTCTCAAGGATTGAACGCAGACCACGCGCACCCGTCTTTCGTTCAATCGCCTTTTCCGCGATGGCCCGCAACGCATCGTCGGTGAATTGCAGCGTCACTTCTTCCATTTCAAACAGCCGCTGATACTGCTTCACCAGGGCGTTCTTTGGTTCGGTGAGGATTTGAATCAGCGCGTCGGTATCGAGATCTTCCAACGTCGCCACCACCGGCAGACGCCCAACGAACTCGGGAATCAGCCCGAACTTCAGCAGGTCTTCCGGCTCCACGCCTTGGAGGATCTCGCCGGTCTGACGTTCTTCCGGGCCTTGCACATCAGCGCCGAAACCGATGGAAGAGCCTTTGCCACGACTGGAAATGATCTTTTCCAGACCGGCGAAAGCGCCGCCGCAGATGAACAGGATGTTGGTGGTGTCGACCTGCAGGAATTCCTGCTGGGGATGCTTGCGCCCCCCTTGCGGCGGCACCGAGGCCACCGTGCCTTCCATGATCTTCAGCAACGCCTGCTGCACCCCCTCGCCTGAGACATCGCGGGTAATGGAGGGGTTGTCAGACTTGCGGGAAATCTTATCGACCTCGTCGATATAGACGATCCCGCGCTGGGCGCGTTCGACATTGTAATCGGCGGACTGCAACAGCTTGAGGATGATGTTTTCCACATCCTCGCCGACATAACCCGCCTCGGTCAGCGTGGTCGCGTCGGCCATGGTAAAGGGCACATCAAGGATCCGCGCCAGCGTTTGCGCCAACAGCGTCTTGCCGCAGCCCGTCGGGCCGACCAGTAGAATGTTGGACTTGGCCAACTCAACGTCGTTGTTCTTTTGGCCGTGCGCCAAACGTTTGTAGTGATTGTGAACGGCGACCGAAAGCACCCGCTTGGCATGGACCTGACCAATCACATAGTCGTCCAGAACGTTGCAAATGTCGGCTGGCGTGGGAACCCCGTCTCGCGATTTCACCAACGTGGTCTTGTGCTCTTCACGGATAATATCCATGCAGAGCTCTACGCACTCGTCGCAGATGAAGACCGTGGGTCCCGCAATGAGTTTACGCACCTCATGCTGGCTTTTGCCGCAAAAGGAGCAATAGAGGGTATTTTTTGAATCGCTACTGCTCGACTTTGTCATTGCTCTCGCTTCGGCTCTATCTTCAACTGTGTATGTTAGGCAGAGGCAACCCGACTTCACAATGGCAAAGTGGGTGAGAATACTTGACCTGTTTTCCACCTCGGCCTGGGAAAAATCAGGTGACGCGACAGCTTTTTGCCGTGCTGGGCGTCACCTGAACCCGGGCGCGGCGATCAGGACGACGCGCCGCCGTCCTTGTCTTCGGCGCCCTCGGTGACCGGACGGTTTTCGACAACCGCGTCCACCAATCCGAAATCCTTGGCTTCCGACGCGGTCATGAAGGTGTCCCGCTCCATCGCCGCTTCGATCTCTTTCAGCTGCCGTCCCGAATGGCGGACGTAAAGTTCGTTGAGCCGTTGCCGGGTCTTGATGATTTCACGCGCGTGGATTTCGATATCCGTGGCCTGACCCTGGAAGCCGCCGGAAGGCTGGTGCACCATGATCTTGGAGTTGGGCAAGGTATAACGCTTACCGGCGGCCCCGGCCATCAACAGCAAGGACCCCGCCGAAGCGGCCTGGCCAATGCACACGGTCGACACCGGTGACTTGATGTACTGCATCGTATCGTACATCGCCAAACCGGCCGTCACCACCCCGCCGGGCGAATTGATGTAGAGCGAAATATCTTTCGACGGGTTGTCGGATTCCAAGAACAGAAGCTGGGCGCAGACCAGGCTGGCCACCCCGTCATGGATGGGACCGGTGAGAAAGATGATCCGCTCCTTCAGCAGGCGGGAGTAGATATCAAAAGCCCGTTCACCACGGTTGGTCTGTTCGACCACCATCGGCACCAGCGTGTTCATGTAGATTTCAGTGGCGTCCATTGTGCTTCGGCTCCCGTTACGCTCGATCGATTTTCTCGGCAGGCGTTCCCAGAAACCCGAGGTTCCTGGAACGCCTTTGTTGTTTCGAAAAAGGGCATTGCCCCCTCATGCGGCGCACAGCTTCCTGTGAATTCCCGGAGAGGTCAAACCCCAACGCGATTTTCCTGTGCCGGGTCGGCCAGAAAGCCGGTCGAATGGACGGCAAACCGGGCGATAACTCGGCGCTAGTCCTTAGAGTGTGATCGATCAAGACGAAAGCGCATAGCGCGTCGTCTTGATCGTGAATCACCCTCTAATAAACTGATAAGAGGCGGATTCACGGTCCAATAGACCGACGCGGTGATGTCGTCTGGGTCGATTCGACGGCCGCCAAGAAAAAATCCGCCGCAAAAATGCGGAAAAGCAAAAGGGTCGGCGAATCGCCGACCCTTGTTCCGTCGCCCCGCACAGGGACGCCGTGCTTGCCTTGCCAAGAGGCCTGTTGCGCAACGTGGTTATTCAGCCGCGTCGTCACCGTCTTTGTCACCGTCTTTGGCGGCGGCCTTTTTCGCAGCCGACTTTTTGGCCGGCGCTTTTTTCGCGGCGGGCTTTTTCGCGGTAGCCTTTTTCTTCGGCTTGTCCTTGGCCGTATCCGCGTCGGTTTCGGCGGATTCCAATTCGGCCTGCAGAATATCCGCGGTCACGC
>CAXBMB010000039.1:0-35299 GCA_963976695.1 uncultured Rhodovibrionaceae bacterium
ATCAGACCGACACGCGCGGCCAAGCACTTCCTTGCGCCTCGATCACGCGCCCGCGTGACGCCAGGACCCAGATAACAAAGGCGCAACAAAAAAGGGCGTCGCCCAACGGCGCCGCCCTGATCTCGCTCTCCTGGTGAGAGACGGTCAATCCTGATTTTGGCAAAATGGTCGGAGTGGCGAGATTTGAACTCACGACCCCTCGTCCCCCAGACGAGTGCGCTACCAGGCTGCGCTACACTCCGATCCAATCCTGGTGCCGGCCACGCTGTGCCGGAGGCCTTTATATAGCGAGGCGATGCGGCCGTGACAACGGCAAGATTTCACGAATTGAAAAAAGTCGCCGCCCCGCCAAGGTCGGTTTTCCAATAAGCCGCGGAAAAATAAGTTCGGCGCCAGCGCCCGCCAAACCCCGCCCCGCAAGCCGGCCTTTGACGGGCCAACAACAGGCGGCCGAGGCCGGAGAAAGCCAGCCTGCGGTTAGAGTCGGATCGGCGTAAAGGCAACCACGTCGTGCGTCCGCGTAAACCATGACTCCGTGGATTAACAGTCGGTTAACAACAGGTTCGCAGCGGCTTGACGACAGCAGCGACGCGCCCCGCGCTGCTTGCGCAGTCGACCACTAGCGACCTTTCTGCAGCAGGCTTGAGAGGGCTTGCAACTCGCCCAGAATCTCGGTCAGCGCGGCGCGGTCCCGGGCGGCCCGGCGAAGCGCGCCATCGTCTGACTCACCGCGGTCGGACGCGGCCTGGGACGGCGCGGCGGTTTCGCCGCGGGCTTGCCCGGCGGTGGCAGCCGCGTCCGCCGCATCCAGTGCGCCGGCGACGTCTGTCGGCCCGGGCCCGGTCGGCCCCACAGTCGACCCCGCTAACGGTTCAGCCGTTGACCCGACGGCGGGCGGCGCCTCGGTCGCGCGGTTTTCATTTGACGTATCAAGCGCGGACGCGCGGTCAGACGCCGAGGGATCGAGCGCGCGGTCCTGTTCGACCTGCGGCGGCTCAAAGCCGTCCTGTTCGGTCGGATCCCCGGCCTGTTCCCTGGCGGAGGGCGCCGCTTTCGCCCCGCCTTCGCGCAACAGTTTCTGCACGCCCTTGATGGTGTAGCCGTCCTGGTAGAGGAGATTGCGAATCCGGCGCAGCAGGTCCACGTCCTCGGGTCGATAGTAACGTCGACCGCCGCCCCGCTTCATCGGATGCACTTGAGAGAACTTCGTCTCCCAAAATCTCAGGACATGCTGTGGCACCTCAAGCTCATCCGACACCTCGCTAATGGTCCGGAAAGCCGTGGCTGATTTACCCTTAAGCCTGCTCATGGTCTCAACGTCTGGAAATGGGCGATTCTCGCAAGCAACCGAGGACTCAAGAGTCCCTGTCGCCATTGATTCGATTTTTCAAAACGTGAGAGGCCCGAAAGACCATCACCTTGCGCGGAAGAATTGGAACCTCCTCCCCGGTTTTTGGATTCCGCCCGATTCGCTCGCCTTTTTGGCGTATGGAAAAGGTCCCAAATGATGAAATTTTAACCGTCCCCCCATCGACCAGGGCGTCGGAAATTTCATTCAAAACCGCTTCAACCAATTCTGCTGATTCATTCCGCGACAAGCCGACTTCTTGGTAAACGGCTTCGCTCAAATCCGCACGGGTAAGAGTTTGCCCGGACATTGACGCCTCCCTATGTAATTTCAATAAGTTACTGGAAGGTATTCAAGCGGTCAATCACTCTGACATCTTTGTCGGTGAATAAAAGTTGTCGCGCTACCAGCGAACCAGGGCCGAACCCCAGGTAAAACCACCGCCCATGGCCTCCAGCAGCACCAGATCATTGGCCTTGATACGGCCGTCGCGGCTGGCCTCGGCAAGCGCGAGCGGGATGGAAGCGGCCGAGGTGTTGGCGTGGCGATCGACCGTTATCACCACCTGTTCGGGGCGCAGCTTGAGCTTTCTGCCCATCCCCTCGATGATGCGAATGTTGGCCTGATGTGGCACCAACCAATCGATTTGATCGGCGGTTACGCCGTTTTGTTCAAGTGCTGTATCAACGGCCTGGGCCATTTTCACCACCGCGTGGCGGAACACTTCCTTGCCTTGCATCCGCAGATGCCCGGTGGTTTGGGTTGAGGAAGGCCCGCCATCGACATAGAGCGCGTCATGATGCTGCCCGTCCGAATAGAGATGGGTCGACAGCACCCCACGGTCGCTGCTAACCCCCTCGCCCGTCGCGGCGCCCAGCACCACGGCGCCGGCGCCGTCGCCAAACAGCACACAGGTGGTTCGGTCGCTCCAATCGAGAATCCGGCTGAAGGTTTCGGCGCCGATCACCAGCACGGTTTTCGCCTGGCCGACCCGGATGAAACTGTCGGCCACCGACAGGCCGTAGACAAAGCCGCTGCAAACCGCCTGAACATCAAAGGCCGCGCCCCTGACCATGCCCAACTGGCGTTGGACCTGGGTCGCGGTTGCCGGAAAAGTTTCATCAGGGGTGGAGGTGGCGCAGATGATCAAATCGATCTGATCGACGGCGATCCCGGCATCGGCCAAGGCATCGCGGGCCGCCGCGGTCGCCAGGTCGGAGCACAGCTCGCCTTCCGCCGCGATGTGACGCTGGCGGATCCCGGTTCGCTGCTGAATCCATTCATCCGAGGTGTCGACGCGCCGCGCCAACTCTTCATTGCTGAGGACACGTTCCGGCAGGTAGGAGCCGCAACCGAGAACCTTGGAACGAATGATCATGAATTAAACTGCTGTTGCTTGGGCTGCTGAGCTTTGGGACTCCAGCCGTGAAAAGTCTTCCTGCATGGCGGCGATAAAATTGTGCTCCACCAGGTCGATGGCCACGGCGAGCGCGTGCGCGAAGCCGAGAGCGTCGGTGCCCCCGTGGCTCTTTACCGCAATCCCGTTCAAACCTAAAAAGACAGCCCCATTGTACCGGCGAGGATCCACGCGCTTGCTCAGCTTGCGCATCGCCGGACGGGCCAGAAGATATCCCAAACTCGCCAACAGGGAATTGCGGAAGGTCTGGGTCAAAAATGTTGAATAGAGGCGCGCGGTGCCCTCGGCGGTCTTCAAGGCGATGTTGCCTGAAAAGCCGTCGGTGACCACCACGTCAACCGTGCCGCGGGCAATATCATCACCCTCGACAAAACCATGGTAGCGGCCGGAGGAGCTCAGATTGCGAAGCCGGCTGGCGGCCTGCTGCAGCGCCTCATGGCCCTTCAATTCCTCAGAGCCCACGTTCAACAGACCAAAGCTTGGCGAGGTCACGCCCAAGACGGACCGGGCGAAAGCGATCCCCATGGTCGCGAACTGCACGAGATTGTTCGCGTCACAAGAAACGTTCGCACCAAGGTCAAGCATGACCGATTCGCCTCTTTCCGTCGGGAAAAAGGACGCAATGGCCGGGCGGTCCACGCCCTCGATGGTCTTCAAGACAAACTTGGACATCGCCATCAGCGCGCCGGTATTGCCCGCCGACACCACGGCGGCGGCCTCGCCGCTTTTGACCGCGTCGATGGCCAGGCGCATAGAAGACTTCCGCCCATTGCGCAAAGCCGTGGACGGTTTGTCATCGCTGGTCACCACGTCATCCGTGTGGATGAACTCGCTGACCGCGCGGAGCTTGTCTTTTTTCTCTAGCAACGGGCCGACGTCGTCTTGTCGGCCAAACAGCATGAAGCGGGTACCGGGATGTCGCTCAAGCGCAACTTCCGCGCCATCCAGCACCATCGCCGGCGCGTCGTCGCCGCCCATGGTATCAACTGCTATGGTTAGGCGACTGCTCACGGCGCTCCGCTGATCTGCTCAGAGAAAAAGGAAGGACAACCTAAAGGTCGTCCTTGGGCTCAAGAATCTGTCGGCCCCGGTACATACCGGTCTTGAGATCAATGTGGTGCGGCCGACGCAACTCGCCGCTGTTCGCATCTTCAATGTAGGATGCGGGCTTGAGCGCGTCATGGGAGCGACGCATGTCGCGCTTGGACTTGGTGACTTTCTTCTTTGGAACGGCCATTTCATCTACTCTTTTTTCTAGGTGCCGCAGCACCGAAAAGCTGTGCGCTGTTACTTAGCTAATATGACCCGGCGGAGCAAGCCCGCAGCGATCATGACTCTAACCTGGGATCGACGCGGGCTGCAGGCCTTTCAGGCGCTTTCGCGACCTGTCGAACCACTCTCCCCGCATCGGTGTCCTCAATCGTCTTTTCCCTTTAGGGCCTTGAGCGCCGCAAAGGGAGAAACGACCTCGTCTTCTTCTTCCGGTTCGGAAGTCTCGCCCCATTCCCGCTGCGCGAATTCTGCGCCGGCGGCACGAGGATAGTCATCGAGCGCCAGGGCCAACTGCTGCACCAGAATCTCACCCAAATCGACAAAGCCATCCGGATCGATCGATTCCGGCGCGTCCTGGTCTTCCTCCAGATCGACAACCACTTCCAGGGCCTCGGTTTCAGCGCCCTCGGCAAAGGATACGGTAAAAGCCGACTGCACCTTTTGAACCACCGGCGCCAAAGTCACCACACAGGCCTGGGTCACCTCGGCGTCAAGCCGACCCGCCGCGCGGACCACCTTGCCACCACGCAGACGCTTGAGAGTCACATCGGCGGACAGCTTGTCCACCGAGAGAATCCGCAAACGTTTCGCAATCGCGGCGCATTCTGTCGCCGTTGCCGTGATCGCGGTGGTCTCTTCCTTGTTTTCCAATCGAGTGACCTGAACCAAACGGCAAAACTCACCGTTCGTCGTCTCATCAACCTTGTCAAACTCACCCATGCCTTGGCCCGTCCGATACCGAAGTTTCCTCCCCGGATCGCGAGGAAGCGGCGATATCTATTGAATACACGCAGTCGGGTCAACTCCCAACCGACAAATGATGCCCCGGCGGCGCGGTCATCGGCCGTTGCCTCTGGACAGAAACTGACGACAGAGCCAAAGCGCCTTTTTGTTAGTCGATCACGCTCTCGGGTTTGGGAAGCCCCTGGAAGCTCACCTCACCGGCCAGCAGCGCACCGGTTTCTTGCCCCGCCAGTTGCGCCGCCTCTTGGCGCACATAGACGCTCAGCGCCGCCAACATTGCCGCCTGCGGTGGCGCGCTGGTGCCGAAGAGATTGCGCTCGAGGGCCGCCATCAAGATCGAATCGTCGCCCTCCAACCCGGCGTCGTAGGCCGAAACCCGGCCATAAAACGCCTCCGCCATTTGACGCAGCTTGGGGCCAACCTTCAAATCTCCCACGCCGGAGACCCGCAGCGACTGGTCCAAGTCATAGATCATAATATCAAACAGGGTCTGCGCCAGATCCGCCGTCCGATCACGTTCTTTCTTCAGGCGATTGAGCACCAGGAAGACATGCAGCACCAGCAGCTCAAAGCGACCGTCGACACTATCGGGAATCAAGCAATCCCGATAAAAGACTTCCTGACGGGTCTGTGCGATGATGCGCTCATAGAGCAAGCGTGCGGAGTCCTCGTTTGCCCGGCCCGGAAAAAGCCGTTCAAAAAAGCGGGGTCGACCGTTTTTTGGATTCTTAAACATGCTGCGGCTTGAAATGCCCCCCCCTGCGGCGCTAATCAAGTACTTTGTTGCATCAAGGGTGATCTTGCGGCTGGGTTCGCAGGCCCGCTTTTTCAACGCCGCCGGTAATACCACGCGGCTTACCCTCGGTCATCCGCCTGATTTTTCCCCAGGCTTACCCTGCAAAGAGCAATCGAGAATTATGGTCATCCGCATGTTAGTTTCCGCTGTCGCCGGGCGCCGCGCCAGATCCAGGATCACCTCTGGCTTGTTGCTGGTCGCCCTGCTGGGGCTGAGCGCCTGCGAATATCAAGTGAATGTCCGCGGCAACATGCTCGACCCCGATGACGTGGCCGAAGTGCTGCCCGGCGTCAGCAACCGCGGCGATGTGTCGGAACTTTTGGGGTCGCCCTCAACCGTGTCGACCTTTGAGGATCAAACTTGGTACTACATCGGCCAGCGCACCGAACAGTTGGCGTTTCTCGCCCCCGAAACCACCGACCGCTCCGTCCTGGTGGTCAAATTCGATGACGCCGGCCTGGTGGAAACCACCCGGCTTTACACCGTCGAGGACGGTAAGGTGATCACGCCAAACACGCGCAAGACGCCAACCCAGGGCAATGAATTGACGATCATTCAGCAGCTGATCGGAAACCTTGGCCGCTTCACGCCGAGCGAATAGTCCCCCGACGGCACGGCGCAACCGCCGGCCCACCGCGCTCGCAAACACCAGATCCGGACATGCGACCAGACATAACAAAGGCCCTCCGGTCGCGGAGGGCCTTTGCTGTTCCAATCGCCGTCATACCGTCCAGCAGCCCGCCGACGAGGTGCGTTGCCCCCGCCGAAGCGCTGTGGAGCGGTCAGCTGGCCAGCGCCGCCAAGAGCAGCAACGCCACGATATTGGTGATCTTGATCATCGGGTTGATGGCCGGACCGGCGGTGTCCTTATAGGGATCGCCAACCGTGTCGCCGGTGACGGCGGCCTTGTGGGCTTCCGACCCCTTGCCGCCATGATTGCCATCTTCGATGTACTTCTTGGCGTTGTCCCAAGCGCCGCCGCCGGCGGTCATGGCGATGGCCTGAAACAGCCCCACCACGATCACCCCAAGCAACATCGCCCCCACGGCGGCCAGCGCCGATGACTTGCCGTCGATCATCAGGACGACGAAAAACAGCACCACCGGGGAAAGCACCGGCAGCATGGAGGGCAAAATCATTTCCTTGATGGCCGCCTTGGTCAGCATGTCGACACAGCGCCCATATTCGGGCTTGCCCGTGCCTTCCATGATGCCTGGGATCTCGCGGAACTGGCGGCGCACTTCCTCGACAACCGCCCCGCCGGCGCGGCCGACGGCCATCATGCCCATGGCGCCAAACAGCATGGGCAAGATCCCGCCGACAAACAGGCCGACGATCACCCAAGGATTGGCCAGGTCGAAGGACACGTTGACCCCCTCAAAGAAGGGATAGCTGACCGCGTCGGCGTTGAAGTAGGACAGGTCCTGTGTGTAGGCCGCGAACAGCACCAGGGCGCCCAAGCCGGCCGAACCGATGGCATAGCCCTTGGTGACCGCCTTGGTGGTGTTGCCCACCGCATCCAAGGCATCGGTGGTTTTGCGCACCTCTTCTTCCAAGTCCGCCATTTCGGCGATGCCGCCGGCGTTGTCGGTCACCGGACCATAGGCGTCCAGGGCCACCACCATCCCCGCCAGGGCCAGCATGGTGGAAACCGCGATGGCGATGCCAAACACCCCGGCCAGCAGGTAGGTGACAATAATCCCCGCGACGATAATCAGGGCGGGAATCGCCGTGGCTTCCATGGAAACCGCCAAGCCTTGAATGACGTTGGTGCCATGGCCGGTCTCGGAGGCCTTGGCGATTGAGCGCACCGGACGGTATTCGGTGGAGGTGTAGTACTCGGTGATCCAGATGATCAAGCCGGTCACAACCAGCCCGGCCACACCACTGAGATAGAGGTCAAAGCCGGTGAAGCTGACGCCGCCGGCCTGCAGGCTGGTATCCATGCCAACCAGATAGCTGGTCACCGGCCAAAGCAGCAGGGCCGAGGAGACGGCGCTGACGATGAAGCCCTTGTAGAGCGCTCCCATGATCGAACCGCTGGCCCCCAGCTTGACAAAAAACGTGCCCAGGATTGAGGTGAGAATACAGGCTCCACCAATCGCCATCGGATAAAGCAACAGCGGCGAGTCCTGGCCAAAAAAGATCGAGGCCAGCGCCATGGTGGCGACGATCGTCACCGCATAGGTCTCAAAAAGATCGGCCGCCATGCCGGCGCAATCGCCGACATTGTCGCCGACGTTATCGGCGATAACCGCAGGATTGCGCGGATCGTCTTCGGGGATGCCCGCTTCGACCTTGCCCACCAGGTCCGCGCCCACGTCGGCGCCCTTGGTGAAAATGCCGCCGCCCAGCCGCGCGAAAATGGAAATCAGCGAGGCCCCGAAGCCCAGGCCGACCATCGCGTCGATCAGGGTGCGGCCGGTGACGCCAATCCCCAGCATCAGGCTGTAGTAGCCGGCCACGGCGAGCAGCGCCAAGCCAGCCACCAACATGCCGGTCACCGCGCCGGAGCGAAAGGCGATTGATAGCCCTTTGGCCAAGGACTGCCGGGAGGCTTCGGTGGTGCGCACGTTTGCCTGAACCGAGATATTCATCCCGACATAGCCCGCCGCGCCGGACAGGATGGCGCCCACCAGGAAACCACCCGCGACTTCCAGCCCCAGAAAGAACCAGATGATCACGCAAACAATAATGCCAACGATGCCGATGGTGGTGTATTGGCGGTTCAAATAGGCCTTGGCGCCCTCTTGAATCGCGCCGGCAATCTCTTGCATGCGCGCGTTTCCGGGGCTGGCCGCCAAAACCGATCTTGAGGTGATAATGCCATAAAGAACTGCTAGCAAACCGCAGCCCAGGACAAACAACAGTACTCCATTCATGCGTATTCCCCCGTACCTCTACACCCGCACTTTGTCGCCGGGTCTAGGTCATTATGTTGCTGATATTACTAAAACTTTTCCTCATACCTAAACTGAAGGGCGCGCCTGTTCCGGCGGCCCAAACCACACTCGGGAGCTAGGCTCCAAACCGGACAACGCCTTGCGTCCGCCGGCCCTTCTGAAAACACCCGGCCAAGTCCTTAGTCGCCAGCCAAACCCTTGGCGCGGCGAAAATCGACCGGGCAGCGCCCCCGCGCCATCAAACTGATGGCACGAAATGTAACGGAAGGTCGCTTTGCACCACGACCATTCCCGATAGCCAGACAACTCTTACCATAAGCCGCTAACACATTGACAAAAAACTTAGAGTCGACGCAATCAGCTCTTGTCGATCATCGGTTATATGCCACTATTTCGGGAATAACTCGTTATGTTAAGTACGCAACCGGCAAAATATCCCGGCCAGGGCGGTGCGACGCGGAACCAGCCGCTTCGGTCGGCTGGCCGCCGCCGATCAAATCCCCGAGTCGCTGGACGGATATCCCGCCAGCCGTAAGCCGACGACCCTTGAACAGTGCGACTGCTAGTCGGGGTGGGGAATGGAGTGCAAAACCCTTGCCGGCTTACGCGGTGGCCCGCGCTCTTTGCTTTCCCGCCAGCCAGACCAGCGACAGCAAGACCAGAACCAGCGGCAAGGCCACGGAAAGGTTCACCACCTCCCAACCAAAGGCATTGAAGAGGGCGCCGGAGGAGAATGCGCTGACGGTGACCGTGCTAAAGACCAGCAGATCATTGGCCGCTTGAACTCGCGCTTTTTCTTCTTCCCGATAGGTCGCGGTCAACAGGGTTGATCCACCGACAAACAGGAAATTCCAGCCCAAGCCCAGGATAATCAGTGACACCGCGAAGTTCCCGAACGCGCTGCCTGACACGTTGATCGCGATGGTTGCGATCATCAGCAGCGCCCCGGTGGTAAGAATGGGCTTCAGCCCGAATCGATGGATCAAGGCGCCGGTGAAGAAGGAGGGCGCGTACATGCCCAACACGTGGAACTGAATAACCGACGCCGCGTCATTGAACGCGTGACTGCCGGCAACCATCGCCAAGGGCGTGGCCACCATGATCAAGTTCATCGCGCCATAGCCGACCATGCCACAGAATGCCGCGACGATGAATTTCGGCTGCGCCATGATTTCCAGCAGCGGGCGACCGCCGTGCGCTGATTTATCGACCCGCTGGTGCGGGATCTCGACAAACTGCATCAACGCCATGGCGAGCAGTTGCAGAAGCGCAACGGCAAGATAACCGCCGGCAAACTCAACCGGATCAAAAAGATCCCGGGTTAGCTTCGCCAGTTGTGGGCCGATCACGGCGGCCAGGACACCGCCCGCCAACACCAGGGAAATCGCCTTGCTCTTAAAGGCGTCGCTGGCGGTGTCGGCCGCGGCAAACCGGTAATACATGGTAAAGGCCGCCGCGGTTCCGGTGAAGGTGGCGGCAACGTTCAACAGCAGGAAGTTGGCCTGGAACACCGCGACCATACCGAGCAACCCGCCGACAACGCCAAAGCAAGCGCCGACGGTAAACCCCCACCGCCTGCCGATCCGCCGCATGAGCAAGGACGCTGGCACGGTCGCCACCATCATCATGCCAAACTGCAAGGCCAACGGCAGGGTGGCCAGGTTTGGATCGTCGGCCATCGTGGTGCCGACCAGCGCGGCCATGGTCATCAGCAAAGAGGTTGAAGCCATGGCGAAGGCCTGGCAAAGCGCCAGCACCAGCACATTTTTCTTCGTCGGATCGCGGGAAATTACCAGGGTCATGGCGGGCAGCATAGGGGGCAAAATTCCCCTTGCCTAGGGCGCATAATTCACAGCTGATATTCGTATTTTTCGCCCTTGCCCGCGACAATTTGTCCCAAGGCATCGATACGCCAAGCCCTTGTTTGCGCAGGCGGATCGAAGTCTGTCGCCCCGGAGGCGCCGTCCAAACGACGCCACACAGCGGCGCTGACGGTGAGTCCGCGCCGGACCAGGCGGCGGACCAGGCGGCGCCCTCAGCCCGTTCCGGTCGTGCGCGGCTGGCGGCGCTCCACACCCTCGATCAGCAAATTCTCCAACACGCCCTCGCCCAAAATCCTTTGGCCGACCAGCAGCAGGCGCCGGCGGATAAAACGCATCTCCTCGTCATTTTCCTGCACGAACCGCAGCGCCAGTAAACTGTACATTTCAGTCAAAAGGGCGTCCTGCAGGCGCGGCAACCGGCTCTGCAGCTTGTTTTCGGCATAGAGATCCGGCACCAGCAGCTTGATCACCACCGTGACGTGCTGCACCACCTTGCCTTCTTTAATGATTGGCAAGACCATGGGCGCCAGCGCGATGGTGTTGGCGGTGGAGGTTCGTTTCTTGTCTTCTTTGGCCGGCGACGGCTCGGCCTTCTCCGACTCGGCTTCCTCCGCGTCCTTAGTGAGCAGCGGCAGGCCATACTTCCAAAAGACAGCGCCCGCGATCACCAGCAAGATGAAAAGCGCGAAGAAGACGACAAGTCGTTTCATTGAGAATCGGTCCAAGAGCCGGCGAAAAGACACGCGGCGATGTTTTATTATGACGCAAACAAGGTAAATTTCACGTTAATCGCGCGCCACCAAGGCTGTTGCGCGCCGATTGGCAAGTTCAAAGCCCACCGGAAAAGCCCACCGGATAAGTCAGAAGTGCGTCCAGCCCTGACGTGGAAACGCCATCTGTCGGCCGGATCCATCGTAGACGCGAACGCTCTGCCCCTTCTCCACCCGACCGATTTGCGTGACCGGGACCGCCAGATCCTGCGCGCACTGCCGCAGCGCCGCGTCCTGGGCGACGGGCAAGGTAAAAAGCAGCTCATAGTCATCGCCGCCAGAAACCAGGCTCGACAAGATTTCCGGCTGCTGCGTGATCGCCTGCTTGCCGGCGCGCGACAGCGGGAAGGCTTCCGCCTCCAGGCGCGCGGCCACCCCGGACTCGCGGCACAGATGACCGAGATCGGCCAGCAAACCGTCAGACACATCCAGGCAGGCGCTGGCCCGGCCCCGCAAGGCTTGCCCAAGGGCGACCCGTGGAGCGGGGAGGCGATAGCGCAGCGTTACAAAGGCCGCGTCCTCCTCCGGCAGCGTCAAGCGCCCCTGCAGCACCCGCAATCCCAATGCCGCGTCGCCCAAGGTGCCGCTGAGGTAAATCCCATCGCCCACCTGCGCCGACTGGCGATCGAGCGCCAACGCCGCCGGCACCGAGCCAAAGGCCACGACCGTGAGCGTCAAGGGACCGGGCGTGCTGGTGGTGTCCCCGCCCAGCAAGCGCACCCCGTAAGCGCCTTGATCGACCGCCAAGCCATAGACGAACTCGGCCAACCAGCTTTCTTCCAGCTCTTTCGGCGCAGCCAGGGTCAGCAAATAGCCCAGCGGTTCGGCTC
This sequence comes from uncultured Rhodovibrionaceae bacterium, assembly GCA_963976695.1. Taxonomy (GTDB): domain Bacteria; phylum Pseudomonadota; class Alphaproteobacteria; order Kiloniellales; family DSM-21159; genus CAXBMB01. Next base: position 11,904 of record CAXBMB010000039.1, read on the forward strand.
CCATGGCCGCCAAGTCGGACAGATTGACCCGCAGCGCCTTGCGCGCCACCAGCTCAGCCGGATCGTCGGGTAAGAAATGAACCCCGGCGACCAGGGTATCGGCCGTGGCCACCAGGCTTTCGCCGGAGCGCGGAACAATCAGCGCGGCGTCGTTTCGCAGGCCGTAGCTGCCGGGCGCTCCCTGAGACAGCGGCGCAAAATAGCGGGCAATGAGGTCGAACTCACCAAGCATTTCCAAGGCTGTCCCTATCTCGATCCCGGCCAGGCGCGCGACATCGGCGTCGGCCAGAAGACCATGACCTCAACCGGCGATGAAACAACCGCCGGAGCGCGGCACCCCGCACCGCGAGGCGATGCAACGGTTATTGCGCGCCTTCGAAGTCTTCCTCGCGCAACGCCCGGGCGATCTTATCCAGCATCCCATTGGCCATGGCCGGTTCACGGCCGGTGAAAAAGCCGTGCGCGATATCCACATACTCGGTAATCGCGGCCTTGGCGGGGATATCCAGACGATTTGACAGCTCCCAGGTCCCGGCGCGAAGGATCAGCCGCAACAGGCTTTCCAAGCGCTCCACCTTCCAGCCATCGGCCAAAACGGCGGTCAGCATATCGTCAAGCTCTTCCTGCTGCTCTCTCACGCCCAGCACGATGGCTTGAAAAAGCGTTTCGTCGATCCGGCCCAGGGTGATGCCGTCCAAATCTTCACGCAAACGGTATTGAAGAAACTCCGCCACCACGGCGTTGCCGGCCACATTGGTGATCTCAATTTGGTATAGCGCCTGTATCGCCGCCAATCTGGTAGCCCGACGACGGCGGACCTTGGCTTGCTGTTTATTGGCCGGGCTATCCTGACCCGTTTGGTCTTGCGGCATTGTTTCGCTCACTGTTTTCTCGACCTATCGCGGCCAAAGGTGGAAGCGACGCTTCAGTTCGATCATATCGAGCGCCGCGCTGGCGGCCCCACCGCCCTTGTTCAACTGGTCAACCGCGGCGCGGGCCCAAGCCTGCTCTCGATTTTCCACCGTTAAGATGCCATAGCCCAGCGCCAAAGTGTAATCGCATGCCAAATCCTGCAGCATCCGGGCGCTTTCACCACAGACGTAGTCATAGTGCGAGGTTTCCCCTCGGATCACGCAGCCCAGCGCCACATAGCCGTCGAAGCGGCGACGGCCGGAGAAGAAGTCAAGCGAGCGGATGGCCATTCGAACGGCGGCCGGGATCTCAAACACACCGGGAACGGAGAACCGCTCGTAGCTCGCCCCGACGCGATCCAACTCGGCGATGGCGCCTTGTACCAGTTCATCGGCAATATCTTCATAGAAGCGCGCTTCTATGATCATGATGTGCGGTTGTTCCGACATGGCCCAGCCTTTCTGATTGATCGCCTCCGCGCGGCGCCGGACTTTTACCCGAACCCGACCAACGAAGGACGTGACAGGTTTGTTGTTTACGCGTCGTCCATCGGCAGCGGCTCTTGCCCGACCACTTCCAACCCATAGCCTTCCAGGCCGACGATGACGTGCCGGGTGTTGTGCAGCAAAATCATCTGCTTAACGCCCAGGTCCAAGAGAATTTGCGCGCCTTCGCCATAGTCGCGCAGTTCCTTGCCCGGCAGGCCGTCATCGCCCAGTTGGCCGATGGCGTCACTCAATGACGCGGGCGAGGCATCACGGATCAGAATAACCACGCCCCGCTCCCGCTGTCCGACTTGGCGCATGGCGGCCTGCAGCTCGCCGCCACGGTTGTGACCGGCGTTGCCCAGCACGTCATCCATCAGATTGAGCGCATGCACCCGCACCGGCACGGGCGCACCATCCTCAAGCTGCCCCTTCCACAGGGCCACATGCTCCGCCCCGGTCATGACATTGCGGTAAATCCGCAGCTTGAACTCGCCGCCGTGGCGGCTGCACAGGGTTGTTTCCGCGCCCCGCGCAATGACCCGTTCGGTGCGCCGACGGTATGATATGAGATCGGCGATGGTGGCGATCTTGAGATTGTGCTTCTGCGCGAAGGCAATGAGATCATCGCGACGCGCCATGGTGCCATCGTCGTTCATGATTTCGCAGATCACCCCGGTCGGGGACAATCCGGCCAGCCGCGCCAGGTCGACCGCCGCTTCGGTATGGCCGGTGCGAACCAAGACGCCGCCGTCGCGGGCCAACAACGGAAAGACGTGGCCGGGCACGGCGATGTCCGCCGCGGTGGTGGCCGGATCAATCGCCACGGCAATGGTGCGCGCCCGATCCGAGGCGGAAATGCCGGTGGTGACACCCTCGCGGGCTTCGATGGACACCGTGAAAGCCGTCTCATGGCGCGACGAGTTGCGCTGGGCCATCATCGGAAGGCCCAGCTTCTCGATCCGCTCGCTGCTCATGGCCAGACAGATCAGGCCGCGACCGTGGGTGGCCATGAAGTTAATCGTGTCCGGGCCGGCCATTTGCGCCGGAATGACCAGATCGCCTTCATTTTCCCGGTCTTCGTCATCCACCAGGATGAACATGCGGCCGTTGCGCGCCTCTTCGATAATTTCCTCAATCGGGGAAAGAACCTCGCGAAAGGTCGCGCGCCAGGCTTCCTCGTTGTGTGTGCCTTCAGCCATCGGAACAGGATCCACTTGCAATTTGTTAGCCGTTTTCCGGGCGCCCCCGCGGCAGGTTCCACAGAGACCACTCGAGACGACTCGAGACGACCCGAGACGGCTCAAGGAAAAGATTCAGCGCCTGGGGTCAGGCCGATTGTTCAAGTAACCGCGCAACGTAGCGCGCCAGCATGTCGATTTCCAGATTGACCTTGTCGCCGACCACGTAGTGGCCAAAGGTCGTAACCTCGCAGGTGTGTGGGACAATGTTGACCCCAAAGGTGTCATCGGCGACGTCATTCACCGTCAGCGACACGCCGTCCAGCGTCACCGAGCCTTTCGCCGCGATGAAGCGCGACAGGCCGGCCGGGGGCGCAAACCGAAAGCGGAGCGATCCGCCTTCCGGGCGAATCTCGGTGATCTCGGCAAGGCCGTCGACATGACCGTAAACCAGGTGGCCGCCCAGTTCGGCCCCCAGCTTTAGCGAACCTTCCAGGTTGATGCGCTGTTCGAGGCGCCACGATCCCAAGGTGGTTTTGTCGAGTGTTTCGGCAGAGACATCAGCGACAAACCAATCGGCACCCTTGTCCACCACCGTCAGGCAGCAGCCATTGCAGGCGATTGACGCTCCGAGCGCGACTTGGGACAGGTCAAAGGCCGTGCCGATTTCAAGCCGCAGATCGCCGCGCTGTTCCAGCGCCCGAACGCGCCCAAGGTCGGTGATAATTCCTGTAAACATGGCGCAAACCTATGCTGACGCAGCCGAAGAATCCAGCCACCTTTGGCCGCTTTTCCCGGCCCCGAACGACGGGCCTGTCCCGGATCGAAAAACATCCACAGCAAATCACCCGAAAAAAGCGAAAGTTTCCAGTAGGTCGTTGCCCAAATACTCCAGCGACAGGCGCCGAAAAGAGGCGGCTTGATCCAACTGAGAAACGCCGAAACCCATGGCGGCGGGATGCCCGTCGCCGCCGATGACCTTGGCCGCGCGGAACCAATAGAGGCGATCAACCAGACCATCGCGCAGCAGCGCCGCGGCAAGATGAGCGCCCCCTTCAACCAACAGTTGGGTGACGCCGCGCGCGCCCAAAAGCGCGAGAACCTCAGACAACCGAAGGCTTCCCGTTTGATCCGGCGCACAGTGGACCACCTCGACCCCGGCGTCGCGGTAGAGCTGCATCCGCTCCCTGGGGGCGTCCTTGCGGGTGATCAGCAAGGTGGGGCGTTGGGCGGCGCGGCTGACCAAATCATGAGTCAACGGCAGGCGCAGGCGGCCGTCCAGCACCACCCGCAGCGGCCGTCGATCCTCCAATCCGGGCAGCCGCACCGTAAGCTGTGGGTTGTCCACCACCGCCGTGCCGCTGCCAACCAGGATGGCGTCGCTTTGGGCGCGCAGCAGATGTCCTCTTTCCCGCGCCAATTCGCCGGTAATCCACTTGCTGTGACCGGCGTGGGTGGCGATCATGCCGTCCAGGGTCGTCGCCAGCTTGAGGGTGACCAGCGGGCGGCCCTTTTCCCGCTGCAAAAAGAACCCGGCGTTGAGCGCGCGCGCCGGCTCTTCCAACAGGCCGAAAGTCACCTCAACGCCCGCCTGGCGCAGCTTTTCCAGGCCCCGGCCGGCGACCCGTGGGTCGCTGTCCCGGCAGGCCACCACGCAGCGGGAAATTCCCGCCGCGATCAAAGCATCGGCGCAGGGCGCGGTTTCGCCGTGATGGGAACAGGGCTCCAGGGTGACATAGGCGGTGGCGCCCCGGGCCGCCGCTCCGGCACGCCGAAGCGCTTCGGTTTCGGCGTGCGGCCGGCCACCGGGCTGGGTCCAGCCCCGTCCAACCATCCGCCCCGCCCGCACCAGCACGCAGCCAACCGCCGGATTGGGCCAGACTTGACCCAAGCCCCGTTCGGCCAGGGTCAGGGCCACGGTCATAAACCGCAGATCCACGCCAAGCTGAGCTTGCGGCGGCGTCTGAGCCGCCCGCGCGGCCGAAACCGACGTCGGCGGCGCGACAGACCCGCGCTTGTCGGGAGAATTAACTTTCGCTGTCACCACCGAGCTTGCCCACGAATTCCTCGAAATCCCGCGCTTCACGGAAATTTCGATAGACCGATGCAAAGCGCACATAGGCCACCTGGTCCAAGGTCGCCAGTGCATCCATGATCAATTCACCGATCAATTGCGAGGGAACTTCCGCCTCGCCGGAGCTTTCCAAGCGGCGCACCATTGAATTGATAACCTGATCGACACGCTCGCGCTCGACCGGCCGTTTCTGCAGGGCGATAAGCATGGAGCGTTCCAGCTTGTCGCGATCGAACGTTTGGCGCTGACCATTGGCCTTCACCACCGTCAATTCACGCAGCTGCACCCGTTCAAAGGTGGTAAAGCGCGCACCACAGTTGGGGCATTGACGCCGCCGACGAATTGCCGAGTTATCCTCGGTCGGCCGAGAGTCCTTTACCTGGGTATCGTGATTACCGCAGAACGGACAACGCATCTTCTCAATCCCCCATGTAAGCGCGATCTTCCAAACTTGCGGCGGCGCGCCAGACGCCTTTGCGCGCCCGACTCGGCCGCCGCAAGAATGAAGACTGCTCTTACTTACCCAAATCTGATCAAACAGTCATCTCCGGATAAATCGGGAAGCGGGCGCAGAGCGTTTCCACCTTTTGACGCACCGCCTGCTCGATCGCGGCATTCCCCGATTCGCCGTTGATGGCCAAGCCGTCCAGCACTTCGGTGATCAATTCACCGACCAGGCGGAATTCGGCAGGCCCGAAGCCGCGGGTGGTGCAAGCCGGCGTTCCCAAGCGCACGCCGGAGGTCACCATGGGCTTTTCCGGATCAAAAGGCACACCGTTCTTGTTGCAGGTGATCCCGGCGCGATCCATGCTCTTTTCGGCAATGTTGCCGGTGAGTTTCTTCGGCCGCAGGTCCACCAGCATCAGATGCGTGTCCGTGCCGCCGGATACAATGTCGAAACCGTTTTGCTTCAAGGTTTCAGCCAGCACCTTGGCGTTCTCCACCACCGAGGCCGCATAGGCCTTGAAGGACGGGTCGAGAGCTTCGCCAAACGCCACGGCCTTGCCGGCAATAGCGTGCATCAGCGGCCCGCCTTGCAGGCCGGGGAAAGCCGCCGAGTTGATTTTCTTCGCGTAGCTTTCGTTGTTGGTCAGGACCATGCCGCCGCGCGATCCGCGCAAGGTTTTGTGGGTGGTGGTGGTCACCACATCGGCATAGTCCAGCGGATTGGGGTGCACGCCCCCGGCAACCAGCCCGGCGAAGTGCGCCATGTCGACCATGAAGATGGCCCCCACTTCATCGGCGATCTCGCGGAACTTGGCGAAATTGATGTGACGCGGGTACGCCGAACCGCCGGTGATGATCATCTTCGGCTTGTGCTCACGGGCCAGGCCACGGATTTCATCGAAATCCATCAAGCCGTCTTCCTTGCCGACGCCGTATTGCACGGCATTGAACCATTTTCCCGAGATGTTCGGCGCCGCGCCGTGGGTCAAATGCCCCCCCGCCGACAGCGCCAATCCGAGAAAGGTATCGCCCGGCTGCAACAGCGCCAGCATGACACATTGATTGGCCTGGGCCCCCGAATGGGGCTGGACGTTGGCAAAGTCGCAGTTGAACAGCTGCTTGGCGCGATTAATCGCCAGATCCTCGACCACATCGACATACTCACAGCCGCCGTAGTAGCGGCGATGCGGATAGCCCTCCGCATACTTGTTGGTGAGGATCGACCCCTGCGCCTCGAGCACGGCGCGCGAAACGATGTTTTCCGAGGCGATCAGTTCGATCTGGTTTTGCTGGCGCGCCAGCTCCTGCTGTATGGCCCCAGCCAACACCGGATCGGCGTTGCGCAGACTGGAGGTGAAAAAACCGTCCACGGCGGTGGCGGCAAGTGCGGTATCAGCGGTCATCGGCTCTGACTTTCATTAGGAATGACGTGCGGTAAGGCGACAAGGTGATCAAGAAAGCTTGGCGACACGACGTTCGTGCCGACCGCCTTCGAAATCTGTGCTGAGAAAGACCCTGAGGCAGTCTTTTGCGACTTCATCGCCAACCATGCGCGCGCCCAGGGCCAAAACGTTGGCGTTGTTGTGCAGCCGGGTGAGGCGTGCCGCCGTGCTGTTGTGGCAGACAGCGGCGCGCACCGCCGGGTTGCGGTTTGCGGCGATCGAAATACCGATACCGGTCCCGCAGACCGCGACGCCTTTATCAGCCAAACCATCCGCAATGGCCCGTCCGAGCGCGGCGCCAAAATCAGGGTAGTCAACGGACTCAAGGGAATTGGTGCCAAGATCCAGCACCTCATAGCCCATCGCCTTGAGGTCTTCAGCCAGGACACATTTGAGGTCATAGCCGGCATGATCGGATGCAAGGGCAACCGTCTTGTTGGACATCGTCTCTTTTCCGATAACGAGGGTGGGTCAGGAACGGCGGCAAACTAGCACAACTGCTTCCTGAAAAGAAACATTAGAGCAAAGGGCGGCGAAGACCCTCCGGTTTATAACTAAGTAGATAGAGAAAATTATCCGCTTCTGTCATTTCTCCCCCATATAGGGGTTAACAATCCAGCTGAAATCGGCAAAACTATCCAGACAATAGGCAATAGCAAAAATAAAACTCGGCGAACAAAAACAAGGAAAACGAGAAAAACATCCAAAGTATTTTCTTCTTTTCCATGATTAAGGAAAAATCTTGTTATCAATTTTTTCAGTAATTGGAGCGATGTTTTATCAACCGTCAAAAAAATTGCGCTTTCCCAAGACTAGCTATAATTTTTCTTCCGAGAAGATAGGACTACCAATAACAGCCTGGACAAGATACTAGGCAATAAGGTGTATAATGCGGTGGAAAGATTTAGGCGGTTTTCCTACATTGGACCGGCCGAGGGACAGGCGCAATCGACGGACGCAGGAGGTGAGAAATGATGACGGACAACAAGCAGGAAACCCCATACGGCAACCGACTGCTGGGCATGACGGCGCGGATGGTTTCCGCTTATGTCAGTAACAACCCGGTGCCGAAAGCTGACCTGCCCAACGTAATTCTGACCGTTCACGAGTCACTGCGCACATTGGAATCGGACGGCGCGCGAGGCCGCTCATACACCGGCCGGGAAGTGCCGGTGGTGCCAATCAAGAAATCCGTCACGCCGAATTTCATTGTCTGCCTGGAAGACGGCAGGAAACTGAAGATGCTCAAGCGCCACTTGCGCACCGCCTACGGCTTGACGCCGGACGAATACCGCGCCAAATGGGGGCTCCCCTCCAGCTATCCGATGGTCGCGCCCAACTACGCCAAGCAGCGCTCTGAATTCGCCATGAAAATAGGCCTGGGGAAACGCCCGCGCGCCTAACCTGGGATCACCCGCCAAGCCACTGATAACCGACGGATCGACGGGTTGACGGGTTGACCGGGATCACGACGTGATCTTATTCAACCCGGTCCGGCTTTAGTCAGCGGCCTGTATGCTGCCGCGATAGCTGTCCAGTTCGGCCAGGAAGGCCGCGCCATAGTGCGCCAGTTTACTTTCCCCGATGCCATGGACCCGGGCCATTTCTTCTTGGCTGGTCGGGTCTTTTTGCGCCATGTCGATCAAGGTGCGGTCGGTGAAAATCACGTAGGCCGGCACCGATTGTTCGCGCGCCAGTTCCAACCGCAGGCGTTTCAGCGCCGTGAGCAGCTTAGCGTCGACCTTCAGGTCGGCCATCAGTTCGGCGCTTTGGCCTTTGCGTGTGGTCTTGGTCAGGCTGTCGCGGCGCAACTTGACCTGCTTTTCGCCTTTTAGGATGGCCACGGCCTGACCCGATAAGGTCAGCCCGCCATAGTTTTCCAAATCCACCTGCAAGTGCCCTTCGGCCGCCAACTGGCGAATGACCGAGTGCCACTCCCGCTCGCCGAAATCCTGGCCCACGCCGAAGGTTTTCAGCCGATCATGCCCGCGCTCGCGAATCTTGTCAGTGGTCTTGCCGCGAAGAATATGCACGATGTGCTGCGCGCCAAACCGCTGGCCGCTGCGATAGACCGCCGACAGCACCTTCTGCGCCTCGACCGTGCCGTCGATCTGCTCCACCGGGTCGAGACAAAGATCACAATTGCCGCAAGGCTCATGGCTTTCGCCAAAGTAGGCCAACAGGCTTTGCCGCCGGCAGGTTACCGACTCACAGATGGTCAACAAGGCGTTAAGCCGACGTTGTTCCACCTGCTTCTGCTCGACCGGCGCCCCGGATTGTTCGATCAAGCCCCGGCGCAGTCGGATGTCCTCCAAGCCATAGAGCATGTAGGTGTCGGCAGGCGCGCCATCGCGCCCGGCGCGGCCGATTTCCTGATAGTAGGCTTCAACCGAGGCCGGCAAATCGACATGCGCGACAAAGCGCACATCGGGCTTGTCGATGCCCATGCCAAAGGCCACCGTGGCCACCACCACCACCCCGTCTTCATTGACAAAGCGGTCTTGGCTTTGGGTGCGGGTTTCCGTCGGCAGGCCGGCGTGATAGGCCAGCGCCTCAAACCCCTGGGTCCGCAGCCAGGCGGCGGTTTGATCGACTTTCTTGCGGGACAGACAGTACACGATCCCGGCCTGCCCGCGGCGCGCCGATAGAAAATCCAGCAGTTGGCGGCGCGCGGCGACTTTCGGTTCGATGCCGAGCAGCAGATTTGGCCGGTCGAACCCGGAAATAAAGGTCCGCGCCTCGCCACCGAACAGCTGCTCTTGAATGTCCCGCTGGGTGGCCCGATCGGCGGTGGCGGTCAAGGCCACCATGGGAAGGTCGGGAAAGACTTCCCGGAGCCGGGTTAACTGCAGGTATTCCTTTCGGAAATCATGCCCCCACTGCGACACGCAATGGGCTTCGTCGATGGCGATGAGCGACAAGCCGGAACGGGCCAGCAACTCCTGGGTTTCCCGCATCACCAACCGTTCGGGCGAAAGATACAGCAGCCGCAGTTCACCGCGCGCCATCTGGCCATAGACCGCGCTCTTTTCCTCAAGCTCAAGGGACGAGTTGAGGCTGGCGGCGGCCACGCCATTTGCGCGCAGCGCCGCCACCTGGTCGCGCATTAGGGAAATCAACGGCGAGACCACCACCGTCAGGCCGCCCTTGACCAAGGCCGGCACCTGGAAACAAAGCGACTTGCCGCCGCCTGTCGGCATGATGGCGAGCACCCGCTCCCCAGCCAGCACCGATTGGATGACCTCCTCCTGGCCCGGGCGAAACCGGCTGTAGCCAAAGACATCTTGCAGGATTTTAAGCGACGCGGTCATGGCGGCCTTGGTCAAGTCCGGGAGGGTCAGTACCAGAGGTTCAGGAGTATGTTCGGCCGGCAAACAAGCGCCAAGCGCTTCTTTGCCGTCGTCAAGCACCCTTCAACAGGTTGATCAAACCGACCCGACACTATCGACACGACTCCGCCCAGGAAAAGCTGTTTCTGGAATCCGCACAACAAAACCGGCCCGAGGCTGTCGCCCTGGGCCGGTTTCCTGGAAGGTCCCCTCCCCCTATCGAAGAGGTCCTTCACCCACCGAAGCGGTCAGTTTGATCCCCCGATCAAACAAAAACCAACAGCGGCGAGGGTTGCGGCGGCCAGATTTTCGCCAAGGCTTCCACGGCACAGCGCCAAAGTCGCGGCCGATCCCTTTGCGCCAGAACGGCAAGGAAAAAGGCCGTCGCCCTGTCGGTTTGCCACTGCTGAAACAGCTCGGCCAGCTGAGGCGCGATAAAGCCGTCGTTGTCCAGCGCGCGCTGCAAAATGGTCTCCACCGCGACGTCGCAGCGCTTGGCGACCAGAACTTCCGCCGCCACCCGTCGCAGGTTGTAGTCTTCCTCGGCCAGCAGGGGAAGCAGACAGCGGACGTCGTCAGCAGTCTTGCCCAGAGCACGGACCACTTCCAGGCGCAGCGCTGGGTCTGGATCGGCCAACAGTGATTTCAGCGTCGGAATCACGGCGCTACTGCCGCTGGCGCCCAGGATCCGAAGGGCCTGAAGCCGCACCAGGCGGTCACCCTCCCGCGCAAAGACCTGGGCCTTCAAACGCACGACCTTTGGCAGATCCGGCAACCGCTCGCACACCTGGGCCAGAGATTGAACCGCGATCAACCGCAGGTCCTTATCATCCGACCCCAGGACCGCCAGCAAGGCTTCCGCCACCTCGGTGCTGGCAACCCCGGCCAGCAGTTGGGCCGACAGCCGCCTGACATCTTCGTGCAGCGCGATCTCCGGTTCCAAGGGCACTTTCTTGCGACGGGTCCGCCGCTGCGCCGCCAGGGCCAGGCGCTCCAGATCCTCCGCCGTCAGTTCAACATCTTCGGCCGCTTCCTCGGCGTAGTCGGGTCCCTTGTTGGCGAGGATGGCGGCCAAGGTGGAGGTGGAGGTGGGGGTCGGCTCCTCACCCGCGGCTTTGGATCCCGACGCATCCAATTGCACCGACCCCGGGTCCGGCGATTCGGGGTCGAGAGATTCCGATTCGGAGGATCCCAGCCCGGCGAGCGCTGATTCGGCAACTGCTGATTCGGGGGGCGTTAATTCGGGGGCCGTTAATTCGGGGAGCGCTGTTTCGGGGAGGTCGGCGCGCGCCTCGGCGTCCGGGTCCGCGCTTTCCGGCGTCTCGGGCGCGGCGACCAATTTGCCCTCCAACCCCCAAAGCAGCGCCAGGCGGGCTTTCGCCTGGGCATGGAAAGCAGACTCGGGCAACGCGGCGCCAGCCAGCCGCGCCAAGGCGTTCAAGGCATGGAAGCGGACCTGCCGGTCGCCGTCATCGACCTGGTCGATCAAGGCCGTGACATTGGCTTCCACCTCGGCCCCGGCCAGATTGACGCCTTCTGCCAGCGCGGCGGCCAAGGCCCCGCGGCTTTCCGGCGACAAGCGCCGGTCAGCCAGGAAAAGGCGCAAATTCATCTCGGCTTGCGCCGGCGCGACCTGCCGCAGCAAGGCCGCCAACGCGGCGACCTGATCGCCTGGCGCACGGGTCAACAGGTTAAGCAGGCGCTTGGGCAGATGCGGCAGGTCGCGCAGAGTTGGATCTGCCAACAGCCGCGCCACGGCGACCTGGGCGACGGAAAAGTCCGCATCCTTGAGCGCCCGATCCAACAGCCGATCCGAGGGCGTTGTTACCGCTTTCAGCGCCGCCGCCCGCACTTCGGGGTCCGGATCTTCGGCCAAGGATGACAAAATCTTCGGTTGATTGGCCCGATCTTGCCAGCCCCGCGCGCCCAAGGCGCGAAGATCGGCAAAGCCGCTGCCCAGCAAGGCGGTGAGCAGCGGCGCCACCGCCGGGTCTTCAAACTGGGGCAGGACCTGCGCCGCCCGACGGCGCAGCAGGGCCGAGTCGCTGCCGAGACAGGCCCGCAGCTGCTCGAGTCCGGGCTCGCCCATTTTTGCCAAAGCCGGCATGACCTGCGCGGAAATTTCCTGGCCACCGTCCAGGGTCAGCGCCGCTGCCAGATCCGGGGCCGCTTCTTCGGCCGCCAAGGCGGCCAAGGCCGCCACCGCCTTGATCTGAATATCCAGCCACCCATCCCAATCGAGAAGTTCTTCCTCATCCCAGACAACGTCTTCGCCGCGACTGGTCACCAACGCGCGCAAAACAGGAATCGCCTCACGCGCATCGAAGCGCACCAAGCTGTCGATGGCGGCGGCCTTTACATCGGTGCAGGGATCGCCGGTGAGGCTCGCCAGCAGCGGCGCGACCGCCGTCGAATCGGCCAGCCGGCCCAGCGCCACGGCGGCATCAACGCGCACATCTTCGTCTTCATCGCGCAGTGCCGCGACAACCGCCGCCACCGCCGCATCTTTGTTGAGGGTGCTGTCTTGCCCCACCTGCCCGAGGGCGATAACCGCGGCGCAACGCTGCGCACCGTCGCCGCTTGCAAGGGTCAGGCACAGCGCATCTAGAACCGCCTGGCGATCCGGTTGAGACCGGCCGGTGGCGGCAGCATTCAATTCGGCCAAGGACATGACCATTCCTCTCAGAGGTGAAAATGGATGGGGGAAAACGCGCTTCCGAGGCCCCCCCGGGCCTGCAAAAAAAGGGGGCGTGCAGGCCCGGAGGATTTACGCCCTATGCGATATCGCGACGCGCAAAGGACATTGAGCGGAAGCTGTTTTTATAAGGTGAAACCCCGATCTTCTTCACCCGGCCGACACCCATCTTATAGTTGTAGTTTCCACTGATCCAATCCACCACCCGGCCGGTGAGCGCGTTGCCCGGGCTCTGGGTATGCAGGAAGTCGGTGTACATGACCCCCTTCTTGATGGCCGGCGTCACCATGGCCACGGCGGTGATGGCGGCGGAGGTCAGCTCGATGTGACCACGCTCCATCAACTTGGAGAACTGGAAGTCATCCCCTTCGATGCCGATGATGGTGTCCTTCTGACCGGGAACGCGATCGGAATAGATCATCACGTAGTCACCGCTTTCAATGCCGCGCTCGGCGGCGTCATCGGGGTGCATCTCCAACCAGTTTTCCGGCCAGCGCTGCACGATATAGGGCCGGCGGCGGTCATCGAATCCCGACTGCCAGCGCTCGTTGATCCGTCCAGAGGTGCACCAGAGCTCGTCGCCCTTGGGGCGCATCCATTCCCAATAGTCCGAGAACAGATCCCACGGCGATTTCTGGATATTGCACTTGCCGGTCTGCGAGTTGAAGTGGGTCATCTTTTTGCCGATGACATTGGCCCCGGCGGCGCCATCGACCGGCAACACCCGGGTGGTGTCGTGAAGTCGCTTGGTGCCCTCCAGGGTGCCGTCGTCGCGCAGCAGCACGGGACCCTGGATGCCGTTGGTCCCGAACTCGCCCAGCTTTTCGTGCAGGGTTTTTCCCTCGCGCTGGGCCACCACCTTCACCATGAAGAAGTCTTTGCGGCTGCCGCGGCTGAAGCGGGCCCCTTCTTCCAGCACTTCGTTGGAATTTTCCCAATCAAAGCCCTCGAAGCCCATGCGCTTGGCAATCTGCGCCACGATCCACCAGTCCGGCTTGGCCGCGCCGGGGGCATCGTAGAACTTATTGTACAGGCGAATGCGGCGTTCACCATTGGCGCGGGTAAAGGTTTCCTCGCCCCAGGTGGCGGCGGGCAAGACGATATCGGCATAGCGCGCGCCGATCGGATCCACCAGATAGATATCCTGGTTCCAAACCACCGTTCCCCCGGAATCGACCCGGGCTTTCAACGTGTCGATGATCGACTGCTTGTCCAGACTGCGGATCTGGTGCGGGTTGCGGACGGTAAGCTCTTCGAACTTCTCCGCCAACTGCTGCGAGCCACACATCGCCTGGATCCAGGTGTTGCCGATCACATGAGCGATGCGGGTGTGTCCGGCCATCAAATAGCGATCGGTATCAAGCGCGCGACGGCGCCGACCGGGAAGTTTTTCCGGCGACTTGTTGCGCGGATACTTGCCGCCACGCAACCCGCCGCGCTGGTGCCCGCCGGCCCGGCCGATGACCTGGGCCGGACGACCGCCGCACCCGCAGACAATGCCCAGTGAAGAAATGGCGTTGGTGTTGCCGGTGTTGTTGGACCAGTAGAAGCCCTTCTCGATCATGATCGAGGTCTTGGGCCGCACGCCGTCGGCTTTCGGCTTGGCCAGCCATTCGGCGGCCAAGCGGATCTTGGCCGGGTCGATCTGAGCGATCGCAGCGGCTTTTTCCAGCTCAAACTCAGGCTGCGCCAACAGCCATTTTTTCCAGTCCTCGAAGCCTTCGGTCTGGAACTTGCCCCAGGTGGTGCGCCACTGCCAGGGCGTGTTGCGGGTGCCCTGGCCGAAGCCGGAGGAGGATTCCCACTTGTTGTTCACCCACTTTTGGATCCACTCGCTATCTTCCCAGCCATTTTCAACAATAACCCGGGCGATGGCGTTGACCACCGGCAAATCGGTGCCGGGCTGAATGTCCAGCCACAGGCCGCCGTTCTTTTCGGCATAGGCCACCCCGGCGGTGCGACGCGGCACCATGAAAATCGCCTTCTGGCCGTTTTGGATGCCTTTCATGATCCATTGGGTGAAGAGGATGGTCTTGGTTTCGTAGGGATCGGTGCCGCAGATCAGCAAGGTTTCGGCGTTCTTCCAGTCTTCATAGGAAGGCCCGAAGTTGTCGAAACCGGCATCGCGAAAGCCCGGTGTGGAGGTCACGTCCGAGGGCGTGTCGTGGAAGGTAAAGTTGGCCGTGTTGATGTATTTCAACGCGTACTTGGTGATGGCGTAGGTGTTCTCCATGTACTGATAGGAGTAGGTCTTCATGCCATAGGCGTTGTGGCCGTGCTTTTCGATCACGTATTGGTTGACCTCGGCCACGATGTCGAGCGCCATGTCCCAGGGAATGGGCATCAGCGTCCCGAACATCCGCACCATCGGCGTCTTCAAACGGTCCCGGGTCGGCGTTTGCGGATTGTAGCACTTCTTCGCAATGGCGCCGCCTCGGATCGAGGAATCGCCTTCGGTGTTGACGAACTCGGTCTCCTTGTCGGGAATGATGATTACGTGGTGGGGTTCGCCCTTGTGCAGCACGATGTTATGTTGGTTGGGGGCCACCCAGGGCCCCAGCGGCGCCACCGGGAAATCGGCGCCAAAGGCGTTCTGTTCGGCCTTCGGCCCCCCGACCTTGCCGCCCTTTACCGGCCAGCGATAGATTTTGTAGCCGCAGGCGACAATGCAGTAGTCGCAGGCCGTGGACAGCACATCGGCGTCGGTTGGCGGCAGAGGCACTTCCGTTTCAGGAATGTAATATGGCGTTGTCATCTCTTGTCCCCTTTAAGCCTGCAGGTTGTCGTAGCGGCCATAAATCAGACCGAACACGCCAACGGCGTAAATATCATCGCCCTCCAGTTCCAACAGAACCTGAGGCAGGCTTTGGTAGGCGTTTCCGGACACCAGGATCCCATGACGGGTCATGTCGTAGGTCGAAAGGTGCAGCGGGCAAGGGCCCAAGACCGCGTCTTCCGCCTTGTAGGTTCCCTGAAGGGGACCGCCCTGATGGGTGCAGGTGTAGCTAAAAGCCACGATGTTCTTGTCCGGCCCGATGCCGCCGCCGGCTTCCCTGTCCAACTTGACCAGGAAACAGTCGGAGTACTCACCTTCATCCGGATAGTTGAAGTCGAGGGGGTCATGGGCGTTCAATTCGCTCAACTTCCCAATCAACTGACGGGGATAGGTAGCAACCGCCGCCGGAACTTCCTTGGCTTCGGATGAGCCAGGATTCAACGTCACCATCACCGTAAAGGTGGCGGTGGCGGCGCTGGAGGTCAGCAAGAACTCACGCCGGTTCATCACGCAGGTGCCGGTCTTGTGGTCCGCATGGCCATGATCCGAAGCAGGAGCCGTGGCTGCTTCACGATCGTCTTCCGGCGCCGTCGGCGCCTTATCTTTCGTGATCATCTTGTTAGCTCCTTTGCTCATGGCAGCGGCGCGTCTTCGGGAAGCGTCGGATAATCCATCAGGATTTCCTCGCCCGACATAGACTCGATGAAGGCCACCAGATCATCCACGTCGCGGGGGCTCAGCCCCAGTGGCTTGATCAGGTCGGTTTTGTTCTTGGCGAACTCATTCTCACCGCCACCGGCGTTGTAGAATTCGACCACATCCTTCAGCGTTTCCAACTGGCCGTTGTGCATATAGGGTTGGGTGTACTTGGTGTAGCGCAGGCTTGGGACCCGGAACTTGCCCTTGTCGGCTTCTTCCTTCGAGCGGAAGTAGAACCCGGGATCATCCTTGGTTTTGCGGTACATTTCCTCGGTTGACCCCTTGGCGTAGAGCTCATAGCGGAAGGAAATCTGAGCCAAGCCATCGTCGTCCCAGTCGGTTGCCGGCGGCACGCCGAGATTGTAGTACTTCTCGTTGCTCAACAAAGGTCCGCTGTGGCAGGTCGCGCACTGCGCCTTGCCGACGAAAAGATCCAAGCCGCGCTTTTGCTGATCGGTCAGCGCGGACTGGTCGCCTTTCAGGTAGTTGTCGTAAGGCGTATCGGTCTGCACCAGAGTCCGCTCGAAAGCGGCGATGGCGAGCCAGGCGTTGCCGATAACCGGCCATTCGTCACCGGAAACTTCCTTGAAGCGCTTGCGATATTCGGGCACGAAAGCCAGCCGGGCCTCCATCATATCCGACTCGCCGTTGCCGGCGACCGCGCCGGAGGCGGCGGACTTGGCCTGGGCTTCCAAGGACTTGGCAGATCCGGCCCAGAACAGCTTGCCGTAGTAGGCCGAGTTGACGATGGTCTGGCTGTTGCGCCAGTGGACGGTCCCGGGATAACCAAAGGACAAGGGTGCCTGGACAGCCCAGCCCGATGAGGGCGAGTGACAAGCCACGCAGGCGGTCGAGGTATCGCCGCTCAGCCGTCCGTCAAAGAACAGCAGCTTGCCCAGTTCGACCTTTTCAGGCGTCGTCTTGTTGTCTGCCGGTTCCGGTGGGAGGCCGAGAGGCTCCAACCCCGGAGGGTTGCTGGAAGCCTGGGCCGGGGAAAGAGCCAGCGCGCTGACGGCGGTCAGGAGCGCGGCCGAAAAGACGGTTTGTATCGCTTTCATATCGCCAGCTCCTCAGTTCTTTGCTTTGCGCCAGTTTTCGATCACCGGATAGTCGGTATCGATTTCCTCGGCCACGAATTCAGGACCGGTCAGCGGATCGCCGGACAAGGTCATCAAAAAGGCGACCAGGGCCTCCTGCTGCTCGCCGGTCAGGCCGAGCGGCTTGATGCGCGGGTCCTTGTTGGCGTCGTCCCCACCACCGGCGTTATAAAAATCGACAACCGATTCAATGGTTTGGAAAGTGCCGTTGTGCATATAGGGCGCGGTATACGCCAGCTCGCGCAGCGTCGGCGTCAAAAAACGGCCCTTGGACTCCTCGCGATGGTCCCGGACATAGGCGCCCAGATCGCGACGCAGGTTCATGTAGTTCTCAACCCCCATGAACTTGGCGTAGGTCACAAAGGTCACATGACGCTGCGGATCGGCCCAGATCTCCGGGTTGTCGGGCACCCCGGTGTTGTAGGGCTGGTCATCGGTAAAGCGGGTGCCGCTGTGGCAACTCGCACAGCCGGCCTGACCAACAAAAAGATCGTAGCCGCGCTGCTCCTGCGCCGTGAGCACGCTTTTGTCGAACGGCGCATTTCGCGAGGTCAGGGTCTTCAGATATTCAGGGATCGCCTTGCGGACCCCGCCATTGCTGGGCTCGCCGTAGCCGGCGTCCTTGAACAGTCGAACATAGACGGGATCCTGCTTGAGGCGTTCCTGCATCAAGCGCATGTCCATGTTCATCAGATAGGTTTCCGTGATCATCTCACGGGTCACGTCGTTGAGATTGGTTCCCAATCGTCCGTCGTGCATCCAGGCCGCCCGTTGAGCCGTATTGATCAACGTCGGAACATTGCGAAAATGCAGCGATCCGGGATAGGCGTTTGATAGCGCTTGCCCGTCAGAGAACCCCTTTTTCGGATTGTGACAAGACGAACAAGAAATTTCGGCATTGCCGGAAAGCCGTGGATCAAAGAACAAGCGCTTGCCGAGTGCGGCCTTCGCCTGATCAACCTCCACCGGTTTCACCGGCCCGAATTTTTCGGCTTGGGCCACGCCCAAGGTCAAGGCAGCCGTGGCCAGGATAGCAACGACCGCAAGCAGACTGTTTTTCAGTTGCATCATAAAGATCTCCCCATTCGGGCCGATCCGAACCCCCATTTGCCGAGACATTTGGTTTTCGACCAGGGCTTCCCCTCCTGAACCAATGTCCTATCGACCGGCGTAACCACCTGTTCGAATCGCTTACTAATACCCGAGTGGTGGAAGCTTAATTCGCCGCCCCCGTGATGATATTGATCTGTGCCAAAAATTGCATACGGTGCAACGCGCCCGGACCCCGCCAGGTCCGCCAACAGCCCACCAACACCGCGCCATCGACCCACCATCGACCCGCCATCAACCTTGTGACGTGAAAATTCAGGGTGGGCGTGGACCACCCAGCCGGCCGCGCGCGGCCAAGCAAAGGTTTTTTTCAAATTTTTTATGGATTATCAGCGTCTTGTTGGAGCGAATAAAAATTATTCGCAATCACCTTTTTGGTGCAAGATCGTCAGAAAGAACACGCTATACATGTCATTTCCACGCCGCAAAGCAACCAACCAGCCAACCGCTGTCTGCCCGCTCGATAGTTTGATCGATCTTCAAATCACAAAGCTGTGACTACCCACCCGAACGGGGACGAAAGCTGTGACTACGCACGCGGACGGGGACGGTTGTCCAGAAACAGCAACCGATGGAAGCGGAGCAGGAACAAAGCGAAGGCCGCAGCCCAGAGCGCCGCCGACAGGCCGAAAAACAATGCCGACGGCTGCCAGGCGGCGGCCAACCGCAGGAGCGCGGACCCGAACAGCGCGGCAAAACTCAAAACCATGATGCCATCGGCCCGAAGCGCAAGACCCGAATGCCCCAACGTCGCCCGGCTCATCACCGCCAGGATCATGTTGGCAAAGGCCCCGGCGGTGAAGGCGTGAATGGCGGCGCCGTGGGGCAGGGAAATCGGCAACACGCCGTTCTCGCCCAGCAGGGTCAGTCCCAGCAGTAGAAACGCCAGGGCCAACCAGCCATAGCTGAGGTGCAGCACCAGCAACAGGACGTCGCGCCACACCGCCACCCCGCGCCAGCGGGCCAGCCGTCCCAACAGCATAACCCCGGCGAACAGCGCCAACCAGGCGCTGGCCATCGCCTGTGGCCAGCCGACCCATCCGATCAGCGCGACAACCACCGACAAGATCGCCAGCTTATCAAAGCGTCCCATCGGCGCCGGCAGTTTCGCCGCCTTGTTCCGGGCCAGCCAATTTCGCGTAAAGCTCGGCGTGATCCGCCCGCCGATCAACGTAACCAGAAAGGCAACCACCGCGATGCCCAGCCGCTGGCCCCAATCGGCTGTCGCGGCAAGGCCGATATTCTCAATATGAATCAATACGTTGGCAATAAACAGCAAGCCTACCGGCGCAAGGACCGCCAGATTACGCCAATTTTTTCCCGCGACCACCTCACGCAGGGTCGCCAGCCAAAAAATCCCCAGAAACGACAGGTCGGCGGCGGCGATGGCCCAGGCTGGCAGGAAAGCCGAGGACAACCAGGCCGCCCGCCCCAACAGCCAAAGACCAAAGAGGAACGCCAGCGCCTTGCCCTTGATCGGCAAGCGCCCGGTCCAGTTTGGAATGGCGGTCAACAGGAACCCGGCAATGGCGGCGGGAACAAATCCAAACAGCATTTCATGGCTGTGCCAGAGCAAGGGATCCAGCCCGCCCGGGCCCTGCAGCAGCCCGGTGAAATAGGCCATCCAGAGCGGAATGGCCAACAGCCCCCACAGGCCGACGGCAAAGAAGAAGGGGCGAAATCCGCCGCTGAAAAATACCTGAGCCCAGGGGGTGCCCTTGGGGGCCCCGGTCTTGATGCCCAGTCCGCGTCCTTGATCCATTTGCGCCTGCATAGCTTAAACCCAATCGCTGTTTTCCAATGCCACTCCGCCAGGCACGCAAGAGACCCATCGCAAAACTAAAACATCTATTCAGAATAAATGTATATAAGGGTAACGGCCGCCGGCGGCCATGACTTTGGGCAGGCCGATCTGCGACAGGCTGTCGCAGCTGACCGGCCGCGTTTCAACCCAAAAAGACTTAAGATCTGGCGTGTGATCGACCTGGAAGGCGGTGCGGGGCGTTTTCGGTTGACCCGATCCGACTCGCGCGCCGCCGACATCACGGCGGGGTTAGGGTTGATCACGGTCAAGGTCGCCACCGCGCGCTTGGTTAAACTGGATCATTGTCGGGTTGGTCAACGCTGGAGCCGGAGCGTTGCCATGACGGCCTTCCGACAGCCGGCCCGCCGACAGAGGAAGCAGAAACGTGATTGATCAAGACCGTCGCCGGCTGGCCGCGACCGTTGCCGGATGGGGCCTGGCGGCCCTGGGGGCCGGCATCGGCCAGGCCAGCGGCTTGACCGGCTTGCTGGCGCCGGCCCGGGCCGCCCGGGCCGCCGCCAGCAACCACTGGACCAGCCCGCGCCTCGAGTCCGCGCGCCAGCTGGGCCGCCAGCAGGCGGCGGGCGCGCCGCGGTCGGTCAATCAACGGATTGACCTTGACCAAACCCAGGCATTACGGCGCTATCGCTTCGACCCCAATTTCCTGCTGCTGGAACCGGGGGCGGAGCTGCGTTTTCTCAACAGCCTCAATCAGCACACCGTCACGTCGGTCGAGGGAATGCGCCCGAAGGAAGCGGAAGGCTTTTCAATTCAGTTCCAAAAGGAAGCTTACCTGCGGTTCCAGTGGCAAGGCGTCTATGGCATCAAATGCCGTGCCCACGCCCGCTTTGGCATGGTGATGCTGGTGGTGGTGGGCCGCCCGGACGGCAACCTCAACGCCGCCCGCTATCGCGGCCTGCGTCAACGCGGTCTGGCCGGCCGGGCGTTCGAAGCGCTATTCACCCAGCTGGACCAACATTTTTCGACCTAAGGCTGCGCCGGCGCTGACCTCACGCTTGGCCAAGCGCTGGCCGTTGGGACTTGCGCGCCAACAGGAAAAGCGAACCCGAAGGCTCCCTTTTCCCGCTTTTCCGCGCCTCGAAGCTCCTGCACCTCAAAGATTCCGGCCAGCCGGAATCGGCGGGCGTGCTATTGGGCGGCGACGGAAACCCGGTCGACCGGCAGTTCCTGCTCGACCAATTGGGCCCAGAAGCTGGCGCCGATGGTCAGGTTCTCATCATTGAAATCATAGTTGGGATTGTGCACGTGGCAGCCCCCATCGGGACCGTCGTTGCCAATGAAGAGGTAGCAGCCGGGACGCTCCCGCAGCATCCAGGAAAAGTCCTCCGCGCCCATCATCTGCGGGGTGTGGTCATCGACATTTTCCGCGCCGACAATTGCTTGCGCCGCTTTGATCGCCTTGTCGGTCTGCTCGGGCGCGTTGATGGTGGAGGCATAGCGCGGGTCATAGACAAACTTGATCGTCCCGCCCTGTGACTCGACAATGCCACGGGCGATCTTTTCCATGTTGGTTTCGATCATCTGCTGGATTTCCGGCAGGAAGGACCGGGTGGTGCCGCGCAGCACCACGCTTTCCGGAATGACGTTGGTGGTATGGCCGCCCTTCATTTCAGTCACCGAAATGACCGACGCTTCCACCGGGTCGGTGTTGCGCGACACAATGCCTTGCCACGCCTGAATAACCTGCGCGGCCAAAAGCACCGGATCGACGGCCTTGTGGGGATAGGCGCCATGCCCGCCAACGCCGGTAATGGTCAGTTCAAAGAAATCGGCGGAGGCCATCACCGGC
Organism: uncultured Rhodovibrionaceae bacterium; assembly: GCA_963976695.1. Lineage (GTDB taxonomy): Bacteria > Pseudomonadota > Alphaproteobacteria > Kiloniellales > DSM-21159 > CAXBMB01. Next base: position 33,765 of record CAXBMB010000039.1, read on the forward strand.
CCTTTACGTAGCGCGAACTTGCCCAACGCGAAGCCCGGCATGTTGTGCATGCCGTAAACCTCCTCAACCGGGAATTTGTCGAACAGACCGTCTTTAATCATCACCCGGCCACCGGCGACGTTTTCTTCCGCCGGCTGAAAAATGAACTGCACCGTCCCATCGAAATTCTTGCTTTCAGCCAGATACTTGGCCGCGCCCAACAGCATCACGGTATGACCATCGTGGCCGCAGCCGTGCATCTTGCCCTCATGGGCCGACTTGTGCGCGAAGTCGTTCAATTCATGCAGGTCCAGCGCGTCCAGGTCGGCGCGCAGCCCGATCGCCCGGTTGGCGGTGCCGGCCTTGAGTGTTCCCACCACGCCGGTTTTGGCCAAGCCCCGATGCACTTCGATGCCCCAGCTTTCCAGTTTGGCCGCGACAATGTCGGCGGTACGGAATTCCTCGAACGCCGTTTCCGGATGCATGTGGATATCCCGCCGAATGGCGGTCAGTTCTTCCTTGCTGGCAAGGATTTCGGGTTTGAGATTCATCTGCGACTCCCGCGCTATGGATTCTGGATTTTCTGTGAGATATTTTCTGTGGGATCTGGCGGCTTACCGGATTACTGCCCCCGACCCGCGCCGCCGGTCAGGGGAACGACGCCAGCCTTACCAGGCGCCGGTGTTTTCCATCGAGGCCCAAGGCTCCTGCGGAGGCAGGGCGTCGCCGTCCTGCAAAAACTCGATCGAAATGTTGTCCGGCGTGCGGATAAAGGCCATGAAGCCGTCGCGTGGCGGCCGGTTGATGGTGATCCCCGCCTGCCTGATCTTCTCGCACAGCGCATAGATGTCTTTGACCCGGTAAGCCAGATGGCCAAAATTGCGACCGCCGGCCATTTCCTCGGGATCCCAATTGTGGGTCAACTCCAAGGTCGGCACACGGCTTTCACGCGCGGCTTCCGCATCCCCGGCGGCCGCCAGAAAGGCCAAGGTGAAGCGGCCCTTGTCGTTGTCGACCCGGTGAACCAGTTCGAAGTCCAGCACATCGCAGAAAAACTTGAGCGACTCGTCCAGGTCCGAAACCCGAATCATCGTGTGATAGTATTTCATCTTCTCTCCTTTAGAACCGCGCCAACCAAAGGTCCACGCGGCCATAATCCAGATAGGTCAGCGATCTTCCGCGCAAACTAACTTCCCGCGCAAACTAAAGTGTCGTTTTCCAGGTTAACCCGACGCGAGGGCCCGGCCGATCGGCGCCGGCGTTGTTGCTGGCGCCAAACCAGGGCGGGGTAAACCAAGGCGGGGTCCGGGCGTTCATCCCAGCAGCCGGTCGGGGCGACGCCGTCCCGACCCGCGGCGATCAACTTGAAAAACAGCGCTTTGCGCAGCGACTCTAGCGGCTTTGCGCGGCAAGGCAATTGGTAACAGCCCGCCCGGCCTTCACAGCTCTCTTGCCTCACTTGCCGCGCGGCTGGGCGGCAAAACCCCGACCGGCGCGCTGGGCCCCGCGCCAGCGCAAGCAAGGGCGCGCGGCTGGGCGCACCGGTGACGCACAGG
>CAXBMB010000040.1:0-34524 GCA_963976695.1 uncultured Rhodovibrionaceae bacterium
ACGCCCTCGGCGATCACATCGCAGCGCATGATGCCGCCGAAGATGTTCACCAGGATCCCCTCCACATTGGGATCGGACAGGATGATCTTGAAGGCCGCGGTCACCCGCTCCTTGGTCGCCCCGCCGCCCACGTCGAGGAAGTTGGCCGGCTCGCTGCCATAGAGCTTGATAATGTCCATCGTCGCCATGGCCAAGCCCGCGCCGTTGACCATGCAGCCGATGGCGCCGTCGAGCTTGATGTAGTTCAGCTCATGGCGTCCGGCCTCCAACTCCATCGGGTCTTCTTCGTCTTCATCGCGCATGTCGACCACGTCCTTGTGGCGGAACAGCGCGTTGTCGTCGAAGCCCATCTTGGCGTCCAGCGCAATGATCTGGCCATCGCCGGCAACCACCAGCGGGTTGATCTCGACCATCGCCGCATCCAGTTCGGTAAAGGCGCGATACATGCCCATCAAAAACTTGGTGGCCGCGCTGACCTGCTTGCCTTCAAGACCCAGGCCGAAGGCGATTTTGCGGGCCTGGAAAGGCATCAGGCCGATCGCCGGATCGATAAATTCCTTATGGATCTTTTCCGGATTGTTTTCGGCGACCTCTTCGATTTCCATGCCGCCCTCGGTCGAGGCGACAACGGTGACGGTGGCGCTGCCCCGGTCAACCAGCATGGAAAGATAAAGCTCGCGGGCGATGTCGCAGCCGTCCTCAATATAGAGGCGCTTTACCGTCTTGCCCTGCGGCCCGGTCTGTTTGGTCACCAAGGTCTTGCCCAGCATGGCGCGGGCGTGTTCGCGCACATCGTCCAGCGAGGTGCAAACGCGCACGCCGCCCTTGCCCTGCGGATCGTCCTGGAAGTGTCCGGCGCCGCGCCCGCCGGCATGGATCTGGGATTTGACAACCCAAACCGGGCCGCCCAGTTCGCGCGCGGCGTTTTCCGCCTCTTCCGGTGTGTACGCCACCTGCCCCTTGGGCACGGCCACGCCGAACTTCGCCAAGAGATTCTTGGCTTGATACTCGTGGATGTTCATTTTTTTGCCTTCCCTCGTCGCCGTTGGATCAGACCGCGCCTGACCGTTGGCGCGCGCCTGTCGGAGAACTCTATCCAGCCTTATCCGCGATCCAAACCGGCTGTCCCCAAAACGCAAAAGGGCGAGGCCGAGGCCTCGCCCTTCCAACCCTACTTCGCGCCCTGTTCCATCATTGACTTGCAGGTGTCGACCAAACCCTTGACCGCGCCCACCGAGCTTTCAAATCCGGCTTTTTCGACTTCGTTGAGTTCCAGTTCAACGATCCGCTCGACACCGTCGGCGCCCAAGACGACCGGCACGCCGACATACATTCCCTTCACACCGTACTCACCATCCAGGTAAGCCGCGCAGGGCAGGATCTTCTTTTTGTCCTTCAGATAGGCCTCGGCCATATTGATGGCGGAGGCCGCCGGCGCGTAGAAAGCCGAACCGGTGCCCAACAGACCGACGATCTCGGCGCCGCCGTTGCGGGTGCGATCGATAATGCTGTCCAAGCGATCCTGTTTGATCCAGCCCATTTTCACCAGCTCGGGAAGGTTGATCCCCGCCACGGTCGAAAAGCGCGGCATCGGCACCATGGAGTCGCCGTGGCCGCCCAACACAAAGGCGTCGACGTTTTCAACCGAGACAGACATTTCCTCGGCGAGGAAATGACGGAAGCGGGCCGAGTCGAGCACGCCAGCCATGCCGACCACCTTGTTGTGGGGCAGGCCGCAGGCTTCGCGCAGCACCCACACCATGGCGTCGAGCGGGTTGGTGATGCAGATGACAAAGGCGTTGGGACAATTTTCCTTGATGCCCTGGCCGACCGACTGCATCACCTTGATGTTGATGCCCAGCAGGTCGTCACGGCTCATGCCCGGCTTGCGCGCCACCCCGGCGGTGACGATCACCACGTCGGCGTCCTTGATCTCTCGGTAGTCGTTCGCGCCGCGATAGCTGCTATCCACACCTTCCACCGGCGTCATTTGGGCCAGATCGAGGGCTTTACCTTGCGGAACGCCTTCGGCGATATCGAAGAGTACAATGTCGCCAAGCTCTTTCAAGCCGGCGAGAAGAGCCAGAGTGCCGCCAATATTGCCGGCACCGACCAAAGCGATTTTGTTGCGAGCCATTCCTGTTCATACCTCTGGAATGTGATGCTAAAGGGGAATTCAGGCGCGTGTTTTAAGCCCTTTGCCAAGCCGGGGCAAGGTTGCACTGCGAAAACACTGATTTGAACGATAGCGGCAGAGCGACCTGGTTAGAACCAGAAGCGTCATCTTTTCACCAAAAAGCCCGCGGTTCACGCCGTGGAAGATGCAAAAGCACAAGTTTTTGACAGCCCGGCCAAGGCAAATGCGAAAATTAACAAAGCTTTTCGCCGCCGGTCGCCGCGCCGCGCCGAGTGGCGCGCCGGGTGGAACGCCGAGTCTGGGCGCAAGTCGGCAGGCCGGATAGGGGGCCTGCGGGAAAATTCGATGGGTTCGATGGGTTCGATGGTTGGGGAACGGCGCGCCTGGCGGGAGTCGCCCTTGGGGCGTGAAAACCGGCGCGGGCGGGCGCCTGACCGCAAAGGCCGCGCTTGGCGCCTCGTTTCTACCGTGACGCCGCCAACAAAAGGTTGATCAAGGTTCGGATCGCGATCCCACTCTAGGGCATCAGGAGGCTTTCCGGGGTGGGAAAAGGAAGCGTCGGGCGGAGCAGCGCCTGCACCATGGTTGTCAACGGCCCCACCACGCCGTCGCCCAGGCAGGAAATCAAATCCGGCTGCCGCTCGGCCAGCTTGCGAAACTGCGCCAACTGCTGACGGCTCATATCCAATTGATCGCGCTGCCGGTAGACTCCGGAGAGAAACAGATGCGCCAGCGCCACCGGGGAGGATTCCGCCCGCCCCAACTCGTCCGACAGCGCCACGATGCGCTGGTTATAGACCTCGAAGAACACATCTTGGCCGAACTGTGATGGCGCCAGGCCGGCGCCGCGCTCGACCATCGCCTGTAGGTATCGGGTCAGGAGTTGCTGCTTGAGCGCGGTCACCTGGCCGGGCGCGGCGCCGGCCTGAACGGCGAGGTTCAACTCGTTTTCCAGCCGCACCACCAGGGGATCGGCCGGGCCGTTGGTCTCGATGGAGCGGCGAACCTGCTCTTCCCCCTGCGGCGACCTATCCATGATCTTCTATCCTTCAGTTGGCGGAGGATGAGGGGCGGAGTCACGGGCGCGCGCGAAATCACGCGCGATCCCATTCAAACCGATCGGACTCTAGACGGTCGGGGGCGGCGGGTTGTGAGGCCGGCGACGCAACGCAGGCCAGAGTAAACAGCCTTATCGTCATCCAGCGCTGGGCGCTATAATCGCACGCCGGGTGGATGATCCGGGTGGACGACCTGAGGGGAATGATCTGCGCGCGCGGCAGCGGCGCAGAGACCCGCAAGACAGCAACAAGCAGGAGGAAACACCATGGCGACAAAGGAAAAGACCCATGCGCTCGGCATCGCCTTCGGCCTGGCCGTGGCGGCGCTCTTTACCGGGCTTCTGCTCTACATAACCGTGCTGTTTTGACCTCGAGCGGCGACCGGCCGCCAAACCGCCCGGCGATGGATGGGCCGCAAAGCCGGGATGTGCAGCAAAGCCGCCCGCGCGTTTGCTGAGCGCGCGTCAGCTCACGTGGGGTAAGGCGATATAGGCCCTGCTCTGCATTTCCTTCAAACGGCTGGCGGTGCGGACAAATTCCTCGGCGCCGTGGCCCTCGGGATAGAGCGCGTCCGGTCCGGCGGCGGCGGCGATCACCAGATTGCAGTGGTGCTCATAAAGCGCGTCGATCAGATGCATGAAGCGCCGGGCTTCGTTGCGCCTGTCCGGCCCCAGCAAGGGAACATCGGCCAGCACCAGAGTATGGAATCGGCTGGCGATGGCCAGATAGTCCGGCGCCGCGAGCGGCCGGGCGCAGAGGTCGTCAAAGCAAAACCGGGCCACCCCCTTGGCGGCCTGATGAACCACTATCCGCCGCCCCTTGATCTGGACGCGATCCGGCGCGACCTCGGCCCCGTCGGTCAAGGCGGCAAAGGCGTGGTCCAACGCGGTCGCGGCGGCCCGGCCAAGCGGGCTGTGATAGACATCCATCTGCGCCAGCCGCGCCTGTCGATAATCCCGTCCCAACCCCAGGTCCAACACATCAAGCCGCTGTTTGAGAACCTCGATAAAAGGCAAAAAACTCTCGCGCTGCAAGCCCCCTTCATAGAGCCGATCCGGTTCGAAATTGGAGGTTGCCACCACCACCACGCCGCGGGCGAACAGGCTCTCGAAAAGACGGGCCAGGATCATCGCGTCGGCGATGTTGATCACCACGAACTCGTCAAAGCAAAGCAGCCACACCTGCGCCGCGATCTCGGCGGCCAGGTCCGGCAGGGGGTCGGCCCTGCTGCCCTTTGTCTCTTGACGCCAGTGGTGCAAACGGTCCTGCACATCGGCCATGAAGGCATGGAAGTGAACCCGCTGCTTGTGAACCGTCGGCGCGCCGTCAAAAAAAATGTCCATCAACATGGACTTGCCGCGTCCCACCGAGCCATAGAGGTAAAGCCCTTGGGGTGGCTCGGCCTTGCGCCGCCCCAGCCCGAGCCGCGCCTTCCAGCCTTCGCCATCACTGGGCCGGTAGTCCTTCAGCGCATTGTGCAGCGACTGCAATTTCTCCGCCGCGAGGTTTTGTTCCGGGTCCGGTTTGATCTCACCCTTTTTCAGCAGAGCGCGGTAGACGCTAAGGGGTCCGTCCATTCTGTTCGAGCTTCTTTCGGTGAAAGGGACAAGCGCGGCGAAGCCATCCTGGATCTTTCACGTTCCCGCAAAGCCACAGCTTGTCGCTGGTGCGAAGATTTAGCAAAACCCGCGGCCGGGGAAAAGGGCAGCAAGTCGAAGACGCGGCGTCACGGTTCAAACCGGATCACGCCGCAGTCCATCCAACCCGATCCGACTCTAGGCTTGCTTGGCCGCCACCCGATAGGCGCAGCGTCGGGCCCCGGCCTGAATGTGGTCCAGGCGCTGAATCTGGACGTCGGTCCCCAGAACCTCCTGGAAGACCTGCAATTCAATGGCGCAAAGCTCGCGGCAGGCCGCCGCCGCCGCGCAGATCGGACAGTGGTTCTCGATAAACAGAAACGATCCGTCGGGCTCTTGGGTAAAGAGCGCCATGTAGCCTTCCCGGCTGCGCTGCGCCGCCAAGACTTCGAGCCGTTGCCGCAGGCAGGCGTCGGCCCGTGGCGGCGCATAGCGCTGCCGCAGTTGCGCCTTGCGCTCGGCCAAAAGCTTTTCGACCCCCGCCGCGCCAAAGGCCCGCTGCAGCGCGCCAAGCAGCCCCACCGACAGCTCGGCATGGCCGTCGGGAAAGAAATGATCCGCCGCGACCGTCAAGCGCCAGCACTTGGCCGGGCGTCCCCGCCCCTTTTTCCGCGCCGGTTGCGGCAGGGGCTCGTTCACCACCAGGCCGTCGCGTTCCATCTCGTAGAGGTGTTGGCGCACCGCCATGGCCGTCACCCCAAGGCGCGCGGCCAGCACCTTGGCCTGCTGGGGGCCGTCCTGCTTGAGCAGATCAAGCACCGCCCGCCGTCCACGATAAGCCTGCAGCGCCGGGTCCAGCGCTTGGCGCGGTATGACTGTCATCAACTTGGCCTCGGTAACGGGATCGCGGTTTTGCGCCTGGGACGATCCGGTTTAACATGACTTCCACCGGCGCTCCACACAAAGGCCCCGGTCCAGATCCGCCGGCCATTATATAAAGTTTTTTCTTGAATTAATCAAAATTTCATCCCAGGCTTTATTTTAGAAAGATTCTTCTTTTCTTTTAACTGCCGCTGGACCGATGGAGCGGCGGGCGACACAGGAGGGTAAGATGCCGCAGTGGGTGGAAGCCGCGACCCTGGAGACGCTGCCAGTGGGACATCGGCGGGTGTTCAAATCCGGCGACAAGCAGATCGCGCTGTTCCACACTGACCGAGGAATGTTTGCCTGCAACAACCGCTGCCCGCATGAGGGCTATCCGCTGATTGAAGGCAGCCTGGAGGCGACACAGGCCGCCAACGGCCACCACCGGTCGACCGGCTGCAAGCTGACCTGCAACTGGCATGCCTGGACCTTCGATCTCGCCAGCGGCGACAACGCCGCCGGCGGTGATCGCCTGCGCACCTATCCGGTCAAGCGGGACGATCAGCGGATCCTGGTTGACGTCAGCGATCCGCCCGACGACGCGCGGCAGGCCGAGGCGCTCGCCAGCCTAAAGGACTGCTTCCGGCAAAACGATCGTGACCGCATGGCCCGCGAACTGGCGCGGCTGCAGGCGGCCAACGGCGACCCGCTCGACGGGCTGCGCAAGGCGATCCACTGGACTTACGACCGCTTTGCCTTCGGCATGACCCATGCCTATGCGGCGGCCCCCGATTGGCTGGCGCTGCGACAGACGCTGGCCCGGGACCGCGCCGAGGCGTTGGTGCCGCTGGTCGAAGCGGTGGCCCACATAAACTACGACAGCCTGCGCGAACCGGCCTACCCCTTCACCCAGCGGCAAGACCCCGGCGCGCACCAGGATCTGGTCCAGGCCATCGAGGAAAAGAATGAGGACCGGGCGACAGCCTTGCTGCGCCACGCCCTGGCCGGCGACGCCCCGGCGCAAAGCGCCAAAAAACTGCTGGCGGGACCGCTCGCCACGGCGGCCTTGGCCCATTACGCCGACTTCGGGCACGCCGCGATCTATCTGCTCAAAACCGGCCAATTGATCGACGCCTTGGGCGACGAGGTCGCCGAACCCCTGCTGCTCTGCCTCACCCGCGCCTTGATCCAGGCCTGGCGCGAGGATTTGATTCCGGAGTTCAAGGCTTACCATCCGGCGCTCCGCCGCTGGCGCGACCCGGCCGGCGGCGGCGGCGACGCCCCGGTCACGGCCGCCGACTTTCAGCGCCTGTCGGTGGCGCAGGCGCTGGCGCGCTGCCTGCGCTCCAAGGATCGCCCGGAAGAACTCTATGCGGCCCTGCTAGGGGCGGCGGGATGGAACATGCTACACTTCGATCTGGCGCTCGATCAGCGCACCGACAATCCGGTGTCACAGAACAAAACCTGGCTCAGCTTCACCCACGCCATCACCTTCGCCAACGCCGCCCGCCACCTGGCCGAACGCCAGCCCGCCCTCTGGCCGCAAGCCCTGCTGCAAATGGCCTGCTTCGTTGGCCGGAACAGTCCGTTCCTCGATCCCGACATTTCGCTGTCGGCGTGGCGGGTCGACGATCCGAGCGGCTTTTTGAGCGACAACAAACGCGGGCTGTTTGACCATCAGCAAGCCGAACCCATCGTCGCCTGCCATCTGCTGAAGCTGCTGTTTGCCGTCGGCGAGGAGGTGGCGCGGGCGCCGGGCCAGGAAAGCAGCACCCTGCTGCTGGCGGCCTGCCGGCGCTTCCTGGCCTCCCCGCTCAAGCGACCGCATACGCTGCGCGCCGCCCGCCAGGCGCTGACCTTCGTGGCCGGCGAAGGCTGACCGCCCGCGCGCAAAGACGCAACAGGCCGGAAGGAGCTGGCGCTTAGATCTGCTGCTCGATGCGGTCCATGTCGGTATCGCTGAAGCCGAAATGATGACCGATTTCATGGATCAGCACATGCACCACAAGACGCTGAATGTCTTCTTCGGTTTCGCACCAGTAGTCGAGCAGCGGCCGGCGATAGATGTAGATGGTGTTGACGTCCTGCGGCAGGTCGCCCGTCGAGCGCCGCATCATATCCACGCCGCGATAAAGACCGAGAATATCGAAGGGGGATTCGAGATCCAACTCCTCCATGGTCGCTTCATCGGGAAAGTCTTCAACCCGCACCACCAACTCGCGGGCGTACTGGCGCAGAGACCCGGGGATCTCGGCCATCGCCTCGCGCGCCATGATCTCAAGGTCGGCCAAGCTGGGTGGTCCGCCAAACGGTTGCATATAACTGGCTTGGGCCATCACTTACGTCTTTCGTTCCCGAACTCACAAAATCAAACTGCATTGAAGACAAAGCAATAACGGCAGCTAATTTGATCATTCTCTATAGGTTAGAGCAACTTATCTCGGGTTCATACACGGCGAAGTTTTCCACCGACTGCTCTGCTAGCAGGCCCTTTTATAGGCAATCGACCGCAACAACAATGGACCGCCCAATCACGCCGCGCAAAAGCCTGCGCGGTCGGGCCTCAGCTTGGTTTATAACATAGCTTCGACTCAAACACCCGAACGGCGAGTCCGCCGTCAGCACGACCACGCCGGGACCCACCGGGACCCACCGGGATCCACCGGGACCTCCCGGCATTGGGATCCGCACAGATTGGCATCGGCACAGCAGGAGACAAGGCAATGCGTGAAAAATTAACCGGCACGGCGCGCGTCAGCGCGCTTCAGACGCTGCCCGGCTGGCAAGAGGTCGAGGGAAGGAACGCCGTGGAGAAGGCCTTCCGCTTCGCCAGCTTTTCCGAGGCCTGGGCCTTCATGAGCCGGGTCGCGCTGCTGGCGGAAAAGCTCGACCACCATCCCGAATGGTTCAACGTCTATAACCGGGTAAAGGTGCAGCTCACCACCCATGACTGCGACGGGGTCAGCGATCTCGACATTGAAATGGCCCAGGCAATCAACCGCTTCGCCGAGCAATAGCCGACGCCCGACGTGGCGCGACGCGCCGGGCGCGTCGACTCCGTCGTCCCCCCTCCCACGGCAGCCCCGACCGGGGGCAAAACCGCGAGAGGGTGTGGTCCGAAGACCAGGGCGCGGACGCCGCCTACTGCATCCGCATGCCGCCGTCGAGACGGATGGTGTCGGCGCTCAGCATCGCATTGCCGACAATGTGCATCACCACGTCGGCGTATTCCTCGGGCTTGCCAAAGCGTTTTGGGAACGGCACCTGTTGGGCCAAATTGTCCTGGACCTCTTGCGGCATGTTGAGCAGCAGCGGGGTGCCGATCAAACCTGGCGCAATGGTCATAACCCGGATGCCCGAGCGGCAGAGTTCGCGCGCGGCGGGCAGCATCATGCCAATAATCCCCGCCTTGGACGCCGCATAAGCCGCCTGGCCGAACTGGCCTTCCACCGCCGCGATGGAGGCGGTGGAGATGATCACGCCGCGTTCGCCGTCCTCGTTGAGCGGATCGGCGCCGGCCATCTCCGCCGCCGCCAGGCGCAACAGGTTAAAGCTGCCGATCAGATTGATGTCGATGACCTTCTTAAAGGCGTCCAGAGCCATCGGCCCGTCGCGCCCCACCACCCGTCCGGCGGGGGCAATGCCGGCGCAGTTGACCAGCACGCGACACGGACCGTGCGCCGCTTTGGCTTGGGCCATGGCGCGTTCCGCCGAGTCCGCGCTCGACACATCGCAGACAATGGCCAAACCGCCGATTTCCTTGGCCACGGCTTCCGCGGCTTGCTGGTTCACGTCCAGCAGGGTAACTTTTGCGCCGGCGGCGGCCAGCGCCCTGGCCGCGGCGGCGCCCAGACCAGAGCCCGCGCCGGTAACAACTGCAGCAAGACCTTTTACGTCCATTGGCCGATTACTCCCTTGTGTTTTGTATGGTTTGATTTCATCCCGGACCGGGTCGGTTTAACCCGCTCCGGCGCCGATCCACCCTCTCGCCCAAAAATTCGTTCCGGAACTCTCCGGAAAAGGCATAATCCGCCTTTCGAAGGATGGACCGTCATAGCGCAACGCAGCGGGTATAGCAGAAGCAACCGGGGTGTTGCGAGTATCGTTAATTTACCGGTTGTTAGTTTGGCAAGCCGGTCTTGACGCCAGGCCCGGCGCAGCGGCGCCGCACCTGAAGGGCAGCTGAATGATCTTACGCGCCTACCGTGATACCGACCTCGAGGCGTTGATCGCGCTCTTTCGGCGCGCCGTTCACCAGGGCGCCAAGCGTCACTACAGCGCCGCCGAACGCTGGGCCTGGGCGCCGCGAAGGCTGGACCGGGAGCGCTTCGGCCGCCAGTGCCAACAGAATTTCCTGCTGCTGGCGATCGCCGACCCGCGGACGGAAGACCGGATTCTGGGATTTGGCGATCTGACCGAAAGCGGCGAGATCGATCGGCTCTTTGTCCATCCCGATCATCACCGCCAGGGCATCGCCACGGCCCTATATCTGGCGCTGGAAACAGAAGCCCGTCGCCGCGGGCTGGTCGAACTGACCAGCAACGCCAGCTATCTGGCCCGCCCCTTCTTCGAACGCCACGGCTTTACCGCGATCAAACGGCAGGCGAACCCGCGCGCCGGCCAGGTCCTGGTCAACTTCAAAATGCTGAAGTCTCTTTCGCCACCGCGTCCCGGCGCATCGTAGCTTCGCGCCGGGCGATGTAAAAGGCCGAGCCGATAATTACCACCGCGCCGATGTAGGTCGCCATCTGGGGACGTTCGCTGAACAGCAGCAGACCCAGCAGGCCGGCCATTGGAAGTTTCAAATAGTCGAAGGGCGCGACAAAGGACACCGCGCCGTTGCGATAGGCCTTGATCACCATGGCCTGCGCCGCCAGGCCCACCACGCCAACCCCGGCCAGCAGAAGCCACTCCATCGCCGTGGGCGCGCGCCAGTCAAGAATCGCCAGCGGGGCGTTCAGCACCACCGAGGCCAGGCAGAAATAGAACAGCATCACCGGTTCGCTTTCGCCCCGGGGGAAGCGCTTGACCAGGGTGACGGCGCAGGCGATCAGAAAGGCCGATCCCAGCGCCCCGAGGAAGGGAAGAAGCAGCGCGCCATCCCAGAACCCCGCCGCCAACAGCTCCTGCGGCTGAACCGTAATCACCACCCCGACAAAGCCCACCAGGGTCGCCATCAGGCGCCGCCAGCGCACCTTCTCGCCCAGGAACAGGATCGCCATGACCACGGCGAACAGCGGGGCGGTAAAGCCCAGCACGATCACCGTCGCCAGGGGCAGATAGCTCAGGGCGTAAAAGCCGAGCGTCATGGCGGCGGTGCCGCAACAGGCGCGCAGCAGATGGGTCCAAGGGTGTTGGGTGCGAAAGGCCGACAGGCCGCCCAGCCACAACAGCGGCAGCAGCGGCAGCAGGGCGAAGAACGACCGGGCAAAACCCAACTGAAAGACCGAGATCCCGCCAACCGCCAACGCCTTGGCCAAGACCGAGACAAGCGTGAAACCGGTGGCCGCGCCAATCATCCAGGACGCGCCCAGCCGATTGTTCTCCTCCATCCGGGTGGAGGAGCTGTCTTGCGATTCGCTCGATAAGGTCAAATGTGCCGCCCCTTGGGCGAGGAGGCGGCGGCCTGACTGGCCTGCCCCTGGCGCGCGCTCTTGGCTTCGCGCTGGGCGATATAAAGCGCCGACCCGGCGATGATCGCCGCGCCCACCCAGGTCCAAAGATCCGGCGACTCGCCATAGAAAAGATAGGCCATCAGCGCGATGAACGGCAGCCGCGCGTAGTCAAAGGGCATCACCGCGCTGGCCTCGGCGCAGCGATAGGCGCGGGTCAGGCCGATATGGGAAATCACCGCCACCGCGCCGATAACCAGCGAATAGCCCAGCACCAGCCAGGACGGCGTGGTCCAGACGAACAGCGCCGGCACCAGCGATATCGGGCTCATCAGCAGGTTGGTGTAGAGCACCATGGAGGCCGGGCGCTCGGTATCGCTGAGTTTTTTCACCAGAATGATTGAGATCGCCATGAACACCGCCGCCAAAATCGGCAGGAACATCGCCAGCGTGAAATCAACAAAGCCCGGCCGCAGAATTACCAGCACGCCCAGGAACCCCACCCCGGTCGCGCTCCAGCGCCGCGCCCGGACAGTTTCACCCAAGAAGAACACCGCCGCCACGGTGGCGAACAGGGGCACGGTGAAGTTGAGCGCCACCGCCTGCGCCAGCGGCAGCAGGGAAATCGCGGTAAACCAGATCACCATCGCGATGATGCCGATCACCGACCGCAGGATCTGCAGCTTGAGACGCTTGGTGTGGAAAACCTGCAAGCCCGCGCGCGCCACCCAGGGCAACATCACCAGCAAGGCGAAGAAGTTTCGGAAGAACACCGTCTGCAGCGGATGGAGTTCGCTGGCGACCTCCCGGATCAGCACGTTCATGAGCGACATGCCGAAGGCAGCGGCCGTCATGTAAAGCGCGCCCTGTACGGGCGCGCTCAATCTATTTAGCCGGATAAGGGGTGCTTTGATGTCGGTCATGAAGACGGAGACAGTAGTGGGCAAATTGCCGCGGGACCACCCGACATCTTGCAAGTCTGCCGTGCGAGCTTGGGTGACCACACCCAACCGCCGGTGCGACGGGACCGGCCGGCGCGCCCCGGCCGACCGGGAAAGACCCGGGCGATTTTCGACAAGCGCGCGCCGGGAAAAGCCGCGCGGTCTTGCAGTGCAATAAAGGTCTGCTTGCCCTGGACAAGCGCAACGTGGCAAACCTTTCGGGCACAACACCAGGTCGGCGCGTTTTTGCCGCGTTTCGACCGCGAGGCAAGCAAGGAAAGCGGGCGGTTGAGCGGTCACTTTTTTCGACCCGGCAACCGCGCCACCCAAGACAAACACCGCATTATCGCGGTTTGATCGTCATATCGAGGAGAGGGCGAGTGAGCATTAAAAAGATCTACCCGAACGCGGACGCGGCGCTGGAAGGCCTGCTCTCGGACGGAATGACCCTGATGTCCGGCGGGTTCGGACTCTGCGGCATTCCCGATGAACTGATTGGCGCGGTTCAGCGATCCGGCGTCACCGGCCTTCGCGTGATCTCCAACAACGCTGGCGTCGATGGCATCGGTCTGGGCCGATTGCTGGAAACCCGACAGATCAAGACCATGGTCTCCTCCTACGTCGGCGAGAACAAGCGCTTTGCCGAGCAATACCTGGCCGGTGAGCTGGAGGTGGTGTTCACCCCCCAGGGCACGCTTTCCGAACAGATCCGCGCCGGCGGCGCCGGCATTCCCGCCTTTTTCACCAAAACCGGCGTTGGCACCCTGGTGGCCGAGGGCAAGGAAGTCCGCAACTTCAACGGCGAAGACTATGTCATGGAGCTGGGCCTGGTCGCCGACGTGGCGCTGGTTCACGCCTGGAAGGCCGACACCGAGGGCAATTTGATCTTCCGCAAGACCGCGCGCAACTTCAACCCGATGATGGCCACCGCCGGCAAGATCACCGTTGTCCAGGTCGAGCAGATCGTCGACCCCCGCGACATGAACCCCGACGAGGTGATGACCCCGGGGGTCTTCGTGCAACGCATCATTCATGTGCCCGATGCGCCCAAGCACATCGAGCAGCGCACCACCCGGCCGCGCGCCTAGTTTTGGCGACCACAGACAGCGACAAGGAGACCGACCATGGCATGGACACGTGAGCAGATGGCCGAGCGCGCCGCAAAGGAACTGCGCGACGGCTTTTACGTCAATCTCGGAATTGGCATCCCCACCCTGGTGTCGAACTACATCCCCGACGGCATGACCGTTCAGTTGCAGAGCGAAAACGGCATGCTGGGCATGGGGCCCTTTCCCTACGAGGGCGAGGAAGATCCCGATCTGATCAACGCCGGCAAGCAGACGATCACCGAGTTGGACACCACCAGCTATTTTTCCAGCGCGGATTCCTTTGCCATGATCCGCGGCGGCCACATCAATCTCACCATTTTGGGCGCCATGCAGGTCGCCGAGAACGGCGACCTGGCCAATTGGATGATCCCGGGCAAGATGATCAAGGGCATGGGCGGCGCCATGGATCTGGTGGCCGGCGTCAAGAAAGTGGTGGTGGTGATGGAGCACACCGCCAAGGGCAGCCCCAAGCTGCTCAAGGACTGCACCCTGCCGCTGACCGGCAAGGGGGTGGTGGACATGATCATCACCGACCTGGGGGTTTTCCGGCTCGACAAGGAAAACGGCAGCGGCCTGGTGTTGATCGAACTGGCCGAGGGCGTGTCGCTGGAAGAGGTGCAAAGCAACACCGAGGCGAGCTTCACCGTCAGCCCTGATCTGGGCAAGGCCGCCTAGCCGGACCGCCGGACGAAAACAGGAAAGGGGCTGTCAGGATCGACCTGATGGCCTCTTTTTTTGCGCGCGCGCTTGACCTATTTTCACCCGACCGACGCCAGCGCCGGCAAAGCGCCGCGCCGGCTGTTGCACCGCCGACCTTCCCGCCGAAAAGAAAGTCATCCCATGACCACCGCCGCCGCCGGACCTCTGCGCCCTGAAATCCGCGATCTCGAACCCTCCCGGATTCAACAGATTTTCGAGCTCGGCGTCGGCCGGGACGACGTCTTTCCGCTGTACGTCGGACAGGGCGACGAAAGCACGCCGGCTTTTATCTGCGACGCCAGCAGCGCCGCGATGAAAGCCGGCCATACCTTCTACACCCACAAGCGGGGCTTGCCGGAGCTGCGTCAGGCGCTGGCCGACTACAACCGTCGACTGTTCGGCGCCGGCGATGATCCCGCCCGCCTCACGGTCACCGGCAGCGGCATGCATGCCATCACCCTGGTGCTGCAGGCGATCCTCTCGCCGGGAGACAAGGTGATCGTGGTCTGCCCGGTCTGGCCCAACATCATGGCGGCCGTCACCATCGCCGGCGGCCGGGTCACCCCGGTGACTCTGGATCCGACCGACGAGGGCGCGTTCCAGTTGGATCTGGACAAGCTGGCGCGCGCGATCGACGCGCATACAAAGGCGATTTTCATTGCCTCGCCCGGCAATCCCACCGGCTGGATGATGGAAAGCCACGCACAGCAGCAGGTGCTGGCGCTCTGCCGCCGGCACGGTCTGTGGTACCTGGCCGACGAGGTCTACCACCGCTTCACCTACGACCGAGCGGTCGCGCCCTCGGTGGTCAGCCTGGCCGCGCCCGAGGACCCGGTCATCGCCATCAATTCCTTTTCCAAGGCCTATGCGATGACCGGCTGGCGACACGGCTGGTTGACCCACCCCGCCTCACTGGGGCCGATCTTGGCCAACCTGATCGAATTCTCCAACTCCGGCACCCAGGCCTTCTTGCAGTACGGCTGCCTTGCCGCGCTGACCCAGGGCGAGGATTTCGTCAAACACGCCGTCGACACCTGTCGGGCGAGCGGCGAAATCGCCTATCAGACCCTGGCGAGCCTGCCTCGGGTCCGGGTGGCGCGACCGCGCGCGGCCTTCTACAGCTTCTTTGCGATGGCCGGCGTTACCGATTCCCTGGCCTTCGCCAAGCAGCTGCTGCATGCCTCGGGGGTCGGGTTGGCCCCGGGATCGGCTTTCGGACCTGGTGGCGAAGGCTATCTCCGCCTGTGTTTCGCGGCGTCGGAAACGGTGATGACCCAGGCAATGGACAAACTGCGCCTCCATCTGGCTTAAACGCGACAACTTATTGAATAAACTATGAAAATCCATTCTGGAATTGCATAGCACCGACGCAAGACTCGCATTTGCTTTGGCCGGCCTGACG
This sequence comes from uncultured Rhodovibrionaceae bacterium, assembly GCA_963976695.1. Lineage (GTDB taxonomy): Bacteria > Pseudomonadota > Alphaproteobacteria > Kiloniellales > DSM-21159 > CAXBMB01. The sequence goes on from CAXBMB010000040.1 coordinate 15,400, forward strand.
CCTTATCTCCTGTTGATCAGAGACGTTCCTGCGGATTACGGCCGCCCAGGAACTATTACAGGAGATGAAACCATGGCCCACCTGTCTTATGCTGCGAACGCTGCGAACCGCTCCACCCTGCTGAACGAACTTGCCACTTTCGGCATCAAGTTCAATTATGCAGTTTCCTCCCTGTTCAGCAGTTTGACAGAGACTGTGGTTGAAGATCGCAAGCGGGATCGTTTGGCCCGCGCCCTGCACAGCCTGTCCGAGCGTCAACTGCAGGACATCGGCATCAGCAACCAGGCGCGCTAGCGCAGGGAACTGCGACCGGATCAAAGCGCCCAGCGTTTTTTCCCACGTCGAACAAATGTCAAGCCGCTGGCGGATTTGCGCTGGCCCACCCCAGACGACGAAAGAAGATACCTAAGACCTGAAAAAACACCGAAACCGCCAAGCCCCGCGCGGGCAGCGGCGCGCCGTTGTATTTTTTTCGGGCGGTATTTTAGGGCGGCTTTCGAGCCGCCCTTTTTCTTTGCCGAAATTTTGCGGCTGCAACGGCGCCGAACCGCCCGGCCCGTCGGGGCGCGTCGATCACAGTCTAGGCGGCGGCGTGATGATCGCTGACCGACACGATCCAATCGCGGGTGGCCAGGGCTTCGGCGATCAAGTTGGTCTGCGTCGACCAGACCAGATAAAAGCCCAAGCCGCTTTCCCAGCACCAGGGACCGACCGGAACCAACAGTCCGGTGTCCACCAGATGCCGGGTGACGTGGTCCCACCCGAACACCACCCCCTCGCCCGCCAGGCCGGCCTGCAGCACCAGGGCGTAATCGTTCAACCGCAGACCGTCGCCGGTGTCGACATAGCTTTCCCCCAGTGCGGCGAAATAGTCCTTCCAGGTCGGGCGATCCCGGTGCGGCTCTTCCAGGGTGATCAGGGCGCAGGCCTTCAACGCCCGCAGACTCTCGACCGGGCCGTGCCGCGCCAACCAGCCCGGGCTGGCCAGGGCGCAGATCTTCTCCTTTGCCAGCAGCGCGCAGTCATAGCCGCGCCACTGGCCGAGGCCACGCCAGACCGCCAGGGAAATCCCCTCGCGCGCCAGATTCAAGTCCATGTCGGTCTGCTGCATGCGCAGGTCAATGTGCGGATGGGCCCGGCGAAATTCCTGCAGGCGCGGCACCAGCCAGTAGTGGCCAAAGGCCGAGGAGACCGACAGGGTGACATGTTTGCTCTTGGCCTGACGCTGCAACTGCCGGAGCGATCCAGAAATCTGGCCCAACCCCTGGGAGACGTCGTCCTGCAACATCTTGCCTGCATCGGTCAGCGCAATGGTGCGGTGGTTGCGGGTAAAGAGCGCCACGCCAATGGCGCCCTCCAACTGCCGCACCGATTGACTAACGGCCGGTTGGCTGATGCCCAGTTCACGCGCCGCCTTGGTGAAGGAGCCCAGCCGGGCGGCGGCCTCAAAAGCGGACAGGTGATTGAGCGAGCCGATCAGGCGTTGCAGGTTTTTCATAAGTTGGCCTTATGCTAATTGTCGAAATTTAGCAGCAATACAAGCCATTGCAAAAGTTTTAACCTCGGTAAAGCCAAACCCCGCGTGCGAAGCCGAACGCCGCGTGCGATCCGCTTGCGATGCGATCCGCGTGCGAATCGGCGCGGCGGCAGCCTTGACGACAGGCTGGCCCGGTGATCCGAGCCGGGGAATGCGCCGGTCCCACCGCCGCAACAGGACAACATTGAAAGGACGCCCGATGCCAGAGATCCAGACCGCTGAAAACACCCTGGGCGGCAGCAAGCCGCTGCCCTCCCATGCCAAGGTCGCAATCATTGGTGGTGGCGTTGTCGGTTGTTCGATTCTGTTCCATCTGGCCAAATTCGGCTGGAAAGACGTGGTGCTGCTGGAGCGCAACGAGCTGACCAGCGGGTCAAGCTGGCACGCGGCAGGGCAGATCCACACCATCAGCTCGGATCCGAACATCAGCCGTCTGCAAAGTTATACGATTGATCTTTATAAGGAAATCGAAGAAACCTCCGGACATTCCGTCGGCCTGCACATCACCGGCGGTTTTTATCTCGCCTCCAACAAAACCTGGTACGACTACCTGAAGCGCGAGCGTTCCAAGGCCCGCTACATGGGCTTGAATCAGGAGTTCATCTCGCCGCAGGAGGTCGCGGCGCGCCATCCCTTGATCGACCCGAAGCACTACCACGCCGCGCTGTGGGACGACCAGGACGGCGATCTCGACCCCTCCGGCGCCACCTACGCCTTCGCCAAGGCGGCCAAGGTGCATGGCGCGCAGTATTTCACCCACACGCCGGTAACCGGAACGACGCAACGCGCCGACGGAAGCTGGGACGTGACCACCCCCCGTGGCAGCCTGAACGCGGAAATTATCATTAATTGCGGCGGGCTTTGGGCGCGCGAGGTCGGCCAGATGCAGGGAGTGAACCTGCCGGTGCAGCCGATGGAGCATCACTACCTGCTGACCGACAAGATCGACGCGGTGGCCAATCACCCGACCCGGCTGCCCGCCGGGATCGACTATGAGGCGAACATCTACTTCCGCCAGGAGCGGCAGGGCATGCTGTTGGGCACCTATGAGCCGACCTCCACGCCCTGGAAGGTCGAGGGAACGCCCTGGGACTTCGGCCATGAACTGCTCAACCCCGATCTGGAGCGTATCGCCGAGCGTCTCGAAATGTCGTTCGAGCGGCTCCCGGCGATTGGCGCGGTCGGCATCAAGGATGTGATCAACGGCCCCTTTACCTTCGGGCCCGACGGCAACCCGATGATCGGCCCGGCGCCGGGGATGAAGAACTATTGGGTCGCGGTTGGCGTGATGGCCGGCTTTTGTCAGGGCGGCGGGGTCGGCCTGACCATGGCCGAATGGCTGATCGACGGCGAACCGAGCATCGACGTTTGGGCGATGGACGTGGCCCGCTTTGGCGAGTTCGCCACACCGAGCTGGGGCACCATCAAGTCGTCCGAGAACTACGAGCGCCGCTTCGTGATGACCTTCCCCAACGAAACCCTGCCCAAGGGCCGGATGCAGAAAACCACCGCGCTCTATGATCGTCTGGTCGCCAAGGGCGCGCGCATGGGACAGAGCTTCGGCCTGGAGAACGCGCTCTGGTTCGCCGATGGTCCGGCCGATGCCCACGAGGATCCGACGTTCGAGCGCAACCGCAGCCACGACTATGTGGCGCGCGAATGTGCGGCGGTGCGCAGCGCGGTCGGCGGTATCGAGGTGGCGAACTACGCCAAGCATCTGTTCACGGGCGCCGGCGCGCGGGCCTATCTGGACCGGATTTTGGCCGGCCACCTTCCCAAGCCGGGCCGCGTGACGCTGACCCCGATGCTCACGCCGAAGGGCAAACTATACGGCGACCTGACTGTCGCCTGCCTGGGCGAGGAGCGCTTCATGCTGTTCGGCTCCGGCGCCATGCAGGAGGCGCACCGCCGCTGGTTCGAAAAAGACAAACCCGCCGAGCTGCACTATGAAAACGTCAGCGACGACTGGCATGGGATCGCGCTGTCGGGTCCGAAATCACGGCAGCTGCTGGCCCGCATCACCCGCGACGACATCAGCCCCGAGGCGGTCAAGTTCCGCGACATCCGGGAAACCTTCGTCGGCGATGTGCCGGTCCTGCTGATCCGCATCAGCTTTTCCGGCGAACTGGGCTATGAAATCTACTGCAAACCGCAGTACCTACGGCGGCTGGCCGAAGCGATCGAGACGGCGGGCGCCGATCTTGGCTATCGCTGGTACGGCGCGCGGGCGCTGATGTCGCTGCGGCTTGAAAAAAGCTGGGGCGCCTGGGCTCTGGATTTCCGCCCGGACTTCACCGCCGCGGAAAGCGGGTTGGACGCCTTTATCAACTGGAAGAAGGACTTCGTCGGCAAGGCCGCCGCCGAGGCCGAGCGGAAAAGCGCGCCGAAGCAGCGCCTTGTCACGCTGGTCATCGATGTTGACGGCATCGACGTCAGCAACGACGAGGCGATCCTCAAGGACGGCGCCGCGGTCGGCTATGTCTCCTCGGGCGGCTATGCGCATCACGTCAAAAAATCGGTCGCCCTCGGCTATGTTCAAGCCGAACACGCCAAGCCGGGAAGCCAGCTTGAGGTCGAAATCCTCGGCCAGATGTATCCGGCCGAGGTGCAGGGCGCCCCGCTCTACGACGCCAACGGCGCGAAAATGCGCGGCTGATCCCGCGACTGTCCTGGCGCCCCGCCGGCGAAGCAGCGCTTAGTCGGCGCTATCCGCCGGCGATCCACCGCCGCTCGCAGCGCCGGCGCCCGATTTGCGGCGCACCACCCAGGGTCCGAGCGCCAGCAGATCCATCTTGGTGCGCAAGAAACAGTCCAGCGCTTCCTCGGGTCGGCAAACCACCGGTTCATTCTCGTTGAAGGAGGTATTGAGCACCATCGGCACGCCGCTCAGCGCTTCGAAGGCGCAGATCAACTGATGATAAAGCGGGTTGCTGGCCGCCGAGACGGTTTGCAAACGGCCGGTGCCGTCGACGTGGGTGACGGCGGGGATTTGGGCGCGCTTTTCCACCTGAATCGGATAGACCTTCATCATGAAGGGCACCTCGTCCGGGTCTTCGAACCAGGCGGCGGCCTTTTCCGCCAGGACCGAGGGGGCAAAGGGCCGAAAGGACTCCCGGCGTTTGATTTTCAGGTTGAGGATCTCCTTCATGTCGGCGCGCCGCGGATCACCCAGGATCGAGCGGTTGCCTAAGGCCCGTGGCCCCCACTCCATCCGTCCTTGAAACCAACCGATCACCAGACCCTCGGCAATGGCCTGGGCAACCTCGCGGCACAGCGCCGTCTGATCCTCGACCAGGCGCACCTCGCAGCCCGCCGCGCGCAACGCCGTCTGCCGCCCCCGCAGCAAAGCCGCGATCTCCGTCGGGCTGGCGGCGGGACCGAAGTAGGCATGATCCATCACCGCGCGGGGGTGGCCGCGGCTTTCGTCCCGTCCGTGCCAGACCTGCAGGGCCGCGCCGATCGCCCCGCCGGCATCGCCGGCGGCGGACTGGACATAGAGCCGCTTAAAGCCTGTTCGCTTCAGAATCCGGCCGTTGGCGAGCGAATTGAACCCGCAGCCGCCGGCCAGCGCCAGCGCCTGGCAGCCGTAGCGGGCCTGGCAGTGGTCGAGCAGATGAAACAACGCTTCCTCGTACATGGCCTGGATCGAGGCCGCCAAATCGTGGTGCCGCGAGGTCAGCGCGTCCTCCTTCCGCCGGGCCGGCCCCAGCAGGTCGGCCAAGTTGGCGGAAAAAATATCGGTCACGCTGGGGATCCCGCCCTCCCATTCGTAGGCGATGTCCTCGCGGTGGTGGCGGAAATAGTCCAGGTTCAGGCGAAAGCCGCCATCGGCTTGCAGGCGCACGATCTGCCGCATTTTGTCCAGGTAACGGGGCTGGCCATAGGCCGAAAGACCCATGACCTTGTATTCGTCGCCGTAGTTGGGAAAGCCCAAAAACTGCGTCAGCGCCTGATAGAAAATTCCCAGCGAGTGGGGAAAATAGACGCGCCGGTCCAGCCGCACCGCGCGACCCCGCCCCAAACCCCAGGCTGCCGACGCGAAATCGCCGAAACCATCGACCGAGCAGGTGACCGCCTCGTCAAAGGGCGAGGCCAGGAAGGCCGAGGCCAGATGCGCCTGATGATGCTCGATCTGATGGATCTTGCCGGCAAACGTCTGACCGGGAAAGGCCGCCGCCAGGGCTTGATCAATCCCCAGCCAGTGCCTGCGGTTTTGCAACCGCTGGCGCACCAGGGCCAGGGATGGCCGCTTGGTCAGCGTATAGGCGATCTTGCGCCACAGCGCCGCCCCCGGGTTCCGGTTGATCGCCAGGTGGTCCAGCTCGGCCAGCCCGATACCGGCGTCGTCGAGGCAAAAGCCGATGGCCTGGCTGGGAAAGCCCGCCCAGTGCTTGATCCGCCGAAACCGCTCTTCTTCGACAGCCGACAGCAACCGCCCGTCCTTCAACAGGCAAGCTGCGGCATCGCCGTGGTAGGCGTTGATCCCGAGAACATAGGTCATGTCTTAGATCTTCCCCTCGGAACTGTTTTCCCCGTGATCCCGGCCGGCCGGCGGGCGATCGGCCGCCTGAAGCGCGCTTTCCACCAGGTAAAGCGACAGGATGGTTTCCGCCAGCATGCGCTGCAGGCTGTAGGCCAGGCCGGCGCGCCCATCCAGAACCAGCCCGCGAAAAAACAGGCAGTAGAGCAGCACCAGCCAGGGCGTGACCACGATCCAGCGGCGCAGGCGATCCACCGGTCCCAGCGTTCCCCGCGGCGCCTGCAGCAGCTTGTCGCGCTCACGCGCCTGATAGCGGACCTGCGACCAGACAAAGCGCGCCATCGGCTTGCGATCGTCATGCCGCAGCCGATTTTTCAGCATTGCCGCCGCGCCCTGGTTGATCCCGACCCGCTCGGTATGGCCGTCCTGAACCACCGAAACCGCCCCCCGGCGCACCAGCACCATGTTTGGCGGATAGAGGCTGGCGCGCAGCTTGCGGCCATGAACGCAGTAGTCAAAGCCGGCGCGGTAACCGCTGACTCCGTCGGCGGGGGCCAGGCCGGCCAGCTCTTGCCGAAGCGCCGCCGGCACCAGGTAATCCGCATCGAGACGCAGCAGCCAGTCGCTCTCGATACCGGTTTCCTCGAGGGCGAAACGCCATTGCGACGGGTGGTCGTCGAAGCGCCGCTGGATAAAGCGGGTGTTGGCAAAGCCGCGCACAATCGCTTCTGTTCCGTCATCGGAATGACTATCCACCACCACCACCTCCCGCGCCCAGGACAGCGCCGCCAGACAGCGGCCGATGTTGGCTTCCTCGTTATAGGTCAGGATGACGGGGGTGATGCGATCCAGCACAGGTGGAAAAGACCCTTTTGGCAAGTTTTTTCATCGCGGTGCGACCCGCGCGGCCCGGCCAAGCCAAGCGATTGCGGCGGAAGGAATCTAATCGCTCTTTCGGCGCAATACCATTGGTTATACCAATGATTGTTGTGCAAAAAGGGATCGTTCTTGTGGATAGGGGGAGCTAAGTTGATCCCATGCAGCCAACCGACTCGGCCCCCGACCCGGCAACAACCACCGAAAATTCGCCGCACCGGCGCGCCTGCCTGCGGTGCGACGGCGCGCTTTACCCCAGCCGGCAAAAGCTTGACGGCGCGCGCAGCGGCGCGCCCGGCAGCTACCGCCTGATGCGCTGCCAACGCTGCGGGCTGGCGCAGATTGAACCGCGCCTGTCGAGCGCCGAACTTCTCGCCCTCCAGGAAGCGAGCTTTACCCAGCGCGGCGGCGCCGACTCCTATGGCCGCCTGATCGCGGCGGTGCTGACCTCGCCGCTGTACCGCCTCTGGCTGGCGGTGGATGGCGACTGGTCCGGTCACGCCCTGGCGCTCAACCGGCCAGACGGGGCGACGGCTGCGACGGCGACGGCGAAAAAGCGCTTGCTTGATGTCGGCTGCGGTCAGGGACGCAGCGCCAAGCTGTTCCGCGCCGCCGGCTTTGAGGTCACCGGCGTCGAACCCTCGGCGCGCCAGGCCCGACAGGCCAGACTGGCCGAGTTGACGGTGGTGGAGGCGCGGCTGGAGACGGCCCGGCTGGACGGCCGCTTTGACGCGATCCTGCTGGCCAATGTGTTGGAGCATCTTGACAATCCACGCGCCGCGTTGCGCCGCTGCGCCGGGCTGCTGGCGCCGGGCGGCTGGCTGTTCGTGAGCTGCCCCAACCGGCTGTCCTGGCAGCGTCGGCTGTTCGGACGCGCCTGGATCAACTGGTACGCCCCCTTTCATCTCTGCCACTTTGCGCCGCAGGACCTTCAAGCGCTGCTGGCCGAGGCCGGATTGACGATCACCCGGGCGCGGCAGGTGTCGCCCTCGCTTTGGACCGCCCAGTCGCTGGTCTGCGCGCTCACCGGCAACGGCGCAACCTCGGCGCGCTGGCTGCGTCAGCCGCTGTTGATGTCGGTTCTGACCTTGCTGGCGGCCGGTCTTGGCTGGCCACTGCGGGCGCTGTCCAATCTGTGCGGCGGCGGCGATTGCCTGGTCTATTTGGTTCGCGCCGCGGCGCCGCCGCCCTCCCCCACCCGGAACGGCGGGAAGAGCGGCGGCGCGGCTTTCTTGGCAGATAAGTCTAACGCTGCCGGGGCAGGAGTGATAGAACGCTGAACATGGACGGTGACCAGCGGCGCCGTTCAAAAGAAGACTTAACAAACAACGGAGTCACCGGTGTCCCAGCTAAATCTCGACGCTTTTTTTCAGGCTGAGTTCGACGAACATCACGCCGTCGCCGCCGCCACCCACGCCGCGCTGTCAGCCCCCTTTCACCGGCTCGTGGACGCCGCCGTCACCACCATCCAAGGCGGTGGGAAAATCTTCTTTTTCGGCAACGGCGGCTCCGCGTCCGACGCCCAGCACCTGGCGACCGAGTTGACCATTCGCTACATCACCAACCGGGCGCCGATCGCCGCCATCGCCCTGACCACCGACAGTTCCGCCCTGACCGCCTGTGGCAACGACCTGGGCTTTGACGAGATTTTCGCCCGGCAGCTTGCCGCGCTGGGCCGCCCCGGGGACCTCGCCATCGCCATTTCCACTTCCGGCAAAAGCCCCAATGTCATTCGCGCCCTGCAGCAGGCCCAGGCGATGAAGATCGTGCCGGCGGCGCTGTCGGGCAAGGGCGGCGGCGACCTGCCTGGCCTGGCCGACCCGCTGTTGGTGGTCCCCAGCCAGACCACCGCCCGGATCCAGGAAATGCACATCACGCTGGGGCAGATGCTGTGCGGCGCGCTGGAACAGCGGTTGGGGCTGGTCTAGACAGACCCGCGTCGTCGCCATTCGGCCGACCCGACGTCCGATCTTTGCGTGAGCTGTCGCGATGCGCTACATCCTCCGACAGTGCCACTTTATGAGAGATATGGTTGCAAGCATGAGCGCCGCGAACCTCACCCTGCCGGACAATTTCGACCTCGCCGCCAAGCTGCAAGCGCTCAAGGGCGCCGCGGTGCTGGCCATGGGCGATGTCATGCTGGACCGTTTCATCTATGGCCAGGTGGAGCGGATCTCGCCGGAGGCGCCCATTCCTGTCCTGCGGGTGGAACGGGAAAGCACCATGCTGGGCGGGGCCGGCAACGTGTTGCGCAACATTGCAGCCCTGGGGGCGGCGCCCCGCTTCGTCACGGTTATCGGCAAGGACGCGGCGGGGTGGGAGGTCCAAAGCCTTGCCGGGTCCGAATTGGGCGATGTCTGCCACCTGCTGATCGACCCCAGCGCGACCACCACCATCAAGGATCGCTATATCGCCAACGGGCAGCAGATGCTGCGCGCCGACCGCGACTGCCTGGGGCCGCCCAAGCTGGCGATCCAACAAACCCTGCAGCAGATGGCCAAGAACTATCTCGGTGAGGTTCGCGCCCTGATTCTCTCCGACTACGGCAAGGGAGTGCTCAACCCCAACATCCTGCATGAACTCGTCGGCGCGGCGCGCAAGGCGGGGGTGCCGGTGATCGTCGACCCCAAGGGACGGGACTTTTCGATCTATCGCGGCGCCGCCTTCATCACGCCGAACCGCCGCGAACTGTCCGACGCCACCAATCTGCCGGTGGGTAGCGACGAAGAGGTGGAAGCCGCCTGCCGGAAGGTGATCGAAAGCTGCGGCATCGACGCCGTGCTCGCCACCCGCAGCGAGGCGGGCATGACCCTGGTGCGCAAGGACGGCTTGGTGGTCCACCTGCAGGCCGAGGCGCAGGAAGTCTTCGACGTATCGGGCGCCGGCGATACGGTGGTCGCCACCTTTGGCACCGCGCTGGCGGCCGGCCTGGAAGCTGAAGCGGCCGCGCGGCTCGCCAATATCGCCGCCGGCGTGGTGGTGGCCAAGCAGGGCACCGCCGTCGCCTACCCCTCCGAGCTGTTGCGCGCCGCCCAGGTCGAGCGACTGCTGAGCCATGAAAACAAGATCCTGGAAACCGACGGCGCGGTGAAAAAGGTCCGCGCCTGGCAGGCCGCCGGACTAACCGTCGGCTTCACCAACGGCTGTTTTGATCTGCTGCATCCGGGGCATCTTTCCCTGCTGGAACAATGCGCGGCGGTCTGCGATCGCCTGATCATCGGGTTGAACGGCGACGCCTCGGTGAAACGCCTGAAGGGGCAAAGCCGGCCGATCCAGGACCAGGCCGCGCGGGCGGCGGTGCTGGCGTCGCTCGCCACCGTCGACCGCGTGGTGCTGTTCGACCAAGACACCCCCCGGGAGCTGCTGGAACAGCTTCGCCCGGACGTGCTGGTCAAGGGCGCCGACTATACGGTTGACCAGGTGGTGGGCGCGGATCTGGTGCAGGGCTACGGCGGCAAAGTGATCTTGGCGGACCTGAAAAACGGCTACTCCACCACCGACACCATCGCGCGGCTGACCAACTGATCCGACTTCGAGAACCGCCCGCGCCGACCGGTGCGGCGGGTTATCGACGGTCCGATCGTGAGAGCCGCCGCCCAAAGCCTAACCACTGGAGTCAAAGCCGTGAATCCCTGCGACCTTGCCGTGCTCGCCCGCTACAACGCCTGGGCCAACCAGCGTCTCTATTCCTTCGCCCAACAACTGCCGGCCGAAGAGATAACCCGGCCCCGCGCGGCGGCCTTCTTCGGCTCGCTGTTGGGAACGCTGAACCACCTTTATGTCGGCGACACGCTTTGGCTGGCGCGCATCCAGGGCCGGGCCGCGCCCGAAGGCTGGGGCCTGGACTATCAGGCTTTTGACCGGCTCGACGAGCTCTGGCCGGCCCGTCAAGAGCTTGACCGGCGCATCATCGCCGTTGCCGCGGCGCAAGACGCCCCGGGACTGGACCGGATCCTGCGCTACACAACCTCAACCGGCGCGGCGCAGGAAACCCGACTGAACGAAGTTTTCATCCACCTCTTCAACCATCAAACCCACCACCGGGGTCAGGCCCACGCCCTGCTGTCCGACAGCGGCCAGACCCCGCCACCGCTGGACTTGATCTTCCAGCTGCGCGAATTGGACCGAACCGACGGATAGGCGGCGCGGGCAACCGCGGCGGCGACGCGCCGCCTTGCAGGCCGATCACCCGCCTGTCACGCGCCGGCGCGAAGGTCCGGCGGGCCCGGATTGCGCAGCAACAGGCGGTTGATGCCCCCCAGGATCTCGACCAGCCGCTCGGCGACAGCAAGGAAGGCCTGGCGCCGGATGTTGGGGTTGTGGCGCCGGGCGGTCTGATAAATCTGCTCAAAGGAGCGCTGGCCGTCGACCTGCGACAGCAGGGCCGGCGCTTCGGGCGGCAGCGGCAGTTCCACGCTCAGGCCGTCAAAGCTGCCCTTGAGAACCGGTGATTTGGCCAGGGAGCGGGCGAGCGCGGCGGGCTGCCAATCAACCAGCACCGGCACCGACCCGCCGCCGAGGAAACGCGCCCGGCTGTCGGCTTCCCGGCTCAAATACAGGGTATGGGTCTTCATGTTTCCCGCCAGGCGCTCGGCCAGCGCCGCCTGCTCCGGCAGCGGCAGGGCCGCCGCCCGCGCCCGCAAGTCCGGGTCCGTGAGATAGAGGCGCGGGTCGTAGCGCAGCGGCTCGATAAAGCCGGCGATGGTCAAGCCGACGCCATGCACCCAGTCTTGCAACTGCGGCACGGTATAGGCGCGGTCCTGGGGGTGAAGCAGCAGGTCAACCAGTTCGGCCGGGCCGCGCTGGTGATCACCGAGAAAGGGATTGCGGGAAAAACCGTTGGTGGCGGGCAACTCGGTCAAAAGCTGCTCGGCCTGGGTGATCTTCTCGGCCAGGGACAGTCCGGCGCCCAACTGGCGCAGCGCGGCCTGCAGCGGGTAAAGTCCGGCGCGGCCGTATTCGCCGTACACCATGATCCCCAGACCGCCGCCCGGCGCCAGCGCCCCGGCCAACGCCGCCAGACCGGCGGACGGATCGGCAAGATGGTGCAGCACGCCACAACAGTCGATATAGTCGAAATCCTCCAGTCCCAGCTGCGGCAGATCCAGCAGCGACCCGCTAACAAACGTCACCTGCGCGGCCAAGCCGCGCGCCGCGATGCGTGCCTGGGCGATCGCGCGGGAGGCGCTGGACAGATCCAGATAGGTCACCTGGGCGGGAACCCCGGCGTCGGCCAACTGCTGGGTCAGCATCACCAACCCGTCGCCGGTGCCACCGCCGGCGACCAGCGCCCGGAAAGGCCGTCGCCAGTCCCGCTGCCCGCGAAACAGGTAGTGATCAATCTCCAGCAACCGGCTGGGCGACCCGGTAACCAGCCGGTTGCTTTCTTCGGCCGGATCCCGCGCCGGATAGGGGTAGGCCTCGTACTGGTCCTTAACCTTGTTGCGCACCGGCGCCCTTCCTGTTGTCAACGGTTGGTTTCAATCACCACCTTGCCGGTCGCCTTGCGGGTCATCAGCAGGCGGATGGCCTTGTCGACCCCGGCCAGCGGCAGCTGGTGCGACACGTGGGGCTTGAGCTTGCCCGCCTCGAACCAGGCGTTCAACTGAGCGAATTCCTCGGCCAGCCGCTCCGGCGCCTGCTTGCGGTAGGAACCCCAGTAGACCCCCATGGCGGCGATGTTCTTGACCAACAGGATATTGGCCGGGATCTGCTGCACCCGCCCGGCGGCGAAGCCGACCACGATCAACCGGCCGCCCCAGGCAATCGAGCGCAGGGAGGCGTCGAACACGTCGCCGCCCACCGGATCAAACACCACATTGACCCCCTTGCCGCCGGTCAACTCCTTGACCCGGGCGCGAATGTCTTCCGTCTTGTAGTCGATCAAGTCGTCGGCGCCGTGGGCCTTGGCAACCGCCAGCTTTTCCGGCCCGCCCGCCGTGGCGATGACCCGCGCTCCCAGCGCCTTGCCCACTTCCACCGCCGCCAAGCCAACGCCGCCGGCCGCGCCATGCACCATCAGGATTTCCCCGGGCTGCAAATTGGCGTGCCAAACCAGACCGGCGTGCGCCGTCCCGTAGGTCACGGGAAAGGAGGCGCCGACAACAAAGTCCATCCCCGCCGGCAGCGGGTGGACATCACTGGCCAGCGCCACGCCCTGCTGCTTGAAGGCGCCGCCGATGACCATGGCGATAACCTTTTGCCCGACCTCGAGCCCGGTGACCCCGCTGCCCAGGGCGGTAACGGTTCCCGCGGCTTCCATGCCCGGGGTGAAGGGAAAGGGCGGCTTTTCCTGATACTTGCCTTGGATAATCAAGGTGTCGGCGAAATTGACCCCCGCCGCTTCGATCGCCACGGCAACCTCGCCGGGGCCGGGCTCCTGGGTCGGAACCTCTTCAACAACAAGTGTTTCGGGGTCGCCAAACGCTTTACACAGCACCGCTTTGGGCATCTTGTTTCCTTTTCTTTCCTGTTCTTCCCTGGCTTGCAGCCGGTCTTTCCATCACGCGGTCAAGGACAGTTCCACCGCGCTGCGCTGTTGACCCGACGGTTTCCGCAAACCGGCGGCGCTTCCAACCGGCGCGGTTCTAGAAGGGGCAATCGGCCGCCGCTTGGACCTTACCCACCTCCAGACCCGCGCGGTTGCGCAGCAGCGGGTGAAGTTCACTTTCCAGTTCACGGCGGGCTGTCGCGTCCAGCAGCTCCAGCTTATCCAGCAGCCGGCCGATCAGATAGTTGGCGGCGCGGGTCGCGCCGTCGTCGATTTTCAGGGCGATGCCCAGGCCCGACGCCGGCAGGGCCGCGCAAAACACGCCCTCCGCGCCGGTCTTCACCAAGGCCCGCCCCCGGGTGGCGGTGATGATCTTGGTGCAGGTCCGTTGCGAGCCGGCGACCATGAAGGGGTCCTGCGCCATGGCGTCGAGAACCCGCTTGCAGGCCAGCTGTCGGCGCGTCGGCTGGTTGAAAGGATCGGTCATGCGCGCCATGGCCAGCGCCATGTTGCCCAGCGGCAGCGCGAACTGTGGAATGCCGCAACCGTCGATGCCGCGCGGCGCGTCACGCAGATCCAGCCCGGACATCATCTCCAAAATTCCCAGAATGGTCTGCTGAATCGGGTGGTGATAGCCGATGTAGCCCATGGTCGGCACCCCCAGGTGCAGCGCCGTGGTGAGAAACCCGGTGTGCTTGCCCGAACAGTTGTTGTGGGCGGCTGTCGGCGCGCCGCCGGCGCGCACCAGCGCCAGCATGGAGGCTTCATGATAGGGCAGGTGGCTGCCGCACTCCAAATCATCCTCGCTCAGGCCAATCCGCGCCAGCCAAGCCCGAACCGCCGCGACATGGCGGCTTTCACCGTCATGACTGGCGCAGGCCAGGGCGATTTCGCTGGCGCTGCAGTCATAGGCGTCGGCCGCGCCGCTTTCCACCAAGGCCAGCGCCTGCAGCGGCTTGATGGCCGAGCGGCCGTAAACCGGACGCGCGACGTCGCCGGCCGAGAGCACCACTTTGCCCCGGCTGTCGCAGACCACCACGGCAGCCCGATGGCGGCTTTCCACCAGGTTGCCGCGGGTGACCTCCACCAGGACCGGGTTGGCGGCGACGGGATCGGGGGTGCGGCTTTGGGTAGCGCTGTCGGCGGCGGTGGACATGGGGGAAAACTCGTCAATCTGGAGAGCGTAAAAAGTCGACGCTGCACCTTGCCTTAGCCCCTGGGACCATGCAAGGACAGGCGCAGACCGGCACCTTCAACTTATCGGACAAGCTGACAGGCGCCAGAACCTTGCGATTCCCGGCGCGGCGTCGGACGAACAGATAAACAAAGGAAAACAGCCATGCGCGGCTACTTCGGCTTGGGCGTCGAGGGGATCTCGAAATCCATGAACGTGGGCAACCTGCAACGCTCGGCCCATGCGTTTGGCGCCAGCTTCTTTTTCACCGTTGATTCGGTGCTGAAAGACCGAGAGATCCGCCAGGCCGACACCTCGGGCGCCACCGAGCAAATGCCGATCTATGTCTACAAGACCCTGGCGGAGCTGCAACTGCCCAAGGCCTGCAAGCTGATCGGCATCGAATTGACCGATGATGCGGTCGCGCTTCCCTCGTTCCGTCACCCCACCGCCGCCGCCTATATTTTGGGACCCGAGCGCGCCTCGCTGTCGCCGCCGACCTTGGCGCGCTGCGACGCCGTGATCAAAATCCCGATGAAGTTCTGCGTGAACGTCGGCATCGCCGGGGCTATCGTGATGTATGATCGGCTGCTGTCCATGGGCCGCTTTGACCCGCGGCCGGTGGGCTTTAACTCGGAGAGCGAGGCGCGCAAGCCCCACGTTCACGGTCGCCCGCGCCTGCGCAAGAACCCCTTGCCCTGATGCCGGGCATTCCAATCGCCGCCGATCCCGGCGGATCAACCCGAACCGGCCCCGCCTGAACCGGTCCGGCCCGCCGCGACGCGCCCGAGAACGGGAAGAACGAGAGCGGGAAGGACGAGCAAACAAGGCTTTTCCGTAAATATTGCCGCCGCGCCCTTTTCTTGCCTAAATTAGCGGCTTACAACTAGACTCATAAGGTACGGTCTCAAGTGCCGCGCTGGGTGGGAGCCCCTGACGGCTGTCGAAATGCCACCCGGTGGTTGCTGGCGGCCGATAATGGCGAACGCCCTTTCGGCGCATGGCGCGTTTGCTTGCCGGACCGCCGCCTCCCGGGTCGGTCTCATCCAAGCGCGAGACGAAAAGCCATCGCGCGCCGGCAAGAATTGCGGGCGACCGGGCGAGACGATACGTTGGGCAGATGAACGTTGGGCACATGAACGTTGGGCAGATGATGACTTGCAGAGCTATTTTTTCCTCCTCTTCCACCTCAATCCCGCGCCGGCGGCGTTCCCCGCTTTTGGTCGTGGGGGCCCTGGCCGCTGGCCTGCTGTTCGGTTTCGCCACGCCCTCCAGCGCCCAGTCGATTAAAAAACTCGGCGACTTCAAGGCCTGGTCGGCCTACACCACACAGGAAAACGGCAAGCAAGTCTGCTTCATCGCCTCGGTCCCCACCAAGGCGACCGGTAACTACTCCCGGCGCGGCGATATCTTTTCCATGGTGACCCTGCGGCCCAAGGATGGCCGCAATGATGAAGTCTCTTTCATCGCGGGCTATACCTACAAGGAAGGCAGTGACGTGACCGCCACGGTCGACGGGACGACCTTCACCTTCTTTACCAAGAACGATACCGCCTGGCTGCCAACCACCAGCAAGCAGGACGCCGCCATGATCGCCGAGATGCGAAAGGGCGCGCGCATGGTCGTTGTTGGCTATTCGGCCCGTGGCACCAAGACCACCGACAGCTATTCCCTGGGGGGCTTTACCGCCGCCCATGAAGCCATGCGCCAAGCCTGCAAGGAATAACAGGCCTGCGAGGAATAAACCGGCGCCGACGCGCGCTTTGGCGGCCTGTGACCCCGAGGTGGACGACAAACCTGCCTTGCGGCGCGGTTTCTGCTATTTTGCATAACGGCTATCGCTTGCCTTTCGGTCGTCGCAGCCTTATCTAGAGGGCGTTCGATTGAGAAAGTGCCGCTGGCGCTTCCTATCTGTCGTCAAGCACCCTGTAACAGCCCGGTCCAACGCGAAGCCGCCTCTTTGGTCGCGCCTGGAATTGCTTGCTTCGGGACCGTCGATTTTGGCGCTGTTGGGTCGGCGGAGCCAGCCGGATCGCTTGGTTGGGGACCCCGCGCCCCCTGCCGCGTCGCCGGCGTTTGAGATCGTCACCGCCCGCCTGGATTTGCCCGACCAATCTTGCGCCCCCTTTGCGCTCACTTTCCCAAAGAGTACCCCTGCCCCATGAGCAATCTCGCCCACGCACAGCAATTCTCTCCCGCGCCCCAGATGGGCCAGGCGGGCGATCGGCGAAATCTGATCGGCTTGACCCGTGAGCAGCTAACCGCCGAGATAACCGCCTTGGGCGAGCCTGCCTTCCGCGCCAAGCAGCTTTGGCACTGGCTTTATCACCAAGGGGCAACCGACTTCGCCGCGATGACCACGCTGTCGAAGGATTTTCGGGCGAAACTGACGGAAAGCCATGCGGTCGGCCGGCCCACGGTGGCCGAGCATCTGGTGTCAAGCGACGGCACGGAAAAATGGCTTTTGCGCTTTGCCGACGGCAACGAAGCGGAAATGGTTTACATCCCGGAAGCCGATCGGGGCACGCTCTGTGTGTCGAGCCAGGTGGGCTGCACCCTCACCTGCCGCTTCTGCCACACCGGCACCCAACGGCTGGTGCGCAACCTGTCGCCCGCCGAAATCGTCGGCCAGGTTATGCTGGCGCGCGACGGCCTGGACGACTGGCCCAGCGGCAAGGAAACCCGGCGGCTGACCAACATCGTCATGATGGGCATGGGCGAACCGCTTTACAACTATGACCATGTGGCCACGGCGCTCAAGATCACCATGGACCCGGAGGGCATCAGCTTCGGCAAGCGCCGCATCACCCTGTCCACCTCCGGCGTGGTCCCGATGATGAACCGCTGCGGCGCGGAGCTGGACGTCAATCTGGCTGTATCGCTCCACGCGACCACCGACGCGGTGCGCGACGAGATCGTGCCGCTGAACAAGAAATATCCGATCGCCGATCTGCTGGACGCCTGCAAAAACTATCCCGGCACCCATAACGCCCGCCGCATTACCTTTGAGTATGTGATGCTCAAGGGGGTCAACGACACCGACGGCGACGCCCACCGGTTGGCCGATATCCTGGCCGAAATTCCGGCCAAGATTAACCTGATCCCCTTCAATCCCTGGCCTGGCGTGGCCTACGAATGCTCCGATGACGCGCAGATCGAGCGCTTCTCCGACCTGCTGTATGAGCGCGGCTACTCCGCCCCGATCAGACGGCCCCGAGGGCGCGATATTTTCGCCGCCTGCGGTCAGTTGAAAAGTGAAAGCGCGCGGCTGCGCAAAAGCGACCGCCTCAAGGCCGACGCCGCGACCGGCAGCTGAGCGAGCGCCAGCTCACCCGGCGACCGCCGGCCATGCGGCGAAAAAGACGTGCGCCCGAAAAAGACACACACCCGAAAAAGACGCGCCCCGCCGCCGGATCAATCCCGCGTGGCGGCGGCCGACGGCGTAATCGGACGGCGCGCCGCCACCGCCTCGCGGTGCGAGATGTAGGTGACCGACGCCACGATTATCGCGCCCCCCAGCAACACATAGCTGTCGAGCTGTTCGTCAAACAGCAGCAACCCCATGATCGCGGCCCAGACCAGTTGCAGGAAAGAAAACGGCTGGGTCACAGTGATCGGCGCGGCGCGGTAGGCGCGGGTCAAGGTGTAGTGGCCCAGGGTCGCGAACAAGGCGGTCAGCGCCAGCCAGCCCAGCTCTTCCCAGGTCGGCGTACGCCATTGAATCAGCGCGCCCGGCAACAGCACCAACGTGCTGCCCAGCGACAGAAAAGCAACGATGGCGCCGGTTTCTTCCTCGTCGGTCAGCCGCTTGGCGATCAGGAAGGAAGCGGCGAACAGCGGCGCGGCGATCAGCTGGGCCACCTGCCCCAAACTCACCGCCGACAGGCCGGGGCGGATAATGATCAACATGCCGACAAAGCCAATCAGGATCGACGCGATTCGGCGTAGGTGCATCTTCTCGCCGAGGAACAGCGCCGCGCCCAGCGCCACGAAAATCGGGGCGATATAACCGATGGCCGTCACCTCGGCGATGGGAATGCGCGCCATGGCGTAAAACCAGAACATCACCGCCAGCCCATGCAGCAGGCCGCGCAGGGTGTAGAGCTTGATGGCAAAGTTCGACGGCCGCTGCCGCCGCGCCAACTTGACCAGAACCGGCAACATGATCAGCGACCCGAAGGCATAGCGCAGAAAGGCCCCCTCGACCGAGGGCATGTCCGAGCCGAGGTGGTGCACGATGCCGGTCACGCCAACGAACAGCAGGGTGGACGCGAGCATCCAGACAATGCCCTGCGACGTATCTTGTTTTCTCGCGACCTTGGCCTCCGGCATCCGTCCCCCCTCAGGTATGGATCACGCAAGTCTAGCGTGTGATCGACGGGCAAAGAAGCGCGCGGCGCTTCCTTTGCCTCGCCAACCCAACTCTAAGGGGTGCGGGGAAAAAAGACAGACCGGTCGCGGAATCTTTCTCCTGTGCCGGCGCGGCAGCAATGAGGGTTGGCGATCCCAGTTCGACAATCCGGCGCCAACCCAGACCACAGGAGGAATGTGGGAGGAATGTGGGAGGA
>CAXBMB010000041.1:0-34277 GCA_963976695.1 uncultured Rhodovibrionaceae bacterium
ACTGGGCCTCTTCCGCCTTTCCGACCATCATCATCACCTTCATTTTTTCCGCCTACGTCACCAAGGTCCTGGCCGCGACGCCGGAGATCGGCACCAGCTATTGGGGCTGGGCCATGGGGCTCAGCGGTCTGGCCATCGCCGTGACCAGCCCGCCGCTGGGCGCGGTCGTCGATCAACTGGGCCAGCGCCGCCCCTGGCTGGTGGCCTGCAGCCTGCTGGCCATTGGCGCCGGCTTGATGCTCTGGACCATCGAGCCCCGCCCCGCCTTTTTGCTGCCCGCCTTGTTTTACGCTGCGCTGGGCAATTTCGGCTTTGAGACCGCCCAGGTGTTCTACAACGCCGCGCTGGGCGACGTGGCGCCGAAGGGGAAGGTTGGGCGCATTTCCGGCTGGGCCTGGGGCCTTGGCTATGCCGGCGGCCTTAGCTGCCTGATGCTCGTCCTGCTGCTGTTGGTCCAGCCGGAGGTTGCCCCCTTCGGTCTGGACAAGGCCAATCAAGAGCACATCCGGGCGACCGGCCCTTTCGTTGCGCTCTGGTATCTGGTTTTCGCCCTGCCGCTGTTCTTCCTGCTGCCCGATCGACCGAACAGCGACATGACCATCGGGCGCGCGCTGACACAGGGCCTGGCTACCCTGGGGCGGACACTCAGGGATCTGCCGCGCGACAAGCAGGTTCTGCGCTTTCTCATCGCCCGTATGCTCTACATCGACGGGCTGAACACCCTGTTCGCCTTCGGCGGCATCTATGCGGCGGGAACCTTCGGCTTCTCGTTCACCGAAATTCTCTACTTCGGCATTCTGATCAACGTCACCTCCGGCCTGGGCGCCGCCATCTTCGCCTGGGTTGACGATTGGATCGGACCGAAAAAAACCATCGCGCTTTCGCTGTTGGGCCTGACCCTCTTGGGGCTGGCCCTGCTGCTGATTTCCGACAAGCTCTGGTTCTATGTCCTGGGCAGCGGCCTGGGGGTGTTTGTCGGGCCGGTGCAGGCCTCCAGCCGATCACTGATGGTTCGGCTGGCCCCGGCGGAACTGAGCACGGAGTACTTCGGGCTCTTCGCCCTCTCCGGCCGGGCGACCGCCTTTGTCGGTCCGCTGCTGGTCGGCAGCATCACCTGGTTGATGGACAGTCAACGCTGGGGCATGTCGGTGATCGTGCTGTTCTATCTCGCCGGCCTGTTCGTCCTGCTGCCGCTCAGGGAACCCCAGGCCCGTTCCTGACGGCCCGGGCGCGCCGGAGATTGAACGCCGGGAATTGGGGGAAGAGGCCGGCGGCGGCGGCTGGCGCCCGGCCAAATCCGCCGTTATAGTGATCTTGCTTCACGAAAGACCGGTGGCGCGCCGACGACCAGTCCCTTCAGGAACAGATAGCTGCCCTTCGCAAAGAGCGTTTGCGATCAAACGGACCCCTTCGCCAGACTGTCGCCAAGCTCGAAACCATCCGACGAAATGCGCGCGATCGCTGTCGACTTCCTTCGGTCAGCCAGTGCTGCATATCGTGCGGGACCTCGGAATCAAGGCGCGAGGCCGGGGCGCCGGCGGTCGTCGAAGGGTTTGGGGCGCTCGAATTTGGGGAGGCATAAACCATGACCTGTTACTCTCTTTCTCAGATGGCCTTGCTTGAGGTTGAATAAGTGACAAAATGGAATATGTACTCATTACGCTGTAGTTATAATAGTCTATAAAATACGTTCATATGTGAGCATCGGTCACAAATAGAGGGTTTAAAGTGGATAATATCAGTGAGATGGAAGTTTTCGTCCGGGTCGTGCAGGCCAAGTCCTTTTCCGGCGCGGCCCGCAATCTAGGCCTGTCGCCCTCGGCCGTCAGCAAACAGATCGGTCGTCTGGAAGATCGCTTGGGGGCTCGGTTGCTCAATCGCACCACCCGGCAGCTGTCCTTGACCGAGGTCGGGTCGGCCTTCTTTCAACGCTCGGAACGGATCATCACCGATGTGTCGGAAGCCGAATTGGCGGTCTCCCACCTGCACGGCGCGCCACGCGGCACGCTGCGGGTAAACGCCCCGGTATCTTATGGCCGTAAGCACATCGCCCCACTGCTGTCGGAATTTCTCAACAACCACACCGAAGTGCAACTCGACCTGACGGTCAATGACCGATTTGTCGATCTGGTCGAGGAGGGCGTGGACGTGGCCATTCGAATTGGCGAGTTGGCCGACTCCAGTCTGATTGCCCGAAAATTGGCCTCCAACCGGCGGCTGGTTTGCGCCTCGCCCGAATACCTCGCCAAACACGGCACCCCGCGGCAACCCTCGGACCTGACCGAACACAACTGCATGACCTACACCTATCGGGCACAGCGGCATGAATGGCATTTCGATGGGCCGGGCGGCCACGAGGTGGTCACGGTCAGCGGCGACATGGAAACCAACAACGCCGAAGTGCTGCACGCCGCGGTCAAGGATCACCACGGAATTGTGCTCTTGCCCCTCTGGCTGACCGGCGAGGACATCTGCGCCGGACGCCTGGTCGAGCTGATGCCGGATTACAAAGTCCCCGACAGCGCGATCTACGCGGTTTACCCGCACAACCGCCACCTTTCCCCCAAGGTTCGCAGCTTTGTCGATTTCCTGGCCGAGCACTTGGATCGCCGCACCCAGGATTGGGAAACCAAAGGCTGCTAAGCGGCGCGGCCGAGCCGCCGCATCGCGCCAACGAGCGACAAGGAAGCGGCGCGGCCAAGCCAAGGGGCCGGCCGCTTCTTCTTTGCCCGGCCGTCAGGCGGATAACCCCGAGCGGATGGATAATCCTGGGAGATAGACAACCTTGGGCGGATGGATAACCCTGGGCGGACAACCTGTGAGCAGGCAAGCCAACGGCGACCCGCCGCCGGCCCGGGATCAGGCCCCCAGCAGGTGGGCGATCACCGCGTTGAGCCGCAAGCGGCCTTCCGGGGTCGCCACCAGGCGATCCCCCAGATCACACAGATAACCCGCCGCCACCAGGGCCTGCAGCCGCTCCGGTGCGATTTGACGGTCCAGACTGTCACCGGTCTGCGCCGCCACATTGGCGCGAAACAGCCCTTCGCTCAGCCGCAAGCCCATGATGACCTGCTCGTCCAGACAGTCCGCGCGCCCCAGACTCTCACGCTGGCGGGTGGCGTGACTGGCCTGTTCGACCGTCTCCAGCCAGATTTCCGGCGCCCGGTGCTGCCGGGTGGCGACCTTGCCGCCGGCGTTGCGGTTGTTGCCCGGCACGGCCAAGCGTCCGTGGGCGCCGGGGCCGAGCCCCACATAGTCGCCGTAGCGCCAGTAGGTCATGTTGTGGCGGCATTCCTCCCCCGGCCGGGCGTGGTTGGACACTTCATAGGCTGGCAGGCCCGCCGCGTTTAACATCTCCTGGGTCACCTGATACAGCGCCGCCGCCTGCGGCTCGGGCAGCTCGGTCAGGTCGCCGCGCCGACGTCGACCATGGAAAACGGTGTTTTCCTCAATCGTCAATTGATAGAGCGAAAGGTGATTGGCGCCCAATTCCAGCGCCGTCATCAGCTCCCGCGTCCAGGCATCGGGCGACTGTTCGGGCCGGGCGTAAATCAGATCAAAGGAAAAGCGCGGCACGGCCCGCCGGGCCAGGTCAACCGCCGCCAAGGCTTCGGCCAACGTATGCTCGCGCCCCAGGAACCGCAGGTCCTGGTCGTTCAAGGCCTGCACCCCGATGGAAAGCCGGTTGACCCCGGCCCGCGCGAAGCCGGCGAACTTCTCCGCCTCCGCCGAGGTCGGATTGGCCTCCAGGCTGACTTCCAGATCTTCGGCCAGGCTCCAGTGCGCGCTCAAGCGCTCCAGCAGCGCCGCCACGGTTTCCGGCGGCATCAAAGAGGGCGTTCCGCCGCCAAAAAACACCGAGGTCAGGCGGCGGCCTTTGGTTAACTGACCGAAATGATCCAATTCTCGCAGCAGCGCGGCGCGCCACCGCGCCTGATCGACCCTATCGCGCACATGGCTGTTGAAGTCGCAATAGGGGCACTTGGCCTTGCAGAAGGGCCAGTGGATATAGAGGCCGAACCCGGGATCGGGGGCCGACCGCGCCGCCGGGCCGGGCCGGCGTCCCGGGACCGCCGTCACGGCGCCACGGTCGCGCGGTGGGAAATCGCCAGCCATCGGCCTAGGTCGGGTCAGGGGCGGTCAGCCAGGCCAGCAACTGGCGGAACGCCTCGGCCCGGTGACTCATGCCATGCTTGGCCGCCGGCGCCATTTCGCCAAAGGTGATCGAATGGCCCTGCGGTTGAAAGATCGGGTCATAGCCAAAGCCCTGGGCGCCCCGAGGCGGCCAAACCAACGCGCCGTCCACCCGCCCCTCGAAGGAGACCAGCGCGGCCGGCTGCGCCCCGTCCTGGGGACGCGCCAGACTCAAGGCGCAGATAAAGCTGGCGGACCGATCGGCTTTTCCGCGCAGCCCTTTTTCGACCTTGGCCATCGCCAGGGCGAAATCCTTATCCGGGCCGGCCCAGCGCGCCGAATAGATCCCCGGCGCCCCCGCCAAGGCGACCACCGCAAGCCCGGAATCATCGGCCAAGCTAGGCAGGCCGCTGGCTTCGGCGGCGGCCCGCGCCTTCAGCGCCGCGTTGGCGATGAAGCTCTGGCCGGTTTCTTCGGGCTCGGGCAACCCAAGATCGCCGGCGGACAGCACCTCCAGACCCAGAGGCGCCAGCAGGGCGGCAATCTCGGTTACCTTCCCTTTGTTATGACTGGCGATAACCAGTTTGGTTCCGCCAATTTTCGCGCGCAGCGCCGCAGAGACCTGAGCCGAGACCTGAGCCGAGACCTGAGCCGAGGCGTGAGTTGGGGGGTAAGCGGGGGGATGACCGGAAGCAGAAGTCATGGCGGAGCGATCTCTATCCTCGTGGTATAGCAAACAGGGGGTCGACGGTCAGGTCAGACCCAGGGCGGCGCGCTGGGCCTGCACCAAGTCGCGCACCCCCGTTTCGGCGAGCGTCAACAGCTGGTCCAGTTCGGCGCGGGTAAAGGCCAGGCCTTCGGCGGTGGCTTGAACCTCAACCAGGTCGGTTTTGCCGGTCAGCACGAAGTTGGCGTCCGTATCGGCCGCGGAATCTTCGGCATAGTCCAGGTCCAACACCGGCTGACCCTGATAGATACCACAGGACACGGCCGCCACCTCGCTGGTAAAGGGAATGCGCGCGATGACGTCAAGCTTTTGCAGGTGGGCGAAGGCCTGATAGAGGGCCACGTAAGCCCCGGTAATCGCGGCGGTGCGGGTTCCGCCGTCGGCCTGAAGCACATCGCAGTCCAGGCGAATCTGCCGTTCGCCAAAGCCGGTCAGATCGGTGACCGCGCGCAGGCTGCGGCCGATCAGACGCTGAATTTCCTGGGTGCGGCCCGATTGCTTGCCCCGGGCGGCCTCGCGCTCCATCCGGCTGTCGGTGGCACGCGGCAACATGCCGTATTCGGCGGTGATCCAGCCCCGACCGCTGTTCCGTAGCCAGCCGGGGACCTTGTCCTGCACCGACGCCAAACAGAGCACATGGGTGTCGCCGAATTTAATTAGGCAGGAGCCTTCGGCATACTTGTTCACATCGGTTTCAATGCTGATCTGACGCAGTTGGTCGGCTTGGCGTCCACTGGGGCGCATGGCGGCTCTCGCTTTGTCGTTATCCAACAGGTCGACCGTCAGCCGCGCCGAACCGGCGATCGAGCTTGGTCGCAAAACCTGTGGCGGGTTAACAGGGTGGGTGGTCGAGAAAGTCGGCGCAAGCTACCCTGACTCCCCGCCAAGGTCCAGCCAGCCCTTGCGCGCGGTCAGCCGGCGGCTGGCTGATCCCGGGCCCAACAACCCCGCCGCTGGACAACTGGAGCATTGAAACTCCGCGCGCCTTGAATTACATCGAAAGGAACAAGTCGATTTTGATTCCACAAGCGATACGCCAGTGGCGAGAGTCAGCAAGATCCGGGTCTATCGTAAATTTTCCGGTTAACCCCACCGGTTACCATGAAAGGGATCGACAGGCGCCATGACAGATCTGTATTGGAGCAAGCTCGGAAAACTGGCGGAAATCGACACGCTGGATCAACGCTCGCGCGATATTTTGCGGCTGGTGGTGGATTCCTATGTTAAAACCGGCGCGCCGGTCGGGTCGCGCACCCTTGCCCGCACCATGGGCATGTCGCTGTCGCCCGCCACGGTGCGCAATGTAATGGCCGACCTGGAACATCTGGGTCTGCTGGTCGCGCCCCATACCTCCGCCGGGCGCCTGCCCACCGACCAAGGCCTGCGTCTCTATGTCGACGGCCTGCTGGAGCAGGGAAATCTTAGCCAGGACGAACGGGAGAAAATAGCCGGGCAGTGCGCCGGCTCGGGCCACGGGATCGGCGAGATTATGGAAGAGGCCTCCAGTCTGCTGTCATCGCTCAGCAGCTGCGCCGGACTGGTGCTGGCCCCCAAGCGCGAAGAGCCGCTGGAGCATATCGAATTCGTCGCGCTGGGTCCCGGCCGGGTACTGGTCATTCTGGTCATGGCCTCCGGGTCGGTCGAGAACCGGGTGATCGATGTCCCGATGGGGCTGCCCGCCTCCTCGCTGATTGAAGCCTCCAATTATCTGACCAACCGGCTCCGCGGCCGCTCGCTGCGCCAGGCCCAGCAGACCATTCGCCAGGAACTGACCCAACAGCGCGCCCAGCTCGATGCGCTCACCGCGCCCTTGATCGAGGGGGGTCTGGCCAACTGGTCGAAGGACAGCCCGCTCAGCAGCGGCAATTTGATCGTGCGCGGACAGGCACAACTGCTACAAGACGTCCAGGTCATTGAAGATCTGGAACGGATACGCCATCTGTTTATCGCGCTGGAGAAGAAAGAAGCGCTGCTGAAGATGCTGGACCTGACCGAAGGCGGGGAAGGGGTGCAGATTTTCATCGGCGGCGGAAATGAACTGTTCAGCCTGGCGGGCTGCGCCATGGTTATCGCGCCCTACGCCAACAGCCAGCGGCAAATCGTCGGCGCGGTGGGCGTCATCGGTCCGTCCCGGCTGGACTATGCGCGAATCATTCCAATGGTCGACTACACCGCCAAGGTGGTGTCCGACCTGCTGGGATAGACTTTTTTTGTCATGCTGCCGGCCGGTTGTGGTCGACGGCTTCCGAAAGCAACTACTGGATAAGTGATGTCTGAAGAGAAGAACAAGCAAACGCCGACTGAAGAAGCGGCGACCTCTGCTGCTGACGGTGCGCAAACCAAGCCAAGCGAGGCCACCGCCCCGCAAGCCGAGGACACCCCAACCGACGCGGCCGCCGACGCCGCGCCGCAGTCCGGCGAGGATGAACTGACCGCTTTGCGGCAAGAGGTCGCGGACCTGAAGGACCGGCTGCTGCGCGCCCTGGCGGAAACCGAAAATGTCCGCAACCGCGCCCGTCGGGATCGGGAGGACAGCCGCAAATACGCCGTCGCTCCGCTGGCCAAGGACATCCTAACCGTGGCGGATAACCTGGCCCGCGCCATCAGTTCCGTGCCCGAGGAAGCCACGCGGGACGCCAACGTCAAGGCCCTGCTTGAAGGGGTTTCCATGACCGAAAAAGCCCTGCAGGACGCCTTTGCCAAGCATTTCATCGGCCGCATCGACGCGGTGGGTGAAAAGTTGGACCCGCACCGCCACGAGGCGATGTTCGAGGTGCCCGACCCGAGCCAGCCCGCCGGCACGGTGGTTCAGGTCTTCGAGGCGGGCTACACCCTGCATGACCGGCTGTTGCGGCCGGCCCGGGTCGGTGTCGCCAAGGGCGGCCCGACCGCCGCGCCAGCCGCCCCGGCCAAGCCGGGCAGCGCGGTTGATACCCAGGCCTAGGCGCAAAGACAATTGGGGGAGCCGTTGGGCTCTCCCCTTTATCTTCCCCGCATTTCTTTCGTCCTTATCTGACCTCTTTAAGCAAGGGCGTGAGCGGCTTGAAATGACGCGCAAGGACGATCCGGCGCAACGACGCTAAAGCGTGACCCGCCGTAGGGTCAGGTTGAGCCGACCGTGGTTGGGTAGCAGCGTCGAGCTGCCGAAGTAGAGCTTGTCGATGCCGTGATAGGCCAGGCGATCGGCGCCGCGCAGAACCAAGACATCGCCGGAATGGAGCTTGAGCGGCCGGGTCGCACCCTTGCGGGTGGGTCCGCCGAGCCGAAAGCGCGCGCTGTCGCCAAGCGAGATCGATAACACCGGCGCCGTCAGGTCGGCCTCGTCCCGATCCTGGTGCAGACCCATTTTCGCTTCGGCGTGACCGTACCAGTTGACCAGACAGCACTGCGGCGGCTTGCCATAGCCGGTGACATCGCGCCAAATTTCCAGAAGCCGTGGCGGAACGTCAGGCCAGGGACGGCCGGTCTGCGGGTGGCGGGGCTGGTAGCGGTAGCCTTGTTGGTCGGAAACCCAGCCCAAGGGACCCAGGTTGGTCATGCGAACTGAAAAGGGGCGATTGTTGCCCGGCATGTGCGGCTGGTAGAGGGGCGCGGCGCGCAGCAGCGGACGAAGTTCCGCCACCAGCGCCGCTTGACCGTGCCGGTTCAAATAGCCTGGGAAATACCCAAACCCGATCGCCGAATCAGCCGCATTCACCCGTGCTTACCTCTCAGTAAAAGCCCTCTGGCGCGCCTGCCGCCGCAGGAAAACAAAGCTCCCACCGGCAGCCAAAAGCAGCCCAACCCCGACATATGTCACCGGATCGCTGCGCCAAACCAAATCGCCGAACAGAATCAGCAGACCCGCCGCGCCGATCGCCAGCGCGAGGCACAGCCGCCATGCAAAGCCGCTGCGCGCCACGGCGCCTCCCGGTGGCGCCCGGTTGGGTTTGCCCGACGGCGCCGCCTCGGAGTCGCCGCCGCAACCGCCGCAGCAGCCGCCAGTTCCGCCGCTCTTCGACCCGCCACCGTGCTCACCACCATGCGCGCCACCACCATCGCCGCCGCCCTGGCCGCCACCATGACCGCCACAACAGCCGCCACTCTTGCCGCTCGCCTGGTCACGATCGCCGCGCTTGCCGGGCGACGTGTTGCTATGTTCTTTCATCCTAAAGATAATCTCCGTTACGCGTCGTCGCGCTGCTGCGCGCGGCGATCCAGGAACATTCCAAAAGAAAGCGGTAAAAATCCGCAAAAGATAAAAAACCGCAGCTTTCTGACTCAGTCAATGCCGGAGTCGCCTTGCAGTATCGGGCAAAAAGCTTATATATCCGGCATACCAATAGAGATGCGCTGTTCGAGGATCCGAAGACTACGGAGCCAGGGACGCGCGCTTAGTGAAGACTCCAAGGGACTCCAATTGGGCGGTGCTTGCAACAAGGCCGCCAGAGAGAGTCTGCTGCCAAAAGAGGTAAAATAAACATGGCTAAAGTTATCGGTATTGATCTCGGAACCACAAACTCCTGCCTGGCCATTATGGACGGCAAGGATCCCCGCGTGATTGAGAACGCCGAGGGCGCGCGCACCACGCCGTCCATGGTCAGCTTTTCCGACGAGGGAACGCTGGTCGGTCAGCCGGCCAAGCGCCAGGCGGTGACCAACCCGGAAAACACCCTGTTCGCCATCAAGCGGCTGATCGGTCGGAACTTCAAGGATCCGGCAGTCGAAAAGGACAAGGGCCTGGTTCCCTACAAGATTGTCGAAGGCAAGTCCGGCGACGCCTGGGTGAAAGCCAATGGCAAGGACTACAGCCCCAGTCAGGTTTCCGCCTTCGTTCTGCAGAAGATGAAGGAAACGGCCGAGAGTTTCCTCGGTGAGGAAGTTTCCCAGGCGGTAATCACCGTACCGGCCTATTTCAACGATTCCCAGCGCCAGGCCACCAAGGACGCGGGCAAGATTGCCGGTTTGGAAGTGCTGCGCATCATCAACGAGCCCACCGCCGCCGCGCTGGCTTACGGTTTGGACAAGAAAAAAACCGGCACCATCGCGGTGTACGATCTGGGTGGCGGCACCTTCGACGTTTCGATCTTGGAGATCGGTGACGGCGTCTTTGAGGTGAAATCGACCAACGGCGACACCTTCCTGGGCGGTGAGGATTTCGACGCCCGCATCATCGATTACCTGGCCGAGGAGTTCCAAAAGGAACAGTCCATCGACCTGCGCGCGGACAAGCTGGCCCTGCAGCGCCTGAAGGAAGCCGCCGAAAAGGCCAAAATCGAGCTGTCGTCTTCGCAGCAGACCGAGGTCAACCTGCCCTTCATCACCGCCGACCAGTCCGGCCCGAAGCATCTGAACATCAAGCTCAGCCGCGCCAAGCTGGAAGCCCTGGTCGACGACCTGATCACGCGCACCATCAAGCCCTGTAAGTCGGCCTTGAAGGATGCGGGCGTGACCGCCGGTGAAATCGACGAAGTAATCCTGGTCGGCGGCATGAGCCGCATGCCCAAAGTCTTCGAGACGGTGAAAAGCATCTTCGGTCGCGAACCCCACCGCGGCGTCAATCCCGATGAAGTGGTGGCCATGGGGGCGGCGATTCAGGCCGGTGTGCTGCAGGGTGAAGTCAAGGACGTCCTGCTGCTGGACGTTACCCCGCTGTCGTTGGGGATTGAAACGCTCGGCGGCGTGATGACCAAGCTGATCGACCGCAACACCACCATCCCCACCAAGAAGTCCCAGGTCTTCTCCACCGCTGAAGATAACCAGCAGGCGGTGACCATCCGGGTCTTCCAGGGTGAGCGCGAGATGGCCGCCGACAACAAACTGTTGGGTCAGTTTGATCTGGTGGGCATCCCCAACTCGCCGCGCGGCATGCCGCAGATCGAGGTTACGTTCGACATCGACGCCAACGGCATTGTCAACGTTTCGGCCAAGGACAAGGCCACCAACAAGGAACAGACCATCCGCATCCAAGCATCCGGGGGTCTGTCGGACGACGACATCAACCGCATGGTGCAGGAAGCCGAGGATCACGCCGACAGCGACAAGGTCAAGCGGTCCCTGGCCGAAGCCCGCAACCAGGCTGATTCCTTGATCCACGCCTCCCAGAAGTCCCTCAGCGAGGCCGGTGACAAGGTTCCCGCCGCGGACAAGGAAGCCGTGGAAAAGGCCATCGCCGACCTCAGCGACGTCAAGGACGGCGAAGATCTGGCCGCTATTCAGGCCAAAACCGAAGCCCTGGCTCAGGTCTCCATGAAAGTGGGCGAAGCCCTCTACAAGGAGCAGCAGGAAGCCGAGGCCAGCTCGGAAGGCGGTGACGGCGCGGCCAACGCTGGGCAGGACGGCGCCGCCAACGATGAATCCGTGGTCGATGCCGATTTCGAGGAAGTCGACGACGAAAACAAAGGCAAAAAAGCCTGACGCTTGAAACAATGGAAATAGGGGGGCCGAGTCACATCGGCCCCCTTTGCAGTCAAACCGACGGCTACAAGAGTCGGATCGGTTTAAATGGACTTACAGCGTGACCCCGTTTAAACCGTCAATCCGTCTCTGATCACCCTGTTAGCGGGTGCATAACGACCGAGATGAAGCGCCAAACGCTTCTTTCCCCGTCGATCGAACTCTAAGCGCGAGATTGATTTCAATCCATGGCGAAGCAGGACTACTACGAAACTCTTGGTGTGACCAAAGGCGCCGATGCGGCGGCCCTGAAGTCGGCTTACCGCAAGCTGGCGATGGAATTTCACCCGGATCGCAACCCCGAAAATCCCCAAGCCGAAGTAAAATTCAAGGAAATCAACGAGGCCTACGGCGTGCTCAAGGACGAGCAGAGCCGCGCGGCCTATGACCGTTTCGGCCATGCCGCCTTTGAAAACGGGGGCAACGGCCAAGGCCGGCCCGGCGGCGCCCACGGTGGCTTCGATTTCTCCGGCTTTGCCGACATCTTCGACGAAATGTTCGGCGACTTCATGGGCCAGGGCGGCGGGCGGCGCGGCGCCAGCAGCCAAGGCGCCGACCTGCGTTTCAATATGGAAATCTCCCTGGAGGAAGCCTTTGAAGGCAAGGACGCGCAGATCCGCGTTCCCGCATCGATTTCCTGCGAGGGCTGCGAGGGCACCGGGGCGGAAAAGGGCAGCAAACCGGTTTCCTGCAGCACCTGTGGCGGGCGCGGTCGGGTTCGCGCCCAGCAGGGTTTCTTCACCATTGAACGGGCCTGTCCTTCCTGTCAGGGCCAGGGCCGGGTTATCGAAAAACCCTGCCGGGCCTGCGGCGGCGCGGGCCGGGTGGTGAAGGAAAAAACCCTGCAGGTCAACATCCCCGCAGGCGTGGAAGACGGCACCCGTATCCGCCTGTCGGGCGAGGGCGAGGCCGGGCTGCGTGGCGCGCCGCCGGGCGACCTCTATATTTTCCTGTCGCTGCGGCCCCACCGGCTGTTCCAACGCGACGGCGCCAACCTTTACTGCAAGGTGCCCATTCCCATGACCACGGCGGCGCTCGGGGGCTCGATCGAGGTGCCCTCGCTGGACGGCAGCCGAACCAAGGTCTCGGTCCCCGACGGCACCCAGAACGCCACCCAGTTCCGTCTGCGGGGCAAGGGGATGCCGGTGCTGCGCTCGGCCGCCAAGGGCGACCTCTACATCCAGGTTTCCGTCGAGGTGCCGGTGAAACTCACCAAGCGGCAACGCCAGCTGCTGGAGGAATTTCACGAAGAAGCCGGTGAGAACGCCAAGCACAGTCCGGAAAGCCACGGCTTTTTCAGCCGGGTGAAGGAATTCTTCGAAGACCTCACCGACTGAGCGCGCCGCGCCGGACGGTATGTTTGCCGATTCTTAACCTGCCCGACCGTCCCACTCGGTCCGGGTAATGGTGAAGAACGGCAACACCTCGCCATAGGCAAAGCGATCGGCGCGCCGGGTCAGGCCGATCTTGCGCAGGATCTTTTGCGACGCCCGGTTGTCTGAATCGGTAACGGCGGCGATGACGCTGAGGTCGCTGGCCTGAAATCCCTGGTCGAGCGCACGGGCCGCCGCTTCGGTGGCGATGCCCCGACCCCAGGCCGCGCGGGCGTAGCGATAGCCAATCTCGATAAAATCCGTATCCGGCAAGATGTCATAGACCACAAAACCCAGGACCTCTTGGGGTCGGCTTTTTTCGACCACCGCCCATCGGCCCAGACCGGGCCGGCAAGCGGGCGCGGCAATCCACGCCCGATAGTGCGCGCGCAGCTCGGCTTCCGGACGCACCACTCCGAGATAGCGCATGACCTCGGGGTCGCGGCCCAGCGACACCATGACCTCGAGATGGGAGAGGTCAAGCGGACAAAGGATCAGGCGCGTCGTGTGCAAGGGCGGCGGCTCGAAAGACATGGTTGGGCCTTTATCGTCGCTCCAGCGCCATTGATAGCAAAAATTCCACCGCCGCCGCAGCATCCTTTTTCGACAGCTACAGCGCAAGGTCGACGACAGAAGGCCCTCGACAGAAGGGGCGCGGCTCGGCTAGCTAGTGGGTGATCGACCGGGAAAGAAGCGCTTGGCGCTTCGTCTCTGTCGTCATGCGCCGTCTCATCAAACGGTACGCGGCGCAGTCGCGGTGCAAAGGAAATCAGTTCGTGGGTCCGGTTAAACCGATCCGACTCCAATACGAACACTTGGTGCAAGAAGTGGTCAGCGCCGACGGCCTGGCCCGCAGAAGGAGCAGGGCAATGGCCGAGACGGCAGTCGTCAAGATTGGCATCGTGGGATGTGGTGGCCGGATGGGGCGGATGTTGATCCATGCGGTTGCCAGCCACCCGCGGGGCGCGGTCGCTGGCGGCACCGAACTGCCGGGCAGCCCGCTGATCGGGCAGGATCTGGGCGCCCTGGTGGGCCTGGGCACCCTGGGGGTGAGGGTCCAGGACGCCCCGGCGCACCTCTTTCAAACCTGCGATGTGGTGATTGATTTCTCCACCCCGATGGCCACTCTGTTCCACGCCTCGCTGGCCGCTGAGACCGGCACGGCGCTGGTGATCGGCACCACCGGGCTGGACGACGAAGAGGTTGGTCGATTGAAGATCGCCGCCGCCCAGGCGCCGATCGTGTACGCCCGCAACATGTCGATGGGCGTCAATCTGTTGCTGTCGCTGGTCGAGCAGGTCGCGGCCCGCTTGAACGAGGACTACGACATCGAGATCGTCGAGATGCACCATCGGCACAAGGTCGACGCCCCCTCCGGCACCGCCCTGGCCTTGGGTGAAGCCGCCGCCAAGGGACGCGGCAAGGCGCTGGCCGAAATCGCCGACCGGGGCCGCGACGGCGTCACCGGCGCGCGCAAAAAAGGCGACATCGGCTTTGCTGTGCTGCGCGGCGGCGATGTGGCCGGAGACCATGCGGTGGTTTTCGCGGCCGACGGCGAGCGTATCGAGTTGGGCCACCGCGCCTCAAACCGGGAGGTCTTTGCCCGGGGGGCGGTAACCGGCGCGCTTTGGGTCAGCGACAAACCCTCGGGCTTCTACACCATGCGCGATGTGTTGGACCTCTAGCGAGTCAGCGGCGGAGAAAGCGGCGCGCTCGCGCGCTAGCGCAGGGTCGAAAGCGCCTGCTGCAGGGTTTGTCCCAGGGTAATCCTTTCCAGCCCGCTGAGAAAGGAGCCCACCTGCACCCGCTTGCCGTGGCTGATCAAGAACAGCGGATCGTTGGCGGTCGGATCCTGCCCAAAACTGACCCTGAGCCAATAGGGCTGGAAAGACCAGCGCCGCTCCCGGCCGTAGTGGTTCACGCGCCGCAGGATCAGACGTTCGGGCGTCAACTTCAGCACTTCGAACTGCCTGGCTTGGCGATAGCTGAGCCGGAAGGCGACGTAGACCAGAACAAACTCCAAGCCCATGAAGCCGATCACCGGCCAGGCCCCGATAAGAAAAAACCCCACGCCCAGCAAGGCGACCGCCACGGCGAGGGCCGTCATCAAGATCACGAAGCCGCGCGGGCTCAAGGAGCGATGGGGATAGAGCGTGACATCCAGCAGCAGGGGCGCCGCGCCAGCCTGCGACCTGGAAGCAGGTTCTTTCGCGCCGTCTTTCGCGCCCGAGGGGCGCAGCGGCCAGCAGGGGGAAAACGGGCGGGTCATCGCCGGAATCTAGCACAGATTCGCCGCGCCGTTCGAGCAAGCTTTTTCACCTTTGCTTGAAGGCCGCGCCGCCCGCCGGTCCTGGCCAGGCTCGAGCGGCGGGGCTGAAAAATCTCGTCGGCAAAGCTGGCGCCGCCGGGCATTCTGTGTTTTTTCTTTATTGGGTTCCAGGCCGGATAAACCCCTGGGACGGTCGGAACAGAAGGTCGCAATCATCGCGCGCGAAGAAAGCCCAGAGATGCCAATGAAAAAAGCCGAGGTGGTCGAATTTTTCAACCGTCTGCATGACGCCGACCCGGAGCCCAAGGGGGAACTGGACTACCACAACCCCTATACCCTGTTGGTCGCCGTGGTGCTGTCCGCGCAAGCCACCGACGTTGGGGTCAACAAAGCCACCGCGCCGTTGTTCGCCGTCGCCGACACGCCGCAAAAGATGCTGGCCCTGGGCGAGGCGGCGCTGCGCGACCAGATCAAGACCATCGGCCTTTTCAACACCAAGGCGAAAAACGTCATCAAGCTTTCCCAGCTGTTGGTCGCCGATCACGGCGGCACGGTGCCGGCGGACCGCGCCGCACTGGAAAAACTGCCCGGGGTCGGGCGCAAAACCGCCAACGTCGTGCTGAACATCGCCTTCGGCCAGCCGACCATCGCCGTCGACACCCATCTCTTTCGGGTCTCCAATCGCACCGGACTGGCCCCGGCCAAGACCCCCCTGGCGGTCGAGCAGAAACTATTGAAGATCGTGCCGAAGGACCGGCTGCCGCACGCCCACCACTGGCTGATTTTACATGGGCGCTACATCTGCAAGGCCCGCAAGCCGGACTGCTGGCGCTGCCCCGTCGCCGACCTCTGCGGCTATAGGGCCAAGACCTCGGCCGCCTAGCGCCGGATCGGGCGAACGAAAGCCCACAGCTCCGCTTTGCAGGTCGATCATCGGCTAGGCGGCGCGGACCTTGATCAGGAAGGCATCGACCTCGCCGCGCAGCGCTTCGGCCTGCTGGGCCAGTTCGCTGGAGGCGTCCAGCACCTGGCTGGCCGCCCCGCCGGTCTCCTCGGCGGCCTGCGACACGCCGCCAATATTGGCGTTGACCTGCTGCATGCCCGACGCCGCCAGGGTCATCGTGCTGGCGATCTCCTGGGTGGTCGCGCCCTGCTGTTCCACCGCCGCCGAAATGGCCGAAGAAATCTCATTCATCTGTTCAATGACCGTGCCAATCGACTGAATCGCGCCGACGGCTTCGCCGGTAACCGCCTGCATCCCGCCGATCTGGCTGGCAATTTCCTCGGTTGCCTGGGCGGTTTGCGTGGCCAGCGACTTGACCTCATTGGCGACCACGGCGAAACCACGCCCGGCGTCACCGGCGCGCGCGGCTTCAATGGTGGCGTTCAGCGCCAACAAATTGGTCTGCTCGGCGATGTCCTGGATCAGATGAACCACCTCACCGATTTTCTGCGCCGCCGCCGCCAGGGTCTCCACCTGGTCATTGCTGTGGCGGGCCCGGTCCATGGCGTCCTGGGCGATCTCGTTGGAGCGGGTCACCTGGCGGCCGATTTCGTCAACCGAGGCGGAAAGCTCCTGCGCGGCCGAGGCCGCCGTGCTGACCGACCCGGAGGTTTCGTTGGAGGCGACGGAAACCGCCTCGGCCTGGCGGGAAGCCTCGCGCGCCGTGTCGGTCATGGAGCCGGCGGTCGACTGCATTTCAGTCGCCGAGGACGAGACCGTTTCAACCACCGCGCTCACCGAGGCTTCAAAGCTACCGGCCAGCGCCAGCATATCCCGCCGCCGCGCATCCAGCGCCGCCTGACGCTCAGTCTCGTTGCGCCGGCGCTCTTCTTCCCCGTTCGCCAAGGACTGCCGGAAAACCTCCAGCGACTTGGCCATGGCCGAGATTTCATCCCGCCCGCCCTGGGGAACCTCGGCCAGCAGGTCTCCGTCGGCGATGACCTGCATGGTGCCGGCCAGCTTACCGAGCCGGACGACCAGGTTGCGCCCGACATAGAGCCAAACGATCAAGCCGATGGCCAGCATGATCCCCGCCACCAAGGCAAGCTGAATGATTTCGCTGCGATCGGCCTCCTGGCCGACCATCGCCGTGCTGTCGGTGAGCTGATCCTTGGTGACTTGAACGGTGGCCAACACCACCTCGGAAAGCGCGGCGGCGGCGCTGCGCGCCTTTTGCACTTCCGCCAGCGCTTCGGCGTTGGCGGCCAGCTCGGCGCGGCGGATGGCGAAGATCCCCGCATCGCCCAAGCCAAGATCAACCAGTGACTTCACCTTGGCCATCAGGTCGTCACGAATTTCCTGATCCTGCAGCGAATTGACGGCTTGCGCCGATGAGGTGGCGGCGGTGGTGAAGGAAGAACGCAGGAAGTTCAGGTTTTTTTCCGTCGTCGCCGTAAGGCTTTGACTAAGCAGGCCGTAAATCAGATTGCTCTGCGCCTGGGTCTCCAGCAGCGCGGTCATATGTCCCACGCCGCTGTCCATCAGCTCGGCAATCGCCATGGAGGAGTTGGTGGTGGCGGTGTTGGCCCCCATGACCACGGCGAAGTTGGATTTTTCCACCATCGGGTTGAGCGTTTCATCGAAGCCGGTGATAAGATCCGCCAGCTTGGCGCGCAGCCCCTCCAGCGCCATCTGGGAACCGCCGCGATTGGCCGAGGCGGCGTCGAGCCAGCCCAGCCGCGTCGCCAGCAATCCCTCTTCACCGAGCGCCAGCTGACGCAGCGCCGCCGCCAGCTCGGTCAGCGACGGGCGCCCCTCCGTCTCGTCCGGCTTGGGCAGCGAGGCAACCTTGCTGTCGAGCGTCTCCAACAGCGCCGACAGCTCCTGTTCAAGCAACTCGATTTGACGACGATCAGACAGCGCCGCCGCCAAATTCAGCTTGCCGCTCAGGCGGTTGACCTGAACCAACGCCTCAAGGGCGCCGCGCAGCGCCGCCACGTCGTTGCGCACCAGATCCTGGATTAACCCTTCCGCCTCATCGGTTGCCTCTTCCGAGGCGATGAGCATGTTGAAGCGGGCTTCATCCAGCAGGGGCGAAATGCTGTCGATCAAGCGGCTGTGGCCCGCTTCAACCTGGGTGGCCAAGCCACGATTCTTTTCTTCCAGCACCAAGCGCTGCTCAACCGCGCTGTCCAGCGCATCCATCGCCTGGGTCAGTTGCGAAACTTCTTCACCGATGGCTTGCAGGCGGTTCGCGTCCGCGCCCAGGGCCGCCAAGTCGGCCAAGGTCCGGGTCATGCTGTCCAGCCGGGCCAGGAGTCCGGCCTTCTGATCCTCGCGGGCGGCCGAACTGTCGGCCGTTGCCAGTTGCGGCGCCGCGGCCGCCAGACCGGCCGCGCCGGCCTGCAGATTTAGCGCCTGTTCCATCGCGGGCACCGAACGTCCGGTTGCATCGTCGAAGGCCCCCCGCATCGACTGGATCGACAACCAAGCCACCGCGCCCAGCACCAGGGTCAGGGTTCCGACCGCGCCAAAGGCCAGAAAAAGGCGCGCAGCGATTCCGAAAGCCTTTCGCTGCTTTACGGTCGTTTGCTCTACCTGCGGCGGGTCTTGATCAAGCAAGCGATCATCACGATCCATGGTCAGTCTTTCCTAGCTGCTCAGCGTCGAATTAATCCACCAACCCACCCAAGTCGTCTTTTCAACGCCGCCGCGCAGCAGCGCGGCGTCGATCGTTTACCTGAACATCCGCGCCGCCGGCGGCAGCGGTCCGCCGCTAGGCGGCGCGGATCTTGGCCAGGAAGCCTTCCACCTGACCGCGCAGCGTCTCCGACTGGCGGGCCACCTCGTCGGCCGCCGCCAGCACTTCATTGGCCGACTGCCCGGTCTCGCCGGCGGCCCGTGACACCCCGCTGATGTTGGTCGAGACCGACTGGGTGCCTTCCGAAACCCGCTGCATGGTCGAGGCGATCTCCTGGGTCGCCGCCCCCTGCTCCTCCACCGCCGCGGAAATCGAGGTCGAAATCTCGTTCATCTGCTCAATCACCCGGCCAATGGTCTTGATCGCCGTCACCGCCTCGCCGGTCGCCGTCTGCATCCCGCCAATCTGACTGCCGATCTCCTCCGTCGCCTTGGCCGTCTGGTTGGCCAGCGACTTCACCTCCGAGGCCACCACCGCAAAGCCCTTGCCCGCGTCGCCCGCCCGCGCCGCCTCAATCGTCGCGTTCAGCGCCAGCAAGTTCGTCTGCTCGGCAATCTCCTGGATCAGGTTCACCACCTCGCCGATCTTGTTGGCCGCCACCGCCAGACCCTCAATCTCCTGGTTGGTCTGCTGCGCCCGGGTCGAGGCTTCGGTGGCAATCTCGTTCGAGCGGTTCACCTGGCGACCAATTTCGTCAATCGAGTTGCTCAACTCCTGCGCCGCCGCCGCCGCCATCTGCACGTCACCGGTGGTCACGTCCGCCGCCGAGGCCACCACACCGGCCTGCTGGTTGGTCTGGTCCGCCGTCGTCGACATCGACCCCGCCGTCGCCTGCATCTGCGTCGCCGAGGAGGAAACGCTCTCCACAACCCCCTTCACGCTGGCGTCAAAATTATCCGCCAGCGCCAGCATCTCCACCCGGCGCTGCTGGCTCGCCGCCTCACGCTGCGCCTCATTCTCCCGGCGCTCGACTTCCGCCGCCGACAGGCTATCGCGGAAAATCGCCAACGCGTGGCCCATGTCGGTGATCTCGTCGCTGCCGCCTTCCGGCACCGCCGCGCTCAAATCACCCGAGGAAATCTCGCCCATCGAACGCGACAGACGGCTCAGACGCGCCACCAGATTGCGCCCGACGTAAAGCCACGCAATCAGCAGACCGATTACCACAGACGCCAGAACAATAAGCGCTATCGCCGTCTTCGAATCGTCGATCGCCCCGCTCACATCCTGCGTCGCCCCGCTCAACTGCGCTTCCGCCTGGGCAATCAACTGGTCAACCTGAACGTTCAACTGCGACGCGCTGGCCCGCGCAAGGCTCAGCGCCTCCTCCGAATAGGCAATCGCCTCAAGCTCCTGCTTGCGCACCGTAAAGGCGCTGTCAAAGCCCTTGCCATAAGCCACCAATCCGTTGACGGTTTCACGCAGAACATCCATTTCGTCGGTGATGGGAAGGGACGTCATAATTTCCGCCAGGCGGCCTTCCGCAGCATTGAATTGCGTGCGCAGCGGTTTCACATTGGCCAAACTGTCGGTGGTCGCGGCTTGAATCAACAGGCCGGCCATATAGTTGACCTCGGCCTGGGCCTGAAGCATCTTGGTCACCCGCCCGACGCCGCGCTGAACCAGGGAATTGATCGCCTCTTCACTGTCCTTGGTGACATTCATCGAGCCGAAGACGACCTGATCGTTCGCCATGTTTACTTCGGCGTTCAGGGAATCGGCGAGTTGCTGACGTAAAGCCAACAGCCGGGCGTGCTTTTCGCCCAGCTTGTTCAGACTGTCATACTTTTCCGCGCCGAAGGTTCCCAGATAGGTGGTGCGCAGCGCAAAAACATTCTCCTTGCCCAGGATGATCTGCTGCAACTCGTCGTAAATCGGCTGGATAACCTCCAGCGCCGCTTCCGGCATTTCCTTCAGCTTGACTTCAAGCTTCTCAAGCACCGCGCGGGTATTTTTCTCCGCTTGCTCGATGTCGTCGCTCCGGCTGCCCGCCACGCCTTCGGCGACGTAGATCATCATGCCGCTGAAGATGACCTGCGCTTCCAGACTGGTGCGCAACACCGCCACATCCTCGCCCATCAGCGTGTTAATTGACGCCGAGGTATTCTTGGCCGTGCTGGCGGTCTGATCCAGCAGCAGTTTCTGGGCCATGGCAACCTGCGGAAGAAGCTTCTGGTCGACGTCCGACTGGGTCTGTTCGACATCGCTAATCAGCCCATTGCGGAGGCCGGCCAACTCCAGCCGGGTCGCGACCTGCTGGTTAAGCCCCGACATTGCCCGATTGATGCCTTCGACTTCCTTGCCAATGGCGGCAAGCGAGTCGGGATCGGCGCCAAGTTTCTCCAGCGCCTCCAATCTGCCGCGAAGCAGCAACACATCCTCGTTCAGGGCCACTTCCAGGGCGCCGCGCTGCTGCGCGCTGCTGGCGTTGGCCAAACGCGGCGCCGCCGCGTTCAAGGCGGCGGCGTCGGCCTTGATGCGGAACGCCTCGGCCATGGCCGGCACCGAAATCTGCGCGGCCTGATCAAAGGAATCCTGCACGGTGCCAAAGGAATACCAGGCTGACCCCCCCGCCAGCAGCGTCAACGCCACCACCGAGCCGAAGGCCAGATAGAGCCGGGCGCGAATGCCGAAATGGTAGGCTTTCGCCCGTTGACCCTGCCGCTGTTCTTTCTCTTGAGCGTCTGAGTCCCCAGAGTCCTTGTCATCAAGAGAGACGTTCGTCACCTGGTCCAACATCGCACTTCTGCCCTTAGTATCTTTAGGTGGCTGGTCTTTTCTCAACGTCTCGACTTGACGGCTACAACAGTTCAAGCGAACGCCAGCGGCCCACCTTCTGATGAATGAGTTGAAAGAGCGTTAATTTCACAACATAGGCGTGACGAAAATACACTTTTTCCGATAGGGCATTATTGGCCCCGGCGGGAATTGAACCGCGCGAAAGTCGGTTGGCTTTGCCGCGCGCGGCTGCATCACCGCGCCAATCCCCGCCCCACGCCGCCGGCGGCAGCGGTCCGCCGCTAGGCGGCGCGGATCTTGGCCAGGAAGCCTTCCACCTGACCGCGCAGCGTCTCCGACTGGCGGGCCACCTCGTCGGCCGCCGCCAGCACTTCATTGGCCGACTGCCCGGTCTCGCCGGCGGCCCGTGACACCCCGCTGATGTTGGTCGAGACCGACTGGGTGCCTTCCGAAACCCGCTGCATGGTCGAGGCGATCTCCTGGGTCGCCGCCCCCTGCTCCTCCACCGCCGCGGAAATCGAGGTCGAAATCTCGTTCATCTGCTCAATCACCCGGCCAATGGTCTTGATCGCCGTCACCGCCTCGCCGGTCGCCGTCTGCATCCCGCCAATCTGACTGCCGATCTCCTCCGTCGCCTTGGCCGTCTGGTTGGCCAGCGACTTCACCTCCGAGGCCACCACCGCAAAGCCCTTGCCCGCGTCGCCCGCCCGCGCCGCCTCAATCGTCGCGTTCAGCGCCAGCAAGTTCGTCTGCTCGGCAATCTCCTGGATCAGGTTCACCACCTCGCCGATCTTGTTGGCCGCCACCGCCAGACCCTCAATCTCCTGGTTGGTCTGCTGCGCCCGGGTCGAGGCTTCGGTGGCAATCTCGTTCGAGCGGTTCACCTGGCGACCAATTTCGTCAATCGAGTTGCTCAACTCCTGCGCCGCCGCCGCCGCCATCTGCACGTCACCGGTGGTCACGTCCGCCGCCGAGGCCACCACACCGGCCTGCTGGTTGGTCTGGTCCGCCGTCGTCGACATCGACCCCGCCGTCGCCTGCATCTGCGTCGCCGAGGAGGAAACGCTCTCCACAACCCCCTTCACGCTGGCGTCAAAATTATCCGCCAGCGCCAGCATCTCCACCCGGCGCTGCTGGCTCGCCGCCTCACGCTGCGCCTCATTCTCCCGGCGCTCGACTTCCGCCGCCGACAGGCTATCGCGGAAAATCGCCAACGCGTGGCCCATGTCGGTGATCTCGTCGCTGCCGCCTTCCGGCACCGCCGCGCTCAAATCACCCGAGGAAATCTCGCCCATCGAACGCGACAGACGGCTCAGACGCGCCACCAGATTGCGCCCGACGTAAAGCCACGCAATCAGCAGACCGATTACCACAGACGCCAGAACAATAAGCGCTATCGCCGTCTTCGAATCGTCGATCGCCCCGCTCACATCCTGCGTCGCCCCGCTCAACTGCGCTTCCGCCTGGGCAATCAACTGGTCAACCTGAACGTTCAACTGCGACGCGCTGGCCCGCGCAAGGCTCAGCGCCTCCTCCGAATAGGCAATCGCCTCAAGCTCCTGCTTGCGCACCGTAA
Source organism: uncultured Rhodovibrionaceae bacterium (assembly GCA_963976695.1). Lineage (GTDB taxonomy): Bacteria > Pseudomonadota > Alphaproteobacteria > Kiloniellales > DSM-21159 > CAXBMB01. The sequence continues at coordinate 22,898 of CAXBMB010000041.1, forward strand.
AGGCGTTTTGCGCGCCGGTGCCAAAGGCCAGCAGTGCGGTCACATTCGAACTGAGTATTTCGCTGTCTCCGGTCGCGCGAAGCGCGGACAGCAGGCCCCCCACCTCCTTGCGCGCCGCGTCAAAAGCCGCGAAAAGCACGTCGACATTTTCCGGCCTGTCGGTGATCGCGCCTTGAATGATCAGGCCGGAAATCAGGTTCACGTCGGCCTGCAGCTTCAACAGATTGGTCATCCGGCCCACGCCGCGTTGGATCAGCGATTCAATGCTGCGCTCGTTGTCCTGGGTAACCGCCAGCGACCCGCTGGTGACCTGATCGTCGGCCGCCAGGACGGACGCTCCGAGAATTTCGGTCAACGCTTCATCAACCCCGCGCAAGCGGCGCTTTTGCTTCAGCAGCGTGACCTGCGCGCGCGCGCGCTCCGAGCCCACCACCTTCAAGAGGCTTTTCTGAACCTCGAAAATCGCGTCCTCGCCATCGAAGATATCCAGCAACTCCGCGAGTTGCGGCGCCACCAAAGCGGCGGTTTTCTCCGACATCCCATCCAGGCTTTGCTGAAACGCCGCCAGCAGCGCCTCGACCCTTCCGTCCGCCTTATCGATTCCGCGCGCCTGCTTGGCGGAAAGACCCTCGCTGACGGCGGTTCGAATGTTGGCGAAGATAATCTCGGTTTGCAGGTCGGTCTTCAGCGACCGGACTTCATTTTTTAGCAAGCCCTGGATCGACGCGGTGGTGCTCTTGGTGGTGTTGCTGGTTTGCGCGGTCAGGTCGAGCCGGGCGCGCTTGACCAAGGGCACCAGGACGCCAAAGGCCTTTTTCTGGGCCGCCTCGACCTGGGCGATGGTGCGGCCGCGCTGATCCGCCAGTTGCAGCCGCAGGGCCACTTGCTGGTTCAGCCGGGCCATCGCCTGATCGATGCCATCAAGCTGTCCGGTAACCTCGGCCAAGGTCTCGGGCGCGGTCCCCAGGCGCTGCAGCACATCCAGCCGTTGGCGCAAGATCGCAAGATCCTTGCCCAGGGTGGACTCCAACGCGCTGCGTTTTGCCTCGGTTCCGGCATTGGCCAGTCGCGGCGCGGCGGCGTTCATCGATCCGGCGTCGGCCTTGATGCGGAAGGCCTCGGCCATGGCCGGCACGGTTTCATCGGCGGTTTGATCAAAAGCCGTGCGGACCTGCTGGAACGAGATCCAGGCGGTGCCGCCAGCGAGCAGCGTCAGCAGCGACACGACGCCGAAGGCCAGGAACAGCCGGCCGGCAATGCCAAAGCCCTTTCGCCGCGCCGGATTGGAAGAAGGGGCCTGTGGGCGGTTCTGCGTGGTCATGTTCTCGCTCTCCATCGCCTGGAATCGACCAGCGGAATAGTTGGACGAAAAGGGCGTTCGATCGCACCAGTCGAATCTCTTTCCAGAGTATCGATGTTCAAGCCATCGACGGTCCGGTTATCGACGTTCAGGTGATTGGGCTGAATTTCTGAACCGCCACTTTCAGGCGGAGGCATTGATAGATGCTTAACATTCCATCTGGCTTGGAAATTTTTGTTGTTTCTATACCTTGGGGGGGTAATTTTTGGTCAATAGTTGTCTGTTTCCGCCATCTTTGAAATGACGCGCGGCAAAAATTCGTCCAGCCTGATGACCGCGACTGACGGGCCTGGAACAGGAAAAAGGCCGGAAGCTCTGCGACGGATCGCGGCTTTCCGGCCTTTTTGAATTGGAGCGGGCGATGAGATTCGAACTCACGACCCTAACCTTGGCAAGGTTATGCTCTACCCCTGAGCTACGCCCGCATCGTGTCGACGTGACGATGCCGCTCCTTCGGTGAGGCGGTTTTTAAAAGCCTTGCCCCGACCTTGCAAGCCCCTTTATCACCTTTTTTTCTTCCCTGCGCAATCTGGAGCCCCTGACGTGACCGACGAACCTGCAAAAACCCTGGCGGACGGCAGCCAGCCCGCCACCCCCGAGGCCTTGCTGACCCGGCTTTCTCACTTGGAAATCACGCAAAAAACCCTGCGCCACCAAGCGGTTTTCACGGTGGAGGAAGCCAAGACCCTGCGCGCCAACCTACCCGGCGGGCACACCAAAAATCTCTTCCTGCGCAACAAGAAAGGCGCGATGTGGCTGGTAACCTGTCTGGAAGACCGACAGATCGACCTGAAGGTCCTGGGAGAGAAACTGGCGGCCGGGCGCTTTTCTTTCGGCAGCGCGGCGCGGCTGATGCAGTTCCTCGGCGTCACCCCCGGCGCGGTCACCCCTTTCGCGGTGATCAATGACAAGGCGCGGCAGGTCACTCAGGTGCTGGACAAGGGCCTGTTCGACCATCAGCTGCTCAACTTCCATCCGCTGGACAACTGCCAAACCACCGCCATCACCGCCGAGGATCTGCTGACCTTCCTCGCGGCGGAAAACCACGCGCCGATCATCCTCGATCTGGCGGCGATGGAAAACCCGGCCTAGCGGGTGATCGACGAAGAAAGCCGCGCGGGACGCTTCGCCGCTGTCGTCCGGCGCCGGCCAATCGGCATCTGCGGATCAGCGGGCGGGTCAGCGCCGGCGTCACGGTTTAAACCGGATCCTGTCGTCGCGTCATTTGCGCCGATCCGACTCCGGGGCGGCGCGAACACAAAAACTCAAGCCAGCCGCCGCAACGGCGGCAGACAGGGCTTGCGTCCCGGGACATGACAGGCCAAATAAGGAGACGCACGACGTTGATCGCGGCCTGCTGGCGCGGGTTGCCCGCCGAGCCTTGGGGCGCCGCAAGCGACAGCCCTTACGAACCTACAGTCATTGCCGCCCTGGCGTGGCGCCTTGGAGAATAATGATGGAAACCCTTATCGGCTCTGCACCTGGCGGGCCTTCAGCTGCGGACCTGATTAAGGAAAGCGACGTTCAAAATTTCGGCAAGGACGTCATTGAAGCATCGATGCAGCAGCCCGTGCTGGTCGACTTCTGGGCGCCGTGGTGCGGCCCATGCAAACAACTGGGCCCGATGCTGGAGAAGATCGTGCTGGCGGCCCGCGGCGCGATCAAGATGGTGAAGATCGACATTGATCAGAACCAGGCGCTGGCGCAGCAGTTGCGCATCCAGTCCATTCCCACGGTCTATGCCTTTTTCCAGGGTCAGCCGGTCGACGGGTTCCAAGGCGCGCAACAGGAAAGCCAGTTGAAGGACTTTGTCCAGCACCTGCTACAGCGAACCGGCGCGCAGGGGAGCGAAAACCCGATTGAAACGGCCCTAGAGCAGGCCGCGCAACTGCAGGAGCAGGGCGACGTGGCGCAAGCCGCTGCGATTTACGCGCAGGTGCTCCAGCATGAGCCGGAGAACCTGCAGGCCATCGCCGGGGTGCTCAACGCGCAGCTCTTGCTGGGCGACCAGAGCGCCGCGCAGGAAATGTTCGACGGCCTGCCGGAAGAAACGCAGCGCGAGCCGGTGCTTCAGTCGGTCAAGGCCGCCCTGGAACTGGCGGCTCAAACCGCCAACAGCGGCGAGAGCGCCGAGCTGCTGGCCAAGCTGGACAACAACGCCGACGATCACGAAACCCGATTCCAGCTGTCCCTGGCCTATTACGCCCAGGGTCAGAAGGAAAAGGCCGCCGAAGCCCTGCTGGAGATCATCCGGCGCGAGCCAACCTGGAACGAAGGCGCCGCTCGCAAGGAGTTGCTCAAGTACTTTGAAGCCTGGGGCCTGACCGATCCGCTGTCGAACCAATACCGTCGCAAGCTTTCAACCCTGCTGTTTTCCTGATCGGCGTCACGGCGGTCATCGCGGCCCGCAGCCGTCGGTCCAGCACAACAGGTCCAGAGCGACAAGTCCGAGGGGCGACAAGTCAGACTATGCCGATCTTCCCGCACCGAAAAGCCGTCGCGATGCCGGCCCGGTTCATCCCGACACCCCCGGTCCGCCGCACGCCGGGATGGGGTGGGAGGGGCCCGGTCCGATGAGTTCCAGCCCCTTTGATCCCCCCTTCAAGGCGCTGCCCGACGAACTGGCTGTCTTTCCCTTGCCCGGCGCGCTGCTGCTGCCGGGTCGCCAGCTTGCGCTGAACATTTTCGAACCCCGCTATCTGGCGATGGTCGAAGACGCGCTGGCCGGCAAGCGCTTGATCGGCATGATCCAGCCGCGCCTCGACCAACTGCCGCTTGGCGGGGATGTGGGCGCGGGCCCGCTGTACCGCTGCGGCTGTCTCGGCCGGATCGTCGAGTTCCGCGAAACCCAGGATCGTCGCTACCTGATCAGCCTCAACGGCCTTTGCCGGTTTGACGTTCAGGCCGAGCTTGACCCCGTCAAGGGCTACCGTCGGGCCGCGGTATCCTGGGCCGACTATGAAGCCGACATGGCGTCGCCGGACCACCCCCCCCTGGAACTGCCCCGCGCGCGCCTTCTGGACGCCCTGCGCCGCTATCTCGATCAGCAACAGCTCGATGCCGACCTGGCCGGACTGGAAGACGCCGAAGACCTTCAGATCGTGGACACGCTGGTGATGGCCTGCCCCTTTTCGACGCCGGAAAAGCAAGCGCTGTTGGAAGCGCCCTCGCTGCAAGCGCGCGCCGACACCTTGATCACCATCCTTGAAATGACCATGCTGCAGGATCAGGATGGCAAGGTCCGTCACTGACCCGTCTGTCTTTGGCGGCGCGGTCTTTAAAGATACGGCCTTTGCAGCAGCCGTGTTTGACAACCGGCCACCGCCCGGGCGACCAAGCCCCGCCCGCCGTTCCCGTTCATCTTTTTATCAAGAGACCCGTCATGACTCGTAGCGCCGGCGTTGATCCCAAACTTCTCGATATTCTGGTCTGCCCCGTGACAAAGGGCCCGCTGGAGTATCGAGCCGAGAGCCAGGAGCTGATCAGCCGACAAGCCGGGCTTGCCTTTCCCATTCGCGATGGCATCCCCATCATGCTGACCGAAGAAGCCCGCCCGCTGGAATCCTAAAGTCGGGACGGTTTAAAGGGACTCACCTCCGATAAGGAAATCAGGTCGTGACCCAGCTCCTACCCCCCCGCGAAGACGGCGCGGCGCCGCTGACGTCCCTTTGTCTTTGAAGAGTGCCATGAGTGATCACAGCATAAAGCACCACCCCCGCGAGCTGCGCTATATCTCGGCTGACAAGCGCCTGGAGATTGATTTCGAGGACGGCCGGACCTATTCCCTGCCGGCCGAGTATCTCCGGGTGGAAAGCCCGTCGGCCGAGGTTCAGGGCCATGGCTCCGGGCAGAAGAAGATCATCGGCGGCCGGCGCCATGTCGGCATCATGGCCATCGACCCGGTTGGCAGCTACGCCGTGCGGCTCAAATTCGACGACCTGCACGACACCGGGCTCTATACCTGGGATTATCTCTACCAACTGGGAAGCACCCAGGAAGAGCTTTGGCGGCGTTACCTGGAAAATCTGGCGGCGCAGGGCCTGTCGCGCGATCCCTGAGCGCGCCGCCTGAGCGTGCCGCTTTGCGGCCGTCGCTCACCCTCTACAGCGCTTCGCCTTTAAACAGCCGGGGCAGATCGCCGACCGTGCCCATGGCGTGGCGCATGAAGAAACGGCGCAGCGGCGGCAGGTGATTCACCGCCGCCATCCCCAGATCCCGCGCCAGGCGCAACGGCGGCAGGTTGTTGGAAAACAGCCGATTCAAGCCGTCGGTGGCGGCGATCACCGCCATGTTGTCAAAGCGGCGCCAGCGCGCATAGCGCGCCGCAATCGCCGGATTTCCCAAGTCCTGGCCGAGACGCCGGGCGTCCACCAGGCACTCGGCCAACACCGCGACGTCCTTGATGCCGAGATTGAAGCCCTGACCGGAAATCGGGTGGATGCCATGGGCGGCGTCCCCGACCAGGATCAAACGTTCGTCGGCGTAGCGGTCGGCATATTGCAGGGACAGCGGATAGTTCCAGCGCTGCCCCTGGACCCGGATCTCGCCCAGGCTGTCGCCGAAGCGGCGCGCGATCTCCCGCGAGAAGGCCGCATCGTCCAAGATCATCATATGGGCGGCCAACGCCGGGTCTTCGGTCCAAACAATCGAGGAGCGGTGGCGGCCCAGGCTGGTCGCCGGTCGGCTGGCGTCATCGCTCAGCGGCAAGACCGCAAAGGGTCCCGATGGCAGAAAATGCTCGAACGCCACGTCATGGTGGGGCCGTTGGTGGGTGATGGTGCAGACAATGCCGCTCTGCCGATAGTTCCAGCGCCGGACCGGGATACCGGCCTCCTCGCGCAGCGGCGAGCCCCGGCCCTCCGCCGCGACGATCAACGAGGCGCGCACAAGCTGGCGGTTTTCCAAGCTTAGCAGCGCCTGGCGCGCCGAGCGGCGGCTGCCGGTGGCCTGCAGCGGCGCCAGCAGCGTCAAGCTTTCCAACTCGGCGGCGCGGGCATGCAAGGCGCGGCGCATCAGCCGGTTTTCAACAATATGGCCCAGCGGCCCGGCACCCAAATCCTCGGAATCATAGTGCAGAAAAAACCGCGAGGCGCCGCGCCCCACCTGCCCGTCGGTCACCCGAATATCCAGGATCGGCGCGGCGGCTTCCAGGCGATCCCAAACACCGATCGTCTCAAGCAATCGCCGCGAGCCGGCGGCAATCGCCGAGGCGCGCCCGTCAAACGGCGCCGCCAGCGCCACCGCGGGATCCTCCGCATCCACCACCAGCACGTCGATGCCGGCCTGCGCCAACGCGATGCCAAGGGTCAACCCCACCAGACCGCCGCCCGAAATAACGACTTCCGCCGAAAGACCGCTCTGGGCTTTCTCCCCTGCGCGCATGATCTGTCCCTTATGTTTCCCGGATAATTCCCGGATAGTTTCTGGCGCGCCATCCAGACCCTCAAGCCGGGCCACGCCGGTTGCTTGATTGCCCGGTCAAGCGCCGGCTAATCGGTTGATAAGAGGCGGAAGTCCCTTCGAACCGATCCGACTCTAGCCCCTGCTCCGGCGGAAGCCAAGTGGCGGCGCCGCGCCGCTTCGCCGCCGGCTTGGCAGAGGCCGCGTGCCCGGTCAACCACCGTCGATCGTTTGCCTAATTATTAAGCAATCACGAGAAATTGTCTGTTTATTAGGCAACCTCTTCGGTCTCGGCGCCGCGCTGCTCCGTCCGGCCATCTTTACCCACGCTATTGAAACTGCGCCATATTTTGCACCGCACAAGAAGTGGCACGCTTCTTGAGTTATCTCGCTGCATGACCGCCACCCATCAACCTGGGTGTCGACCAACACCGAGCGGCGCTCTTATGGGCAATCCGCAGTTTGCAACAGACCGCGGGCAAGAACCCAGGGATGCAAAGCAGCGACGTAAAGGAGGTAACGGCAAGATGAAAATGATTATGGCCATCATCAAGCCCTTCAAGCTGGACGAGGTGCGCGAGGCGCTGACCTCTCTGGGCGTGGAAGGACTGACGGTTTCCGAGGTCAAAGGCTACGGCCGTCAAAAAGGGCAAACGGAAATCTACCGTGGCGCAGAATACGCCGTGAATTTTCTCCCCAAGGTCAAGATCGAAGTCGCCTTGGCCGACGAAGTCGCTGAAGCCGCCATCGAAGCGATCCAAAAGGCCGCCAACACCGGCCGGATCGGTGACGGCAAGGTGTTCGTCCTGGAGATCACCCACGCCGTGCGCATTCGCACCGGCGAAACCAACACCGAAGCTCTTTAGAAGGACTCGCCAGATGAGCCTAAAAAAAATCTTACCCGCTGGCGCCGCCCTCGCTGTGGCCAGCCTCTTCGCCGTCCCGGCGCTCGCCGAGGTCTCCGCGGAGACGCAGTTTGTCTTCAACACCTTCTCCTTCCTGATGATGGGAGCCCTGGTGATGTGGATGGCCGCCGGCTTCGCGATGTTGGAATCCGGTTTGGTCCGCACCAAAAACACCGCCTCCATCTGCTTGAAGAACATCATCCTCTTCGCAATCGCCGTGATGGCCTACTACGTGATCGGCTACAGCCTCATGTACACCGACGTCACCGGCTGGATCGGGTCTTTTAGCCTGCTGTACAACACCAGCTCTGCGGAAGTCGAACTGCTTGCCGGCAGTGAAGATCCCGCCGTGCTCGAAGCCGTGGTCGGCAACGGCTATTCGGTCATGTCGGACTGGTTTTTCCAGGTGGTTTTCGTCGCCACCGCGGCTTCCATCGTTTCCGGCGCGCTGGCCGAGCGGGTCGGCATCTGGCCCTTCTTCACCTTCGTGGTGATCCTCTCCGCCTTCATCTATCCGATCCAGGGCTCCTGGAGCTGGGGCGGCGGCTGGCTGAGCGAAATGGGGTTCTCCGATTTCGCCGGATCGACCCTGGTGCACTCCGTCGGCGGCTGGGCCGCACTGGTCGGCGCCCTGATCCTGGGTCCGCGCAAAGGCAAGTATGACGCCAAAGGCCGGGTTCACCCTATGCCGGGCTCCAACCTGCCGATGGCGACCCTGGGAACCTTTATTCTCTGGTTGGGCTGGTTTGGTTTCAACGGCGGGTCGCAGCTGGCGCTCGGCTCCGCCTTGGACGCGTCGGCCATGGCCATCGTCTTCACCAACACCCTGCTGGCCGCCTGCGGCGGCGTGGTCGCGGCGATGCTCCTGACCCAGCTGCTGTACAAGAAGGTTGATCTGTCGTTGACGCTCAACGGCGCCATCGGCGGCCTGGTCGCCATCACCGCGGGTCCGGACCTTACCAACCATCTGCTATCGATCTTCATCGGCGGCATCGGCGGTGTGCTGGTGGTGATCTCCGTGCCGCTGCTGGACAAGCTGAAGATCGACGATGTGGTTGGCGCCATTCCGGCTCACTTGGCCTGTGGCATCTGGGGCACCCTGGCGGTCGGCATCTTCGGCGCCGGCAGCCTGCTGACCCAAACCATCGGCATCGTCGCGGTTGGCCTCTTCGTTTCGGTCACCTCCGCCATTGCCTGGTTCGGCATCAAGTTCACCATCGGCCTTCGGGTTTCCGAAGAAGCAGAAGAGTTGGGTCTGGACAAGGCGGAACTGGGCATGGAAGCCTATCCGGAATTTGGACAGGGCTCCCAGAGCTTCTAGCGTTGGATCGGTTCAAATGGGGTCGCTTGGTGATCCCATTTGAACCGTGACGCCCTCCGTTGCCCGTGGCTTGGAGAGTGCGTCACGACAGCGCCGGCGCCGCGCGAGCGGCGGCGGCGGCTCAACTCAGGGCAATCATGACCTGCTGCCGAAAGGCCGGCCGCGCCACCAGACGCTGATACCAGGCCTCCAGATGGGGCAAGGCCGGACGGGTCAGATCCAGGTTAAAGTAACGGTAGGCGGTGACGCCCAGGGGGATATCGGCCAGGGTTAACTGGTCGCCCAGCACGAAGGTTTTGCCTTCCAACTGCTGATCCAACAGCAGCCAAAGCTCCGCCAGGTCATATTCAGCCGCCTCGATCACCATCGCCTCGCGCTCCGCCGCGGCGGTCCGGATCAACTCCATGAAGGCGGCGCGCAGCGGCGGATAAAGCGTGGCGGTCTGCCACTCCATCCATTGATCGGCCTGGGCGCACTGGTCCGCACCGCCCGCCGCCAAGGTCTGCCCGCCATAGCGGTGACCGAGATAGCGCACGATGGCGTTGGACTCCCAGAGCACCAGCTCGCCGTCCTTGAGAACCGGAACCTTGCGGTTGGGATTCATCGCGGCAAAACTTTGTGTCTCCAGGCCGCCGAAAGCGCCGCCGGCGTCGATGCGCGTGTGGGGCAGCTCCAATTCAGCCAGGGTCCACATGACTTTCTGTACATTGATGGAATTGGGTCGTCCCCAAACGGTCAGCATCAGCCAGTCTCCTTTCAAAACGCCCGCCCGTCGGGCCGCCGCTGTCCTTACCAGACGTTGATCGGTCCTTCGAGCCCAAACGAGCGTGTGATCGACAGAAAAAGCCGCGCTCGGCGCTTGGCCTTTGTCGTCACGCCCCCGCCACGCGGCTGCTCGACGCACGCGGTTGCTTGACGGCAGAGTCTCGGGTTAAGCCGGATCACAGCGCGATTCCCTTTAAACCGATCCGACCCTCAAGGCGCAGAAACCGGCAACGTCCCCCTTTTACCCAAAGCCGACGCAAAAAACAGCCGCGCTTTCCGCCCCGGCGGCGATAATCTCGCGCGCGGTTTAAGGTCTCTGTTTGTTCCGGCTTATTTTGGGAGTCGGCGTCTCGGCACCCCTACCGCTTGCCCCTGACCCGCCACAAAGCTATGCTTGTTTCCGATTTGTCCTCACCGTTCCCCGGTCGGGAACAGATGCGAAACAAACGGGAAAAGCAAATGCAGAACCGTGATCATCGGCGGCCTGGTCGCGCGGAGAGCCGCTTGCCGACAGCCTTCGCTGGAAAGTCGCCCGCCCTGCCCGGCGGCGGACTAGCCAGTGGGGACGAATTGCACTATCTGAAAGCGATGCGCCGCCAGGCCTTCCGCCCGGGAAGTCCAACCTGACGGTTTCGCGCCGCATGAACAGCCTTAAGGGTCGGGAGGAGAATTTTCTTGGGGGCCAGAGCTTCAGCCACAGCAAGAGACAAAGCCGCCAAGGGTGGTGGCGGTCTGCGCTTCTTTCCCGACGGCAGCGGCGCCGCCGTCAAGCGCCGCATCGGCCAGACGCTCGGGCTGTTGCTGCTGCTGGCCGCGCTGGCTCTACTGCTTTCCAGCCTGTCGCTTGATCCAAGAGATCCCTCCTTCAACCGAGCCGTCGATGGCCCGGTAAACAATCTGCTCGGCGCGCCGGGCGCCCAGCTGGCCGATTTGGCGGTGCGCCTCCTTGGATTTGGCGCCTACCTGCTGGTTCTGGTGCTGGCCGGCTGGGGTTGGCGGTTGTTGCGAGACGGACGGCTGGCCACCTGGTTCCTGCGGCTGCTGCTGCTGCTGCCGCTGCTGCTGCTCGCCAGCGCGACCCTGGCGCCGCTGCCCGACCCGGGCTATTGGCCGGAAGCCGCGGGCCTGGGAGGCGCGCTTGGCGATCTGGTGCGGCAGGATCTGGTCCAGCGGCTGCCGCTGGAAGACAGCATCGTCACGCTGCTGACCGGCCTCTTGACCCTACTGCTCGGCCTCTATCAAATCGCGTTAACCGGTCGGGAATGGAAAGGCCTGGCCCGCCGGCTCTTCACGGGCGCGCGCGGCGCCGGCAAGGGACTTGGCGAAGTTGGCAAGGGGGTTGGCAAGGGGGTTGGCAAGGGCGTCGGCGGGGTATCCGAGCTGGCCCGGGAACGCTTTGAGAAAACCGCCGCCGCCGAACAGCGCGCGACCTTGGTGGCGGACCCACTGGACGATGCCGCGCCGCCCTTTGCCGTTGATTCGGATGCGGCGACGGGCAAAAGACCGCGCAAGGCTTTTCGATTTGGCTTGATGCGACGGCTGTTCCGCCGAGGCGCCGGGGCCGAGGCCGGGCGACAGGAACCACGCTTCGGCGACCAGCCCTCGCCGAGCGATCCGACCGCCAGACGG
>CAXBMB010000042.1:0-33419 GCA_963976695.1 uncultured Rhodovibrionaceae bacterium
CTCGAGCCCTTCACCATCGCCGGCGCCCTGACTTACGGCAACTACGTCGAGGTTTCCGAACTGGCGACCTACGCCATTGACCTGGCGATTAAGCGGCCGGGACCGACGCCGGTCGTCGGAACCCGTTTCGCGTACCAACATCACTGAGAAGCGAGGTCAGTTGAACAGACATGTTCACCGTTTTGAAAAGTCAATGCCCTGGGAGGTCGCACCATCGAACGGGCCGCCGCGGCGGGGCAGGAAGGCAGGGCATCGGCGAAAGCCGACAGGCCCGCGCCGGCCTGCCCGAACCTGCGGCGACGGGCCCCGTCGCAAGCGTCTCCCATCACCCTCTGCTGCATGAGGAAATCTAGACATGAGAACATGGTATCTTGCGTTGTCCGTTGCGACCTTCGGGGGCTTGTTGGCTCTTGGCTGGTCGATGCACGGTACGGGGGTTGTCAAGGATGACCCGGAACGTAACATTACAATTCCCAAGGAGTTGACCAGTAAACTTCAGATTAAGGCGGCTTATAACGGCGAAGATATCTTTTTCCGCTATCGCTGGCCGGTAGAGCGGCCGTCGATCTTCAACGATGTGCTGGTTTATAAGGACGGCGAATGGGAGAAACGTGGCGGCGAAGTGATCGGGCCGGACCCAGAATACCTGGTCGAGGACCGGGTGGCGATGATGATTGATGACGGCTCGGTTCCCTTGTTTAGCCGCTATGGTGGCTACATCACCATCGGCGACGGGCTGACTACCTTTACCGGCGTGCCCGAAACCGAAGAGGAACGCACCAAATATCTTCCGCCGACCCGCACCAATCCCAATGATTTCGAATCCGTCCGGCCGGACAGTGATCTGGAAACATTGCGCGAAGCCGGTCAATTCATCGACCTGTGGCAGTGGCGCTCCAGCCGCTCCAACCCGCTTGGGCTGGGCGATGACGGTTTCGTTGCAGAAGAACGCGGCGGCGATGAGGGTACCGGCCCCTACAGGACCAATTTTGACAAAGAGACGGGCCAGCCGCTGTTCATGTTCAACCCCGAAGTGGCAGGCTATCGCGCGCTGTCGATCGACGCGGTGACCGGCGGCGATGTCGGTTTCAACGACACCTATTATCTGTCCGACGAAACCGCCGTGGCGTTCGATCCGAATGCTAATTGGCAGAACGGCGATACGTTGCCGCGGCGAATGCTGCGTCAGACCTCCGGGTCACGCGGTGATGTGGTGATGCCGCAGGCTGCACGCTGGCGCAACGGGTTCTGGGACGTGACGCTGGTACGCAAGATGGATACCGGCAACGAACTGGACGACAAGATTTTCCGGGATGGTGGCAATTACGACCTGGCCTTTGCGGTGTTCCGCAATGCCTCGACGATGCGCTGGCACTACGTGTCGCTGCCGGTGTCTCTGGGGTTGGAACAACCGGCGCAGATGGTTGCCGAACGGATCGAACCGGGCACGGAGCCCGACTGGACGCAGCCCTGGACCGAAGTGCCGATGTTCTACCCTGGCCAGGTGACCTGGGGTCGTCTGACCGATGCGCGCCAGCACCCCGGCGCTGACCGTATCGCGGCGCGCGTGCCGGTGGCCTATCGCCACAGCGAAGAGCAACTGGCGCTTTATGGCGTGCAGATGGAATTCGCCGAGGAGATCCGCAACCAGTGGATCTGGACGCTGATCGCGAGCCTCGGCCTGATTGTTGGTCTGGGCATCAACATTAACCTGCTGATGCGCCGTCGGGAGGAAGCGAAATGACCCGTCTGACCGAAACGCTGAACCCATCTACGTACGTCCGAAAGGAAGACGACATGAAACGCTCCGGATTGATGCGACAAGGTCGCCGGATCGGCCTGGCGGCGGCGGTGCTGACGCTTGTGGCGACCGGCGCGGCGCTGGCGCACAGCGAAGGCGGCGGGGTCGCGGTGGCCGTCGAAGGCGCGTCCGCGTTTTCGCTGAGCCCAGTCTATCACATTCTTGTAGCGCACTTCCCAGTCGCGCTATGGATGACCGCCTATCTGTTCATCCTGGTTCGCAGCTTCTCGGACGCTGAATTTGCCGTTCGGCTGCAAAAGGCAATCTGGCCCGTGGCCGCACTTGGCACGCTCGCCGGCTTTGTAACCTACGGATTGGGACTGACGATCTACCCGTGGTCGGCGATCACCGAATCGCCGCTGGGGCGCAACCATATTATGCTGGCGACCTGGACGCTGTCCTACTGGACGGTAATGAGCGTGCTCGGCTATCGCTATCGCCGCTTCCTGTTCGATGGCGCGCAACGCTGGGTGACCTTCTCGCTGGCGACGATCGGCGCGCTGGTCATCACGATCACCGGCACCCTGGGCGGATCGCTGACCGGTACGCCGTCGCTGGTGACAAAAAGCCTTAGCTGGATTGGCTGGAACGTCTACATGACGTTCTATCTGCCGAACTGGATGCTGTGGGTCTATGTCGCCGGCGCGCTGTTCCTGGTCTTCATCGGGTTTTATGGGCGGCGAAGGGGTGTATGACATCGTGCCCTGACGCGGCAGCTCTCTCCCGCCGGCCACTGGCCGGCGGGAGAAGCGCTGAGTAGTTCTTGACGTTCAAGGTGGTTGCGGCCGCCTCGGGCGTCTTGCCGCGTCGCGGTTAGTGTTGAAAGCGCCAACTGCCGCCCATGTTGAAGATCTCATCGCCCGGAACCGGCCGGCTGATAAGATAGCCTTGCAGTTTCTCGCAGCCGCAGGTTTTCAGGAATTGGTAAGTCGACCCGTCTTCGACCCCTTCCGCGCAGACCGTAAGGCCCAGGCCGTGGGCCATGTTGGTCGTCGTCGTGACGATAAGCCGGGCCTCCTCGCTGGTGGTGACGTCACGGACGAAGGACTGGTCGATCTTGAGCTCGCTGAACGGCATTTTATAGAGCTGCGCCAACGACGAGAACCCGGTTCCAAAGTCGTCGATCGACAGCCGAAAGCCCTTGATGCGAAAACGGGTCAGGATGTCCAGCGCCAGCATGGGATCCTCCATCACGCCGCTTTCGGTGATTTCCACCATCACCTGATTGGTCGGGATGCTGTATTCTTGGGCCAGATCGGCAATTTCGTCGGGTAGCTTGAGATTGTTCAGCAGATCCGGCGAGACATTGATGGCAACCGACATGATAAGGCCCTGTTCGCGCCAGGCGCGGGCCTGCTGGAATACCTTCCTGGCGATCATGCAGGTCAGGGGCAGCATGAGATTGGCCTGCTCCGTCAGTCCAAGGAAACTGTCCGGCGACATCAGACCTCGATCGGGATGTTGCCACCGCACCAGAGCCTCGACGTCTTCAATCGCGTGATCGACGCCGTCCCCGACGATGATCTTGGGTTGGTAGAGAATCTCGAACTGGTCTTCTTCCAGCGCCTGAACCAATTCGTTGGCCTGCAGGTCGCGCTTGCCCTTGGCAGGTACGCAGAGCAACGCCTCCAGGTCATCAATCTGGATTGGCTTCTGCAGCGTGCCGATTACGTTCAACCCTTTGTTCTCGCCCAACTGCCGGGCCGTGTTGAGCAGCTTCTGGTCAAGCCCGCTCATCAGGATGATCCCGGCCTTGCACTGCTCGATGCTTAGAAAGCGAAGCAATTCGATGCCGTCGCCGTCGGGCATTGCCAGATCCATGACGATGAAATTTGGTTTGAACTCGCGAAACAGGCGATCAAATTCGACGTGTGTCGTGGCCTGGGCAATCTGGAAGCCGATCTCTTGCGCGACGTCGGTGACGAGTTCGCATATTTGATGCTCGTCATCGATCACCAGCAGCCGTTTGTCTGGCCTTTTCATTGGGTTTCCTCCTGGCTTTGCTTGGTGTCAAGCGCAAGGTGGATGGCTTGTGCCAGTCCTTGGTTGGTGTAGGGTTTGTTGAGCAGCGGGAATTTTCGACCTTCGGCGAAGGCGTCGCGTGGATACCCGGAGGTCAGCAGCACCGGCAGGTCGGGCAAGCGCTGGTGAACCGCCTCGGCCAGCTGGTGACCGTTCATGCCGCCCGGCATCACCATATCGGTGAACAACAGGTCGACATCGGGTTGCACCTCAAGGCTTTGCAGCGCGCTCGGTCCATCGGCGGCGGCGATCACGGTGTAGCCGAGATCCTCGAGCAGCAAGGCGGTTGTCTCGCGCACCTGCGCTTCGTCTTCAATCAGCAAGATTGTGCCACTGCCGGTCTGCAAGGGGGCGTCGGGGAAGCTATTGTTGCCGGCGCGGGCCGGTTGGTCGTCGGTATGCGGCAGGCAGAGGCGAAACCGCGTGCCCTGTCCGACCTCGCTGTAGACATTGATGTGGCCGCCCGACTGGCGAACGAAACCGAAAACCATGCTCAAGCCAAGGCCCGTTCCCTTGCCGACCTCCTTGGTGGTGAAGAAGGGTTGGAAGATGCTTTTGATCTTGTCCGCCGGAATGCCGGTGCCGCTGTCGGTGACCGAAATACAGACGTGCGGGCCGGGTTGGGCGTCGGCATAACGTTCGGCGTAGGCGGCGTCGAAGGTCTCGTTGGAGGTTTCGATCAGCAGCTGTCCGCCCTCGGGCATGGCGTCGCGGGCGTTGATCGCCAGGTTCAAGAGCGCCGACTCCAACTGCGCGGGGTCGGCCTTGATCCGGCCCAGGTTGGTCGCCAGATTGGTCTGAATCTTGATGTGGTTGCTGAGCGTCCGACGCAGGATATTTTCCATATTGGCGACAAACTCATTGGCGTCCAGCACCTTAGGCTCCAACTCTTGGCGGCGTGAAAAGGCCAACAGGTGGCGGGTCAGGTCGGCCCCTCTGGTGGTGGCTTCGATGGCCGTGGCGGTAAACTTCGCCAACTTTGGTTGATCGGCCAGGCGGCGTTCGATCAACTGCAGATTGCCTAGAATAATCGCCAGAATGTTGTTGAAGTCATGGGCGATGCCGCCGGTCAGATTGCCCACCGTTTCCATCTTTTGGGCCTGCAGAAATTTCGCCTCCGACTCGCGAAGCTCGGAGATGTCGGCGATTTGGGAGACGAAGTGCAAGGGCGCCCGGTTTTCGCTCTGAACCAGCCCGACGCTCAAGATGGCCGGGAAGACTGAGCCGTCTTTACGAATGTAGCGCTTTTCCATCTGGTAGGATTCAATTTCACCGGCCATCAGTTGCCGTTTGAACGCGATGTCTTCGTCCAGATCGTCCGGATGGGTGAAGGCCTGGAAGTCGCAGGTCAACAGGGTTTCACGGTCTTCGCCCAACATTTCGCACAGCTTGGTGTTGGCGTCGAGAAAACGGCCGTCGAGCCCTACCATGGCAATGCCGTGGCCGGCCGATTGGAAGGCCTTTCGGAAACGTTCTTCGCTTTCCCTCAGCGCCCGCTGGATCTCGAACTGTTCCGTGCCGTCGCGCATCGAGACCACCGCGCCGATCTTTTCCCCCCGTTTGTCGTACATCGCCTGACCGTTGGCGAATATGCGCAGCTTTTTGCCGCCGACCTGTTCGATGACCATTTCAACGTTATGGACCTCCTCGCCCTTGAGCGCGCGCATCAGCGGAATTTCCGACGTCGGCATGAGGGTTTCGCCGTCCGACATGTACAGCGAGAAGTACTTTGCCCAGGACTCGGGCGGCAGGGACTGGAGGGGAAGACCGTGCAGCTTGCGCGTCGCCGGGTTGAATAGAGACAGCGTCCCCTCGGCATCGCAGGCGACGATGCCGTCGGCCATGTTATCCAGGATGGCTTGGAGAAGCTTGCGACTGCGGTCGATTTCCCATTCGGCGGCCTTGCGCTCGCTGATATCGCGAATTACGCCGATGAACCCCGATCGGCCGCGCGATTGCATGACATTGATGGTCAGTTCAACGGGAAGCTCGGATCCGTCCTTGCGCCGGGCGGTCACTTCGCGCGCGCCAATGCCCAGGATCTTTCCCTGCCCGGTGCGTAGGTAGTTTTGGATATAGGTGTCGTGCCGCCCATGGTCCGGCTCGGGCATCAGGCTGTTGACATTGCGACCGAGCAAATCTTCGGGGTGGTAGCCAAGGATCTGGGTGACCGCCTGGTTGATCGACGTAACATTCCCCGCTTCGTCGATGGTCGTCACCCCCTCGCTCATGTTGTCCATGATCCCGCGCAGGTGCGCTTCCCGCTCGCCGAGCGCGCCGCTTATGTCATGGGCCAGGGACAGAGCCCGGTTTCGCGTGTTGCCCAGCAGCCACACCTGGATCATGATCAACAGCGTAATCACCAAGCCCGAAAGCAGGATGATCCGCGAGGAACTTTGGTTCAGGCCTGCGTCGAATTCCGGCAGGCTGGTGAAATCCATCGTCCAGACGCGGCCTGCATTCTTGAACGACAGCTGTTTGCTGAACAGCGGCGACACGGCGGTCGTGTCATTGCGGAACATGAGGGCTTCTTCGGTATCGGCGGTGCCGTCGTAGATCGCAATCCCGGTCTGAAGCTGCTCGTGTTCGAATTGCAGTAGGGTGGCCTCGATGAAGTCCTTCATGCGGAAGGGGCTGTAAATCCAGCCACGCAAGGCGCTGGACCGGGCGGCGGTGGTCGTCAACGACCGTCCCGCCTGATACACCGGAAGGTAAACCAGAAAGCCGGCCTGCACATCCACGTCGGTTTCCTGAACCAAGGTGATCTTGCCCGACATGGCGGCGCCGTTGGTTTGGCGCGCCCGTTCCATGGCGGCGCGGCGCGTCGGTTCCGACAGCATGTCATAGCCGAAGGCCCGCTGATTGCGGTCGTTGAAGGGTTCCAGGTAAATGATGGTCGAATAGGAATCGCGCTCGCCTTCGGGCCAGATCCGAAAATCAGGAAAGCCGGCGGCCTGGATTCCCTGGATATAGGCGTTCTTGTCCGCCGGCTCGATCCTCTTGGCAAAGCCAATACCCAAGAGGCCCGGGTAGTTGTCCTCGACATTCAGGCTTTCCACGAAGGTTCGCCATTCATGGCGGCCGATCTGTTCGGAGGTGTTGAACAGCGCCACACCCGCCCGCAACATTTGCTCATAGGCCATCAACCGCACCTTGACCGTGTTCTCAATGCGAACGACCCGGTCGTTGAAATGCGCCTCGAGGCGATTGATCTCAGCTCGGTCGACGAGATACCAAGCCCACAGGGTCAGGCCGAACATCACCGCGCCGGCCAACAGCGGCGCAATGGCGGTGCGAAATCCAACGGGCCAGTTTTTGGGCAACAGGGATACGGTCAAGAAACTTTCCTTAAGGACGCGATAGCGGTTTGAGCCCCTGGATTGCTGGTGGATTGCTGGTGGATTGCTGGTCGATAGCGCGTGACCCCCACGCGCGCGAATAGAAGATAAAAGTCCCGCCCCCTTTACAGCAGAATCAAGCTAACAAAATCCTTAGATCGCCGTGGAATTTGTCGCGGGTCTGGACGTTGTCCGCGACAGCGACGAACTGTCGGTGGCGGGGGCAGGCTGCCAGCGGTGGACACTTAACCACTCGGCCATCAGGTTCAATTACCTTTTCTGTGGCAAAACAAACTGTTGGCTCCTATTTTTCACAACCTTTCGATGCTGTTGGTCCTGTCGAATAGAAGTGCGCCGCTGGGCTTATCCAACATATTCCTGGATCGCGCAATGCCCAGCGCCCGCGCCATAGCGGGTCCGTGCAACCGGCGTGGCGTGGCGCGTTCTGCTGAGCGTGGTCCGGTTCAAGCCGCGCCGCGCCGCCAATTTGTCAGGTTTTTGCGCCCTGAGGATGCGCGCCGAGCCCGCGCTCAAGCGGTCGGTCTTGGGCCGATCTTATCGCGCCCTGCGACTTGTTGTCGCCTAGTATTTTGGTGCGCCGCGGGCGCGGAAGTGGCGGTTTTCCGCGCCTGGCGCGCCGGTTGGCCGATTTCGGCGGCGCAAACCGGGCCGGCAAAATACAATCTTCAGGAGAACTCGCGGGCGCCCGCCCCTGCGCCCGCCACCCGCCGTGCCGGTAAAGGAATATAAGCCAACAATTGTTAAAACGTCCGTCAGACGCGCCGATGTCAGCGGGCGGGTCGCGGCCACGGAAATCGCCACATAATGGCATAGGCGCGCCCGGGTGATTGGTGCGTCACCCAGCGCAACATGACAGCTTTGTGATGTCCCGGTCGAAGGCCTGGGCGGCCAACCTCAAGCCCTCCACCGTGGTGAGATAGGGAAAAAGACTGTCGGCCAGCGCGCCGACCGTCAGGCCGCACCGGATCGCCATTGCGGCGGTTTGGATGCTGTCCGCCCCTTCGGGGGCGAGCAATTGCGCGCCCAAAAGCTTGTTGGTTTTCTTGTCGGCCACCAGCTTGATCAAACCCCGGGTGTCGCGTGCCGCCAGGGCACGAGGAAGCTGGTCCAGCCGGATGCTGGCGGTCTTCACGGCGAAGCCGCGCTGTTTGGCGGCGGCTTCCGACAGCCCCACCCCGGCGACCTGCGGGTCGGTGAAGACCACCCAGGGCATGGCGGAATTGTCGTAGCCGAGCCGGTCGCCGTTCAGCGCGTTCTTTGCCGCGATTTTCGCGCCGTAGGCCGCCATGTAGACGAAGGGATCCCGCCCGGTGACGTCGCCGGCGGCGTACACGCCCGGCCGGCTGGTTCGCATCTTGTCGTTCACCTTGATGCCGTCGTTGGGCAGCAGCTCGATACCCCGTTGTTCCAGGTTCAGGCCGCGGCTGTTGGGACGGCGCCCGGTGGCGGCAAGCACCTGCTGTGCCCGGATCGTCCTGTCCTGGCCGTTTTGCCGAACATCCAGCGCGATGCCTTGGTCGGTTGGGCGGATGGCTTGATAGGCCAGCCGGTCCGCCACGGTGATCCCCTCGTCACGCAGATAGCCGGTGAGGGCGGTGCTGATTTCCGGCTCGGCCTCGGGCAGGAGACGGGAGCGGCAGACCAGGGTGACGGCCGCGCCGGCGCGGGCGAACATCTGCGCCAGTTCGCACCCGATGTAACCGCCGCCGATGACCAGAAGCGAGTCGGGCCGTTGCGTGAGGTCCAGGGCCTGGGTGCTGGTGAGGCAGTTGACCGTTTCAATGCCTGAAATGTCGGGGATCGTCGGCGCGGCGCCGGTGGCGATGATTGTGGAGTCGGCCTCGATCGGTGTGTTGTCCAGCGCCACGCCCCCCTCGATCAGCCGAACCTGGCCTTGCCTGTAGGCGATATTGGGATAGGCCGACAGCAGGTCCCGGTACTTGGTTTGACGAAGCTGTGCGACCAGCGCGTTCTTCTGGTTTACCAAAGCGTCCCAGGCCTGCAGCTCGGCGTGGCCGGCAAGGCCGGCAAAGCGCGCGGCGGTTTTGCCGTGGTGCAGGGCTTGGGCCGCGCGGATCATGGTCTTGGAGGGAATGCAGCCGACGTTCACGCAGGTGCCGCCGATGGCGCCAAAGCCAAGCAGCGCGACTTGGGCGCCTTGCTCGGCGGCGGTGAGGGCGGCGGAAAAACCCGCCGACCCGGCCCCGATAACCGCGAGGTCATAGCGCGCCGTCGGTGTGGTGTTGGTGGGCGAAGCGCTGTTGTTGTCTGCAGGGTCGGTCATGATTTTTGATCCATTGTTGAGCGGTCGGCTTGCGGGTTGGTTAGCTGGCTGTCGCGTCGCGCGGTCGCCGCACGCAGAAAAAAGCCATAGCCGCCGACAGCCGCGGCGATGGCCAGAGACAGGCTCAAGGCGAACCTGAACTCGAGCCAGAAAAGCAGCGCCGAGAGGGCGGCGACGGCGCTCAAGATCAGGCGGTCGGGCCGCGGGCCGATTTTTCCGGCGCGCAGATAAAGTGCCTGGGCAACCGAGCCCAGACTGGTGAACAGGATGGGAAACAACAGATAGTCGAGCCAGCCCAGCCAAGCTGACAGGCCGGCGGCGCCGAGCAACACCACCAGCAGCGGGGTGAAACAGCAAAGCGCTGCCAGGGCCGTGCTGATCAGGCCGTGGCGTAATGTTGAGTGCTGGGTCATCGCTGCCTGTCCGCTTGCTGGGGGAGTCCGGCAGCGGCCGTTGACCGCGAGACTGCTTGGCGGGCGGGCGTGGACGGAAAACCGGGCGTTGGGTCGGGCGTTGAACCCGGGGGAGGGTCGGCTGTTGGTTGCCACCGTAAACTCTGTAGTAACTACAGGATCAAGGGTGATTTTCGCCGGCCTGAAGGGTCGCGGCGGCGCGCCCTCTTGGCCGGGTTAGTTCATGCCTTCGCCCTGTTCCATAAACCCCATGTGCTGGTTGGCGATGTTCAGGCCGCCTTCGCCCTGCTCCCAAGATATGGCGCCATCGCCATTGGCGTCGACGCCCGCGAGCAGTTGATTGCCCAGCGTGGCGACCTGCTGCATCAGGGCGGCGGCCTGTTCGGCGTTGTCAGCGGTGCTTACCTTCTGGCAGAGGGCGGCGATCTCCGCAGCCCGGGCCAGGGTGTTCTGCGCGGCGGTTGCAACATGCCGCGCGTGGGCGCGCACGTTGTCGGAGGCGTCATCGCTGTTGGCCGCGAAGTTGATGTGTTTGGCGGTTCCGCCGGCCGCTTTGACCACGCCATAACCCAATCCGGGACCCTTCGCCTGCAAGGTGGCGTCGACGGCGTTCAAGACATGGGCCGCGTGCAGCTTCATCCAGGCCAGGTCGCTGGGTTTCTGGATGGCGAAAGCGGCGTGTTGCGCGGCGATCTTTGCCTCGGCGATGGCGGTCGGCAACAACCCTTGCCCATCGGGGGTGTCGTTCCAAGCCGTGGTGACATGTCCCATATGGGCGTGGGATAATTTTTCAGCAGCGCTGGCCTGGCCGGCCGCGATGACGGACCCGCCGATCATAAGCACCAGTCCCAACGTCATTCCGGTAAGGGGTCGCATGTTGCTTCCTCCTGCTTCTTGTGTATGTGATCGGACGCGCGACAACTCGTGGCCGCGCCCGGTTCCGTCACGCCAATGCCAGCGCAGATAAGCCGCCCGGCGAACCGGGTCTGGCGCCTATCCGGGGCTGCGTTGGCCAATTTAACGTAAATCTCTGCGGGTCTGAATTCACATTCCTGTTGGGTTCAGTCGCCGTCGGCGACAACCGGCAAGCTGTTTCGCCGTTTCAGCCGGGGCGGCGCCGCCATCGGTTGGGGGAATGGTTTTTTATCGTGCTTTCATGGGTCGACAAGCAGCGACGGGGGCAAAAGAATGCTATGACGGGGTGGCTCAGCGATTGGCGGCGGTGATTTCGCGCCGCGCCGCAAGCATCAGGGGCTTGCCTGATCGACCGGAGCTGATTGACGCTGAATTTTTTTTGGGAGACTAACGATGAAATCAGCATTGGTGTTGGGGGCCGGCGGCTTTATTGGCAGCCACCTGGTGAAGCGCTTGAAGCAAGAGGGGCTGTGGGTCCGGGGGGTCGATCTGAAGCTGCCGCGCTATGCGGAAAGCCTGGCCGATGACTTCGCGGTCGGCGACCTCAGGGACCAAGCTTTTTGTCGTTCGGTGATCGACCGCCGCTTCGACGAGGTCTACCAACTCGCCGCCGATATGGGCGGCGCCGGCTTTGTCTTCACCGGCGACAATGACGCCGAGATTCTGCACAACTCGGCGCAGATCAATTTGAACGTGGTTGACGGCTGCGCCAAACGCAACATCAAGCGGATCTTCTACTCCTCCTCGGCCTGCATTTACCCGCAGGAAAACCAAACCGACCCGGGCAATCCCAACTGCCGCGAGGACTCGGCCTATCCGGCGCATCCAGACAGCGAATATGGCTGGGAGAAGCTGTTTAGCGAGCGGCTGTACCTGGCCTATGCCCGCAACCGTGGAATGGAAGTTCGGGTGGCGCGCTATCACAACATCTTCGGCCCGCAGGGGTCTTGGAACGATGGCCGGGAAAAGGCGCCGGCGGCGCTCTGTCGCAAGGTGGCGATGGTCGAGGAGGGCGGCAAGATTGAAATCTGGGGCGACGGCGAGCAAACCCGCTCGTTCCTGTTTGTTGATGAATGCGTGGCGGCGACCCTTCGCTTGACC
This sequence comes from uncultured Rhodovibrionaceae bacterium, assembly GCA_963976695.1. Classification (GTDB taxonomy): domain Bacteria; phylum Pseudomonadota; class Alphaproteobacteria; order Kiloniellales; family DSM-21159; genus CAXBMB01. The sequence goes on from CAXBMB010000042.1 coordinate 11,896, forward strand.
CGCTCCAACTTCACCGGCCCGGTAAACATCGGCTCGGAGGAAATGGTTTCGATCAACCAGTTGGTGGATATCATTTGCGGCCTGGCCGGAAAGACCGTCGAAAAGGTGCACATTCCCGGACCGCTGGGGGTGCGCGGCCGCAATTCCGACAATAACCTGATTCGCGCCCATCTGGGTTGGGAGCCGACAATGACCCTGGCCGAGGGATTGGAACGAACCTATGGTTGGGTCGCACAACAGGTGGCCGCCTCGCTCGAGGACCGATAGTCCCGACGTGTCGAGGGAGAAGAAAGCATGACTGCGTTTGGCCCCTGTCTGCAGGCTGTGGTGTTGGTGGGTGGGCTGGGAACGCGCCTGGGCTCGCTGACCCGGGACTGTCCGAAGCCGCTGCTGGAGGTGGCGGGAAAACCCTTCCTGGATCATCTTCTGTTTGAACTGGCGCGCCACGGCTTTCGCCGGGTGCTGCTGCTGTGCGGCCATCAGGCGGACAAGGTCGCGGCGCTGTATGGCCAGGGCCGCGCGCTCCACCCCGATCTGCCGCTTGAAATTACCCTGGTGCGCGAACCCGAACCGGCGGGAACCGGCGGCGCGCTGACCTTCGCGCGCGATCTGCTGGACGATAGGTTTTTGCTGCTCAACGGCGACTCGCTCTTTGCCTTCAATTTTCTCGACCTGCTGTCCGTTGCCCGCGCCGAGGCGGCGGCCGAGGCGCCCTTGGCCGCGGTTGCGCTGCGCCGGATCGACGAGGCCAGCCGATTTGGCGTGGTCGGCCTTTCGGGGGCGCGCATCACCGCTTTTTCCGAACGCCCGCAGCGGCCCGGGCCCGGGCTGATCAACGGCGGGGTTTACTGGATGCGCCGGGAAATTCTGGCGCATCTCGGCCCGCTGCCCTGCTCGCTGGAGCGGGATGTCTTTCCGCGTCTGGCGCGCGACGGACGGTTGGCGGGGCGGGTTTATCAAGGGTTCTTTCATGACATCGGCCAACCGCGCGCGTTGGCCGAGGCGCAGGCGCTGATCCCTGCCTTTCTGACTCGTCCCGCCGCCTTCCTCGACCGGGACGGGGTGGTCAATCTCGATCACGGCTATGTCCACAAAGCCGAGCAGTTTGACTGGGCGCCGGAAGCAGTGGCGGCGATCAAGGCGCTCAACGACGCCGGGCGTTATGTCTTTGTGGTGACCAACCAGGCCGGTGTTGGCCGGGGGTACTATCAGGAGGAAGACGTGCGGGCGCTGCACCGTTGGATGCAGGCGCAGCTGCGCCCGCAGGGCGCCCATATCGATGCTTTTCGCTTCTGTCCGCATCATCCGACCGAAGGCAAGGGGCGCTATCTGAAAGCTTGCGCCTGGCGCAAACCCGGCCCGGGAATGCTCCGGGATTTGATGGCCCACTGGCCGGTGGACCGTGACAAATCCTTTCTTGTCGGCGACAACGCCTCGGACCTGCAGGCGGGCAAGGCGGCGGCGTTGCCCCAGGTCTATCTGGCCAGGTCGGGGCTGTCGCTGGATTTGGTGGCCCGGGGAATAGCTCAGCGCGCGGGCCCGGCCGGAACGGCGGAAAAGGCGCGCGACGCGTCGGAAGGTTAATTCGGCCCCGGCGGCGGCGTGATCCGGTTCACAGCGATCCGCCGCCAACCCACCGTCCGTTCAAACAGCCTTACTGGACGAGAGGGCTATTTGGACTAAGGTGTTTTACAACGAAAAGAGCGGCGCGTGATCAAGCGATGAACAAGCAGAGTGATGCCTCTATTCAGCTCAAGAAGATTTTTGCCCGCTGCCACGGGGGGCTGGCGCTGTCTTTCGCCTTGAGCGTGGCGCTGACCATTCTGGGGGTGATGAAGCCGATTTACATGATCATCGTCTTCTCGCGCATCACCCCGTCGAACTCGGTAACCTCGCTTTACTGGCTTACCATTATCATCTTCGCCGCGCTGATCCTGCTGGGGATTTTTCACTATGTCCGCGCCCGGCTGCACCAGAGAATCGGGAACTGGCTGGGCCAGGCGCTCGGGGTCGACACGCTGGAGCCGATTATCCTGCGTACCCTGCGCGGGAAAGGCGACCCCTCGGAAACCCTGCGCGATATTCAGTCGATCCGAGGCTTTTTTTCCGGCTCCTTCATCCCCTCGGCGATGGAGTTCGCCCTGTCGCCGGTGTTTTTCCTCGTCCTCTATTTGCTGCATCCGCTGTTTGTCGTGATCGTCCTGTCCTATCTGCTGCTGCTGACCGGTCTGGCCGTGGTCAACGAACTCTCCAACCGTCAGATCACCAAGGATGCGATCTCCGCCAGCCAGGAGTCGACCCGCGAAGTGGGAAACTATTTGAAGAACGCGGAAGTCATCGAGGCGATGGGAATGCAGCGTCCGGTGCTCGATCTTTGGTGGCAAAGCAATGAACGGGCGCTGGCGCTGAATGATCAAACAAGTAAAAGGGCCGCGGCCAATCGGGCGATCAGTTCGGTGGTGCCGCTCTTTGCCATCATCACGATTCTCTTTGTCGGCTCGCTGCTGACCATGTCGGGCGAAGTTGGGGCCTCGAGCAGTTTTGTCGCCATGTTCGCCGCCAGCATGGCCTTGGCGCCCACCTTGCATCTGCTCGGCAACTGGCGCTCCTTGGTGGAAGTTCGCCTGTCCTATAAGCGGCTGTTGGACCTGCTGGCCGAAGGGCAGGGCGCCCGCTCGACAATGCCATTGCCGTCCCCGGAAGCCGGGCTAGAAATCGACAACCTGACTTTCGTCCCGCCAGGGGCCAGGGCTCCGGTGTTGCGCGGCGCCTCCTTCCAGGTTCAGCCCGGTGAGGCCGTGGCGGTGGTGGGATCCTCGGGAGCCGGCAAGTCGACCCTGGCGCGCTTGCTGGTTGGGGTCTGGAGCCCGACCGCCGGGGTGGTGACGCTGGACGGCCACTCGGTCTATACCTGGGAACGGGAGTCGTTCGGCCAAATGGTGGGATACCTGCCCCAGGAAGTTGGCCTGTTCAACACCACGGTGGGGAAAAATATCTCGCGGCTCCGCGCGGCGACGGATGAACAGATCATCGCCGCGGCGGAGAAGGCCGGCATCCACCACATGATCGGCGCCCTGGATAAGGGCTATGACACCGAGATCAGCAGTTCCTCCTACTCGCTGACCGGTGGGCAACGCCAGTTGGTCGGCTTGGCGCGCGCGCTGTTTGGCGCGCCGCGCCTGTTGGTGCTGGATGAACCCGACGCCAATCTGGACGCCGACAGCCAGCAACGCTTGGTTGAAGCCATTGAGGCGGCCAAGGCGGAGGGGGCGATCGTGGTGGTGGTCTCACACCGGCAAAACATCATGGCGGCGGTCGACAAGGTGTTGCTGTTGAATCAGGGGCGGGTGCAGGCCTTTGTCACCAAGGCGCAGTGGGAAACGCGCGACAGCCAAGCTTCCTCGCAGCCAGCAGGTAAACCGGCAAAGCCGTCGCGTCTGATCGCCGGCCAGAAAGAATAGTCGCCACTGGGCTGTTGCACGCGGCGCGGGCGGCTCAGGTTCTGGAGTCGGCGGTGGTGCGCCGACCCTGGATGGCCGCGCGGCCCGCTTCGGTGATCGCCGCTTCGGAATAGCCGGCGGCAATGGTTTTTAGGGTGATCCAGCCGACATTCCGGCATTCGAGAAGGGTGCGATAGAGCAGTGAGCCGTTGTCCTTGTCGGGAACGCCAATGTTCCCCGACATGATCAACAACTCCAGAAGAAGCCGCTGTTGCGGCAGTACGTTTGTCATTTGCGTTGCAGCCAAGCCTGATTCGATGGTCGATTGGTCGCGAGAGCTCCATCCGGTCGGTTTGCGCCTGTCGCGTCGGAGTTGTTGACATGGCGTGACGACGTGATGCCGTTTCAACCGTAACTCCGCCGTTGACCAATCTGTGACCGGGTGTTTGACGGTGGAGCCGATGCGCCCCGGCGTTTCTGTCCACCCCGATCAAACGCGAAGGGAATTAAGCCGATCCGACTCTAGGACTAGCGCTGTTCGGTCTGTCTGGCAACATCACACCGTCGCCGCTTTCCGCCGTCGCGCCCCGGAACCTCCAACCGGAGGGTCGCGGGGCGGCTTGGGGACTGTTGGCCCGGTCGCGGTCGGCGCCGCGGCCAATCGGCCTCAACCTCTGCCGACAAACGGCATCTTGGTGGCCATCACGGTCATGTTTTGAACGTTGGCGTTGAGCGGCAGTTGCGCCATGTAGAGCACGGCGTCGGCCACATGCGCCACATCCATGGTGGGCTCGGGCACTATCGCGCCGTGGGCCTGCGGAATGCCCTTGTCGAACTGCGCGGTCATCGGGGTGGCGGCGTTGCCAATGTCGATTTGGCCACAGGCGATATCAAAGGGCCGCCCATCCAGCGAAATGGATTTAGTCAGCCCGGTGATGGCGTGCTTGGTGGCGGTGTAGGGCGCGGAGCCGGGACGCGGCGCATAGGCGGAGATCGAGCCGTTGTTGATGATGCGGCCGCCCTGGGGCTGCTGGTCCTTCATCAGATTGAAGGCTTCATGGGCGCAGTTGAACACACCGTTGAGATTGACATCGACGACACTTTTCCACTGTTGGAAGGTCATCTCCCCCACGGTCAGCGGCGGCAGGCCCATGCCCGCGTTGTTGAACAGCACATCGAGCCGTCCGTAGCTTGCCTTGAGCCTGGCGAACAGCGCGGCAACTTGATCGGGATCGGTAACGTCGCAAGGCGCGGCCAGGGCCTGGTCGTCGGCTATTTCGGTATGGGCCTGTCTGGCCAGGGAGATGCTTTCCACCAGCGGCGCCTGTCGACGTCCCACCAGCACGACGGCGTAGCCGGCCGCCAAAAGTTTGCTCGCGGTGGCCCTGCCGATACCCGTGCCCGCGCCCGTGACCATGGCGATCTTCTCAAATTGGCTCATGTTGCTGCCTTTGTTAGAGTTTTATCTGTCGGCCAGCAAGATAGCGCAGCGCGGCGCGCAAGCCTAGGGCGCGATCGGCTTGGCGCGCCGCGCGGCGCATGCCCCTAGTCGATCTTTTCGATCTTTCCACCCTTGACGGAGGCGTCGGCCATCAGACCGTTTTGCCCCCAAACTATGGTGATCACCGAGCTGTCGATGTTCTTGCTGTCCAGTTGCCCGCCGGCGCCGACATCAACCATGGCGACAGACAAATCGCCGCCGATCTCCCATCCGCTGGCGCTTTGAAACGCGCGCAGCGACTCGCTGGTCATGAAAAGAATGGCCTGGCTGTATTGGGTCATGCCCAGGGTCAGACCGACCGATCCGTTCACCAGCTTGTAATGCCCAAGCGCGCTGCCGTCCTGCAACAGGACGCCTTCGCCGGCCGTGCCGCCCAGGATGGCGCCAACCTTGGTGATTTCCGGGAAGACCAGCACGGCCTTTGCCTTGTCGACCAGTTCCCTGGTGCCGGCGGATTGGTCTTTCAGCGCTTGCTCGGCGGCCAGCGACTTGCGGGTCAGGTTGGCTCTTTCGTCGGCCTGACCGGGGCCGGCCAGGCCGACCAAGGGGATGGCCGCCAGACAGAAAATCGCAACAAAACGGAATCGATTTTTCATGGTCTTGCTCCTTTAACGTCACTTGTATGGCGCCACTTTCCCTCATGGCGCCGCGCTTTGGCGTGACGTCTTTGTGACAAGCCGACCGGCGCCGCCCCGCCGGTGGTGTTCAGGCGGCTTCGCCGATCCGGGCCCGGCGCGCCTTCTGCGCTTCGACGAAGCGTTGCAGCCTGTCTGACTGGCTGCCCGGTTCCAGCAGCACCTCGATCAGTTGGAAGCGCCCGCGCTCCTGCTCGGCCGCTTGCAGGGCCTGCGCCAACTGGCGACGGGTGGCGACCTGGTGGCCCCGGCCTCCCAGGGCTTGGGCCGCCAGGGCGTAGTTCCAGGTCGATCCCAGCCGATTGAAGGCGGATTCGGGTTGGAAGACGCGCAGCATCTCCCAACTGGCGTTGTTGAAGACGATGACGATCGGATCCAGCCCCAGCCGTTGGCAGTTGCCCAGCTCCCACCCGGTCATCTGAAAGGCGCCGTCGCCCACCAGCACCAGCGGGCGTTTGCCGGTCGCCACCTGCGCCCCCAGGGCGCCGGGCACGGCAAAGCCCATGCCGGCATAGTAGGCGCAGGCCGCGAAGGGGACCGGCCTGATGTCGGTGGCGGCAAACAGGCAGTCGCCCACATCGCTGACGATCGGCCGTTCGCCCTGATCGGCCAGCAGGTCGTTAATCGCCCGCACCACGTCTTGCGGTCGGATCGCCGCCGTGTCGGCGATCAGGCCTTCGGGCAGCGGCGCGGGCGCGCAAGGCGAAAGGGACGGGCGGGGCGCGACCAAGTCGGCCGCGGGCAGCCGCGCCAACAGGGTGTCCATCAGCGCGTCGAGCGGCAGGTCGGGATAGAGATGATGCCCGAGCTTGACCTCGCGTCCCGACACCTGGAGCGCGCGGCGCAGATCGATTTGCTTGTCCGAGACCCCGAAATTGGTGTCGCAAACAATCACCCCCAGCATCAACAGCGCGTCGGATTCCTCGACCAGCCGGGTGATTTCCGGGTCGCCGGCCGCCCCCAGGTAGGTTCCAACCAAGGGGCTGTTCTCGAACGACAGCAGCCCCCGCCCCATGAAGGTTGTCACCACCGGCAAATTGAGACGGCGGGCCAAGTCCGTCAACTTTTCCTCCAGGCCATAGCGGCGGATTTCCACGTCGATCAACAGCACGGGCTGCTTGGCCGCTTCCAGCCGCGCCATGATTTCGTCGGCGCACTCGGCCAAGGCCTGGGGATCGGGTTGCCGATTGGGCAGCCGGGCGACCGGTTCACACGGCACCCCGACCATATCGCGGGGCAGCTCGATGTAAACCGGCTGGGACCGTTCGCGGGCGCTGCGCAACACCCGGGCGATTTCACCGGCGGCGGTGCGCGGGTTGTCCAGCCGGGCCTGGTCGCAGGTCAACTCCTGGAACACCCGGAATTGGCTGTCCAGGCTCTTGGCCTGGTGGTGCAGCAGCAGGCCGCTTTGGCTTTCCGCCTTACCGGGCGCGCCGGAAATCACCACCAGCGGCGAGCGCTCGGCCAACGCGGTGGCCACGGTGTTTACCAAATTGAAGGCGCCGGCCCCATAGGTCACCGCCGCCACGCCGATGCGGCCGCCAAACCGCGCGGCCGCATCGGCGGCAAAGCCCACCGCCGGTTCATGGGACAGGGTGTAGAGCGGCAGCTTCCCGCCTTCTTCCAAGACCTTGAAGAAGGCGAGGGCAAAATCCCCGGGGATGCCAAAAACTTCACGCGCGCCCTCTTCTTTCAGGGCGTCGATCAGCAGTTCGGCCAAGGGAATGGCGGTGCGGGAGAGGGCGGCGGTCATCGGCAAAAAGGTCCTTCTCAACAAGGTGGTCGGTTGCGCCAGCGCGGCGGCTGTGGCGACGGGATGGTGAGGTTTTATCGTCATAATGCGTCAGGAAGACGGACATTGCTGGTTGAAATATGCGGACAATCGCGAAATGCCGGTCACTTTAATTAGGTAAAATCGGGACAGATCCAGTAAATATGACCGATTTTTTTTGTTCAGGGGTTGAAAGCTGCCGCTTGACCGGCGCTCGGGCTGCCGCTTGACCGGCGCGGCGGGCGCTTTTTCTGGCGCTCCGGAACGCCGGCCTGTAGCTTTTATTATGGAAATTCGACAATTTTGGGAACCGGCCTCTTGGCCCGTCAGTCCGGCTCATGCGCTCTGCCAATCCGCGCAATTTGTTTCTTTCCGCTGCTCTTTTGCTGCTGTTGGCCGCCTGTCAGTTGATCGATCCGCAGCAACAGGCGATTTGTCAGCGGTTGATTGGCGCCTATCTGGACAGCGGCGATCGCGTGACGCTGCTGAGCGCGCGGGCGTGGCAGAACCCGGGCGGCGCGGCGGTGGAGCTGCGCTTGGACTATCGGATAACCCCGCCGGCCGCCGCCGCCAGGGATCACTGGCTGCGCTGTCGTTTCGCCGGGGGCACCTGGGACCCGGGACGGCTGGACCTGGTGGCCGTGGCCCGCGACCAGGGCGACGCGCCGCTTGGCGTTTGGCTCACGCCGATGGACCTGGCCGTGCTGAAAATCTGGATGCAGGTCACGCGGTCACGCCCGCTGGTCATCGCCGCGCCGCTGGCGTCAATCGGCGCTGCGAAGAAGGCCTTGCTTTATGCCGGTCAAACCCTGCTCAACGCGCTAGTGGTCTGCGCGGTTTACATGCTTCTGGCGGCGGGCTACGCGCTGATCTATTCGCTGTTGGAGCGGATCAATCTGGCTTTTGGCCACCTGACCTTGGTGGCGGGCTATGGCGGGGTCCTGGGGTTGCTGTTTGCGCTGACCGGCGCGGGCCTGGCGCTGCCGCTGGCGTTGGTGATCATGTTTGCCGCCGCCATGGCGCTGGGCGGATTGCTCACCGGCGTCCTGGCCCGCCAGATCATGCTGCCGGTGGCGCGTCGGCCGAGCCAGGTTAGCCTGATCGTCACCTTGGGGCTGGCCTTTGCCCTGCAGGAGTTCTTGCGCCTGAGTCTGGGGGGGCGGGATCTTTGGCTGCCGCCGCTGTTGCCCGGCGGTTTCCTGCTGCTGGAGGCCGGGGCCTGGTCGCTGTCGCTGTCCTTTGCCCAACTGCTGGTTTCCGGCGTGACGTTCTTTGCCCTGAGTCTGCTGTTGTGGCTGTATCAGCGCCGCCCCATGGGGCTTGTGCTGCGGGGCTGCGCCGACGACCCCCTGGCGGCGAGCCTGCTGGGCGTTTCCTTTTCGCGCGTCGTGCGGCAGGCCTTTGTTCTGTCGGGACTGCTGGCCGGCTTGGCCGGCGCACTGGTGGTGTTTTACTACGGCAACATCGGCTTTACCGGTGGGAGCCTGTTGGGCTTCAAGGCGCTGACCGCCGCGATCCTGGGGGGGATCGGCTCGCTGCCCGGGGCCCTGGCGGGCGGGGTGATTATCGGGCTGACCGAAACGGTTTGGAGCGCCTATCTGCCAGGCGAACACCGCGACATCGCGGTCTTTTCGCTGTTGATACTGGTACTGATTTATCGCCCGCAGGGCCTGTTCGGCAAGGGTCAAGACCCGCTGCTGGGCGGCCCGTGAGTTGGTGGCGCGCGGCTTTCTTGGCCGATCAGCCGCGGTGCGACGGCGGATCAGGGGCGACGAAGCTGTTGGCCGCGCTGGCGTAGCGCAGGCGGCCCAGCTTGCCTTGGGAAACCAGGTCGCTCATCGCGGCTTGCAGGGTGGCGATCCGTTCGGCGTAGCTTTCGGCGCCGATGGCCAGCAGGGCGGCGAGCGGGTCGGCCGCCGCCAGGGCCGACTGGATGGCGCTGTGGGTCGCCCGCCCCTGGTGGCGGATGTCGGCGACCACCAGGCAGATCAGATCCTCGCGGCCGTCGAGATCATAGCGCTGCGCGTAGTCCGCCATGTTCGCCTGATAGCTGGCGAAGGCAAAGCTGTCCTGCCGGGCGCGGGCGGCCCGCGAGCTGTTGGACCAATTGACGAATTTCGCGCTGACCTGCTGGACCCGTGGCGTCAGCGTGTTGGGATCGGGATTGAGATAGGCCGTTAGGCGGGGCAGGTCGTCGCCGCCGCCTTCCAGATCCAGCCATCCGGTGTCGCGCCGCTGCTGAATATGGCCGTTCCTGAGGGTAAGGTCGGGGAAGTAGCCGGCGGCGTCGGGCAGGGTCAAAAGCTGGCGGAACAGCAGGACGAAATTCGCGTTGGCGGTATGGGCGGCCCACTGCAGCAAGCCGAAGGTGAAAGCGGCGCGGTCGTAGGTGTTGAGGCGGTTGTAATAGCCTTCGCTCTCGCACAGCGCCGTCGGATAGATCATGAAGGCCCAGTGGCCTTCCGCGGCTTCATGGGCCGAGGGATCGTAGCGCGGACCGCTGTTCAGATAGATGTTGGACAGGCCGATCCGCCCCTGATAGGGCACGCGCGACCCAACATAAAACTCTTCGCCCAGGTTGACCCGCGCGTAGCAGCGCGCCTGCTCGGAATCATAGCGGGTGGCGACCTGAAAGGCCGGTGTTTCCGGTTGCGGCGGCGGCGGTTGCTGCGCGGCTTCAACCTGGGTGGTCACCGCCACCGCCGCCGTCGGCGTGTTGGCAAATGGCATGATGGTGAGCGCCTTGCCGAGCCAGTCTGGCGCGATGTCCAGCTTGAAGATCGCGCCAACCGCCAACGGCCGGCGGATTTCCCGCCCTTCCAGGTTCACCTGCCAATTGATCCGCGCCAGATCGGCGGCGGCGGGATTGGATTGATTGAAGACGGTCGCCTGATAGGTCGCTTGGCGGCCAATCGCGATTCGGGCGGGCCCCTCCACCTGACGCACCAGAAGCATGGCTCCTCCCTTCTCAAACACTGCGGCCCCCAGCTTATCATATGTCGCGTCAGGGCTGTAGCGGCGGCGGGCTGTTCAACAAAAGACGCCCGACAAGCCGGCGCTGTGAGCGGGCGGGCCGGGCTTGGCCGCCGGGTCGCCGCACGACCGCTTCAGTAGGCCCACTCCCAGCGCAGGCCGATGTTGTTTTCCACCCGTGGGTCGAATTGGCTTTCCAGCTTGAAACCCTGGCCGACGTCCATTTGCACCACGGCGCTGCTGCTGCCGGACTGGGCCCCCTGTTCGACGCCGATATAGACCCTGTCGGTGACGTACTTGCCGGCCTGCAGGCGGCCCAGCTCGTTTTCCGTGCGCGCCGGGGCGAAATTCAGCACATCCACGCCCAGCCGGGCGCGCACCGCGTCGATCACCCCCGGCCCGCCGCTGGTCAGGGTCGCGATGGCCGAGGCCACTTGAAAGGCTTCCGCCTGGCTTAGCCGGGCGCTTTCCTTGCCGAACAGCACCCGGGCGACGATCTCGTCCTGCGGCAATGCCGGCTCGCTGCTCAGGGTGAGGGTGGGCGCGTCGCTTGTGCCGCTGATCCTGACCCATGCCCTAAAGTCGTCGTTGCCCCGATAGACCGCCAGGACGGAGAACTCCGGCACCAGCTTGTCGCCGGCAAAAATCAGATCGGCATCGGTCAACTCGAAGCGCCGCCCGGCAAAGTCGAAGAAACCCCGCACCGGCGTCAACGCGCCCACCAGGGTTGGATTGGCGGCGCTACCGGCCAGCTTGAAAGACCCCTGCCATTCGGAATCCAGCCCGCGCCCCCGGACAAAAAACCGGCCGGGCAGGTCAAGCGTCAGGTCGAACAGCATCTGCTGCTGGAACGTTGGGCCGGGGGGCTGGTCGGCCGGGGTCGGCGCGGCCGGCGCGGCGTTGGCGTCGGTCACCTTGATTTCGGCGAAGCTGGGGGGCAGGTCGGCGGTGAGGTAGATCTCGGTCAGGTTGTTTTCGACCCGTCCCTCCAGGGTCGCCGCCTGCTGGTTGCCGGTTGCGCGGACTTGCCAATTGAGTTTTATGAAGACGTCGTCCCGGCCAACCAGGATGAAGTCCTTGGCTTCGGTGACGAAGGAGACGCGCCGCGCCGAATCAAACAGTCGGGTCACCTCACCGGACAGCGAAGCCGTGCCGCCCTTGCCGTCGGCGACGCTGAAGGAGGTCAGCCGCAGTTGGTCGCCGTCGAGGCGCAGATCGAACGCAACCGGCTGCAACTTGCTGCCCAGCAGGAAGTTCTCATAGCTGCCGTCGCGCAGCGTGAGGTCGCCGACAAGGTTGGGCGTCTCCAGGGTGCCGTCGGCGGCCAGTTTGAAGGCCAGCGCGCCGTCCAGGCTGACCCGGTCGGACCCGATAACCTCGAGCAGGCGTCCGGCGCTGCCCTGCCAGTTGGCGGAGAGCTGGAAGGGCCGTTGCCGCGCCAGACCCACGCCGAACAGCGACCCATCGAACGCCAAGGGAAGGGTCCAGGCCAGGTCCAAGGGCTGGGCGGAAAGGCCGCTGAGACCGGCCGATCCGGTGAGGCTTTTTTGCGACAGCCGCGCCTGGACCCGCCACTGCGCGCTTTGTCCCTTCGCCATGGCGGCGCTGCGGAAATCGGGGATTTGCAGATCAACCCGGCCGGTCGGGTTGGTCAATGGTCCTTGAAGATCCAGGTCGGCGTTGATCCGGCCCTCCAGCTTGACCTGCGGCATCAGGATTTGCACAAGCGACAACGGCAGGTCGGTGAGCTTGGCCGCCAGGGTGATTCGGCCCTCTTCCTGATTGAAGGCGGCGCGCAGCCGACCGCCATCCAGCGCGATGTTCAGATCGTCTAGCCGCAGCTGTGACGGCGCGATGGTCAACTGAGCCGGGCCGAGCAAGCGCAGGTCGCGCGCCGCCAGCCCGACGTTCAGGCTTTCCAGCCTTACCCGGGGTTGGTCGTCCAGCGCCGTGCGCCCGGAAAAGTCCAGGGTGAGAGGCTGGTCGTTCAGCGTTCCTCGACCGTCGCCGGAAAAGGACAGGTCGTCAGCCGGGCCGGCCAGTCGGAGGTCGAGTTGGGGCAGCGTCAGGCCGGGCGCCGCCAGGCGGGTGATCCGGGCGGTGACTTGGCTGCTGGGCCGGCCGAGGAGATCGTCGAATTTCCCGCGCAGGGTGAGGGTTTCGGCGCCGAGGGCTTGCGGTTCGCGGCTTTTTTGGGCGCCGGTTTGGCGACCGGTGGTCTGGGGGCGATAGGCCAGCGACCTGCCGTCCAGGCGCACCGCCATCTGTTGCCGGTTCGCGGTGACGCCCAGATCGAGCGTGGCGTCCAAGCCGCCGCCGAGGGCGTCGCCGGTCAGCGATTGGTAGGCGGCCAGATCCGGCAGCTTGAGCGTCAGCAGTCCCCGGGTTAGCGGACCCCGGGTCAGCCGCTGGTCCAGGTCGATGGCCAGTTGGCCCTGCAGCTCGCCCGGTCCGTGGGTGAGCGCGAAACGCGGCAGCGTCAGGGTTTGTCCGGCCAGATCGGCCTGGGCCGTCAGGTTCAGCGGCAGGTTGGCGAAGGTGGCGGTCAGCGTCATCGCCGTGGTGACGCCGTTGCGCGCCTGCTTCACCTGTCCCTGGGCGCGCACAGCATCGAAATCGCCGAGCGGACTGCCCAGACGCGCCGAGGTCAGCGACCAGTCGGCCTGCGTCCCGGCGAAGGGACCGCGCAGCGCCGCCGTTAGCGTGGCCGCGCCCTGAAGCGGTAAGCCGGCGGCCTGCAGACGGGCCAATTCGGGCAGTTGGAGCGTCGCCGTAAGGTCCAGGTCCTGGCGGTCGAAATTCAGCGTCCCGCCGAGCGCCAGTTGCCCGGCGGTGAATTGCAGCCGGGTCGACTCCAGCGTCAAATCGGAAAAGGAGCGCAGCGCCAGGTTGAGGTCGATTGCGGGGGTCTGGCCGAGCAACGCGGCCAGCCGGGGATCGGCCAGGGTCAGCGCCCGGGTGGTGACCAGCCCGCTGATCCGCAGCAGGTCGGGCCCCTCCAGGCTTAGCGTGAGGTCGCCGTCCAGACGTCCGCCGGCCGGCTGCCCGACCAGCGCCGCCATGGGAGCGATGTCGGGCAACGAGACGCGGACCTGTCCCGCCCCCCACTGGCGCGCCAGATCCATGGTCAGCTGCGCTTGCGCGGTGAAGCGGTCCGAGGTCACCGTCAACTGGCTCAGATCCAGCTGCGCCTGATCCAGTCGGGTGAGGTCCAACCGGGTGATTTCCGGTAGGGAGGTGGTCGATTGGGCGGCGCCCGGCGGCGCAGGGTCGCGGCCGCGCAGCCGGCCCCGGGTGGTGACGGTCAGCGGGCCGGTCAGCAGCCCGGTCAGCGCGTCCGGGCCGGTCAGTCCGCTGGCCTGGCTGGTGAGCTGGAAGGTGAGGCTCTGATCCGCCGTTTTCCGGTCTAGCCCCGCCTCGGCCTGAAAGGTCAACTCGGCGATGGAAAGTGACGTCAGGTCGAGCGCCGACAAGGCGCCGTCGACGCTGACCTCGGGCTCGGACAGGGTGCCGCCCAGCCGGCTGTTGACCCTTGCGCGCGCAAACCGGGCCGGGGCGGTCAGGGAGGACAGCTGTTCCGCCTGCTTGATGTCCAGCGACAGCGCGCCTGTCAGGCGCTGGTCCATCAGCCCCAGCGCGATCTGGCCTTCGGCGCGAAACAGCGCCGTTTCCAGTACGATGCGGGGCAAGGCGGCCTGTCGGGCCTGGTCATCGAACAGCAGGGAAAGATCGAAGCTCAAAGCGGGCGCCACCAGCACCCGCAGGTCGGCGGGCAGCAGGGCGGCGGGGCTGCTGTCCCCGACAAGGGTCAGCGCCAGGGGCGACAGGCTGGTCAGGCTGGCGGTGGCGTTCAGGTCGAAGCCCTGGCTGGCGCGCACCGAAAGGTCGGCCTGCCAGTCGGTGATCGGTCCCGCGCCGTTTAGCGCTACGGTCAGCGGCGCCAGCGCGGCCAGTTCGGCCCGTGCCAGCAGGGGGCTGGCCTCGGGGAAATCCGCCGTGAGGTCAACCGCGAGACGGTCGCCGGGAAGGTCGTAGCGCAGCTTTCCGGCAAGCCGGTCGGCGCTGTCGAAAGACCTCAGGTCGAAGCGGGCGTCGAGCTGGCCGCGCTGGTCGGTCCGGGCCTGGGCGCTCAGCGCCAGGGTCATCGCTTGACCGAACAGCCCGGCGGCCAGTTCGATTCTTGGCAGGCTGAGCTGCCGGAGGCGCAGGCCGACCGGCAGGCCCAGGCGGCGCGGCGTCGGATCCCCCGTCACGTCAGGGGTCGCCGGCGTCGCCGTCGCCTTGGGGGTCCGCTGGATCGCCACCGTGCCGATGGCAAGCCGCTCTACTTCGATCACCGGCGACCAGATCGCCGCCACCGACCAAGACAGCTCCAGCTCTTGAAGCGTTGCCCAGGGGCCTTCCCGGTCACCGAGCGTGAGGCGCTCGACGGTAATGTCGAAGGGAAAAGACCCCGCCACGCCGGACAAGCTGATTTGCAGATCGGGGCCGCCGGCGCCGTCCGCCAGGCGCGCCAAAATTTTGGTCTGCAGCGCGGGCAGTTGCAGCGCCCCGTAGCCGGCGGCCAGGACGATAAACGGCGCCAGCAGCAGCGCCGGCACGACAGTGCGCCACAGCCGCCGGGGCTTCGGGGGCTGTTCTGCTGTCTTGGCTGGGGGCGACGGGTTCAAGGGTTTGCTCAAAAGGCCTGACCGAGGGAGATGTAAAACTGGAAGGACTTGTCCGACGCCCGCGGGTTTAGCGGAAAGGCGAAGTCGGCGCGCAGCGGACCGGCGATGGTATAGTACCGCAGGCCCACCCCGAGCGCCCATTGTAACCCGTTGCGCAGTTGCGGCGTCGGATCATTGTAGACCTGGCCGCCATCGACAAACCCGACCACCCCGAAGTCCTCGCCAAGTCTTTGGCGAAGTTCGGTGGAAAACTCCACCACCGAGCTGCCGCCGGTGGGATCGTTGCGGCTGTCCAGGTCGCCCAGGCTTCGGAATTCATAGCCCCGCACCGCGCCGCCGCCGCCGGCGTAGAACCGCTTGTTGGGCGGAATGTCCTTGTTGTCGCTCAACAGCAGCGAGCCGAGACGACCGCGCAGCGCCAGGATGGTCCGACGGCTCGCGAAGGGGTCCCAATAGGTGGAAAAATTCACCTCGTTGCGCAGGAAAAACGACGGGCTGTCCAGCAGGTTCGCCCAGGGGGTGGTGTTCAGGGTCAAGGACAGGCCCTTGCTGGGGTCGAGCCGGTCGTCGCGGCTGTCATAGATCAGCGCCAGCGGCAGGCCGCCAAGGGTGTAGGTTTCCTGGCCGTCTTCATCCTGCTGGCGGGAAAACTCCCCGGCCAGGCCCGCCGATCCGCTCCAGTTGCGCCACAGCTCTCGGGTCAGGCCGAGCTGGGCCGCCGCCGCTTTTTCCGTCAAGGCCTTGCTGTCTTCGCGGCGGAGTTCGGCCGAGACCTGGAGACTTTGGTCGCGCCGGCGGTAGTTGGGCTTGTTCAGGTAAATCTTGCCGGATTGCTGAATCAGCGACGCCGCCGCCTCCAGCTTGACGGTTTCGCCCTCGCGCCAAAAGTTTCGGTTTTCCCAGCCCAGCTTGCCGAACACTTTTTCCTCGCCGGTGGTGCCGCCGATGGTGGCGCTGACAATCTTGTGCTTGCGCTCCACCAACTCGGCCGTGACCGGGCGTTGCGCGCTTGCATCCAACTCCGGGTCGCCGGGAGGCGCGGCGTCGCTGCTTCGATCCGTCGGATCGTCCAGCCGCAGAGTGATTTTCGAAAACAGATTGCTGTTGCGCAGGTCGGCGCGCAGTTCCTCGATCCGCGTTTGGGAATAGACCTCGCCGTCGCGCCAGCGCGCCAGCCGCGCCACATAGCCGGGAGAAACCGTCTCCAGTCCGGAAAAGCTGAGCGGTCCGAAGCGGGTGAAGCGGCCGGGAAAGACATCGATCCGCGCCAGGATCAAGCGTCGCGCGTGGTCGACCTGATAGCGTGGCGTCAGTTGCGGCGCCGGATAGCCGCTGTCGCCCAGGATGGTCAGGATCTTCTGCTCGGCAGCCAGGAATGTCTCGGCCGTGGCGGGCTGGCCCAGGTAGAGCCCCAGCGCGTCGATGTCGCGCGGCAGGGGCCGGTCCGGCCGATCGGTCGTCGTCGCCGGGTCGTAGGTGATCCGGTAGTCGCCCAACAGATAGAGCACACCGGGATCAACCGTTACCGTGACCACCGATTCCGGCTCGCTTTCGTCCAGATCAATGGCAATCCGCGGGGCGTAGAAGCCGTTGGATTTCAGGACCCGGGCCAGAAGATCGCGGTCTTCGCTGATCCGCCGCTGCAAGGCGATGGCCGAGCGCGGTAGTCGCGCGGTTTCCCGCACCAGCAGCGAGGCCTGCCGCAGTTGCGCGGCGAGGTCGGGCGTGAGGGGGCCGGTGATGGTCACGCGATAGGGCAGGCCCGGCTCAGCCCGTTCCTGCGGTGCGGCGGTTGGGGCGGCGGCTTGAGACCAGGCGCGCGCGGCGGGCAAGAAAAGCAGCAGGCCAACGGCGCAAGGCAGCAGTTGGCGAAGAATTCGAGAAGCCGGACCGGATAGCTGCAAGACAAGGCCGTTCTGCTGAGGATGAGAAGAAATAGCCGCCGACGGTTGCACGGTGGCGATAAGTTGATCGCAATTGCCCGCCGCGGGCAAGCGATCACCGCCGCGCGCCCACGCTTCCCGATCATGACGCGCAAGGCTATCGCCCTTTCGCGGTTAAACTAAGGCAGGGCCCGGAAGGGAAAAGACAGCGGAAAGGACGGCGAATAGGCGGCGAACAGGCGGTGCGCCCCACCTGAACGCGGTCCCGGCGTCAGGTCGTGATGGCGCGTTCAAGTTTGGCCAGCAAAATTTCCAGCTGCGCCCTTTCACCGGGCGCCAAGGCCGAGGTCAGTTGCGCTTCGAGGCGGCGGGCCAGGGGAATGATTTCCTCAAACACCGCCCGGCCCGCCGGGCTGTGGCTGAGGGCGATCAGGCGATGATCCTTGGCGTTGGCCGCGCGGGTCAAGTAGCCCTTGTGGCGCAAGGCGGTGACCGCCCGGCTGACCTTGGCCTTGTCCATGGCGGTGCGCTCACAGATTTCATTGGACGACAGCGGCGCAAAGGCCCCCAACACGGCCAGCACCCGCCACTCTGGAATCGACAGACCGAAGGCCTGCGAATAGTGGCGCGAGAAATCCCGGCTGATTCGGTTGGTGACCACCGACAGGCGGTATGGCAAAAAGGACTGTAGCTCGAAGTCGCTGCTGTCGCAGGTCGCCGTCGCGCCGTTGTTTTTCGCCAGCTCAACCATCGCGCTATCCCTATTTCGCTCGTTCCGCTCGCCGTGCCCGCTCCCCCGTGCCCAGTGCCCAGTGCCCGTTCCCTGTTGGGGGGCGCTGTTTCCGCGCCAGTTTCGGGGCAAGAAAACGGTTCCCGATAACGGCAAGGACTCTTCCCGTGGATCACGACTGTTCGGCGTCCGGTCCGGTGTGGACGGCCATGGGGGTTGGTTGACAGTCGTTTCGTTTGAAACGATACTTAATTTCACTTTCGACCGCAAGCGCTTGCCGGGTGATCGCGCCCGGAACCTTCGGAACCCGAGGGGGTGCGGCTGCGCCACAATTAGGGAGTTAAGGTCTTGCGCAAATATATTTCTTTTCCCCGGGTGGAAGGCGAGGCCTCCCGGCAGGCCCACGTGGGATTTCCCAAAGGCACCTATGAGCGCGAGTTGGGCAAGGAGGGTTTCTTCGGCCCCGCCAGCCACATGTATCACCAGAACCCGCCGACCGGTTGGACCGACTGGGAAGGTCCGCTGCGCCCGCGGGCCTTCGATCTGAACAAGCTCACGGCGGCGCAGCCCTCGCCCTGGGACGCCCAGATGGTGCTGCACAACGCCGCGGTCAAGGTGCGGTTCTGGCGCGCGCCGGCGCAGATGGATCATCTGGCGCGCAACGCCGACGGCGACGAGTTGATCTTCGTGCACCAGGGCCAGGGGGATCTCTACTGCGACTACGGCCACCTGGCCTTCAAGGCGGGGGACTACATCCTGTTGCCGCGCAGCACCTCGTGGCGGATCGACTGTGCGTCGCCGGTCGCCGCGCTGTTGATGGAGTGCAGCAATGCCAGCTACCAGCTGCCGGACAAGGGACTGGTCGGCGAGCACGCGATTTTTGATCCGGCGATGTTGGACACACCCCATCTGGATGCGGCCTTCAAGGCCCAGCAGAACAATGCCGAGCCGTGGCGGGTCAAGATCAAGCGGCGCGACGCCCTTTCCACCGTGACCTTTCCCTTCAACCCGCTCGACGCGGTGGGCTGGAAGGGCGACCTGGCGCCGGTGCGGATCAACGTCGTCGACATTCGCCCCTTGATGAGCCATCGCTATCATCTGCCGCCCTCAGCCCATACCACCTTCGTCGGCAACCGCTTCGTTGTCTGCACCTTCGCGCCGCGCCCCTTTGAAAGTGCGGACGATGCCTTGAAGGTGCCATTTTATCACAACAATGACGACTACGATGAGGTGCTGTTCTATCACGCCGGGGACTTCTTCAGCCGCGACAACATCGCTGCCGGCATGATGACCTTGCACCCCTGCGGCTTCACTCACGGCCCCCATCCAAAGGCGCTGAATGCCGCCTGGACGCCGAAGAAACCCGCCACCAACGAATACGCGGTGATGATCGATGCCCGGGATGCGCTGGAGGTGGGGTCGCTGCCCGAGGGGGTGGAATGGGCCGGATATGTGGACAGTTGGAAGCGGCCGCCGAGCGCGGCGGCGGGCGACAAATAATCGGGCGCGGGTGGCGCCGTTGACAGCAAACTCCCACAGCTTAATCAAGGTCAGACAATGAAATTCGCCACTTTGAACGATGGTAGCCGCGACGGTCGTCTGTTGTTGGTCAGCCGGGACTTGCGCCGCGCGGTGATGGCCGAGGCCGCCCAGACTCTGCAGGCGGCCCTGGATGACTGGGATTTTCTGGCGCCGCAGTTGGCGGCGCAGTATGAACTACTGCAGGCGTCGGACGGCGCGACGGGCGTCGCCTTCGATCCGGCGACCTGCGGCTCTCCGCTGCCGCGCGCCTTTCAGTGGGCCGACGGTTCGGCCTATGTCAATCACGTTGAACTGGTGCGCCGCGCGCGCGGCGCGGCGCTGCCGCCGAGCTTCTGGAGCGATCCGCTGATGTATCAGGGCGGCTCGGACAGCTTCCTGGGGCCGTGTGAAGACATCGCCCTGGCCAGCGAAGACTGGGGCATTGACTTTGAGGGTGAGGTCGCGGTGATCGTCAACGACGTCCCCATGGCCGCGACCGCCGCGGAGGCGGCCGAGCAAATTCTGCTGGTCATGCTGGTCAATGACGTCTCCCTGCGTGGACTTATCCCCGCCGAACTGAGCAAGGGCTTCGGTTTTTTCCATGCCAAACCCTCCAGCGCGTTTTCGCCGGTGGCGGTCACCCCCGACGAGCTCGGCGCGGCCTGGGATGGCAAGAAGCTCGCCCGGCCGCTGCGCTGCAGCTTGAACGGCGCGTTGTTTGGCAAGCCCGACGCCGGTCAGGACATGACCTTTGACTTCCCCACCTTGATTGCCCACGCGGCCAAGACCCGGCCGCTGGCGGCGGGCGCGATCATCGGTTCCGGCACGGTTTCCAACAAACAGGACACCCGCCAGGGATCGACCCTCGCCGAGGGCGGGGTGGGCTATGCCTGCCTGGCCGAGGCGCGGATGATCGAGACCATCAACAGCGGCCAGCCCAAGACCCCCTTCATGCGCTTCGGCGACGACATTTCGATCGAGATGCTGGATGATCAGGGCCGGAGCATTTTCGGCGCCATTCGGCAAAAGGTGGCGCGTTACGAAAGCTGAGGCTTTTGGTCGACAGCAAAACCAAATCCTGGATCATCGTTATCGGCCCGGTTTTCCGGCAAGGCGTCAAGGAGACAACAGCATGAGCAAGGCCTTTGCATCGCAGTCCGACCTGTCGGACAAAAACATCAGCTTCGAGAAACTGGGCGAGGGGCTCTACGCCTACACCGCCCAGGGCGATCCCAACAGCGGGGTGATCATCGGCGACGACTCGGTGATGGTGATCGATACCCAGGCCACCCCGGCGATGGCCGAGGACGTGATCCGCCGCATTCGGGAGATCACCGACAAGCCGATCAAGCATGTGGTGCTCAGCCACTACCACGCCGTGCGGGTCTTGGGGGCGTCGGCTTACGGGGCGCAAACCATCATCGCCAGCCGCCCGACGTACGATCTGATCGTCGAACGCGGTCAGCAGGACAAAGACTCGGAAATCGGCCGCTTTCCCCGCCTGTTCACCGGCGTGGAGTCGCTGCCCGCCGGGTTGACCTGGCCGAACGTTGTTTTTGAACGGGAATTGACCCTGTTCCTTGGCGCGCGCGAGGTGCGCATTCTGCATCTCGGGCGCGGCCACACAAAGGGCGACACCGTGGTTTGGCTGCCGAAGGAGCGGGTGCTCTTTGCCGGCGATCTGGTGGAATACGACGCCACCCCCTACACCGGCGACGCCTACCTTCGGGACTGGCCGGACACGCTGGCCAAGCTCGAGGCCCTGGGCGCCGAAAAGCTGGTGCCCGGCCGTGGCGCGGCGCTGACCACGCCTGAAATGGTCGCCGCCGGGATCTCTGGCACCCAGTCCTTCATCAGCCAGCTCTATGCCGCCGCGGCCGAAGGCGTCAAGGCCGGCAAGGAACTGAAAGTTATCTATGATGAAAGCTACGCCAAGCTGTCGCCACAGTTTGGACAGTGGGTGATTTTCGACCACTGCATGCCCTTCGATGTGACCCGCGCCGCCGATGAGGCCAGCGGCATTGAGGACCCGCGCATCTGGACCGCGCAACGCGACCTGGAGATGTGGGCGGCGTTGGAAAAGGGCAAGGCGGTCAAAACCGCCGAAGCCTAACGTCGGATCGGTTGGTCAGACGCCGATTGACGGCGGCGGCGAGACGGGGCTGAGACGGAGTTGAGAGGCGGTCGCCGACCGCGCCGAAATTCTACCGGGAAAACCGCGGCCGTCGCCGGTCTCAGGCTATTGACATCGCGGCACGCCTTCGAAAAACTTCGAAACGACTTCTTTCGATCCCCGCTGGGGTCGGCTTCTTTCGGCCCCCACCGGGTCGGCTCCATTCGGCCCCAGCCGGGGCGGCCCCATTCGGCCCCAGCCGGGGCCTGCACAGCACAGGTGAACAG
>CAXBMB010000043.1:0-33172 GCA_963976695.1 uncultured Rhodovibrionaceae bacterium
GTCAAGAAAGACAGGCGACGGGGTTCAAGGCGCATGCGGGGCAAGTGCGGCGCAACCCAGGCCAGCCGAGCCCGCCTCACATCACCGCGTTCGCACTCCGGCTCGGATTGGAGTCGGAGCGGCTAAAAGGCTGCAGATGAAAGGCTGCAAGGGAGTCACCGAGGGATCCCGGTTAACCCGTCACAGCGTCGCTGAGCAAGCTATCGGCCTTGCCAACCGAACCGCCGCGCCAAGCCCGGCTTGCCAAGTCGATCACAGGCCAAACGTCGGCTAAACGTCGTCATCTTCCGACGGGCCTTCCAACATGGCCTCGGAAACCAGGCCGGCGTTGTGGCGGATGGCCTGCTCGATGGCCGCCGCCATTTCGCTGTTGTCGTGGAGGAATTTCTTAGCGTTCTCCCGGCCCTGACCGACCCGCTCTCCCTTGTAGGAGAACCAGGAGCCGGATTTTTCCACCACGCCGGCCTGCACACCCAAATCCAGCAGCTCGCCGGTTTTGGAAATCCCCTGACCGTACATGATGTCGAACTCCACCACGCGAAACGGCGGCGCCATCTTGTTCTTCACCACCTTGACCCGAGTTTGGTTGCCGGTTACCACATCCTTGTCCTTAATGGCCCCAATACGGCGAATATCCAGGCGCACGGACGCATAGAACTTCAAGGCGTTGCCGCCCGATGTGGTCTCCGGACTGCCGAACATCACGCCAATTTTCATACGGATCTGGTTGATGAAGATCACCAGCGTGTTGGAACGGGAAATGCTTGACGTCAGCTTGCGCAGCGCCTGACTCATCAACCGGGCCTGAAGGCCCGGCAACTGGTCACCCATTTCGCCTTCCAGCTCCGCCTTGGGAACGAGCGCGGCCACCGAATCCACCACCAGCACGGAAATGGCGCCGGAGCGCACCAGGGTATCGGAAATTTCCAGCGCCTGCTCGCCGGCGTCGGGTTGGGACACCAGCAGTTCATCGATATCCACGCCCAGCTTCTTGGCGTAGGCGGGGTCAAGCGCGTGCTCGGCGTCAACAAACGCGCAGGTGCCGCCGGCCTTCTGCGCCTCGGCCACCACATGCAGGGCAAGGGTGGTCTTACCCGAGGATTCGGGCCCGTAAATTTCGACGATCCGCCCGCGCGGCAGGCCCCCGATCCCCAGGCCGATATCCAGGCCCAGCGAGCCGGTTGAGACGGTGTCCGATTCCACCACCTCCCGTTGGCCAAGCTTCATAATGGAGCCCTTGCCAAAAGCCCGATCAATCTGACTAAGCGCGGCGTCCAGCGCCTTCAATTTATCTGTGTTTTCTTTGCCCACGAGCGTCAATACCGTCTGTGACATTTCCAAGTCTCCTTTATCACACGAGCATAGGAGCGCTGCAACCGTGGCAATGTTGTATGCCTTCTGTTCTCATTTAACAAGAACAAAAAAGAACATTTCGCGAACAATATCTGAACAAACCAGATGAACCCTAGCCTTTTCACCGCGCGGATCCTTGGCCGCCCCGGCCCGGTCCGGCCCGGTCCGGCGCGACTCCGGCGCGACTCCGGCGCGGCGAAAAAATCACAGGGCGCGGCGCGACCCCGCCTGTCGCGCCGGCGCGGGCCTATCTATCCGCGCCAACCAGCACCTCCTTCACCTTACCAGCCAGTTGCTTCAGGCTGAACGGCTTGGGCAGGAAGTGGACCTCCCGGTCCTCGCCGACCCGGCGTCGGAAAGAATCTTCGGCATAGCCGGAGATGAAGATAACCTTGAGCTCCGGGTAGAGCTTGGCCACCCGCTGAACCAGCTCGGGACCGTCGATATTCGGCATCACCACATCGGTCACCAGCAGGTCGATCTGGACCGCGTCGGCGCCCTTTTGCAGCAGCTCCAGCGCCGCCTCGCCCGACGGGGCCTCCAAAATCGTATACCCCTTGTTTCGCAAGGCCCGCGCCGAAAAGGCCCGCACCGGCTCTTCGTCTTCCACCAGCAAGATGGTGCCCACACCGGTGAGGTCCAGTTTTCTTGGCGCCTCCAGCTCCGCCTGAACCACGCCTGCCACCGGCAGGTACTTGGGCAGGAAAATGGAAAAGCTGGTGCCGCCGCCGGCCCGGCTCTCGACGAAGATAAAGCCCCCGGTTTGCTTGACGATGCCATAGACCGTCGACAGTCCCAGACCCGTTCCTTCGCCAATTCCCTTGGTCGAGAAGAAGGGATCGAAGATCCGATCGATGATGTTTTCGGCGATGCCGTGGCCGGTATCGATGACCTGGAGCTGCACATAGTCGCCCGGCGGCATGATTTCGCCCTTGTGGCGCCGCACCTTGCCGGTGGTGACGTTGCTGGTGCGAATTTCCAACCGCCCGCCGGTCTTCATGGCGTCGCGCGCGTTCACCGCCAGATTGATGATCACCTGCTCCAGCTGGCCCTGGTCGGCCTTGATCTGCCCCAGACCGCGGCCATGCACCACCTTCAATTCAATGGTTTCACCGATCAAACGCCGCAGCAGGTGCGACAGCTCAGCCAGGATATCGGTGACATTCAAGATCCGCGGCTGCAAAGTCTGCTGGCGCGAAAAGGCCAAGAGCTGGCGCACCAGATTGGCCGCGCGATTGGCATTCTGCTTGATCTGCATGATATCGGCGAAGGACTGATCGCCGGGGCGGTGGCGCAGCAGCAGCAAATCGGAAAAGCCGATCATCGCGGTCAAAAGATTGTTGAAGTCATGCGCGATTCCGCCCGCCAACTGGCCAACGGCCTGCATTTTTTGCGACTGCACGAACTGCGCTTCCAGGGCTTTTTGTTCGGTGGTGTTGAGCAGGTGAACGATGAAGCCGGAGTCAGGTTTGTCGCCGCCGTCGAAGCGCTGCAGACTGGCTTGGCAAGTCACCTCGGACGGCGCCATCAGGCGCAGTTCGACCATCGGCCGCTCGGCCCGCGACGGCGCCATGTCCTGGCTGGGTTTTCCAGGCTCCCCAGGTTCCCCAAACGCCCCAACCTCGCCAAACTCTCCGGCCCCGCCGGAAGGCTCGACAGCCTCGGGCGCGGCGTCCTGTAGCGCCTGTTCGAAAAGCGGGCGATCTTCCTCGCGCAGCAGCGCCGCCAAGGGCTGGCCGACCAGCTTGTCGGCGCTGCGGGTCCACATCGCCGCCGCCGCGTCGTTGCAGACCGTGATCCGCCCCTGCCGGTCCAATTGCAGAATACCGATCGGCGCCTCATCGAACACGCGGCGAAATCGCCGCTCGGAAAGCGCCAGGGCATCCTCGGCGGCGCGCTCTTGCTCCAGGTTCCGAACCACCGACCGGGTCTGTATGCTGCCGTCGGTCTCGGTGATGACATCCTGGGCAATGCGGGTTTCCAGGCGCTGCCCGTCCGCCCGGCGCAGCGACACGGCAGCCAGTTCGTTCTCGACTTTGGTGAGCAAATGCGCGTCAAGCCCATCGGGCGGAGTCTGCGCCAGCAAGTCATGCAGCCGCAGATTACCTGTTGTCAGCGCTTCCGGAGACCGCCCCAGCCAGTCGGCGAACCGCCGGTTGGCCAGCAGGAACCGGCCCTGCTGGTCCACCGAATAAAAGCCAATCGGGGCCTGCTCCATCAGGTCGACAACCCGCTTGTGCTCCTGACGGATGGTTTCTTCCATTTGGCGGCGGTTGGTGATGTCGTCGACCCGCCAAAACACCTCCCCCTGACGCGCGGCGATGGCGTAGGCGACAATGTAGTACCAGCGGGTTTCCGGCTGGCCGTCCAGGCCGGTGGAGGGCACCGGCAGTTCCAGCTCACTGTTCTGGCCTTGATAAGCCTTGCTGATCAGGCGCGCGAAGGAATCCTTGACTTCCTCATCGACCAGGCGCTCCGACAGGATATCCACCAGCGGTCGCTCCGCCGCGCCCAAGAAGGCCAGACAGGCATCGTTGGCGAACAGCACCTGCCCCTTGCTGTTGCTGATCTGCCGCGGCCGCGATATCGCCTCCATGGCTTCATAAAGGCTACGCATCCGCCGCGCGCGGCGATGCAACACCAGCAACAGGATCGCCGGAAAGGACGCCGCCACCGCCAGGGCGATCAGTAACCAAATCTGCCAGGGCTCACTGACCATAAGCTTTCACCTTTTTTCACTCCAGCGGCCGTGATCCTGCTATCGCGCCCAATCGCGTGCGTTTGTCAGCTATAGCTTGTTCCCGGATGAATTTTAACCCGAAACCAACGCCGCGCCCGGTCATCGCGCGCCCTGGCCCGGGGGTGAAATCTCCGACATCCGGTTTTTCAGCCGGAAAACGTAGGAGATGATTTCAGCGATCGCCTTGAAATGCTCAGCGGGAACCGATTGATCCACCTCCAAGACGTCATAAAGCGCGCGCGCCAGCGGCCGGTTCTCCACCATGGGAACATCGTTTTCGCCCGCCACATCCTTGATCCGCTCCGCCAGGTGATCGATGCCCTTGGCGACACACTGCGGGGCCGCCATGGTCGCCGGATCGTACTTCAGGGCGATGGCGTAGTGGGTCGGATTGGTGATCACCACATCGGCGTCGGGCACCGCCGCCATCATCCGCCGACGGGCCCGCTCGGTGCGTAGCTGGCGCAGCCGCGCCTTCACCAGCGGGTCGCCTTCGCTTTGCTTCATCTCGTCCTTCACATCCTGGCGAGACATCCGCAATTCTTTGATGTTCTGGAATTTCTGAAACCCGTAATCCGCTAAGGCGATAATCGTCATGACCGACACCACGGCGATGAGGATCGCAACCGATTCGGACTGCAACAGCAACAAAATTTCCGGCAGCGACAAGTCGGACAGCTTGCCGATCTTGTCGCGATCCGGCCAGACCACCAGAAAGATCGCCATTCCAACCAGGGTAATTTTACCCAGGCCCTTGATAAACTCGACCCATCCCTTGATGCCAAAAATTCGCTTCGCGCCGCTCAGCAGCGAGATCTTGGACAGCTTGGGTTTGAGCGATTCGCTGGACACGTTGATGCCGACCTGAACAATACTGCTGACCAGGGCAAAGACGATCAACGGACCCAAGATCGCGGCCATGACCGTCCCGACATCCACCAGAATTTTCACAAAAATCGTGTGCACACCCCGACCGCTAACGTCAAAAAGCTGGGGCTGCTTGAGAAAAACCACCATTATCTCGCTGAGACTTTCCAGCAGATAGCGCCCCAGCAGACCGATCACCACGGTCAAACCGATCAGCATGAACCAATGGCCAATCTCCTGCGACTTGGCGACCTGGCCCTTTTCGCGGGATTCCTTAAGGCGTTTTTCCGTCGGGTCTTCGGTTTTTTGTGAGTCGTCCTGGTCATCTTCGGCCATCAGGTCCCCTTCCTATGGCGCCAAGAACGGCAGGATTGAGTTCTCGAAGGCGCTGAGGAACACCCGCATCATCACCGGCAGACCCAAGAACAGCACGAACATGCCCATAGCCACTTGCAGCGGCATGGCGACGAAGAACACCTGCATTTGTGGCATCAAGCGCCCCAGCACGCCCAGGCCGAGGAAAAGCAGGGTCGCAACCACGATAAAGGGCGCGGCCATTTTCATGGCGACGACAAAGGTGGTGGAAACCACCTTGGCGATGACCGTCGACATGTCGCCGATCGGCAAAGTGCCCCCCGGCTTGAACAGGGTGTAGGTGTCGACGATGGCCACCAGCATGGTATGGTGAAGATTCAAGGAAAAGATCATCATCAGGGCCAAAACCGTCAGGAAATTGCCGATGATCGAGCCCTGCTGCTGCGAGGTCGGGTCCTGCACCAGGGCATTGGCCAAGGAAGATAGATTGGCAATGATCATCCCGGCCGTGGTCAAGGCGCTCATGAACAGCCGGACCGCGGTGCCGAAAAACAACCCGATGACGATTTCCCCGAGAATCAGAATGGCCAGATTCCCGACGGCCTGCGGTTCGGCGGGCAAATAGCGCGACACCAGGGGCAGCACCAGCAGCGAGAGCAGCAGGGCGAAAGCCAGCCGGACGCGCGCACTCACATAGACCTCGCCCACCGTCGGGATCAGCATGACCGCCGCGCCGACGCGGGTGAACACCAACAGGAAACCAAACAGCTGCGCCGGGAGCAGGTCTTCAATCATGACGCCAGGATCACCCCGCCTAGTTCAGTGCGACAATGCGATCCATCATGCTCAAGGTGAACGAACTGAGCTGTGAGACCATGTAGGGCATGAGAATCAGCAAAGCCAGAAAAATCGTCAAGATCTTTGGCACGAACGACAGGGTCAGTTCCTGCATCTGGGTCAGAGCTTGAAAGAGCGACACCACCAGGCCGACCACCAAAGCGATGAAGAGAATCGGTCCGCCGATCTTCAACATCGTCCAGATCGCTTCGCGCCCGATATCCATGGCGTCGACACCGTCCATCGGCTTTTCCCTAGTTTGTCGCCATCGTCACACGCGTGGAAATAAAGTCCATCCCCAAAACCGCCCCGCCCAAACGCGGCGCCGGCGCCTCTCAAAAGATCAAGCCGCGCGCCCGGCCCGCAGGCAAGGACGCGAAAGCCAGCGCCAACAGCCCGCCCACGCCCAATCCCACGCCCCAATCCAGAGTGAATCTCGGACCAGAACCTAAATCGGCATGCGTAAAATGTCTTGATAGGATTGAATGGCGCGATCACGAATGGTGACCACGGTCTGTAGCGTCAACTCGGCCTTGCTGACCGCGACCACCACATTGTTCATGTCGGCTTTGCCGGCCGCAGCCTGCAGCGAGACCGTCTCGCCCTGCTGCAGATTGTCGATCGCTTTCTCCGACGCCTGCTTGAGCATGGAAGCAAAGTCGCCCCCCTGCTGATCACGCGCGTCCATCCCCGGCAAGGTGCCCTTACCGGCGGCTTGGGAATAGGCGGCAAGCGCAGAATTGATTGGAACCGTCATGGCCTGGCTGTCTTTCTTGTCCTTTGGGGTCCTACCTGAGCCCTTCGGATTTCACTCTGGCGGCCTGCCCTGCTGGCGAGCCGATTGACGCAATCCCTTCCGGGTCCTTTAACCAGCCGACCCGCTTAACCTGCTGGCTCCGGTTCGGCCGGCGCGGCGATCCGCCCTCGGCGTCAAGGATCAGCGCAGGATCGCAATCGTCTGTTCTAGCATTTGCTTGGCCGACTGAAGCACCTTCAAATTGGCTTCATAGCTTCGCTGAGCTTCGCGCATGTCAGCCATCTCGATCAAGGCGTTCACGTTGGATTTCTGGATGTAACCGGCTTCGTCAGCCGCCGGGTGTCCTGGGGCATAGTATTTGCCGAACTCCCCGCTGTCGGTGTCGATGCTGTTAACCTGCACCACATTGAGCCCGAGCGCCTTGTTGAAGACATCGGTGAAGGTGATGATTTTCCGGCGATAGGGCTCGTCGCCGGGCTTGGTGGCCGTCGAGTCCTTGTTGGCGAGGTTCTCGGCGACCACCCGCAGGCGGGTGCCCTGGACCTTCATGCCGGCGGCGGAAACATCAAGCGACTTGTAAATATCCATCTATCCCAATCTCCCTTGCCTAGCCGTTGCCGCGCAGGGCCATTTTAAACAGGCCCACGTACTTGCCGTAGAGATTGGTGACCGTGGTGTGCTCCAACTGGGTTTTGCTCAGATTGACCAACTGTTCCTCCAGCACCACCGCGTTACCGGTCGGCGACACCTCGTACTTGCTTTTCACCTCCTGGCTTCGGATGTCGGAACGGCTGTCCAAGCTGCCGGTGAGGTGGTTGGGCTGGGTCGCCCGCGTGACGACGTTCTGGCTGGCCGACTGCTTCAAGACTTCCTGAAAGGAACCACGTTTGAGATCGCGGGGCTGATAGTTCGGCGTATCGGCGTTGGCGATGTTCTGGGCGATCACCGTCTGGCGCTGATTGAGCCATTCCAACCGCTTGCCGAAGACATCGAAGATTCCGAACTTGTCAACCATGAAGCCCTACTGTCCGCCAAATTTAAATTTGGGATTCCACCGCCATCATCACCCCATTGTTGTTAATAAAGCGTAAAAACTGTAAAAGCCAAAGGAGACGCGCCAGATGTTTTTGCCCCCGGGGCCTCAATGTAAGCTTGGACGGCAAAAAAAACCTAGCAAAGCCGCTCACCCTGGGTTCGGCTTGACAATTCAGCTCCCGGCAAGATGCCGCATGTTAAGACAGCCAGTAGGCGACAAAGGGTCGAACTCAATGCTCTATTTGACCAGAAAAATTGGCGAATCTGTCGTGATCAACGACGAGATCGAAGTCACGGTGGTGGATATCCGGGGCAAGTCGATTAAGCTCGGCTTCACCTTTCCTCCCGAGGCTTCGGTCCTGCGCCGCGAAATTTATGATCGTATCCAATCGGAAAACCAGGCCGCCGCCGGCGCCAGCGAGACGTTCGCCGCGGTTTTCACCCCGGACCAGAAGGCCAAGGACGGCGCCCGCGAAGCTAGCCCCGAACGTAAAACCAATTCCGGCAGCGCCGCTGCGGGCGCGCCAGGCGAAGACCCCGGCCCGGCCTCGGCGGACTCAAAAACCGCCGCCTCTCCGGAAAAAACCGCCGCCGCGCCTCCCGCTGGCGGTACGGCGGCGGACAGCGGCACGGCGGCCGCCAACCACGGCCAAGCGTACGACCCCGACACTTCGCGCAGCTAAAGTGGGATCGACCTAAAGGGCGTCACGATCCGAGCCGATTGCGGCCGTGACGCATCGCCACGGCCCGCGCGCGGGCCGCCGTCGGCAAGCCGCCCGCGCCACTTGAAAGCTGCCGGCCGCAGGCGTTTCAAGTATTTTAGCTGTTTCAAGGGCTTCGCCAAGAAGCGCCGTGGCTTTAAATGCTTCCTTAACCGTAATTCTTCATAATTGCTTGGCGATGACCTGCTATCAGGTCGAAACCTTAAACAATTAGAAGGTGGCAGCGGGTTCCATGAGCCGGGACAACAGCGATCCGGTAGACGACGAAGGAAAGCGCCCCTTTCTTCGCGCGCCGCACCACAAGCCGGACTCGAAAACCGACCAGGCAAGCGATACAGCCGTTGACTCGCGACAGGCCTTGGCCGCTTATGGCGCGCCGTCGCCGGCCCCCAGCGCTTACCGGAGCGAACCGGCCCGCGAAGGCAATCCCCAGCGCTTGACGGAGCGAACCGGCCCGGCACAAACGGCGGGACAACGGCCAGCGGACCCACAGAAGGCCGTGGCGATAAAACAAGAGGGGCCGACGGGTCCGACGCGATTGATCGCCAAAGGCCAAGGCGCACTGGCCGAGCAGATCATCCAGACCGCTTTTGACCGAGGAATTAAAGTCCGCAGTGATGCCGATCTGACAGAAATATTGGCGGCCGTCGACCTGGATAGTGAAATTCCCTTGGCGGCGCTGGCGACCATCGCCGAGATTCTCTCCTACATTTACCGTAGCAATGCAGCGCCGGAGGTCACCCCATGACGCCCCCTCTCCCAAGCCGAAATCTGGAGCAGGAATTTGAGCGGCTGCAATCCATGCTGGAGCTGCTGCGTAAAAAAATGACGAAGGGCGCGGTCATCGACCTGGCGGGTCTTGATCACGAAATCGCCGCGCTCTGCCAAAAGCTGTCAACGCTTCCAGACGACCAGCAGCGCCTGTTCAAGACCCAGATGACCTCGCTGCTGAGCGACGTCACGCAGGTCAGTGAGGAAATGAAGGTGGAGTTGGGGCGCCTGGCGCAGGAAATCGGCAGCACCAGCCAACGGAAAAAAGCCGTAAACGCATACTCTTCCGCCTCGCTTCAAGGTAAGAAGCGGTGATCACCGGATCCCCGCGCAAATAGGCCCGCCATGGAACTGACCACGTACCTCCAATTCATCACCGCGCTGGCCTTCGTTCTCGGCCTCATCGCGACCTTAACCTGGCTGGTCAAGCGCAGCGGCCTGGCGGGGCAAATCCTACCCAACGCCGGGAAAAGCAAGGACGACCGCAGACTATCGGTGACCGAGGTCCTATCGCTGGATTCGCGCCGGAAGCTGGTTCTTTTACGATGTGATGACATGGAGCATCTTTTGCTGATGAACCAGGGCCAAGGGCCCGATCTGTTGATCGACAAGATGGCCGCCGCGGCCCGGACCTACTCCGGAGATCGTCTCGCCGACGACCAACCGAAAACCACGGGTCCGCGGCAGATCATCAGCCGCATGCGCAAGGCCCCGCGCGCGCCGCTGGAAGCTTCCTCACCCGCCGTCGCAAAAAACAGGGCCCAGCAAGCATGACCTTTCGCCCAGGCCGCGTCATCGCCCCGCTAGCGGCGCGGCGACCCTCGCCATCGCGCCGCCGCCTTAGGCAGCCTGTGGTGGCCGCCTTGCTGGGGCTGGCTTTCGCCCTCGGCCTGTCGGTACTTGCCCAACCGGCCTGGGCGCAGGCCTTTTCCCTCGACCTGGGGGGAACCGCCGAATCGGCGACCGGAAAGATTTTACAGCTGGTGGCCTTGGTCACCGTCTTGTCCTTGGCGCCGTCCATTCTGGTGATGGTGACCTCTTTCACCCGCATCGTAGTGGTGCTGTCCTTCCTGCGCAGCGCCCTGGGAATCCAGCAGACGCCCCCTAATTCGGTGCTGATTTCCCTGGCCCTCTTTCTCACCGCCTTCGTCATGATGCCGACGCTGGAACGGATCAATCAAGAAGCGCTCCAGCCCCTGATCGCCCAGAACGTCGATGAATTGGAGGCCTTGGATTTGGCCGCCGCGCCGCTGCGCGATTTCATGCTCAAGCAGGTTCGCGAGCAGGATCTTCGGCTATTTCTTGACATGGCGCAGGTACAACCCATCGCAACGCCAGACGAGACACCCATGCGGGCTTTAATTCCTGCCTTCATGATTTCAGAATTACGGCGCGCGTTCGAAATAGGCTTTCTACTTTTCCTCCCGTTCCTTATTATTGACATGGTCGTTGCTTCGATTCTTATGTCTCTTGGTATGTTAATGCTACCTCCGGTAATGATATCCCTGCCTTTTAAACTGATCTTCTTTGTGTTAGTGGACGGGTGGTTTCTCGTTGCTGGTAGTCTGGTGCAAAGTTATGGAACATAGATAGAACTATGTCTCAAGATGAAGCCTATGAAGTTCAAGTCCTATCCGCGGGCCAGTGGCGCCCGGCGGGTAGCTATGACGATAAAAGCGCGGCGGTTATTGAAGCCAAAAAGCTGGTGGAAAACCCCCGCTATGTCAGCACCAAGGTGGTTAAGGAGCACTACGATCCCGACAAGGGCTTGTTCTTGAAGCAAACCGTCTATCGCTCGGCGACGGTCAAGGAAGAGCCGGTTGTCGACCCCAAGGAACAGGCCGCCGAGAACACCGTTAAGCGGCTGAGCGAGCACCACCGCGAGAACAAGCAACGGCAAGCCGCGCGGCTGGCCTATCGGCGGCGCTTGAAAAAGCGAAAAACCGAATCCCTGCGGTTTATCATGAACCTGATCCTGCGCCTGGTGATTATCGGCAGCTTGGGCGTCGGGATCTTGTACTGGTTTCTTTATCGGAACTGAAGGCCGGCGACCCGCGATCCGCAAACCGCTGCGACAAGATAACGCGGGCGCCCCCAGCAGACGCCCCGACCACTTGGGCGAACCGACCGCTGTCGCGCGCTTCCAATTGGTATGCTTAATTTTTTTTCAAAACAATTACCGCCCCTTTTTGACAAAGATCAAATCCAGCTCCCGTTCACTTTGCTAGAGTACGATCGACTTAGGATGAAGCCCGTGGCGCTGCGCCTCTGTCGCGACTCGCCCTCTACTGGGTTGATCGGAGCCGGATCGGTTCACACGGTCTCACAATCGTGGTTCCGTTTGAACCAATTCGACTCTCGGCTCTATCGTCTAAGATAGCTTGCCCGGGTGACGCGTTTAGCCGGGTATTTGAGCAGGGATATTGCTTCATGTCTGTCGAGCTGCCCCCCTACATTGCCAACGCCACCCGTCATCTTCCGCTGTTCCCACTGCAGCGCTTTCTGCAAAAAGCCGCCAACAAGTCCTTGGACCGGCACCGGGAAAAGCTCGACCGCCTCGCGCCCTACCTGGGCTGCCGCTTCGCGGTCAATCCCACGGACCTCGACTGGCTGGCGGTTCTGGTCTTTCAGGAAGAGGGCGTGAAGCTCTCGCTGACCCGTCAGGCCATCAGCGCCGCCCAGGCAGAGGTTCGTATTTCCGCGCCGATCCTGGTGCTGCTGGAACTGCTGGAAGGCGAAGGCGACGGGGACGCGCACTTCTTCTCGCGCGATTTGGTGATTGAAGGCGACACGGAAGCAATTCTGGCGCTGCGCAACACCCTGGACAACGCCGAGGTGGATTTCCTGACCGAAGTCACAGAGCTTTTCGGGCCGCTCGCCCGGCCCTTGCGGTTTTGCCTGGGCCAGGTCAGCCGGGCGTTGAAAAACCAGCCCAACCGCAAGGTGTCGCCCACCGCTGCCTGGCCGGCCAGCGACGAGAACAGCGGTCTTTATCCGTCCTAGCACCGCCTATCGAGCCCGCGCCGTTTTCATCCCGAGGAGAACAAGCAACTATGGAACTCGTCTGCCCGGCTGGCACGCCAGCAGCCCTGCGCACCGCCGTCGAGGCTGGCGCGCACGCTGTTTATTGCGGCTTTCGCAATGAAACCAACGCCCGGAATTTTCCCGGTCTGAATTTTTCCGAACAGGAACTGACCGAAAGCATTGTCTTTGCCAAGGCGCGGGGCGCGAAAGTCCTGGTTGCGCTCAATACCTTCGCCCAGGCCGGTGGATCGGATCTTTGGAAACGCTCGGCCGACGCCGCGGTGGCGGCAGGGGCCCATGCGCTGATTCTGGCGGATTTGGGTCTGCTGGATTATTGCCAGACCACCCACCCGGACACCCGCCGTCATCTTTCCGTTCAGGCCGCCGCCGCCAACCCGGACTCGATTGCCTTTTACCAAGAAGAATTCGGGGTCAAGCGGGTGGTGCTGCCGCGCGTCCTGACGGTGGCGGAAATTACCGCCATCAACAAGGAAATCAGTTGCGAGACGGAGGTTTTCGTCTTCGGCGGGCTCTGTGTCATGGCCGAAGGCCGCTGTTCGCTGTCGTCCTACTGCACCGGCAAGTCACCCAACATGAACGGCGTCTGTTCGCCGCCCTCCCATGTCAGCTACGACACCCGCGACGGCAAGTTGCACTCCCTGCTCGGCGACGTGACCATCAACCAGTTCGAGGCCAACGAGCCCGCCGCCTACCCGACCCTGTGCAAGGGCCGCTTCAAGGTCCACGGCGAGACTTTTCATATCTTCGAGGATCCGGTTTCCCTCAATGCCGCCCAGTTGCTCCCACAGCTCAAGACCGCCGGGGTCACCGCTTTGAAGATCGAAGGCCGGCAGCGCGGCAAGGCCTATATGGCGCAGGTCGTGCGGTCCTTCCGCCAAGCCATCGATGCCTTGGAACGCAGCGAGGATCATGATTTGGAAAACTTGTTGCCCTTGATGGAGGGACAACGGGAAACAGGCGGCGCCTATCGCAAGACCTGGCGATAACCCGCTGGCGCCGCAACCCGACGTTGCAGCGCCCAGGCCGAATAACACGAAAGAACGCGAACCATGAACAGCAAAGTCGAACTGACCTTGGGCCCGTTGCTCTTCAACTGGAGCAACGATCAAGTCCGCGATTTTTATTATCAGATCGCCGACGAAACCCCGATCTCCCGTGTTTATATCGGCGAAGTGGTCTGCTCGAAACGGCTGCCCTTCCGCACCGAGGTCTTCCCGCAGGTGATCGAGCGCCTGGCCGCCGGCGGCAAGCAGGTGATCTTCTCGTCACTCGCCATGGTGACCAACAAGAGTGAGCGGCGCGCGCTGGCGGAACTCTGCGGTCAGGATGACTTCGAGGTCGAGGTCAATGACCTGACCGCCCATCGGCATCTGGCCGGGCGTCGCCATATTCTGGGGCCCTATCTGAACATCTACAATGAAGAAAGCCTGGGCGCCTTGATGAAACGGGGGGCCTATCGCCTGGTCGTCGCGCCGGAACTTCCGGCCGAAAAACTCGCCAAAATAATTCAAGCCCGACCGGATTGCGAGATGGAAATTCAGGCCTTTGGCCGCCTTCCGCTGGCCCTGTCCGCGCGCTGCTACCACGCCCGAATCCACGGCCTGACCAAGGACAGCTGCCGCTTCGTCTGCGATCAGGACCCCGACGGTTTGACCTTGCAAACCCTGGCCGGGCAAGAGTTCATGGCGGTCAACGGCATCCAGACCCTGTCCGACAAGTTCCAGAACCTGATGTCCGACCTGCCGACGCTGACCGCGCTCGGGGTGAAAGCCCTGCGCATCTCACCGCACAGCCGCAACACGCCCGAGATCATCCGGCTGTTCGACGACCTGTTGCAGGGCCGTCGCACCGTCGAAGAGGCCCAGTCCAAGGTGGCCAGCTACTATCCGGAAATGTCCTTCGCGAACGGTTTCCTTCACGGAAAAGCCGGGATGGACCTGGTCGCGGCCTCCTAAAGGCGACGTCACGGCGGAAACATCACGGTGGAAACGTCACGACGGAGCCGCAGCGCAGGGCGCTTGCCTCCCCGCCGACCACGCTAGTTGATAGCGCTGAGCGGGGTGTTGGTCAGCTTGGCGCGGTAGTTGGCCATGAAGGCCTGAACCCGCTCGACCTTTGCCAGTTCGGCGGTGATCGACGTTCCCCCGGTGACCGCCCCTTGCCCCGCCAAGAGGGTAAAGGCGTCGGCATGCGGTCCCTGCAGCATTGCCTGGCCATAGAGACCCGCCAACTCCTTCAAGGCTTTTTCCTGCCCCGCCAACGTCAGCGCCACCGACAGGTTGATCACCTGGGCCGACGCATAGTCACTCAGCCCCTGGTCCTCGGCCGGTGGTGGCGGCAGGGTTGCCGCCAAAGCCTGGGCGGCCTCCTGCCACTGACTGCTGCGCCAGAAAATTTCCGCCTTGAGCTGGGCCGCCGATCGACTTTGATCGTCGCCCAACAAGGCCAAGGCCTTTCGGGTTTGGCCGATATCGGCCAGCGCCCGCACCGACAGGTACTTTCTTTCCTGGATCAGTGAGTCGGACAGCGGCGAAAACTGACTGCTTTCCAGGGCGGCCAGCGCCTTCCTCGGCTTCCGATCCAACAGCCGCACCACGGCCAGCCGACTGCCGACAAGCGCTTTTTCCGGTCCGGTCAGCCGGAATTTGATTTGGTGCTCCAGCAGCGCCGCGGCGCGGTCGAGCAGATCGACATCCACCAGACGGTCGGCGATATTGGCAATCAGGTCGTCGCCCGGTTTGCCCGGCGGGGTAAGCTCGCGGAACTCCTCATAGAGCGACAGCGCGGCCAAGGGCGCCATGCTTTTCGCCTCTTCCTTGATAAACAGCCGTTCGAACTCGCGACTCATCCGTTGCGCCGCCCGCTCCGACGAGGCCCGGCCGGGGAAATAAGTGGCCGAGCGACGCAAGGCCAGAAGGCTCTCCCGATTCTGGCCGTCCTCGGTATAGAGATTGGCCAAGCGGATCAGCAGGGCGAACTCGAAGTCATCGCCGCGCCAGGCGAAACGGAGCTGCTCCAGCTTCTCGATGGCGGCTTTGGCGGAAAGTTTCCCCGCCTTGATCTCGCTGTCGATCAAAGCCAGGCGCGCGCGCGCCGAGGCCGCCCCAGCATTGCGGCCGGCAACCGACCGCCACCGCTCAAGCGCCGCGTCGCTGTTGCCGTTGGCATAGTCCAACTGCCCCAGCAGAAAAGCCCGCTCCGCCTTTTCCAAGCGCGACACAAAGTCCTTGGTTTCACCGGTGAGCAAGCGTTCCGCGTCATCAAGCGCGCCAACGGCGATCTGGGCATCGGCGGAAAGCAGGCGGAGCTTCTGGCGAACCGACCGCGGATAACTTCCGAACAACGCCTCGGTGGCGGCCAGTTTCGGCGCTGCGACATCCCATTCCTGTGCGGCGGCAGCCAGCACGCCCCGCCATAGTTCGGCCTCCACCTCGCCGACAAAAACCGATTTTTCCAGCAACTCGCGCGCCTTGTCGTAGTCGCCGTTGAGCGTGCGCGACGCCGCTTCCAACAGGATCACCTGGGGATCCCCATAGAGTTCCGGATCGTTCTTGTTGACCAGGCTCAGCACCCCAAGCGCTTCGCTGGCGAACCCCTGGGCGAAATAAAACTGGGCGAGCTTGAGCCTCGCCAGTCCCTTTTGCCGCCGGTCGGCCTGCACCACCGCCGACTGTAGTTCCTGGCGAATCTCGTTGAACTTCCAGGCCGGACCAACTCGCCAGGCTTCCAGATCAAACAGCCGAGGTCCCACCGGCGCGAGCGCCGCGACGCTGCCGTCGACCTCCGCGTCGCTGGCTGTGTCCGCATCGCCGCGCCCTCTCTCGGACAGCGCGAGAACAAGCCCGTCACGGCCGGAGACCTCCACACCGCCCTTGACCACCGCGACCTCGATGCCGTCGGTGTGGCGTTGCAGAACCAAGCCCTGGGAGGTGGGACGCACACTGAATTCCGGATACCGGCGGGAGGTAAAGATCGCCTGTCCGGCCCGCATCAGCGGGACGATATAAAGGTCTTCGCCGGTCGCCGGATCCAACAGGGTCAAAATTCGATAGGCGCCGACAACATCGAAGATCACTCTTTTTCTGTTGGTATCGGGAAAGATCCGAATCTCCTGGTCCTGCTGCAAAGGCCGAGAGCGAAGGTCAACAACCCAGCTGTCGCCTTCGCGGGTGACCGACGGCACGATAAAGCCGGAGACCGGCAGCCGAAAGATCGTGCCGTTGGCGCTGTCGCTGCGAGTCAGTTCGGCCAATTCGACGGCGTCCCGCTTGACCCGTCTTTCCGCGCCAACCGGCGCCAGTTGATCAAACGCGAGAACAATCTCTCGCCCGACCTTAAACAGCGCCATCCCGACCGGGGCATCCCAGTCAAAATAGACTTTCACCGGATCGGGCCAGGGGGCGATCTGGCCTGGAACCGGGGCCAGATTGGGTTCCTCGAATTGCTGTTCGACCCGGATCTTCAAGCCGGCCGGGCCGCTGGTTCGGACCAGATCCAAGCCGCTTGCCACCGGGGCAGGCACCGCCGCCTCGCCGGTGATCAAGGGCGGCTCACCCAGACTGCCAACCCGCGCAAAATCACGACGCAGCCCCTCCGCCACGGCCTCGGCCGGCGTCAGCGGCGCCAGACCACCAGGCGGAAGCGGCGGTATCAACGCGGTGGGCGGCCCTGGGTCGCCCGGGCGCTTGGCCGGCGCGGCCGTGGGAACTGCGGGCCTCTTGGCCGGCGTTTTGTTTGACGCGCGCGCGGGCTGCTCGGCCGGGGGGGCGTCCTTCGTCTTTGCGACAGTCTTTGCCGGTGATTTTTCCGGCGCGGGCGGCGGGGTCGCCGCAACCTCCTGGCCCGCGGGAGGCTTGCTCGCCGGCCTTGCCACCGGTTTGTTGGCGTCGGGATCGCGCCGGACCTGGTCGCCGGAATAGACGTCGACCACCACCTTGGTTCCGTCGGTGAAGCCCTTTACCTGACTGTCGATCGGGATACGCAAGGTGACCTTGATTCCCTTGTCCAGCAGTTGGCTGCTGGCGGCGGTCAAGCGCTGCGGCCTTTCCCGTTCGATGACCCGCAAATCCAGGCGCGCGGGCCGGTCAAACAGCACCTCGACTTCATCCCCCTTTCGGTTGAGACGGTAGCCGACGGTTTCCGGCCAATCGAAAACCAGCCGATCGAATTTCGGATGCTCGCCCAGACGGGTGGGGATCACCGGCAAGGTCGGGCCCGTCGCGCCGGTCGAGGCCGCAGCGGCGGAGGCCGCTTCGGCCTTCCCAGTTTCCTGGACCTTCGGTGTCGGCTGGGCTTTTGTGCTGTCCTGGGATTGCGGCCCTTGCTGGGCCTCGGGCGCTTTCGCCGCGGTTGCCAGGTTGGCGGCGGACGGGGCGGCAGGCGAGGCGGCAGGTGTGGCGGCGGGCGAAGACGGCGCTGATGCGACCGTCTCGGCCTTGGCCAAATCGACCACGACCTTTGGACCCAGGGTAAAGGCCTTGGCGGTGGCGATGCCCTTTACCGGAAAGGTCAACACCCGACCGTCCGGCGATAGGCTGGGCTCGGAAAGATTGGCGAACAGTCGACGCACCACATCGGTGAAATCATAGTCGGCGGGGCGATCAAAGGTCACGATCAAGCGATCGGCTTCCACCCGGGCCTGAAAGCCTGTCGGTGCTTCCCAATCG
Source organism: uncultured Rhodovibrionaceae bacterium (assembly GCA_963976695.1). Lineage (GTDB taxonomy): Bacteria > Pseudomonadota > Alphaproteobacteria > Kiloniellales > DSM-21159 > CAXBMB01. Next base: position 18,109 of record CAXBMB010000043.1, read on the forward strand.
AAGACCATGCGGGCGAAAGCCTCGTGCTGGCCGCCACGCACGATAACTTTCTCGGCGGCTTGCGCCAGCGAGGTGCTCAGCAGGGACAATAGCAGGACGAGGACAAAGCGCATGGGGCTCACGGGCGGTTCGGGGTGCTTGCGGTTTCATGAATAACGATGTCGGTGCGCCGCGCCAGCGCCTTCTTCCGCGCGTGCCCCAATTCGTCGGGAATCTCGTCGTAGCGACTGTCGCCATAGCCCCGCACGATGATTTGGCTGTCATAGCCCGAACGGCGCAGGACCTCCGCCACCACCGAGGCGCGGATCAGCGAAAGTTCCCAATTCGACGGAAGCACCGAGCCAACCGGGGTGGGATCGGCGTGGCCGGTAACCTCAACCCGATTGTTGAAATTGGCAATTAGCCCCCCCAGCGCATAGACCGCTTCCGCGGCATCGGGGTTCGGCGCAAAGGCGCCGGGCGCAAACAGCAGGTCGCCGGGCAGAGAGATGATCACCCGATCGCTTTCGCGGCGCAGCTCGGCATCGGCCAGCGCCGGATGTTCCGCCAGCTGCCCTTGCAACAGGCTGAACAGGTAGTCCAGATCGATCCCCGGCTGCACGGCGGTGGGAACCAGGTCCATCTCAAAGCTGGTTGAGGTTTTGTCATAGACCGACAGCGCATTGAGCTGATCGGAAAGGCTGCGGGTCAATTGCTGCCAGACCGGCTCCTCCACCTTCATCATCGAAAACAGCAGCACAAAGAAGGTGAGCATCAAGGCGACCAAATCGGAGAAGGTCAGCATCCAGGCCTGCGGATCGCTCTTGGGGCTCGGGGTTTTCTGACTTTCGGCTTTGAACGATTGGCTCGTCAGGGGCGCCCGGGGGGGGCTGGCCGAACTGGTCACAGGGCTGTTGGCCATTACTTCGCCTGCACTTCCTGCGCGCCGAACGTCAAGGGGCGCTGCTCATAGATCCGCAGAATTGTCCGAATGACGCCCGGCTTATTCGGCAGCAAGCCGGCGCTCAAGCGGTCGGCGGCCACGCCCTTTTCCACCAAGGTGCGCACCAGAACACCGGCCTGCATCACCGAGGTCCGCAGCTCGCTGTTTTGCCGCAGGTCCGAGTAGTCGGCGGCGGGAAAGCCGCTTAAAATATCAATTTGCACATGCAGGTTCTTGAAGCGCTCGTCGTTCAGCAGCGCCGAGAAACGTTCCAGCAGCAACACCGGCCCGGCGCGAAGCTCCGCGCCATTGAAAAAATAGGTGTCGGCGGGAACGTCCATTCGCAATTCGCCGCCGCCCACATCCATGTCCAATTCGGTTGCGGGAAAGGTGGAGCTAAAAAGGCTTCCGGTGTCGCTCAAAAGAAACGAACTGGCGTCCAGGTCCCCCAGTGCGCCGGACCGGTTGCCGAACTTGCGGCTGGATTGCAGCTCGCCGTCGAAGGTGTCGCTGACGCTGCTCAAAACCGCCAGGACCTTATCTTCCTGATAGGTCGCCAAGGCGGTCAGCAGGATAAAGAAAGCCAGCAGAATGAGATTTAGCGACAGCAGGGCGACGACATTGGGGTCGCCGTCTTTCCTGGTCTCGCCGATTTCTAACAAACTCATCTGCACCCTCTTGGAGCTGCTGTCTCCGCTGAGATCGTTGCGCCCGACGCCAATCGACTTTCGCATGCAATCGACTGGGAAAGAAGCGCGGCGGGCGGCCTATCTGTCGCGCCTCATTCGCCAACGGACGGATAAGCGGTGCTGTCGCGGTTTAAGTCAAATCACCGCGATTCCGGTTAAACCGATCCGCCGCTAGTCGAATGACGCAAGAAGCTTGTCGATGTCGTCCTGACTGATCGCGTCGCCGTCCAATTGCGGGCCATTCATCAGGCCATCGTCTTTCGGGCTGGCCTTGCCCGGCTTGCCGTCGCCGTCGCTGGCGGCGTCTCGCCCTGCGCCAAGGGCTTCCTGCCCAAAAGCCGACAGCAAGGCGTGAACCTTGATTTCAATGTGCTGCAAGGCAATCACCACCTTGGAGATCCGTTGACCGGTGATGTCCTGGAAGCCGCAGGATTCGTAAACCTTGGTGACCGCGTCGATCACCCTTTGTTGCACCTCGCCATCCAGCTCCTCGGCAACGGCTTCGATCTCCTCCACCGCCTCCATGATGGAATTGGTGGCCTGTTCGGTCGCCCCGACAATGGCTTCCAACTCCTCACCGGCCACCGGCAGATGTTCGGCGGTAATCTCGTCGGGGCGCAGGGAAGCAATTTCCGCGCGCGCCAACTGGATATAATCAGCCAAATCTTCAATTTCGGAATAAAGCTTCAGGTTGACCGAAGACAGATCCCCCTGCGCCGATTGCATAATGCTCTCAACGGCTTCAATCAGATCATTGGGATCAAGGTTTTCATGCCGTTTGACCAACCGGTCCAGACGCTCTTCCAAGTCCCCATGTCGCAACGCGCTGTTTGTTGGCATGGCTGCGGTTCCTAGAAGGCGCCCAAAACTGCGGTGAGCTTATTTTTCAAGGTGGCGGCATTGAAGGGTTTCACAATGTAGTTGGTCACCCCCGCCTGCTTGGCGGCGATCACGTTCTCGGTTTTGCTTTCCGCGGTGATCATCACAAACGGCAGCGCCTTCAGCTTGCCATCGGCGCGCACCTCCTTGAGCAACTGCAGACCGCTCATCGGTTCCATGTTCCAGTCAGAGATTACCAGATGATAGGGTTTGTCCCGCAGTTTCTGCAAAGCCGCCGCGCCGTCCGTGGCTTCATCGACATTGTCGAAGCCCAGTTGTTTGAGCAGGTTGCGGATGATCCGGAGCATGGTTTTGTAATCATCCACGATCAGGATTGGCATATTCATATCGACGCTGGACATCTAGCTCTCCGGAATTGATCTTTAAGGACTGTCAAATGACAGCTTTATTTACTCTCAGCAGATTAAGAAAGAGAGGGTTAAGACACCGTAAAAAACCTCTATATTGTCCGTAAAATCAGATGCTTTCGCGTGCGGTCAACGTGGAAAGACGCCCGGCTTGCGCCGTCGCTGTCGTCACGCGCCGCCCGGCTGGATTTCGCCACCCGGTTGGCAATTGACGGTGGTTGAGGTCAATCGCGCGGCAGTGGCAGGTCGCGGCGGTTGGCCAACTCCATGGTCACTTCCTTGGCTTTGCTGGGGGCCATTTCGGCCAGCACCGGCGCGGATCGACGCTGGTTCATGCGCTCAATGACCTTGAGCAGCACATCCATTTCCAACTGGTTGAAAATCCGGGCGGCTTCCTTGGGTTTCATCTTCTCGTAGATGGCCACCAAATTGGCGAAGCGCTTTTCTTCCTGATCATCGTATTGCACCAGCAGGCGCTCGATCTTGCGTTGCAGATCCTCGAGTCGCTTTACCTTCTCATCGACCCGCTTTTCCGCCGCGGCCAACAGCGCTTCGCGGCCTTTGACGTCGCGCTCGCGCTGATCGATTTCACTGCGCCGTTGCGACAACGCCTGCAGCAGCTCGATCTCCTCGTCGGTCATGGCAAAGGGATCGGCCGGCAAATCCGCCGTCTGGCTCACCGGGGCGGCCGCTGGTTCGACCGGGTCCGGGCGGTCTTCCATGATTGCCTGCGCCGGACTTTCTTCGGGTGCGGTTGCTTCCTGCGCCTGGGCTTCATTGCCCGCCAATTGGATCACCTCGGATATCCGATTGCCGACGGTGCTGGACTGCCGCTCCTTCATCATCGTCGAAACGCCGCTCCACAGCCCCTCCACCTTCAAGCCGAAGCTGATGGCGGTGACCAAAATCACGATGGGCAGCAAACGGAAACGCATTACGACGTACCTTTCAAGTCTCGTATCTGGTGGCCCCGGCCGGTTGCCCGGTTAGCGCAGCGACTCGAGCGACTTCAACAGCGCCGACTTCGCCCCGCTTTCCGGGTCATCCGGGTCCGTTTCCCGCGCGGCGGTTCGGCCGGCGGTTTGAACCGCCCCGCGCGCGCCGCGCGATCCCTTCGTCAGGCTTGCGGCCTTGGATCCACTGCCGGCGCTTTTTGGCGCGCGATTGGCGGAAATTCCCTGGTCGAGCCGCCCGGCGAGGCTCTCGCCACGCTCCACCAGGTAGGACAGCTCATCGGTTAAACTGCGCGCCTTTTCCAGGTTTTCGTTGGCCTGCTTGACCTGCTGTTCCAATTCCGTGCCCGAGACCAAGGCGCGCTCTTTGAGTTCACTGACCCCCCGGTTCGCCAGGTCGGCGGCCTCGGCGAACTCCTTGATCAGCGCTTCCATCTCATCTTTGGCGTCCCGCAACACCGATAGCTTGGTGTTGAGGATTGACGCGTAGGCGATGGTTACGAGCAGCAAAGCCGCCAGTATTCCTTCGATCAAGAGCCCCCAGTTCACATGTCTTCCTTTCCTTCAGAGGCGCGTTTTTCGGCAATTCGAACGGCGATCTTGCCGTTTCGACGCCCCATGAAGCCGGAAAACATTTCGGCTTGACCACAGCGCATCACGACCTCGTCCTCGGGACCGACGTTAAATTCGATGTGGCTGCCGACCTTCCAGTTCAAAACCTCGCCAAGCGACACGCTGGTCGAGTCCAGCACGGCTTCCACCTTCACCTCGGTGCGCCAAAGCTGCGCGGTCAGATGGCTTTCCCAAATCGAGTCGCGCCCGAATTTCTCGCCCATGAACATCTGTAGCAGCAGCTCGCGCACCGGCTCCAGCGTGGCATAGGGCAGCAACAGTTCAATTTTGCCGCCTCGATCTTCCATGTCGATCCGCAGGCTGGTAACAATCGCCGCGTTTTCATGCCGCGCGATGGCGGCAAAGCGCGGGTTGGTTTCCAGCCGTTCGAAGCGGAACGTCACCGGCGACAGCGGATCGAACGAGGCCGACAGATCGGCCAGCACCACGTGCATCATCCGCTCGATCAGATTTCTTTCGATAGTCGTGTAGGGACGGCCTTCGATCCGCATCGGCGCCATGCCGCGGCGGCCGCCCAACAGCACATCAACGATCGAGTAGATCAGCGAGGAATCGACCACCATCAATCCCAAATTGTCCCACTCCTCGGCCTTGAACACCGCCAGCATGGCCGGCAGCGGCACGGAATTGAGGTAGTCGCCAAAGCGGGCCGACGCGATGGAATCCAGGCTGACCTCGACGTTGTCGGAGGTAAAGTTACGCAACGAGGTCGACATCATGCGCACGAGGCGGTCGAAAACCACCTCCAGCATGGGCAGCCGTTCATAGGAGATGCTGGTCGAATTGAGAATGGCGTGGATGCCAGAGGTGTCCGTTTCGCCGTCACCGTCGGCATCCAGGCCCAACAGGCTATCGATCTCGTTTTGGTCGAGAACCCGGGTTTCCTGGCCGCGAAACCGATCTTCGGCCTCTTCCGAGTCGTCTTCCGAGGCGTCTTCCTTGTCCAGCGCGTCAAACGGATCCTCGGCCGCGCCGTCGCCCTCTTCGGCCATGGCCTCCCATTCAGCAAGCAGCGCTTCCTGGTCTTCTTCGTCTGTTCCAGCCTTGCCCTTATCCAGTGCGTCCGACATTGGCGATATCCTACTGCACGAGCATCTGCTTAAAGAGAACGTCACGGACGACCGTTGGATAGGTCGCGGCATTCACGCGCATAAGCAGTTCTTCACGCAAACGCTGCAAGCCCGCTGACCCGCGAAGATCTTCAATGCGCAGTTCGCGCAAATACACCTGAAAATTGTCAATCACCCGGGGCTGTAACTGTGTCAAAGCGGCGCGATCCGCGTCGGACCCCACCTCAAGGCTGACCGACAGCTTAAGAAAACTGGCTTTGCGCCCGGTTGAATTGAGGTTCACCAGCATCTCGGGAAGATCAAAGAACAGCGCCGTGGTCGGAGTTCTATTTTCCTCGTCGGCGGTCCCGTCCGCACCCTGGTCGTCCGTCGCCTGCTCTTCAATTCCCAACAGGCCGTCCAAAATACCTGAAAAATAGGCGCCGGCGCCGCCCACGGCGACCAGAAGCAAGGGAAGAACGATAAAGAGAACAATCTTTTTACCGCTCAGGCCCTTTTTCTTCGGTTGGGCTTCGACGTCGTCGCCCAGATCTTCATCGAGACCCATATCGGTCATAAATAAATCAACTCCGGCAGTGCCTGTTTCCAATGAGCCGGAGCCTAGCGCGAAGATGGTTAACAGGGGGTTAGCCGGCAACAGGGTTTTTGCCCGACCGGTAATCCGAGATGAAGCGGAAAACCCCACGTTTGCGCCGGTTTTCGGGGCGAAAACAAAAATTGACCGGCGACGGGCGATAAAAAAGAAATGAAAAAGAAGCGCCGCGGCGCAAATTCGGCAAACTTCCCGACCTGGCCCGCGCCAAGCCCCGCCCAAAGCGGCTGCAGGCCGCGCAGCGCCGACCGAGGCGGGCGAGTCACGACAGCGGCGCAGCGCTTGGCGCTGCGCCGCTGTCGATCACATCGAGCTGGGCAGCACCGCCGCCCCCGCCGCGACCAGCGCCTGGATTTCCGTCTCGCCATATCCAAGCTCAAGCAGAACTTCGCGGCTATGCTCGCCAAAGATCGGCGCGCCTTGATTGACCCGGCCGGGAGTTTGCGAGAACTTCACCGGCAAGCCGAGAGTCTTGATGGCGCCTTCGCGGCTGTGGGGAACCTCGACAACCATCTCGCGGGCCAAGGTCTGCGGATCGGCGTGCATCTGGCGGACATCCAGCACCGGACCGGCGGGAACCCCAACCGCCTCCAGCCGGCTCAGCCATGACTCGGTGCTATCCTCACAAAAAACTGCGCTCAGCACCTCCTCCAGCGCCTCGCGATGGTTCATCCGCTGATGATTGCTGGCAAAGCGCGGGTCGTCGGCCAACGCCGGCACGGCGAGCGCCTCCAGGGTTTTCAGCCAATTCTTCTGATTGGCCGCCCCCAGCGTGATCCAACCGTCCTTGGTCTGAAAGGCCTGATAGGGCGCATTCAGCGGATGGGCCGAACCCATGGAGTGGGGCGCCTCACCGGTGGCCAGGGCAATGGCGGACTGCCAATAGGTATGGGTGATCCCGGCCTCGAACAGCGAGGTATCGACCCGCTGGCCCTCGCCGGTCTTCAGTCGGTGGGTATAGGCGGCAAGCGTTCCCATCGCCGCGAGAATGCCGGCGGTGATATCCGTGATCGGCGGCCCCACCTTACAGGGCGCCCGTCCGGGACCCTCGCCGGTGATGCTCATCAGCCCGCTCATCCCCTGGGCGATCAAGTCAAAGCCGCCACGGTTGGCATAGGGTCCGGTGCGGCCAAAGCCGGACAGTTCAACGTAGATGATCGCCGGGTTGATTTCCTTCAGCCGGTCATAGCCGAACCCAAGCTTTTCCATCGTCCCCTTGCGATAGTTCTCGATCACCACATCGGCGTCCGTCAACAGCCGCGCCAAGGCCTCCTTGCCGCCCTCGGTCTTGAGATTGAGCGCGATGCCGCGCTTGTTGCGGTTCATCATCATGAAGGCCGCCGACTCCTGGCCATGGGACGGCGGAACGAAGCGGCGGGCGTCGTCGCCGCCCGGGCATTTTTCCACCTTGATGACATCCGCCCCCATATCCGCCAGCATCAGACCGCAGACCGGCCCCGCCATGATGTGAGCCAGTTCGATTACCTTGACGCCTGTCAGCGGCCCAACCTGCTCCCGCATCGCTCACCGTCCCTCGAATTTCGGTTTTTCCTTGGCCAAAAAGGCCTTGTAGCCGATTTGGAAGTCCGCGCTGTCGTAGCAGGCAAATCCCTCATCAACCTCGGCCTCGCTCAGCGGGGTCCCCTGCGCCAGTCGCTTGGCGAAGGCCTTGTGCCAGCGCGCCACCAGGGGCGCGCCCTCGGCGACCCGCCGCGCCGCGGCGTAAGCTTCGCTTTCCACCTGATCGTCGGGCGTCACGCGGGTGACCAGCCCCTTGCGCAGGGCTTCCTCGGCGCCGAAAATTCGCCCTTCCAGCAGGATTTCCAGCGCCGCGGCCCGTCCCGCCAAGCGAATCAGCGTCGACAGCTCGTTGTGCGCCATCACCAATCCCAGATTTTTCACCGGCGCGCCGAAACGCGCCGACTGGCCGCAAATCCGCAGATCGCAACAGCCGGCGATTTCCATTCCGCCGCCGACGCAGATGCCCTCAATCAAGGCGACGGTTGGGATCGGGCAGTCGCTCAAGCGCGCCAAGGTATGATGCAAGACCTTGCCATAGGCTTTGCCCTGGGCCGCCGTGGACCGCTCGGTCTCAAATTCGCTGATATCGTTGCCCGGCGAAAAGGCCTTGCCGCCGGCCCCGCGCAGCACAATGCAGCGCAGCCCCTGGTCCGCCGGCTCCGAGGACAGCTCGGTCAAGACCTCGCCCAGCCGAATCCACATCGGCTTGGTCATGGCGTTGAGCTTTGCCGGCCTGTTCAAGGTAATGGTCGCAACATCGCCATCGCGGGCGCACAAAATAGTCTCCGCCATCATCATGGCTCCTTAACGATAAAAGTATTCCACCAGCCCCATGGGCACGATGGGAACGTAGGTGACCAGCATCAAAACGGCAAAGAGCACCCCGATGAAGTAGATATTCACCTTGGAGACCTCCCAGATATCGGCCTTGGCGACCGAACAGGCGGTGACCAGCACACTGGCCACCGGCGGCGTCTGCTGACCGATGCCCAGGTTCAAGGTTACGATCATGCCGAAATGAACGGGATCGATGCCGACGAGGTTGACGATCGGCATCACAATGGGCACCACCAGGATGATCGCGGCCGCAGAGTGCAAGAAGAACCCAATCATCAGGAAGAACAGGTTCATGATCGCCAGGATGATGTACTTGTTGTCGGTAAAGGCGGCGATTTCGGCGGCCAATTTCTGCGGCAACTGCACCTCGGTGAGGTACACCCCCACCAGCATGGAGGCGGCCACCAACAGCATCACCACCGATGTGTGAATCCCGCCTTCGATCACCGCGTCCTTCAGCCGTCGCAGATCGAGCTCCCGATAGACACCGGAGATCAAAAGGGAAGCCAGCACCGCCAGCGCCGCGCCCTCGGTCGCCGTGACGAAGCCGCCGAAAATCCCGCCGAGCACGATCAGCGGCAAGCTGAAAGCCAAACTGGCTTCCTTGAAGGTGCGCCCGACCCGACGTAGTTGAAAGGTCTCCTCAACCGGATAGTTGTAGCGGCGCGCGAACCAGTAGCTTAGCGCCATCATTCCCAGGCCGCCGAGGAGGCCGGGCACCACCCCGGCGACGAACAGCTGCACCACCGAGGTCTGCGCCATCACCGCGTACAAAATCATCGGTATGGACGGCGGAATGATCACCGCCAGCGTCGCCGAGGATGACATGACGGCGGCGGCGAAGGGCGCGGGATAGCCTCGCTTTTTCATCGCCGGGATCAGGATCGACCCCAGCGCGGCGACGTCGGCGACCGCCGAGCCGGAAATTTCCGCGAAGAACATCGACGTGCCGATGGTGATCATCGACAAACCGCCGCGCACAAAACCAAACAGCGCCGACGCGAAGGCGATCAAGCGCTGGGATATGCCACCGGTATTCATGATGGCGCCGGCGAGGATAAACAGCGGAATGGCGATCAGGGGAAACTTCGTCGCGCCATCCATCATCACCAAGGCGACGTTGGGCAACACATCCGGTCCCTGCGTCAACACCATCGCCGCGGTCGTCACCACCGCGAGCGAAATGGCGATCGGCACATTGATAAAAACCAGCAAAAACAGCCCAAGGAACATCAGCGTGATAATCATGGCTCCAGCCCCTCGCCCGGTATTTCGTTGCGATTGTCCATCGCCTCCAACATCTTCGGCAGGGACAGAAGCTGCGCGATAATGAACAGCGCCGCGCCAATCGGAATGACCGATTGGGTGAGGGTTGTTGGAACCTCCGGCAGGCTGACCAGGGTGTCGCCTTCCAGGATCAGCAAGACCTCAACGCCCAGCCACCCCAACAGCGCGAAAAAGCCGAGCGTGACAGCCTCGGCCAGAAGCACCACCGGGCGACGCAGATGCGGCGGCAAGGCCATCACCAGGCCGGGAACCCCAATATGCGCGCGCTTCAAAGCGGCCAGCGCCCCGGCGTAGTAGGTCAACCAAGCCAACTGGATCGATGCGACCTCGTCGTACCAAGCAAGCGCGCTTCCGGAAATCCGGTAGGCCACGGCAACCAGCACGACCAAGGCCAAGGAAATCATTAAAAAGATTGTAATGAGCTCCAGCAGCCCCTCGAAATACCCATACAAAACCGAACAAACCTGCCGCACGGAGCGTCTCCCTCTGAGGTTTGAATACAACCGATAAACGGAAAGTCAGGTTTGAATGCAACCGATCGACACAAACAGTCGTCGGGATAAAGCCCGGCTCGCCGCCGCGAACCGAGCCCTATAATTCATTCCCGCGTGCGATCCCCTATTGGCTGAGTTCCATGACCTGATTGATCAGATCGCCGCCGCCTTCGACCGTCGCCGCAAACTCCTTATAGATGGCACTGGAAGCCTTGATGAACGCGTCCTTGTCGGCGGTGTTGACGATCATTCCCCCGGCCTTCAGTTCGGCCAGCAGCGAAGTCTCCAGCTGTGCCGCCTGCTCATAGACGTAAGCTTGCGTTTCCTGGGCGGTTTCGGTCAGGATTTGCTGAACATCGGCCGGCAGCTTGGCAAAGTTCTTGGTGTTCACCGTGACATAGGCCGGGGTGTAGACATGACCGGTCAGCGACAGATACTTCTGCACCTCTTGGAACTTGGCCGAGGCAATCTGCGCGAAGGGGTTTTCCTGGCCGTCGAACGTGCCTGTTTGCAAGGCGACGAAAACCTCGGAGAAGGATAGCGGCGATGGATTGGCCCCATAGGCCTTGAACATCTTCACCCGCCACACCGAGGCGGGCGTGCGCAGCTTGATCCCGGCCAGATCGGCGGGCACGTTGATCGGCCGCTTATTGTTGGTGATGTGACGGAACCCATTCTCCCAAATGGCCAGGATCTTTAGCCCCTTTTCCTCCGCGATGGGCATCAAAATCGGACGAACGACTTCCGCTTCGATCCGCGCCATGTGCTCACGGTCCCTGACCAGATAAGGCATGTCGAACAAGCCGAATTGGTCAACCTGCGAAGCCATCACCGAAGAAGGCAAGGCAAAGGTGATGGTGCCGAGCTTCAGCTTCTTCAGCAGTTCCTTGTCCTTACCCAGTTGGCTGGAGCCATAAACTTCCACCCGCGCCTTGCCTTCCAACTTGGCATTGGCGCGCTTGGCGAATTCGTTGGCCGAGAGCTCAAACAGCGAGCCCGGCTTACCCACATGGCCGAATTTCAGCACCAGTTCAGCGGCCATGACCTGGGAGGACAGCAGCAAAGCGGCCATCGCTACCCCCGCAAACTTGAAAAGCTTTGTGATCTCCATCAGAAGTCTCCCTTTTTGTTCGATAGTTTTTTTCTATCAACCTTGTCCCGCAAGGGGACGTCGGGGGCGGGCCCGAGTTATTGCTTTTGGAGGCCTGACAACGCGACCTCGGACGTTCCGCTCAGGCGGACGTCTGATCGGCAAGATATTCCAGGGCGGCCACGACGCCACCCTTGGCATTGTCCATGCCGATCAGACGAAGTCCCATTTCAACGCCGGAAAGCGTGCCGGCCAGCGTCAGGTCGTTAAAGTGCCCCAAGTGTCCAATCCGAAACACCTTGTCCGCCACCTTACCCAGACCAGCGCCCAGCGACATATCAAAATGATCGAGAATGACCTTGCGCAACGCATCGGCGCCCTGGCCATTGGGCATCCGCACCGCCGTCAAGACCGGTGAGAAATCGTCCGGGTTGCTGCAGAGATTATCCAGCCCCCAGGCCGCCACCGCCCGGCGTGTCGCCGCGCCGTGGCGGCGATGCCGGGCAAAGACGTTGTTGAGCCCTTCTTCATGCAGCATGGCAATAGCTTCCTTCAGGCCATAGAGCAGGTTGGTGGCCGGCGTATAGGGGAAATAGCCCTTGGCGTTCTGCGCGATCATTTCGTCCCAACGCCAATAGGATCGCGGCATGCCGCCATGTTCGGAAATCGCAATCGCCCGGTCGCTGACCGCCACAAAGCTCAGCCCGGGCGGCAGCATCAACCCCTTCTGGGATCCGGAAACCGTCACATCCACGCCCCACTCATCATGACGGTAGTCGGCCGAGCCCAACGAGGAGATGGTGTCGACCATGAAGAGCGCCGGATGGGCGGCGCGATCAATGGCCGCCCGAATCTGCTTGATCCGGGAAAGCGATCCCGTCGAGGTTTCGTTGTGAACCACGCAGAGCGCTTTGATCTCATGCGCCTTGTCGGCGGTCAGGCGTTCCTCGATCTTCGCCGGGTCGGCGCCGCTGCGCCAGTCACCGGGTATCATCTCCACCTCGATCCCCAGCCGTCCGGCGAGTTGGGACCAAAGGGTGGAAAACTGCCCGGTTTCACACATCAACACCCGGTCGCCGGATTCCAGCACGTTGACCAGCGCGGACTCCCAGGCGCCGGTCCCCGAGGCCGGGAAGATGATGACCGGGTTCCGCGTCTGGAAAATCGTCTTGATAGCGGCCAAGACCTCCAAGCCAAGCACCGCGAATTCCGGTCCGCGATGATCAATGGTCGGACTGTCGATGGCCCGAAGGACGCGATCTGGAACGTTGGTCGGGCCGGGGATTTGCAGGAAATGGCGACCAGTATGAACGGCCATGGTCGTCTCTCTTTCTTTAACTAGACGCGTAAAAATTTCGACAATCGTTAAACATAATCACATTATGTATACAATTGATACCGGGTAGCAAGCGAAATATTGCCGTGAAATTCGCGTCGGCGTATATAAAATTATATTAATAATATCAATTAAATAACAGGTAAAAATGAAATTTTCTACCCTATCCATCCGATACAATGTATACATTTATGCTGAAAATCATCGCAGAAACCTAGGAACCCCTCGATGGCCGAATTACCGCGAGTCGGAGACCCCAAACTGGCCCAACTCTTCGCCGATCAGCTGACCGGCGAGGTGCTGTTCGACGCCTTCTCGCGCGGCCGCTACAGCACCGACGCCTCGGCCTACCAGATTGAGCCCCTCGGGGTGGTGGTTCCCGAAAGCCTGGAAGACGTGAAGCGGGCCATGGCGATCGCCGCGCGCAACGGGGCGCCGCTGTTGCCGCGTGGCGGCGGCACCTCGCAATGCGGCCAGACCGTGGGCCGGGCCGTGGTGATGGACGTCAGCCGCCACCTAAACCGCATTGTTGATTTCGACCCCCAGGCCCGTACCGTCTGGGTCGAGCCGGGCCTTGTCCTTGACCAGTTGAATCAGTTTCTGCGGCCGCATGGGCTGTGGTTCCCGGTGGATGTCTCGACCGCTTCGCGCGCCACCATCGGCGGCATGGCCGGCAACAACAGTTGCGGCGCCCGCTCGCTTCACTACGGCGTCATGCGCGACAATGTGCTGGCGATCGACGCGCTGCTGGCCGACGGTTCGGACATGCGCTTCGGCCCGCTGCCCGACGACCTCGACACGGCGGGCTTTTCACCCGCGCACCATAAATTGGTGACCAGCCTGTTGGAGCTGGGGCGGCGCGAAGCGGTGGAAATTGATCAGCGCTTTCCCAAGCTGACCCGTCGGGTGGGCGGATATAATATCGACGCCCTGGTCCCCGGCGACAAAGCGATCAACCTGGCCCATCTGTTGGTCGGATCCGAAGGCACCTTGGCCTACAGCAATCGCATCAAGCTGAAGCTCTCACCGATTCCCAAACACAAGGTGCTGGGGATCTGCCACTTCCCCACCTTCTATCAGGCGATGGACTCCGCGCAGCATTTGGTCACGCTCGACCCGGCGGCGGTGGAGTTGATCGACCGCACGATGATCGAGCTTTCGCGCGACATTCCGATGTTTCGTCCGACCATGGACCGGGCGGTTCGCGGCAACCCCGAAGCGCTGCTGCTGGTCGAGTTTGCCGGCGATGACCGGAACAGGCTGCTTGAACAGCTGCAAGCGCTGGTCGACAAAATGGCCGAATTGGGACTGCCGGACAGGGTCGTTCAGGTCACCGACGCCTTTCAGAAAGATGTCTGGGAGGTGCGCAAGGCCGGCCTCAACATCATGATGTCGATGAAGGGCGAGGGAAAGCCGATCTCCTTCATCGAGGACTGCGCCGTGGGCCTGGCTGATCTTGCCGAATATACCGACCGGCTGAACAAAATTTTCCGCCAACAGGGCACCACCGGCACGTGGTACGCCCATGCCTCGGTGGGCTGTCTGCACGTTCGCCCAGTGCTGAACCTCAGGCAGGAACTGGATGTCCAGAAGATGCGGACCATCGCCGAGGAAGCCTTTGCCCTGGTGCGGGACTACAAGGGTTCCCATTCCGGCGAACACGGCGACGGTCTGGTGCGTTCGGAGTTTCACCAGGCCATGTTCGGCCGCCGCATGGTCGAGAACTTCGAACAGGTCAAAGCCACGCTCGACCCGACGAACTTGATGAATCCGGGCAAGATCGTCAAGCCGCCGAAAATGGATGACCGGACGCTGTTCCGCTTCAAGCCCGGCTATCGCACCAACGTGCCGGAAACCGCGTTGGATTGGTCGAACTGGGACGGTTTCGCCGGGGCGGTGGAGATGTGCAACAACAATGGCGCCTGCCGCAAGTCCGACGCCAATGTCATGTGCCCCTCCTTCCGAGCCACCGGCGAGGAGCGCCACCTCACCCGTGGCCGCGCCAACAGCCTGCGGCTGGCGATCTCCGGCCAGCTCGGCCCCCATGCCTTCACCTCCGACGAGATGTACGACACGATGAAGCTTTGCCTGTCCTGCAAGGGCTGCAAGCGCGAATGCCCGACCGGCGTGGACATGGCGCGGATGAAGATCGAGTTTCTTTATCACTATACCAAGCGTCACGGCCTCAAGCTCCGCGAGCGGCTGATTGCCTATCTGCCGCGCTATGCCCCCTGGGCCAGCCGTGTCGGCGGCCTGCTCAATCTTCGCGACAAGATCCCCGGCCTCGCCCGGCTTAGCGAGCGGCTGTTGGGCTTTAGCGCCAGAAGGCCATTGCCGGTCTGGCACGCCCAGCCCTTCGCGGGCCAGCGCGAAGCCGACCGGGGAGCCGCCGA
>CAXBMB010000044.1:0-32281 GCA_963976695.1 uncultured Rhodovibrionaceae bacterium
TATTGGCCGCACCGACAGATTGCCGCACCCCGGCGGCAAGGCGCGCGCCGGCGGGCAAGCAAATTTATTTGTAGGGATATAAAATTTGGGCCCGACCCAAACGACAGGGCGTCGGGCGGTCGCACCGCGCCGGCCCCGTCCGGTCCGGTCCAGTGGCCAGTGGCCACTGGCCGGATCGCCGACAAGCGTCTTCGCGCGGCTTAGAGCGGCTTAGAGCAGCTTAGAATCCAAGACAACCCGTCCCCGCTGCCTTCCGCGTCGATCGGCCTCTAACTGTTTGGCTTCTCAATGAAACCCGGCGCCACGGCGGCGCTCCAGTCGGTCACCTCAAGCGCGCTGACCCGGGCGGCGGGCGGGCCGTCCTGGCAGTCCTGCAGCATCATCTCCACGGCGCTTTCCTCGCCGGAAAACACCGCTTCCACGCTTCCGTCGGCGCGGTTGCGCACCCAGCCGGAGAGGTTATGAGCGCGGGCGGTTTTTATTGTCCAGGCACGATACCAGACGTTTTGCACCTTGCCGCTGATAACGACATGAACCGTTCGTTGCCCCATAACCTCTTCCTTTCACCGCCCAATCAGCGGTTGATCAACCCGACGCTTAGGCCAGCACCGTCAAACCGGCGCGCTCCTGCAAGCTTTGATCCTTGATTGAAAGTTCCTGGCCCGCCAAGTCGTCGGCCTCGGCGCTCAGCAACCAGGTCATCACCTGCGCCGGGCGGTCCGGCGCGGCCAGCACGGAACGATCCAACTGGCTGACCGGGTTGATGCCCGAGGCGCGAATCTTCACCTGCATGCCGGTATCGACAACCCCGGGCCCAAATCCAAAGACCCGAATGCCCTGATCGCCATACTCCAGCGCCAGCGAGCGGCTGTACATCGCCAGCGCGGCCTTCGATGCGCAATAGGCGCTCCAGCCCTCCAGGGGGTGATGAGCAGCGCCGGAGCTGACGTTGAGGATGGTGCCGCCGCCTTGAGCGGTCATGATTGGCAGGACCGCCGACACCGCCGCGAACACGCCGCCCACATTGACCCGAAACAGCGTCATGGCCGCTTCCGGGTCGGTCTCCGCCGCCCGGGCGATCGGATCGACCATTCCGGCGTTATTGATCAAGGCGTCAATGCGGCCGTAGCGTTGCTTCACCTGCGCCACCAGCGCGCCCACCGCGGCGAAATCAGCCACGTCACAGGCCAGCCCCAGCGCCTTGCCCCCGCGGCTCACAATCTCGGCCGCCAGCGCTTCACAGGCCGCCAGATTGCGTGAACAGGCGATCACCGTGGCGCCGGCCTCGGCCAGCTTCCGCGCCGTTGCCGCGCCAATCCCCTGGCTGGCTCCGGTTAAAATCACAACTTTATCTTGCAGGCTCGCCATCTTGCTTGCTCCTTGGCAATGGACTGTGTTTGTTCCCGCGGCTATATCCCACGCCCGCACCGCAAAGGGTAGCCTGGGGCCTCCGCAAGACCTGTGCCCTCTTGGCACAGTTTACCGGTCGACAGGCGCGATATCGGCCAAATTCGGCAAAGCCGGCCGGGGCGCATAGAGCGTGGCAAACAGCAGGCGCACGGCGCGGCGAGCCTGCTGTTCCCAGGCCGCCCGATTGGTCCATTGGTCCTGTACGGTCAAAATCGCGGCGCCGTCGCCGGCATGCAGCAGCCGATTGCGCAGGGCACGCAGCCAGCGCTGATCGTCGCCGTCCGCCTGCGCGGCGGTGCCAACCGCCTTTAACTGCGCCTCGACGACCGCGCCGGCGAGAATAATCGCCGCCGCCCAAGCGCCGGAGCAAAACACCGCCTGCAAATCAATCAACAGCGCGGCGGCCTGTTCCGGCAAATGCCGCAAGCCCTCGCCCGCCGCTTCGGCCTCCTGCTCCTCGAACCACAGCCGCCGCTCATCCCAGTCCAGCGGGTCCGGAGCCTCCAGATGATCCATCTTACAACCGCCTCCAGCGATGTTCGGGGCAAAGAAAAAGGGACGCCAAAGGGTCCCTCAATCCTCGCCGGGAGGCAAGCCGCAATGCCGCCCCAGCGGCTATTCGAACTCCAAGATCACCTGATCGACGGAAAGCGACTCACCGGGCGTCGCCGCCACCTTGGCCACCACGCCGTCGGCCTGGGCCTTCAGCACGTTCTCCATCTTCATCGCCTCGACCACCGCCAATTCCTCGCCGGCCTTGATCTGTTGGCCGGCTTCCACCGCCAGCGACACCAAAAGACCCGGCATGGGCGACAGCAAAAACTTCGACAGGTCCGGCGCTTCCTTGATCGGCATGAGCGCGGCCAATTCGGCCACCCGGGGCCGCAGCACCTGGGCCTGAACCCGGGCGCCATCGTGGGTCAAGGTAAAGCCGGTTCCCCTGGCGTCGACCTGGACGGTCACCTCCGCCGTCCCGACATGGCCCTCGAACAGCGGTTCGCCAGGCAGCCACGCCCCTTCGACGCGAAGTTGCAGGCCGTCGAAGGTCACCTCGACCCCGGTGGCGGTTGGCCGGACCAGCACGGTGTGGGCTTCCTGATCCAGGCGCACCACCATCTGGCGCGCGCCGACCGAACCCTGGGTCACCTTGGAGTCGGTATTCTGCAATTCCCGGCGATGCTGAATCAAGGCCGCCACCGCGATCAGCCGGTCGGTCAAGGCCGAGTCCATCGCCCGGCCGTCGAAGCCCTCGCCAAATTCCTCGGCGATGAAGTTGGTGGTGATCCGGCCGGCGGCAAAACGCGGGTGGGCCATCACGGCGGTCAAAAAGGCGGCGTTGTGATTGATCCCCCGGATGTAGTAGCCGTCCAGCGCCCGCCGCATCTCGGCAATGGCTTCCGCCCGATCCGCCCCATAGGTCACCAACTTGGCGATCATCGGATCGTAGTACATGGAAATTTCCGACCCTTCGGTCACCCCGGAATCGATCCGCACCTTTTCGCCCGCCACCGGTTCGCGGTACTTCACCAGCCGACCGATCGACGGCAGGAAGTTGCGCAAGGGATCCTCGGCATAGACCCGGGCTTCGATCGACCAACCGGTGAGGGTCACGTCCTCCTGGCGCAGCGTGAGTTTTTCCCCGCTGGCGACGCGGATCATCCACGCCACCAGATCCAACCCGGTGATGAACTCGGTCACCGGGTGTTCCACCTGCAGCCGGGTGTTCATTTCCAGGAAGTAGAAATTCTTGTGTTTATCAACGATGAACTCCACCGTGCCCGCCGAGCGGTAGTCGACCGCCTCGGCCAGGGTTACGGCCTGCTCGCCCATCGCCTTTCGGGTCTCCGGATCGATAAAGGGGCTCGGCGCTTCCTCCACCACCTTTTGATGGCGGCGCTGGATCGAGCATTCCCGCTCCCCCAGATACAGCGTTGTTCCCTGGCCATCGGCCAAGATCTGGATTTCAATGTGGCGCGGTTCCTCGATGAACTTTTCAATGAAGATCCGGTCATCGCCGAAGGAGGTGCGGGCCTCGTTCTGCGCCAAGCGGAACCCCTCGTTGGCCTCTTCGTCGTTGCGGGCCACGCGCATGCCTTTGCCGCCGCCGCCGGCCGAGGCCTTGATCATCACCGGATAGCCGATGCTCGCGGAGATCTTGACCGCTTCGGCCGCATCGGCGATTTCCCCGATGTGGCCGGGCACGGTGTTGACCCCGGCCTTGGCCGCCAGCTTCTTCGATTCAATCTTGTCTCCCATGGCCGAAATGGCCCACACGGCCGGACCGATAAAGATCAGGCCCGCCGCGTCCAGCGCCTCCACAAAGGCGGCCCGCTCCGACAGAAAGCCGAAGCCGGGGTGAATGGCCTGGGCCCCGGTCTGCTTGGCGGCGGCGATGATCTTTTCCACCACCAGATAGCTTTCAGCCGAGGCCGCCGGGCCGATGCAAACCGCCTCGTCGGCCAGGGCGACATGCAGGGAATCGTTGTCGGCTTCTGAATAGACCGCCACGGTCTTGATCCCCATCCGCTGACAACTGCGGATGATGCGGCACGCGATTTCGCCACGGTTGGCGATGAGAATTTTGTCAAACACGGTCTTGGTACCCCTCTGTGTCCCAAAAGGTTGCGCTGGCTGGCCGCCTCAAAGGGGCAGGTTGTCGTGTTTTCGCCAGGGGTCGGAGATCTGCTTGCTTTCCAGCAGCTCCAGGCCCTGGCAAATCCGCCGGCGGGTGCCATGCGGCATGATCACATCATCGATGAACCCCCGCGAGGCCGCCACGAAGGGGTTGGCGAATTTCTTGCGGTACTCTTCCGTGCGCTGCTCGATCTTGCCAACATCATCCAGATCCTTGCGGAAGATAATCTCCACCGCACCCTTGGGCCCCATCACGGCGATTTCCGCCGTCGGCCAGGCGTAGTTGAGGTCGCCGCGCAGGTGTTTTGAGGCCATCACGTCATAGGCCCCGCCATAGGCCTTGCGGGTGATGCAGGTGATTTTCGGCACGGTCGCCTGGGCATAGGCGAACAGCAGCTTGGCGCCATGCTTGATGATGCCGCCGAATTCCTGCGCCGTGCCGGGCAGAAAGCCCGGAACATCGACAAAGGTTACGATGGGAATGTTGAAGCAGTCGCAAAAGCGCACAAAACGCGCCGCCTTGATCGAGCTTTGAATATCCAGGCAGCCGGCCAGAACCATCGGGTTGTTGGCCACGATCCCGACCGAGCGTCCGTCGATGCGGGCCAGGCCGATGACGATGTTGGCGGCGTTTTCCGGCTGCAACTCGAAGAAATCGCCCTCGTCCACGACCTTATGGATCAATTCCTTGATATCATAGGGTTTGTTGGGATTGTCCGGAATCAGGCTGTCGAGCGAGAATTCATCCCGGTCGGCCGGATCGTGGGTGGTGGCCCGTGGGGTCTTTTCCCGGTTGTTGGACGGCAGGAAGCCAAGGAAGCGGCGCAACTCCAACAGCGCCTCCACGTCGTTCTCGAAGGCCAGGTCGGCCACGCCGGACTTGCTGGTATGAGTGACGGCCCCGCCCAACTCTTCCTGCGTCACCGTTTCATGGGTCACGGTCTTGACCACATCCGGGCCGGTCACGAACATATAGGAGCTGTCCTTGACCATAAAGATAAAGTCGGTCATGGCCGGCGAATAGACCGCCCCACCGGCGCAGGGACCCATGATCATGGATATTTGCGGAATGACGCCGGAGGCAATGGCGTTGCGCTGAAACACCTCGGCATAGCCGCCCAGCGACGCCACGCCTTCTTGAATCCGCGCGCCGCCGGAATCATTCAAGCCGATGACCGGCGCACCGACCTTCATGGCCATGTCCATGATTTTGCAGATCTTCTCCGCGTGGGTCTCGCTCAGCGATCCACCGAACACGGTAAAGTCCTGCGAAAACACGAAGATCTGTTTGCCGTTGACCTTGCCGTGGCCGATCACCACCCCGTCGCCGGAGACCTGCTGATCGGCCATTCCGAAATCGGAGCAGCGGTGCAGGACGAACATATCGAACTCTTCAAAAGTTCCCTCGTCCATCAGCACTTCAATACGCTCGCGCGCCGTCAATTTACCCTTGTTGTGCTGGGATTGGACGCGGTGATCGCCGCCGCCCAGACGCGCTTGCGCACGGCGATTTTCTAACTCGAGCAATATTTCATGCATGCCCCTGTGACCCCTTGATTTGCAGGTGATTCAGGCTAGTTGGCTTCGCTGATAGCACGCTCCTTGATGGGCAACAAGCAAACGTAGATTTGTTTTACGACCGCCTCACCTAGAGGCGGATTCACGACCGAGATGATGCGCCAAGCAATTTTTTCGCCGCTGAATCGCGCGCGAGAAGAAAAATAATGATTCAGCCGGCGGGCTCAACAACGCAACAAGAGAACAACCCGCCGGCGGCCTTCGGCGCGCCGCGCCGCCGCGTTGTTGGGTTGGATCCAGTAGACGATTTTGTTAGCCTCACCGACAAGCGGTCTTTTCAGTCAGAGGAGTTCGGCCATGAACGAGCAGTCAACCGATCGGCCACCACAGGCCGGCACGACCGGCGGTGAAGAGGCGCAGAACAACCCGGTGGAGAAGATTCTCCCGGCGGAAAGCCATGACCTGGGCGGCTTTACTGTTCAGCGGGTCCTGCCGGCGGCGGCGCAACGGATGATCGGCCCGTTTGTTTTCTTCGATCAAATGGGGCCCGCGACCCTGCCGGCGGACCAGGGGGTGAACGTTCGCCCGCACCCCCACATCGGCCTTTCGACACTGACCTGGTTGTTGGAAGGACAAATCATGCACCGGGATTCCCTGGGCTACGTGCAGCAGATCAAGCCCGGCGAGGTCAACTGGATGACGGCGGGCTCGGGAATCGTTCATTCGGAACGCTCGCCGGAAAGATTGAAGGGCCAAGAAAAGCGGCTGTTCGGGTTACAGGTCTGGATGGCCTTACCAAAGAACCAGGAAGAAACCGACGCCAGTTTTCAGCACTACAAAGCAACCGAGCTTCCGGTCTTCGACGGCGAGGGCCGCCGGGCGGTGATCGTCGCCGGAACGGCCTGGGGCAAGACCTCGCCGGTGTCGGTGTTCTGGGAGACGCTCTATGTCGATGTCACCCTGCAAGCTGGCGCCACCTTGCCGTTGGATCTCGACCATGAAGAACGCGCCCTCTACCTGTTGACCGGCGAGATCGAGATCGCCGGCGTCCACTATCAGCCCGGCGGCATGCTGGTGCTGAAACCCGGGGCAACCCCCACGCTCAAGGCGCGGGCGGACAGCCGCCTGGTGGTGATCGGCGGCGCCAAGATGGACGGTCCGCGGCATGTGTGGTGGAACTTTGTCTCCAGCCGCAAAGAACGGATCGAACAGGCCAAGGCCGACTGGCGCGACGGCCACTTTGCCAAGGTCCCCAGCGACGACGAGTTCATCCCCCTGCCCGACGGCTGAAGGCCCGCGCGTTCGGCTGGCGACGTTTCTATTTGACCGAAGGTTGTTCCGGCGGGGAGTGAGCGCCACACAGATCAAAGAAGCGCGCGGCGACCTCCAGGTCGAAGCGCACCTCGGCCTGGCGCTCGGCGGCCTCGTCGTCCGCCCCCCATTTTTCCAGCGCGTAGCTTTCGTCGAGCTCGGCCGCCTCAAAGGCCGCGGAACTGTCCAGCCGCCCCTCCAGCAGGGCCAGGGAGACGATCAGCGACCCCGACGCCCGCACCGCCGTCGCCAGGGCCGAAAGCGCCATGTCATCCAACGCATCAACCCTGCGCCGCAGGGCCAGAAGGCTCGTCGCCGGTTGTTCGACATGAATAATGCCGCTGGCAAGCCGCAGCGGCGCATCCAACTCGCGCGCCGCCCAGTCAAGCAGCGGTTGCCAAATCGCCCGCTGCCGTTCTTGCAGCTCCGGCGTGGTCTCGTCGCGGTAGCACATCATCTCCGTGCCGCCATACCCCACCAGTTCCGCCACCACCGCGTCACGCTGGGTGGCGACCAGGTCGACCGCGGTGTAGGTGATCGAGGTGAGCGGCATGGCGGACGGCCGGATCCGCTCACCTTGGCTGTCCCATTCCGCCGCCACCGCCCGCGCCAGCGCCGCGCTGGAAAAGGCCAGTGGCTTCTTGGCCGGCGTGAGAATTCGCCGCCCATCCAACAGCACGACAAAACCGTCGTCCTGCTGCGTGACGCCGACCTGCGCGTAAAACCGCTTAGCACCAACTGTAGACATCAGTTCCCAAACAATCCCTTTAGTGTATTTCCAACGCCTTCAGCGGCGCCGCCTATCGCCTTGTCGGCGTCGTCCAAGACCTTCTCCGGCAGGGTCGCGGGCGCGGCGGGTGCGCCGCTTTCTGCCTGTTCCAAGGCGGCAATGCAAGGATTGCCGCCGTCCAGCACCCTGTCCTGAAGCAGCGTGGCGCCCAGGAAGACCAGCGGGTTGGCGCCGGTGGCGAAAATCTTCGCTGCGAACAGCGCGGTGCCGACCGGATCGGGCAGGATCAACGGCGCTTTCAGGCTGCCTTTCACCAAAAAAGGCAAGGCCAGCGACACCAACGCCTTGACCCGGGTTGTGCTGTCAAACCCCATATCCAGCTTTTCGGTCCTGAGGTCAATCGTGCCGCCCCCCGCCAGGGCGAAGGTGTCAGCGTCAAAAACCTGGGCCTTGCTGGTCGCCAGCCCGTCCTTGTACAGGAAGCGGCTGGCCAGACAGTTCAACGGCACCGCATCCTGGTCGCCCATCAGCGGGCTCATGATGTTGCTGAGATCGCTGGAAACGATGGCGAAGAGCTTGTTGCTGATCACGCCTTTTTGCCCGACGATATCGGACTCGCCCGAAAGGCTGGACACCAGAGCCCGCGGGCTGTTGCCCCGGGCGCTCAGGTTTAGATTGACATCAAGGGTGCCGCTGACGTCTTCGGTGAGCTGCTGGGCCTTCAACAGCGCGCCATAATCAAAGCCGTCGAAATCCACATCGACCTTGATCTCGGCTGGTTTTTTTGACGCGTCCACCAAGGTCGAGCCGCGCAGCTGCCCCTTGAACAGGCTGCCGCCCAGATCACTCAACTCCAGCCGTCCATCGGTTAGCGCGACGCGGGCGGTCAAATTCTCCGCCTCCAGCCGATCCTCAACAACCAGGCGCCTGATCTTCAGCGTCAGCGCCGCATCGGCGGCCTTCAGGCCGTCCAGCGGCAGCAGTTGGTCGGTGAAGATATACTCCCCCCGGCTATCTGGATCGGCAGCGCCCCCGGTCCCGCCGTCGGCTGCGGTCGCCGCAGTCGACCGAGTGGTCGAGTCCGGCGCCTGGAAGTCAGCCAGGTCGATCCTTTCCGAGCGCAGATCGCCGAGCAGCTTCACGCGTCCGTCCTTCAGGAAGGCGAGTTTCACGTCCCCGGCCAGGTCTGATCTATTCACGCGGAGGGTGAACCCCTCCAAAAGGTAGTCCTGCTTGTCGCTGCGCAGCGTGGCGTCGAACGACAGCGGCCCAAAATCCGGCAGGCTGGTCTTGGCCAGCTTGTCCAACGAGGTTAGATTTTCGCCCGCCAGGGAAATTTCCAGAGTCAGCCGCCGGTCAGCCACCATCAGGTTGCGCAGGTTGCCGTTCACCGCCAGGGACAGATCCCCCAGCGTGCCTTCCAGATTGACCGGAAATGCGCCCGGCCCGGTCATTTTCCGCAGGCTGCCGGTCCGCCCCTTCAGGGCGAAGGGCGTGTCCTGGTAGGCTCCCACCAGCGTGATATCGAGGGATTCGTCCTGACTTTTTAGCGCGGCTTTTTCCAGCTTGAGCGCCAAACGCTCGCTTAACGCGTCATCCTGGAACACCACCTGACTGTCGCGAATCTCCAGGCTTTCGACAACCAACCCCAGGCCGCCGGTTCCCGCCGCCGACGCGGCCGGTTCCGCCGGTTTGGCGGCGCTATCCTGTGCCCCGCCGCCGCCATCCTGCGGCGCCGACGCGTCGGGCTTGAAGTCCCAATTGACCTGCCCGTCCCGGCTTACTTCAAGGAAGATATCCGCGCCATCCAGCACCACCTTCGTCAAAACGATCTCGCGCGACAACAGCGGTAAAAGCGCCACGCCGACCTCAAACCGCTTGATCTTGGCCATTGTCGGCTGGCGACCCCAGGCCGCATTCGGGAAGGTCACCTCGCTCAACACCACCGAGGGGCTGAGGGACAGCCCGATTTCCAGCGGCCCCTCCACCGTCATCCTGCGGCCGGTTTGGGCTTCGACCTCGGTCACCAGACGGGCGCGGATCATATCCCTGTCCAACGACATGATAATCGCGACGCCGGCCACCACAACGGCGGCCACCACGGCAACAAGTCCCCATATCACCCGTTTGATCGTCATGGTTCGCGCGCCCTTTCTGGCTGGTCCTTGCGTCGCAGCGCCCCCTTCGTCAGAGGAAAGCCGGTCAGCGCCGAGTCTAAAGCCGGATCGCGTGAAACGGAATCACGAAGTGGTGCCGTTCAAAGCGCCGACCCGTCTGTTATCACCCAATTGGCGGGTGCCTCACGGCAGAGCCGAAGCGCCGAGCGCTTCTCTGTTGCTCGCTGGCACACTCTAGCATAGTTGGCCCAGCGCGCCCGGCAAGGCGGCAAAGCTATCGACAATCACCCGTGCACCGGCGGCGGTCAGTTCATCGCGATGGTGATACCCCCACGCGACTCCCACAGCCGTCACGCCGGCATTGACCGCCATTTCCATATCGAAGCTGGTGTCGCCAATCACCACGGTTTGGCTTGCGGTGCATCCGGTTTCCAGCAACGCCCGTTCGACCATGGCGGGATGGGGCTTGCTGGGGTTGTGATCCGGCGTTTGCAGCGTCGTGAAGAAATCCCGCAGCCCGTGAGTCGCCAGCGAGTGGGTCAGCCCGCGAAGATTTTTGCCGGTGGCAACGCCGAGTTGAACGTCGGGGCGCTGCAAGACCCGGAGCGTTTCGCGCACGCCGGGAAACAGCGGCTCCTCAAAGGTCGGATCCTGACGGAAGGTGAAAAAAGCCTCGCGATAGTCCGCGCTGACCCGGGCAACCAAATCGGCGCTGGGCAGGCCCGGCAACAGCCGTTCGATGGCCAACTCCAGGGTCAGGCCGACAATGCGCCGGACCTCATCCCGGCCCGGCGCCATGATCCCGGCCCGGTCGAAGGCTTGGCCCATGCAGCGGGTGATGGCGTTTTGACTGTCGACAAGGGTGCCATCGAAATCGAACAGAATCAGGCCGAAGGAAGACGACAAGTCTCGGGAACTCCCCAAAAAAGAATCGGAAAAACAAGCGCGGCGACGGCCGGTCGTTAACGTCGGGTCGGTTTAAAAGTAATCCCACGCTAGCCTTGCGGGTTTTCCAGCCAATCGGCGGCCCGCAGCGCCAAGGGACTGTCCGGATCCAGGCCCAGCGCCTTGAAGGCCGTCACGAAGTGCGGCGGCAAGGGGGCGCGCACACGCAGCGTCGTGCCGTCCTCGGGATGAGAAATGGCAATCTCGTGCGCCTGTAGCATCAGGATCTTCGGCAAGACCGTGCGGCTGAGGTAGGCCGTCTTGCCGCCGTATTTGCCATCCCCCAGAATCGGATGCCCCAAGGCGGCCATATGCGCCCGCAGTTGATGCGTCCGTCCGGTCAGCGGGCGCAGCGCGAGCCACGCGGCCTGCTTTCCCTTGGTCGCCACCACCGCATAGCGCGTCTGGGCCGACTTGGCCCCGGGCGCCGCCACCACCATCTTTTCCCCGCCGGCCCCGCCAGCCTTGCCCAGCGGCAGATCGATCAAGCCCTTGGGGCGCTCCGGGACCCCGGCCACCAGAGCCCAGTAGATCTTGCGCGGACCGTCGCCCTTGAACTCGGCGGTCAGGAAACGGGCCGCCTCGGCGCTGCGCGCCAGCACAAGCACCCCCGCCGTGTCTTGATCCAGGCGATGCACCAGCCGCGGCCGCTCGCTGGAGTCAAACCGCAGGGCGTCCAGCATGCCGTCCAGGTGCTTGATTTGCCCGCTGCCGCCCTGAACCGCCAGGCCGGTGGGCTTGTTGAGGACGATGACCTGCTTGTCCTTGAACAACACCGCCTCCTGCAGCCGCCGCGCGTCTTGCGTGGCAACCGCTCCGCGAGCCGGGCCGTCGCCCGCTCCGCTGTCCGTCGCCCGCTCCTGCGCCAACGGCGGCACCCGAATCTCCTGCCCCGCCTCCAGCCGGACCGAGCCCTTGACCCGCTTTCCGTTCAAACGGATTTGACCGGTGCGGAGCAGCTTTTCCATCCGTCCGAAGCCCAGTCCCGGGTAGTGATTCTTGAACCAACGGTCCAGGCGCAATCCGGCCTCGTCGCGCCCGACCTTGCGCTGTTCAACCCCACTCATGTCAACAGCGTCCTCATCATCCAAAGACCAAAAACAAGACCGGAAACCGACAGCAGGACGGAGCCCAGCACATAGAGACCGGCCAGCAGGTACTGCTGGCGTTCCATCAGCAAAACCGTTTCCAGCGAGAAAGTCGAAAAGGTGGTGAAGGCGCCCAGGCCGCCGACCATCAGGAACCCGCGCAACTCAGGACTGTCCAGCGCCGGAAGCTGCATATTCAACCGCAGCAAGCCTTCCACCAGCACCCCCATCAGAAAGGAGCCCAACACATTGGCGGCGAAGATCCCATAGGGAAACCCGCCGATGCCAAACAGCTGGCTGACCTGGGCGGCAAAATAATGCCGCGCCAAGGCCCCCAGCGCGCCGCCGGCGGCAATTGCAATGATCAGGCCCATGTTGGCGTTTCCCGCTTCACGATCCGCCTCTGTTCAACCGAACCGCTGGCGGGCGCTTGGCGACAGAGGCGACGCGCAAAGCACTGCTTATCTGTCGATCACACGCTCGCTGGTTAAGTAACCGTCCGGCGGCAAGAGATAGCAAATCCGGCGGGTGCAGACGAGTCCCCAAGCTGGGGAATCAGCGCAACCGCCAATAAAACAGGAAAATCATCGCCGGAGGCGCCCGCGGTTTACGCCGCCGTGGTGCTGCGCGCCGCCGCCGGTCCGGTCAGCCAGTCCAGACAGGCCGCCGCGCTGCTGCTATAGGCGCCGATGCGGTTCAACTCGCAAAGCCCCTCGTCGTTCGCCCCGGCAAAGGCGTCACCGATAATCGAAATTCGGTAATCGCGCGAGCAGCCTTCGTAAACGGTGGCCCGGCCACCGGTCGGGAAATTGCAGCCGCAGACAACCAGCGTGTCGATCTTCATCGCGCGGAGTTTTTCGTGCAAGGGGGTGTCGTGGAACGCGCCCCAACGGGGCTTGTAGAACAGCCACTCCCGCGCGCCGTTTTCCTGGAACCCGCCGGCAAACAGGTCATCCACGTTCAAATGTTCATACTGCGGCGTGCGCATTTCTTCGATCAGCCCGGCGCCGGAGGTGCCGGGCATTAAAACCCGCAGGCCTTCTTCGACCGCGGCGCGCCGGAACAGATCGACGTTGGAGCCATCCGGCCGATAGAGACGCAGAGAATGAAAGATCGGAAGGCTGTGCTGGCGAAAAGCCTTCACCAGGGCCGTCACCTGGGGCAGCGCCGCCGCGAACCCGGAGGCGACAACCGGCGAATCCGATCGGCAAAAATCGCGTTGCAAATCGATGGTCAGGAGAGCCACGGACTCTCTTTTGGGTAAGGTATATTCGCGCATGGCCTCATCTATTCAGTGTCATCAGGGCCATAAGCGTTGATCCCGCGACCACAGCTTTGTGTGACGCCGTCGCGGCTGAACCTTGCGGCACAAGCTTTCCAGTCCCTGATCTTTTGTAAGGGTGACAATAACCGCCATGTCACAAGGCACAACAGCCGGCTTTGCATAAGAGATCAGCAACCGGAGCAACGCTTGAAAAATTCACCGCGCCGCGGCCGCGCCCAGCGCCGCCATCACGTTGCTACTGGGTCTCCCGCTTGGCGCGCAGCCGCGCCCAATAGTCCAGCCGCTTGCCAATATCACGCTCGAAGCCGCGCTCCACCGGCTGATAGAATTTTTGCCTCGGCAGCGCGTCGGGAAAGAAGTTCTGCCCGGAAAAACCCGCCTCGGAGTCATGGTCGTAGGCATAGTTCTTGCCGTAGCCCAGATCCTTCATCATGGCGGTCGGGGCATTGAGGATGTGCAGCGGCGGCATCAGCGATCCGGCGGTTTTCGCCGTCTTCATCGCGGCCTTGAAAGCCACGTAGGCGGCATTGGACTTGGGGGCCGTGCCCAGATAGATGACCGCTTGCGCCAGCGCCAACTCGCCTTCGGGCGACCCAAGCCGGCTGTAGCAGTCCCAGGCCGCCAGGGCCTGGGGCAGGGCCTGGGGATCGGCCAGGCCGATGTCCTCGACGGCAAAGCGCACCAGACGGCGGGCGATATAGTTAGGGTCCTCGCCGCCCGCCAGCATTCGTCCCAGCCAATAGAGCGCCGCGTCGCTGTCCGAGCCGCGCAGCGATTTGTGCAGCGCCGACATCAGGTTGTAGTGGGCGTCCTGACCTTTGTCATAGAGCGGCATGCGCTTTTGCACCACCCGCCCCAGCGCCGCCGGGTCTAGGGGCTGGTCGCCCGCCGAGGCGTAGATCTGCTCCGCCAGGTTCAGCAGATAGCGGCCATCTCCATCGGCCAGCCCGGCCAGCGTCTCCCGCGCCTCGGCGGTCACCGGCAGCGGGCGCTGTTCCTCCTGCTCGGCGCGCGCCAGCAGCTCGGCCACCGCCGCCGTATCCAGGGGCTTCAACACCAAGACCTGACAGCGCGACAACAGCGCCGCGTTCAACTCGAACGAAGGGTTTTCCGTGGTGGCGCCAATCAACACCACGGTGCCGTCTTCCACATAGGGCAGGAAGCCATCCTGTTGGGCCTTGTTGAAGCGGTGAATTTCATCGACGAACAGCAAGGTGCCTTGCCCGGCGGCCCGGCGGCCCTTTGCCCGCTCAAACACCTTGCGAAGATCGGCAACGCCCGAAAACACCGCCGAAAGCGGCTCAAACTCCAAGTCGGACGCCTGGGCCAGCAGGCGGGCGATAGTGGTTTTTCCGCAGCCCGGCGTGCCCCAAAGCACAAGCGAGGCCAAGCGTCGCTGCGCCACCATCCGCCCCAACGGGGCATCCGCCGCCAA
This sequence comes from uncultured Rhodovibrionaceae bacterium, assembly GCA_963976695.1. Classification (GTDB taxonomy): domain Bacteria; phylum Pseudomonadota; class Alphaproteobacteria; order Kiloniellales; family DSM-21159; genus CAXBMB01. Next base: position 14,474 of record CAXBMB010000044.1, read on the forward strand.
AAGATGGTCCTGTCCCACCACCTCAGCCAGGCGCGCCGGACGAAGCCGGTCGGCCAGCGGCCGGGGCGCCAGGGAATCGAATAGGCCGCTCATCGGATCCGAGCCTTCTTTGCCGTTAGTTGTCAGCGATCTGGACCGTCTTGATCTTTCCGCCTCGATTGATGGAGATCTTCCAGCTTTTCGGCGCGGAAGCCAACAGCTTGCGAAGGCTTTTGACCGAGCCAACCGACTGATCGTTGACCGAGACCATCAGATCGCCGGGACGCAGCCCCAGGCGACCGGCGGGGCTATTGCGCACCAGTTCCAATACGATCACCCCATCCCAAAGGCCGGCAATGTCCAGTTCCTCGGCCAGACGCGGCGACAGGTTTGCCACCGTTGCCCCCGCCAGGGGCTGCCGCCCATCCAGCAGGGTCACATTGCGGGACGGCTTTTCAGGCGCCCGTTGCAGCGGCATGACAAGGTCGCGCGTCTTGCCCTTGCGCCAAACCGACAGCACCGCATTGCCTTCCGGCCGGCGGGTCGCCACCCGGAACCGCAGGGATTGGGTGTCGACCACCTTGCGGCCATCGATTGCCAAGACCACATCGCCCTTCCGCACACCGGCTTGATCGGCCGGGCCCTTGGGATAGACCTCATTGATTACCACGCCGCCGGGAATTTCAAGGCCGAAGCCCGCCGCCAGATCCCCGGTCAGATCCTGCCCTGTCACCCCAACCCAGGGACGAATGATCTCGCCGCCGTTCACCGCGCCGTCCACCACCGAGCGCACCATGTTGGAGGGAATGGCGAAGCCAATCCCGATCGAGCCGCCCGATTTAGAGAAAATCGCGGTGTTGATGCCCAACAGACGGCCGTCCATGGTCACCAGAGCCCCGCCGGAATTGCCCGGGTTGATCGCCGCGTCGGTCTGGATAAAGAACGAATAGTCGGCCACGCCGACCTGGGTACGCGCCAGGGCCGAGACGATCCCGCTGGTGACGGTTTGCCCGACGCCGAAAGGGTTCCCGATTGCCAACACCAGGTCGCCAACCTCGATTTCGTCGGAGTCATGATAGGCCAACTTCGCCAGCTTCTCGTCGCCCAGATCACGGATCTGAAGCACCGCAAGATCGGCGCGTTCGTCGGTCAGCACCACGTCGGCATCAAACTCGCGGCGGTCGCTCAAGGCGATCCGAATTTCATCCGCGCCCTTGATGACATGATTGTTGGTCACCACCAGCCCGGTCTCGCTTACCACCACCCCGGACCCGAGGGAATTTTGCTGCTTCTGCTTGCGCTCGCCGTGTCCGCGCAGGCGTTCCCCGAAAAATTTCTGGAAGAAGGGATCGCTCAACAACCCGGAGAGATTGCGCTGCTCGACGGTGCGGCTGGTGTAGATATTGACCACCGCCGGCGCGACCTTTCGAACCACCGGGGCATAGGACAGCAGCATCTCCTGCTGGCTCTCGGGAACGCGCTTTTGCTGCGCCCAAACGGGCCCGCTGAGCGTCAGGACGACCACCAGCGCGGCCCCTCCCAACGGCAGGGACGACAGCAAACGGCGGGCGAGAAGCGACTTTGACAGACTCAGCAAGGGGCGCATGGATTTCCTTAGCAGACTTGGGGGGACCCTTGGCCTTGACCTTGGCTTGGGCCGGGACGTGAACAGGTGGCGACGGCCTGGGCGACAACAGGTCTGTCAGCAGCACCCTTAATTAAGGGATCTTACGCCGTGGCTGCAAGGATGCAGCGGTCGGTTTTCCGCCGCCGGGGCCGCGCGGCGGGCCGGACCGCCGGAAAAAGGCTCACGAACTGGCCGCGCCGTCAGGCTGGGCGTCGGGTTGCAGATCGGGGTGCGCGCTGGCAAAGGCCGGCAATTCTTCGCAGCGCGCCGCGATCTCCAGCAAGCGCGGACAGCCGCTGAGATCAGCGGAAAAGCGGCGGGCGTTATACAGCTGCGGCACCAGGCAAAGCTCAGCCAACCCGGGCCGATCACCGAAGCAGTAGCGGCCGCCCCGGGGCTCGATCAGCGCTTCGCAGGCCCACAGCCCCTCTTCCACCCAGTGCCGATACCAGCGATCAATCGCCGCCTGGGGCTGATCCAACTGGTGGCGCAGATATTTCAGGACCCGCAGGTTGTTCACCGGGTGGATGTCACAGGCAATGGCCTGGGCGAAGGCGCGAACCCTGGCCTTTTGAAAGCGGTCGTCGGGCAGCAAGGGCGGTTCGGAATGGACGCCGTCAATGTATTCGACAATGGCCAGCGACTGGCTCAACAGCCGGCCGTCGTCCAGTTCCAGGGTCGGCACCAAGGCCTGGGGGTTGCGGGCGCGGTAATCGGCCTGCAACTGCTCGCCGCCGTCCTTAAGCAGATGAACCGGCACCAGCGGCACCGCCAAGCCTTTCAGATTGAAGGCAATGCGACAGCGGTAGGCTGCCGAGCTGCGGAAATAACCATAGTATTTCATTCGGCCTATCCCGTTGAAGCAGTTCCCTCCGCATGCCGGAGTCGCGCCCCTGGCGAAAAGCTTGTCGCAGGCGTAAGAAATGTGCAAGCGCCCGCGCCGTCGGAAACCGTGACGGCCAGTTGTTCACGGCCAGATGTTTAACGGGCGGGGCTTTGCAAGCCAGAGGACGACAGCGGGAAAAGAAGGACTTTATCCCGCTGGTCGGCTTGCAAAGCGCCGCGCTGCTCTGCAGACTCCCGATCCAATTTTCAAGCCTGCAAAGGACAAACCATGAACCCTGTTATCGACCCATGGGACCAACCCAGTCTGACCGTGGTTGGCCAAGCCCAGCGTTTCCCCGTCAATCGGGTCTTTTGTGTCGGCCGCAACTACGCCGAGCACGCCCGTGAAATGGGCTATGACCCGGCGCGCGAAGCGCCGTTCTTCTTTATGAAACCCGCTGACGCCATTTTGGAGCAGGGCAAGGACTTCCCCTATCCGCGCCAAACCCAGAACCTGCATCACGAAATCGAATTGGTGGTGGCGCTGGGCAAGGGCGGCGACGACATCCCCCAGGCACAGGCCTTGGATCACGTTTACGGCTATGCGGTGGGCCTGGACATGACCCGACGGGACCTGCAGGGCGAGATGAAAAAGGCCGGCCGCCCCTGGGAATGCGGCAAGGCCTTTGACGCCTCGGGTCCCTGTGGCCCAATCACGCCGGCCAGCAAGAGCGGGCATCCAACCCAGGGCGCCATCTGGCTGAAGGTGAATGGCGAGAGCCGCCAGGCCAGCGATATCAGCCAGCTGACCTGGTCGGTGCCCGAAATCATCGCGCACCTCTCGGCGCTCTTCACCCTCAAGCCCGGCGACCTGATCTTTACCGGCACGCCCGAAGGGGTTGGCCCGGTGGCCAAAGGCGACAAAATGACCGGCGGCGTCGACGGCCTGGGCGATATCGCCTTCCGCGTCGTCTAAACACCCGGGATCGCAAACATCCGGTGATCTCGAAGATCCTGACCCTCGCCCTAAAAAAAAGCGTCGCCAGCAGCAACTGACGACGCTCTTTTTTGACGCTGTTTTATCTGTGGCGGGCCGAAGAAGATCTCCCGCCGAAGAAGATCTTCCGCCAAAGAAAATCTTCCGGGGTAACGCACGACCGAAACGAAGCGCCAAACGCTTCTTTCCAGATCGATCACACGCTAGTCTTCGTCGTCGCCTTCGCCGGCTTCGGCGGTCGGACCCGAATCTTGGCCCTTGGCGTCAACGTTGCGATCAACCAGCTCAATAACCGCCATGGGCGCCATGTCGCCGTGACGGAAACCGGCCTTGAGCACCCGGGTGTAACCGCCCGGACGTTCCTTGTAGCGCTCGCCCAACTCGGCGAAGAGCTTTTTGACCATCACATTGTCACGCAGAACAGAAGCAGCCTGACGACGGGCATGCAGGTCGCCGCGCTTGCCAAGGGTCACCAGCCGATCGACGATACGGCGCAGCTCCTTGGCCTTGGGCAGGGTGGTGGTGATTTGCTCGTGCTTGATCAAGGCATGGGCCATGTTGGCGAACATCGCCTTACGATGACTGGCCGTGCGGTTGAGTTTGCGCAAACCTTTACCGTGACGCATTTTTAGCTCCTGGTCTGTGGACCTCGCGCGCGAGACCCGATTTTGAACCCCGCTGCCCGCCGACCCGGGTGACCCAGGCGAACGGTACAGCGGAACGGACCCGATCGGTCCAAAGTGGTAACAACTATTGCCAGCGGGAAATCCCTAGCAACGAAGCGCCAAGCGCTTCGCCAACAGGCAATCACACGCTAGAACGGATCTTCCAGCTTCTTGGCCAACTCTTCGATGTTCTCAGGCGGCCAATTGGGAATTTCCATACCGAGATGCAGGCCCATCTGCGACAGAACTTCCTTGATCTCGTTCAAGGACTTCCGGCCGAAGTTCGGGGTCCGCAGCATCTCAGCTTCGGTTTTCTGAACAAGATCGCCGATATAGACGATGTTGTCGTTCTTCAGGCAGTTGGCGGAACGAACCGAAAGCTCCAATTCGTCAACCTTGCGCAGCAGATTCCGGTTGAACGGCGGTTCAGTTTCCTGAGTCTCTTCCATCCGGGTCTGAGGCTCTTCAAAGTTGATGAAGAGCTGCAGTTGATCCTGCAGAACCCGCGCCGACAACGCGATGGCGTCCTCCGGCGTCATGGCGCCGTTGGTTTCCACCTCAAGGGTCAACTTGTCGAAGTCGGTCACCTGGCCGACACGGGCGTTTTCCACCTTGTAGGAAACCCGGCTAACCGGCGAGAACAGCGAATCAACCGGGATCAGCCCAATCGGCGCGTCTTCCGGACGGTTTTGGCTGCCCGCGACATAGCCCTTGCCGTGCTCGACGGTCAGTTCCATGTCGATCCGCGCCCCGTCATCCAGCGTGCAGATCAACAGGTCCGGGTTCATCACCTCGATGTCCGGCCCGGTTTCGATCTGACCGGCGATCACCGGACCAGGTCCGTCGGCGCGCAGCCGCACCCGCTTGGGGCCCTCGGCATGCATGCGCAGGCCAATCGCCTTCACATTCAACACCAACTCAGTCACGTCCTCGCGCACACCCGGCACGGAGGAAAACTCGTGCAGCACCCCATCAATCTGGATGGAGGTCACCGCCGCGCCTTGCAACGACGACAGCAGCACACGGCGCAGCGCATTACCCAGCGTCAGACCAAAACCGCGTTCCAGGGGCTCGGCGACCACGCTGGCGGAGGTTGATGCATCTGGTCCAGGATGGATATCCAACTGCTGTGGCTTGATTAGTTCGGTCCAGTTTTTCTGGAGCATCGGGTTCTACCCTTTTCCCTTGAGCGTTTCTTGAAAAGAGAACCGACGGCCGAGAAAATTCCCGACCGCCGCTCTTTCTCAAAAAGTCAGTTCATGTCCCGGCCCAGGTAGATGCTCACGTCTACCCAACCCATACCTGTGAACTGGCTTTCGTTGGAGGCTTTAGACGCGCCGACGCTTGGGCGGACGGCAGCCATTGTGCGGAATCGGGGTCACGTCACGGATCGCCGTGATGGTGAAGCCAACGGTCTGCAACGCGCGCAGGGCGGACTCACGTCCAGAACCTGGACCCTTGACGTTAACTTCCAGGGTCTTCATGCCATGTTCCTGGGCCTTGCGACCGGCTTCTTCCGCCGCCAGCTGCGCGGCATAGGGCGTGGACTTACGTGAGCCCTTGAACCCCTGGCTCCCCGCGGAAGACCAGGAAATCGCGTTGCCCTGAACGTCCGTGATGGTGATGACCGTGTTGTTGAAGGTCGCGGCAACATGTGCGATGCCGGAGGAAATATTCTTCCGTTCGCGGCGACGCGGACGAGCTGCTTGTTTAGCCATGTTCTTCTATCGTCCTCTATCCTACCTGGTTTTCTTCTTGCCAGCGATCGCCTTCGCCGGACCCTTGCGGGTGCGGGCGTTGGTGTGGGTACGCTGACCACGAACCGGTAGGCTCTTACGGTGACGAAGGCCGCGATAGCAACCCAGGTCCATCAGACGCTTAATGTTCATTGCGACTTCACGTCGAAGGTCACCTTCGACGACAATGTCACCATCAATGATTTCACGCAGACGCAGAATTTCATCGTCGGTCAGGCTGTTAACGCGGCGATCGTCCGCGATGTCAGCCTTGCTGCAAATTTGCACAGCGGTGTTACGGCCGATCCCATGGATATAGGTCAACGCAATGTGCACGCGTTTACCAGTTGGGATATTGACGCCAGCAATACGTGCCACGTCTCGTTCTCCTCATTGTCATACTAGTTTCAGGCAAGCCGAAACGCCCCAGCCAACAGGAGGCCAGGGGAGCCGGGAGTATAGTGCACCGACCCTTTTCGTCAAGAACAGCTTTTCATCACGAAAATCCGCCCTTAAGGCTCATTTTTAACCGTGCAGAATCGACTGAATCTGCGCGGCCACTCTATCAATCGGCAACATGCCGTCAATGGTCTTTAGCACGCCGCGCTCACCGTAGTACGGCAAGATCGGCGCGGTCTGCGCGTGGTAGACGTCCAAACGCTTTTTCAAGGTTTCCACATTGTCGTCGCTACGGGTTTCGTTGGCTTGTTCAATGCGGCTGTGGATACGGTTGACCAACTCGTCGTCTTCCACCTTGATCTCAATCACGGCCTTCAGCGGCAGTCCCTTGTGGGCGAGCAACTCGTCGAGCGCTTCAGCCTGGGGAACGGTCCGCGGAAACCCGTCGAGAATGAAACCATTGCGGCAATCCGCCTGGTCAATTCGCTCGGAGATCATGCCGATCATCAAGGCGTCTGGCATCAACTGGCCGGCGTCCATGATCTCCTTTGCCTTCAAGCCCAATTCACTGCCTGAAGCCACCGCGTTCCGCAACATCTCACCCGTGGATAGCTGCCGTAGTCCATTAACCTCCTCAAGGCGCTTGGCCTGAGTCCCCTTCCCGGCCCCCGGAGGGCCGAGCAAAATCACATTCATCCCCGTCTTCCCTTAAGTTTCGCCTTCTTGATGAGGCCCTCGTATTGCTGAGCCAGCAGGTGAGAGTGAATCTGCGCCACCGTATCCATGGTCACAGAGACAACAATCAGCAAGCTGGTGCCCCCAAAGTAGAACGGGACAGCCAACTCAGAAACCAAGATCTCAGGCAGCAGACTAACCAGGGAAAGGTAGGCGGCGCCGACCGCGACCAAACGCATGAGGATCTTATTCAGATAAACGGCCGTGTTCTTGCCGGGGCGAATGCCAGGAATAAAACCGCCATTTTTCTTCAGATTGTCCGCGGTATCCGCCGGATTGAAGACAATGGTGGTGTAGAAGAACGCGAAGAACACGATCAACGCGACATAGAGGAACATATAGAGCGGTTGGCCGTGCGCCACATAGGTCGAAATCAAGGTCAACCACTGCGGGCCCGTGCCTTGACCGGAAAAAGAGGCGACGGTCAAGGGCAGCAGCAGCAGCGACGACGCGAAGATTGGCGGGATCACGCCGGAGGGGTTGAGCTTCAACGGCAGGTGCGAGGACTCGCCGCCAAAGGTCTTGTTGCCCATCTGGCGCTTTGGATATTGCACCAGAATGCGCCGCTGCGCGCGCTCCATGAAAACGATAAAGGCGATCACCGCCACCGCCATGATGAACAGCACCAAGATCAGGCCGGTTGACAGCGCCCCGGTGCGGCCGAGCTCCAGCGTTGACGCCAGCGCCAGCGGCAGATTGGCGACAATGCCCGAGAAGATGATCAGCGAAATCCCCTGGCCCACGCCCCGTTGGGTGATCTGCTCACCCAGCCACATCAGGAACATGGTGCCGCCGGTCAGGGTGATGACCGTGGAAATCTTGAAGGTCGTGGGATCCACGGTGATCATCGATCCGCCCGAACCCTGCAGGTTTTGGAGACCAACGGAAATGCCATAAGCTTGAAAGGCCGCCAGCACCACCGTCCCGTAACGGGTGTACTGATTGATCTTCTTGCGGCCTGACTCGCCTTCTTTTTTCATCGCTTCGAGTGACGGAGAGACAGCCGTCAAGAGCTGCATGATAATCGATGCAGAAATGTAGGGCATGATATTGAGGGCGAAGATCGTCATGCGCCCGAGGGCGCCGCCGGCGAACATGTCAAAGACGCCCAAAATACCACTGGCCTGCTGCTGAAAAACCTGTTCCAGCTGCACCGGGTCGATGCCCGGCACCGGGATGTAGGTGCCGAGGCGGTAAACCACCAGAGCAAACAACGTAAACCAGATCCGCTTTTTCAGCTCCGTCGCCTTCGACAAGGCTCCAAAGTTGATATTGGCGGCGAGTTGCTCAGCTGCTGAGGCCATATCTCTTCCGTTACTTAATACCACACGAGAACGTCACTTGAGACCCATCTCAAGTCTTATTCGGCCGGCGCTTCCGCTTCAACCTTCTTGGCCAGGAGGGTGATCTTACCACCCGCCTGCTCAATCGCGGCAATAGCGGTCTTTGTCGCACCGGCAACCGACAGCTCAACCTTGCTGGTCAGCGCGCCATTGCCCAGCACGCGCACACCGTCGCGGGAGTTCTTGAAGACCCCCGCTTTCACCAACGCGGCCGCGTCAATGGTCTGCGTGACGTCCAGCTTGCCAGCGTCGATCGCCTGCTGCAAGCGGCCCAGACTCACCTCAACATAGGTGGACCGGAAGATGTTGTTAAATCCGCGCTTCGGCAGACGGCGATACAGCGGCATCTGGCCGCCTTCGAAACCCTTGACGGCAACACCACTGCGGGCTTTTTGACCCTTATGGCCCTTACCCGAGGTCTTGCCGAGACCGGACCCGATGCCGCGACCAACGCGCTTGGCGTCTTTGCGTGCGCCCGGGTTGTCCCTGAGCTCGTTCAACTTCATTGTTCTAAGTTCCCTAAACCCGCGGCTTCCGGATGACGGCCCCCGATGTCGAAACATCGCGGGCCAGGTCACCGGATACTACGCTTCCTCAACCACGCGGATGAGGTGCTGGACCTTGTTGATCATACCCCGCACCGACGCCGTATCCTCAAGTTCGCGCACCCGGCCGATTTTGCCGAGACCCAAACCAACGAGGGTCGCTTGCTGGTACTTCTGACGGTGAAGGCCGCTTCTGATTTGCTCAATCTTGACGGTCTTCTTGTCGCTTTTCTTGCTTGCAGCCATGATGGTTTACTCCTGAGCAGCAGCCGGCTGCGCTTCGGGGCGCTTGCCGACGATGTCGGAGACCTTCTTGCCACGACGCTGCGCGACTTGGCGCGGGCTCTGAACATCGACCAACGCGGCAAAGGTCGCGCGGATCATGTTGTAGGGATTGGAGGTGCCGATGGACTTTGCCACCACATCCTGAACGCCGAGGCATTCAAAGACGGCGCGCATCGGACCACCCGCAATAATTCCCGTACCCGCAGGCGCAGCGCGAAGCAGCACGTTGCCGGCACCGAAGTGACCGGTCCGATCGTGATGCAGCGTCCGGCCTTCACGCAGGGGAACACGGACCATGGATTTCTTCGCGGTTTCCGTTGCCTTGCGGATCGCTTCGGGAACTTCGCGGGCCTTGCCCTTGCCGAAACCGACGCGACCACGCTGATCGCCAACCACCACAAGAGCGGCAAAGCCGAAACGACGGCCACCCTTGACAACTTTAGCCACACGGTTGATGCCAACGAGCTTGTCGATAATCTCGCTGTCTTCGCGATCACGCGTGCGGTCTTCTCTTTGCGGACGTGCCATTTTGATGCTTGCCCTCGCTTAAAATGCCAAACCGCTTTCGCGGGCGGCATCAGCCAGCGCCTTGACGCGGCCATGGAATTGATATCCACCGCGGTCGAAGACGACCTCGGAAACTCCGGCAGCTTTGGCCCGTTCGGCGACCAGCTTGCCAACTTCGGCCGCTGCCGCGCAATCGGTGCCCTTCTTTAGCTTGCCCTTCAGGTCCTTATCGACGGAAGAAGCGGATGCTAAAGTTACGCCCTGGACGTCATCAATAACCTGAGCATAGATATGCTTGCTTGAGCGGAAGACCGACAGGCGTACACGCCCACGGGACTTCCGACGCAGGCTGGCGCGAACCCGTTCGCCGCGTGCCTTTGTTTTTTCCCAGGTGCTCATTACTTCTTCTTGCCTTCCTTACGCAGGATCTGCTCATCCGCATAACGCACGCCCTTGCCCTTATAGGGCTCCGGCGGACGATAGGCGCGGATCTCGGACGCCACCTGGCCCACGAGTTGTTTGTCCGCACCGAAGATGGCGATGGAAGTCGGCTTTTCGCATTTCATCTCAATTCCCGCAGGAATGGGATAATTTACGTCATGGCTGAAACCAAGCTGCAGGTTCAAGGCGTTGCCCTGAACGGCGGCGCGGTAACCGACACCCGTGATCTCTAACTTTTTGGTATAGCCCTCAGAAACGCCAATAACCAAGTTTTGCACCCGGGCGCGAGCAGTTCCCCACATGGAGCGGGCCTTCTTGCTCATATCCACCGGATTAACTATGACTTTGCCGTCCTCGAGCGTGATGGTGACGTCGTTGGTGGCAACAAAGGACAGCTCGCCGAGCTTGCCCTTGGCCGACACCGTTAGGCCATCAATCTTGACCTCGACGCCGCTCGGAACCTCAACCGGGTTTTTTCCAACACGCGACATCAGATACTCCTTAGAATACGCGGCATAGAATTTCGCCGCCAACCTTGGCAGCGCGAGCCTCGTGATCCGCCATCACACCACGCGGGGTGGAGATGATGCAGATACCCAGGCCGTTGTAGTACCGCGGCAATTCTTTGATTTTTGAATAGACACGACGACCCGGCTTGGACACACGCGCGATTTCGCGAATGACCGGCTGGCCTTCATGATACTTCAATTCGATCTCGATCTGGTCGAAACCCTTACCCGAAACAGACTTGTTGTAGCTGCGGATATAGCCTTCGCGCTGCAGCACGTCGAGGACGTTGAACCGCAGGTTGGAGAAGGGGGAGACAACCTTGGACTTGCCGGCGCGCTGGCCATTGCGAACGCGCGTCAACATATCGCCGAGGGGATCAGACATGGTCATTGAGTCTTACTCCCTTACCAGCTGGACTTGACGACGCCCGGCAACTGACCGACCGAGGCCAAGTCACGCAGAGCGATACGAGAAATTTTGAACTTACGATAGTAAGCTCGGGGACGACCGGTCACCTCACAACGGTTGCGCAAGCGCACCTTGGAGGAATTGCGCGGCATTTTCGCCAGCTTCAGGTGAGCCTGGAACCGGTCTTCGGCGCTGGCACTGCGATCCCGCGCGACAGCCAAAAGAGAGGCCCGCTTGTTCGCAGCGCTTTCAACCATGCGCGCGCGCTTGTTGTTCCGTTCGACTGCGCTTTTCTTCGCCATCTTGTTCTGTTCCTTCTCGCCGTTACTTGCTGAACGGCATGTCGAAGTGTGCGAGAAGGGAACGTGCCTCCTCATTGGTCTTAGCCGTGGTGCAGATCACAATGCCCAGACCCCGAATGTCATCGATCTCGTCGTAATCGATTTCCGGAAAGACAATCTGCTCCTTAAGGCCCATTGCGTAGTTTCCGCTGCCATCGAAGGCTTTGTCGTTCAAACCCCGGAAATCCCGCACCCGCGGCAGCGCCACGTTGACGAGACGATCCATGAATTCAAACATGCGATCCTTGCGCAGTGTAACCTTACAGCCAATAGCCATACCTTCGCGCAGTTTAAAGGTCGCGATGGATTTCTTGGCCTTGGTGGTGACCGGCTTTTGACCAGCAATCAAGGTCAGTTCCTTGACGGCAGCCTCAAGCTTCTTGCGATCAGCCACCGCTTCTCCAACGCCCAGATTGATTACAATCTTGTCAAGGCGGGGGATCTGCATGTCGTTGGCGTATTTAAACTCGTCCTGGAGTTTCTTACGTACGACTGTGTTGTAGTGCTCTTTCAAGCGGGCAGTCATCGCTTAGCCCTTTTAGTTATCGATCACTTCGCCGGAACGGCGAGAGAAACGAACCTTACGATCATTAACGGTTTTGTAGCCAACGCGGGTCGGCTTGCCGTTGCTCGGGTCAATGTGGGCCACATTGGACACATGAAGCGATGCTTCCTGCTCCTTAATGCCACCCGCATCGGTCTGAGTCGGGCGCGTGTGGCGCTTGACCAGATTCACACCCCGAACGATTACGCGGTTCTCTTGCGGCAAGACGCGCAAGACCTCACCGGTCTTGCCCTTATCTTTTCCCGTCAGGACGGAAACTTGATCGCCCTTCCGGATTTTCAAACCGGCCATGTTACAGTACCTCCGGCGCCAGCGAGACAATCTTCATGAAAGATTTGCCCCGCAGTTCACGAGTCACAGGACCGAAGATACGAGTACCGATCGGCTCGTTCTGCTTGTTAATCAACACAGCAGCATTGCGGTCAAAACGGATTACGCTGCCATCCTTGCGACGAATGTCGCTGGCCGTGCGAACGATGACAGCCCGATGGACGTCACCCTTCTTGACACGGCCACGCGGGATGGCCTCCTTGATGGAGACGACGATAACGTCGCCCACACCTGCGGTCATGCGCTTAGATCCGCCGAGGACCTTGATGCACTGCACCCGACGTGCGCCGGAGTTGTCGGCAACATCAAGGTTGGTTTGCATTTGGATCATCGAGGCGCTCCTTAGCCTTCGGCCTTAGCCGAATTATCCAAAACTACTTCCCAGCGCTTGGTCTTGGAAATCGGCGCGCATTCACGAATGCGAATCTTTTCCCCAACTTTGCAGCTGTTGTCTTCATCATGCGCCGCATAACGCTTAGAACGCTTGATGAACTTCTTATAAAGAGGGTGCATCACCCGACGTTCGACAAGAACGGAGACCGTTTTATCGGTTTTGTCGGAAACCACAACCCCTTGCAGGACGCGAAGCGGCATAAGTCCTTACTCCTGTGCGCCCTGCGTGGAATCACGCAGGATCGTCTTAATTCGAGCGATGTCGCGGCGTACTTGCCGCTGACGCGCTGTATTATCGAGTTGGCCGGAGGCCTTTTGGAATCGCAAGTTCAGCGATTCCTTGCGCAGACCGAGCAACTCGTCCTTTAGCTCGTCCTGGCTTTTCGTCCGTAGATCGACCGCTTTCATGGTCTTTACTCCTCGCCAAGACGGGCAATGAATTTCGTCTGCAGCGGCAGTTTGGCCGCCGCCAGACGGAAGGCTTCACGCGCGATTTCGGAATTGACACCATCCAGTTCGAAGATGATGCGGCCGGGCTTGACGCGGCAAGCCCACCATTCCACCGAGCCCTTGCCTTTACCCTGACGCACTTCAGCAGGCTTCGAGGTAACAGGCACATCCGGAAACACCCGGATCCAGAGCTTGCCGACACGTTTCATGTGGCGGGTGATCGTGCGGCGCGCCGCTTCGATCTGACGCGCCGAGACACGTCCCGGCGCTATCGCTTTCAGGCCGAAGGCACCGAAGGCCAGCTCTGTGCCACCCTTCGCGTTGCCATGGATACGGCCCTTGAATTGCTTGCGGAATTTGGTCCGCTTCGGAGACAGCATTTTCTATGTTCCCTAGCTACGCAAGCACCCTTAACGACGCGGGGCCGGTCCAGATTGAGACTCAGATGCGCTCTTTTCCTGACCCATGGGATCATGCGCCATGATCTCACCCTTGAAGACCCAGACTTTCACGCCGCAGGTGCCATAGGTGGTGTGCGCAGTGGACTCGCCATAGTCGATGTGCGCGCGCAGGGTGTGCAACGGCACACGCCCTTCGCGGTACCACTCGGTGCGGGCGATTTCCGCGCCGCCCAAGCGACCACAGCAGTTGATCCGAATACCCAGGGCGCCCAAGCGCATGGCATTCTGCACCGCCCGCTTCATCGCCCGCCGATAGGCCACCCGCCGCTCAAGCTGCAGCGTGATGTTGTCGGCGACCAGCTTGGCATCAATTTCCGGCTTGCGGATCTCAACGATGTTCACGCTGACTTCCGACCCGGTGATGTTCTGCAAAGCCTGGCGCAGCTTCTCGATGTCCTGGCCCTTCTTGCCGATGACCACGCCCGGACGCGCCGAGTAAATGGTCACCCGCGCCCGCTTGGCGGGACGCTCGATGACAATCTTGGAAACGGACGCCTGCTTCAGACGCTTCATGAGATACTCACGAAGTTTCAGGTCTTCATGCAGCAGCTTCCCGTAGTCCTTCTTGCCAGCGAACCAGCGAGAATCCCAGGTGCGGTTGATGCCGACACGCAGACCGATCGGATTGATTTTCTGACCCATCTTATGCGGTCTCCTCGCGTTCGCGGACCACCACGCGCAGGCGGCTCCACGGCTTCAACAGCTTGCCAACACGCCCTCGGGCCCGCGGCCTGAAACGCTTCATGACAAAAGATTTGCCGACGGAAGCTTCTGCCACATAGAGGCGGTCCACATCCAACTGGTGGTTGTTCTCGGCATTGGCGATCGCCGACTCGAGAACCTTCTTCACGGAAATCGCAATGCGCCGATTGGAAAAGGTCAACTCGGCCAGGGCCTTTTCAGCCGACATACCACGGATGGAGGCAGCAACGAGGTTTAGCTTCTGCGGGCTGGTCCGGAGATTGGACGCCACCGCCATTGCTTCGTTGTCCTTGAGCTGCCGTTCGAGATTTGGCTTACCCATTACCTTTACTTCCTCTTCGCCTTTTTGTCGGCGGTGTGGCCGTAGTAGGTCCGGGTCGGCGCAAATTCACCAAATTTGTGCCCAACCATGTTTTCGTTCACCAGCACCGGCAGGAATTTTTTCCCGTTGTAAACGCCGAACGTCAAGCCGACGAACTGCGGCATGATGGTCGAGCGGCGCGACCAGGTCTTGATGATTTCATTGCGGCCCGACCCGCGAACAGTATCTGCTTTCTTCAGCAAATAACCGTCGACGAAGGGGCCCTTCCAGACAGAACGTGCCATCTTTAGGCTCCTTTACTTCTTCGCGTGCCGGCGGCGCACAATCAGCCCGTCGGTCTTTTTATTGGAACGCGTGCGAGCACCCTTTGTCGGCTTGCCCCAAGGCGTCACAGGATGACGACCCCCGGAGGTACGACCTTCACCACCACCGTGGGGGTGATCAACAGGGTTCATAGCAACACCACGAACTATGGGGCGGCGTCCGAGCCAACGGCTGCGGCCGGCCTTTCCCAAGTTGGTATTGGACTGGTCCGGATTGGACACAGCGCCAACGGTTGCCATGCACTCGGCACGGACCATGCGAACTTCGCCCGAAGGCAAACGAAGCAGTGCGTAGCCGGCGTCACGGCCGACCAACTGCACGTAGGAACCGGCGGAACGGGCCATCTGCCCGCCCTTGCCAGGCTTCAACTCCACATTGTGCACGATGGTGCCAACGGGAACGGAGCGCAGCGGCATGGCGTTGCCCGGCTTCACGTCGGTCTTTTCAGCAGCGATGATCTTGTCGCCGACAGACAGACGCTGCGGGGCAATGATGTAGCTCTGCTCACCGTCGTCGTAGCGCAGCAGGGCGATGAAAGCCGTGCGGTTGGGATCGTATTCGATCCGCTCCACCGTGGCTTGCACGTCCCAGGTGCGGCGTTTGAAGTCAATGATGCGATAGGTCCGCTTGTGACCACCGCCTTGACCGCGATTGGTGATGCGGCCCTGGTTGTTGCGGCCACCTTTTTTGCTCAGACCCTCGGTCAGCTTCTTGAGCGGCTTGCCCTTCCAAAGTTCGGAACGGTCAACCTGCACAAGTTGACGCTGACTGGGGGTCGTCGGATTGAACGTTTTGAGCGCCATCTCGTTAGACTCCCGCGGTCACGTCAATGGAGTGACCTTCTTCCAGCGTCACCATGGCTTTCTTATAGTCGACCCGCTTGCCGATCCGACCGCGAAAACGCTTTACCTTGCCATTCTGGCGCAGGGTATTGACCTTCTTCACCTTGACGGAGAAGAGACCTTCCACCGCGGCCAGGATTTCAGGCTTGGACGCATCCATGGGAACCCGAAAAGTGACTTGGTTGTGCTCGCCGCCCAGGGTGGATTTTTCCGTCACCACAGGCTTGCGAAGAAGCTCATACTTGCGCTCTTGCGAGACGTGCTGAGTCAGCTTCTTACGTGGACGTGCTTTGCTCATTTCAGGCGCTCCTGCAGAGCCTCGACGGCGTTGCGGGTCAGCACCAAGGTGTCGCGACGAAGAATGTCATACACATTGGCGCCCTGCTGCGGCAGCACGTCGACACCGGGGATGTTGCGCGATGCGCGAACGAACAGCGCATCGGTCTCAACACCATCGATGATCAAGACACTCTGCCATCCCAGCTTGGTCAGGCTGGCGGCCAAATCCTTGGTCTTGGGCGAACTGACCGAAGCCTCGTCCAGCACCACCAACTTACCCTCGGCCGCCTTGGCGGACAGGGCAGTTTTCAGGGCCAGAGCGCGGAACTTCTTGGTCAGGTCATGGGCGTGGTCGCGCGGACGCGGGCCGTGAGATACACCACCACCGCGCAGGATGTTGGTCTTCTTGTTGCCGCGACGCGCACCGCCGGTGCCCTTCTGCTTGAACGCCTTCTTGGTGGTGCCTGTAACAGCACTGCGCTCCAAGGTGGCATGGGTGCCCTGGCGGCGTTTGGCCATCTGCCAATACACCACACGGGCGAGAACGTCGCGACGCACAGGCAGTCCGAAGACCTCGTCGCTCAGTTCAATCTCGCCGGACTTTTTGCTGGCGAGCGTAGTGACCGCAATCTTCATGGTCACTGCTCCTTCTGCTCGGCGGCCTCAGCGGCCACGACTTCGGCAGCCACAGCAGCCTTGAGACCCGCCGGATAGGGCGCATCCTCGGGACGCTGGGACTTGATGGCATCGGACACCATCACCCAACCGCCAGCGGAACCGGGAACGGCGCCACGAACGAGCAGGAGCCCACGATCCTCATCGGTCTTATAGATCGACAGGTTCTGGGTGGTGACACGACGGGCACCCATGTGCCCCGCCATCTTTTTGCCCTTGAACACGCGTCCCGGGTCCTGGCACTGGCCGGTGGACCCATGGCTGCGATGAGAGACCGACACGCCGTGCGTGGCGCGAAGGCCTTTGAAACCGTGGCGCTTCATAGCACCTGCGAAGCCCTTACCAATCGAGGTGCCGACAACGTCGACCTTCTGACCGGAGACGAAGTGCGCCACAGAAAGCTCGGTGCCGACTTCCAGGACTGCGTCTTCTGCAACCCGGAACTCAGCCAGCTTCTTCTTTGGAGTCACTTTCGCCTTTGCAAAGCGTTCGCGTTCCGGCTTGGAGACGTTCTTCACCTTCGCAGCGCCAGAACCAAGCTGGAGCGCGGTGTAGCCGTCCTTCTGATTATCCCGCACAGCGACGACCTGACAGCTGTCCAACTGCAGAACGGTCACCGGAACGTGGGTGCCGTCTTCAGCAAACATACGTGTCATGCCAAGTTTCTGTGCGATCAAGCCCGTACGCATAGACTTAACCTTTCAACTTAATCTCGACGTCCACACCCGAAGCCAGATCCAGCTTCATCAGTGCATCAACCGTCTGAGGGGTGGGTTCCACGATGTCCAAGACACGCTTGTGTGTGCGCATTTCAAACTGTTCGCGGCTCTTTTTATCGATATGCGGAGAACGCAAGACCGTGAATTTCTCAATCCGCGTCGGCAAGGGGATCGGACCCCGCACCCGCGCACCCGTGCGCTTGGCGGTGTTGACGATCTCACTGGTCGACTGATCAAGAATCCGATGATCGAATGCTTTCAACCGAATTCGAATATTCTGGCTATCCATAGGAAAACGCCCGTTTTTATGACCTTAGCGGCCCCCAGCCATCTGGCTGGGGGCCGCTAAGGACGCGAGTTATATACTTACTCGACGATGGAGGCAACGACACCGGCGCCCACG
>CAXBMB010000045.1:0-30533 GCA_963976695.1 uncultured Rhodovibrionaceae bacterium
TCTCGGTGGCGATCTCGGTGGCGAGGCCTTTTCCTGGCGAATCAGCCTGGCCGACGTCACCCAAGACGGCCCCTATTCCGACTTCAGCGGCTATCGCCGCGTCCTCACCCTGGTGGCGGGTCGGGGAACCGAGCTGTGCGGCCGGTCCGGTCAAAGCCTGCGCATCGACCAGCACTATCAGCCGCGCGAGTTCGATGGCGCGCTGCCGCTGCAAGGCCGCTTGCTGGACGGCCCGATCCGCAATTTCAACCTTATCTATCGCCCCGACCGGGTCCGCGCCACCGTGCAGCGGCTGACCATTGACCGGCAGACGATGGTGCCGGCCCGGCAACCGGAAACCCGTTTGCTATTCCTCGCCCAGGCGCCCGGTGGCGGCGCGACCGGGCGCAGGGCGGGGGTGATGGCCAGGCAAGGCGGGGCGTCGGCGCGGCTTCAACCGGGCGACAGCCTCTTGCTCGCCGCCGGCGGACCGTCGCCGGATTCCCTGCGGCTGGCATGCCGGGGTCTGGCGACCGCGCTGCTGGTCACCCTTGAGCAAAGCGCTTAAAATCCGAATCGCGTTATATGGAACCGCGCCGCGACCCCGGTTAAACCGATCTGACTCTCATTGGAAAGCCCGCCCACTTGGCCAGTCCACATGAACAACCCCTCGCTCTTGCCGGCCGGTTGATTGCCAGCATCGGCCGCCGTGACTTCCCCGACCAGCTCCACCGGGTGATCAAGCAGTTCATCCAAATCGACAGCTACGTGGTGCTGCTGTTCACCGGCGACCAGGCGCCGCTTGTGCTGCATGACCTGCTCGACGCCAGTGAGCGGCCGCTGTTTTACCAGCGCTATCTTCGTGACGGCGCCTTCCTGCTCAGTCCGTTTTTCGTCGCGGCGCGCGAGCGCGAGGTTGCCGGATTTTTCCGGGTTGTCGACATCGCCCCCGACGATTTCTTCAAAAGCGAGTACTACGCCAACTATTACCGGCCGTCGGCCACGGTTGACGAAGCCTGCTATATTCAACCGATGGGCAAGCGGCGTTTTCTGCTGATTTCCTGCGGTCGGCTGCACCGGGATCAGTGTTTTTCGGTGAGCGAGCGCAATCGGCTGTCCGAGATGGCGCCGGTCATTCAGGCCGCGGCGGCGCAACATTGGAAAAGCGCCGGACTGGCGCAACGCCGCGCCCCCCACCACCTCCCCACCGACCACGTAACCGCCGACCACGTAACCGCCGGCCACCCTATCGCCGGCCAGACGCCCCACCAGGAACTCGAACTTGGCGCGCGGTCCAGCCGGTCCAGCCGGAATCTGGGCAAGGTGTTGGAATCCTTTGGCGACGGCTGCCTAACCGACCGTGAACGGCAGGTCGCCCTCATGCTGCTGCGCGGCCATTCCTCCAAATCGGCCGCCCGCGCGCTCGACATCTCGCCGGCAACCGAGCGGGTCCATCGGCGCAACATCTACCTGAAGCTCGCGGTCTCCTCCCAGGCCGAGCTCTGCAGCCGATTTTTTGAACTGCTGAGCCACTAGGAAAAGCAGCGCCCCCCTTACCGCATTTGACGTATGGCTGGCGTGCCGCGACGCGGTTCTACTTTGGCCTTCAAGCGGCGCGGGGCCGCGAAAAAGCGGGGTGAGGTGACAATGGAAAGCTTAACCGTGCGGCGTCCCACGGGCGGCAGCGATGTTTTGACCGATTGGGGCCTGAACTCGGACTACGGAACGCTGCGCGACGTTCTACTGGGCCCGATCGACAACTATCGCTGGATGGAAACCAGCGCCATTTCCAAACGCTCTTTCCGGCTCGGCCGCCAGTACAATCCGCAAACCGCCCAGGCCCAATATCGGGAAGTTCTCGACGTCTACGCCCAGGCCGGCGTCACGGTTCACACCTTGCCCGCCGATCCCCACCTGCCCTATCAGCTCTTTGCGCGGGACTCCAGCGTGATGACCCCCTGGGGCGCCATCGTCACGCAAATGCACCACCCGTGGCGGCGCGGCGAGTACGCGCCGGTCCTGCAGTTCTATCAAAGCCGGGGCATCCCACTGTACGACATGGTTACCGCCTCGGCTTTCGAGGGCGGCGACTTCAACCTGCTGGAGCCGGGCGTGGTGCTCTGCGGCTACACCAACGACCGCAGCCAGGAACCCGGAATGCGGCAGATCAAAAGCTGGATCGAAGCGGAAGGCTGGGAATTCCGCCCCTACCAGTTGGATCCCTTTTTCGTGCATGTCGACGCGCTGGTGGTGATGCTGGCGGACAAATTGGCCGCCGTGTGCGTCGAGGCCCTGGAGCCGGAGTTGATCTCCTGGCTGAAAGATCGCGGCATCGCGCTGATCGACGTCTCCTTTTCCAGCGCCATCGAGTTGGGTTGCAACGTGGTCGCGCTGGGCGACGACCGGGTGCTGCTGCCCGCCGCCAGCCGAGAACTCAAACAAAAGTGCCGCGCCCAGGGCCTGACCGTGTTCGATCCGGAAGTCGACATGATCACCGGCGGCGGCGGCGGGCTGCACTGCATGTGTCAATCGCTGCGCCGCGACCGGGTGTGAACCGGGTCGCGGCCAGGCCCGTCCGGCAAGAAAACCCGTGGCGGGGACCGCGCCGACCCGTTCCTCGCCTGCCGCCCGGTCGCGCCGCGCGGCGACAACAAGGCTCTTGCTCGCAGGGAAAGTGACTTTGGCGCTGGTGACGGGCCAAAGCAGGCAGAATCTTCTCGAATTCCCCGCGCCGCTTTGCGACAACTGCGCTGTCATCTTCTTTCACCTTCGCCCTTGGCCGGTCGACCAGCAGTGACCTGGTCGGCCGAACGGCCAACCTGGCGCACCGCATCCGGAGATCAACCCCATGAGCAGCATCACCCGCACCGACATCGGCCCGCGTATGAGTCAGGTCGTCAGCCACGGCGACACCCTCTATCTGGCGGGCCAGGTCGCCGCCGACTTCAGCGCCGACATCAAGGAGCAGACCCGCTCGGTCCTGGCCAAGATCGACGCCCTGCTGGCGCCGGCCGGATCTTCCAAGGAAAACCTGCTCAGCGTCACCATCTATATCCGTGATATGAAGGATTTCGCCGCCATGAACGAGATCTGGGATGGGTGGGTTCCCCAGGGCCAGACCCCGGCGCGGGCCTGCGTTCAGGCTCCCATGGCTCTGCCCGATATTCTGGTTGAGATGTCGGTGATCGCCGCGAAGCGCTAGCATGTGATCGACTGAGAAAGACGCACGGGGGGGGGAGGGGCGCTTTGGCCCCCGCCGGGCGCCTTTCCCGGCGGCTGGACATAGAGGCCGGAAATGGAACGCACGGAAATCGCCGTTGTCGGCGGCGGCATGATTGGGTCGGCGGTGGCCTTTGGCCTGGCGCGACAGGGCCGGCAGGTGTTGACGCTGGATCAAGGCGACCGCGATCTGCGGGCCGCGCGCGGAAATTTCGGACTGATCTGGGTACAGGGAAAGGGCGCCGGCCAACCCCACTACGCCGCCTGGACCCGCCATTCCGCCCGGCTTTGGCCGGAACTGGCCGACGAGCTGTTGGCGCGCACCGGCATCGATGTGGAGCATGAGCAACCCGGCGGCCTGCTGCCCTGCCTCAGCGAGCCGGAACTGGCCGCCGAAACCCGCCTGCTGACGCGCATCAATCAGGAGGCGCAAGGCGACAGTCCCTTCCAGGTCTTGACCGGCGCGGCGCTGAAGGACGCCGAACCGGCGATCGCCGCTGACATTCCGGGGGCGACCTACATGCCGCTGGACGGGCAGTGCAATCCGCTATTCCTGCTGCACGCCCTGCACCACGCCTTCCAGGCGCTGGGCGGGCGCTATCTTCCCTTCCACCCGGTCGAGGAGATCCAGCCCCAGGGGGGCGGCTTCCTGCTTCGCACGCCCAAGGCCAGCATTGCCTGCGAACGGGTGATCCTGGCCGCCGGCTTCGGCAACCTGCCGCTGGGCGCGCCGCTGGGCCTGCACCAACCGGTCTACCCCCAGCGCGGCCAGATCCTGGTCAGCGAGAAACTCGACCCCCTGCTCCGCCACACCGGCATCTACGCCCGCCAGACCCGCGCCGGCGGCGTCATGATGGGCGATTCCAAGGAACGGGTGCGCTTCAACGACGGCACCGCCGTTCGCGTGCAGGCCGAAATCGCCCAACGCGCCCTGCGGATCTATCCCTGCCTTGCCCAGGTGCAGGTGGTGCGAACCTGGGGCGCGCTCCGGGTGTTGACCCCCGACGGCCTGCCGATCTACGAACAGTCCGCGCAGTTTCCCGGGGCCTATGGCCTCACCTCGCACAGCGGCGTGACCCTGGCGGCGGCGCACGCCCTTACCCTGCCCGACTGGCTGCTGGGGCAGGCCGCGCCGCGGCTCGACTTCCACGCCTTCGAGAGCCAGCGTTTCAAGGAGGCCGGATAATGTTCACACGCCTCGCCCCCGGGCGCGACCGTCCCTGCTTCGACATCACCCTCGACGGTCAAACCGTCACCCTGCAGGCCGGCGACAGCCTGACGACGGCTTTCCTGCTGTCGGACCGGCCCCAAACCCGCACCACGCCGCTCAGCGGGGCCGCGCGCGCGCCTTACTGCGCCATGGGGGTCTGTTTCGACTGCCTGATAACCCTGGACGGCCGGCCCAACCAACAGGCCTGCCTGATCGAGGCGCAGCCGGGCATGGTGGTGACCCGGCAGGTCGGCAAGCCGGCGCTGACGCCGGCGGGCGGCGGCGGCTCCGACCAGGGAGAAACGGCATGACCGAAAATCCGCCGTCCGACGCGCCGGTCGACCTGGCGATCATCGGCGCGGGTCCCGCCGGGCTGGCGGCGGCCATCGCGGCGCGGGCCCAGGGCCTGTCAACGGTTCTGCTGGACGAGCAAGCCCATCCCGGCGGCCAGATCTACCGCGCCATCGAGGCCCCCGGTCCGGCCGACCCGCGGCGCGTGCTGGGAACGGACTACCTGGAAGGGACCGGGTTGGCCCAGGAGCTGCGCGCCAGCGGCTGCCGCTACCTGCCCGCCAGCACGGTCTGGCAGATCGAGCGCCGGGAGCCGGACGGCGAAACCGACCCGGCCGCCGGCCCGGATTTTGACGTCTTTTTCTCCCGGCAGGGCCGCGGCCAGGCCTTGCGCGCGCAGGTGGTGATCCTGGCGTCCGGCGCCATGGAGCGGGCCTGCCCCATTCCCGGCTGGGAGCTTCCCGGCGTGATGACCGCTGGCGCCGCCCAAACGCTGCTCAAGGGTCAGGGCCTGGTGGCGGAAAACGCCGTCTTCGCTGGCTCCGGCCCGCTGCTCTATCTGGTGGCGGCCCAGTATCGCCGGGCCGGCGTGACCATCCGGCGGCTGATCGACACCACCCCGGCCTCGAACCGCTGGGACGCGCTCGCCCATCTGGGCGGCGCGCTGCGCCATCCACGACAACTCTACAAGGGCCTGGCGCTGCTGGCCGAGCTGCGCGGAGCCGGCGTAAAGCGGATCACGGCCGATCGGCTGGAGGCCCTGGGCGACGGCAAGCTGGAGAAGCTGCGTTACCGTCATTTGGGAACCTGGCGGGAAGAAAGCTGCGATCAGCTGTTTCTCCATCAAGGGATTGTCCCCAACGTCAACCTGGCCCTGGCCTGTGGCGTGCCACACCATTGGGACGCGCAGCAGTTGGCCTGGCGACCGCAATTGGACGCGTGGGGCCATGACCGCCAGAGCGGGTTTTTCGTTGTCGGCGACGGCGCGGGCGTGGCCGGGGCGCGGGCGGCCCGCTTGCGCGGACGGTTGGCCGGGCTGGATGCCGCCTGCCGCCTGGGCAGGCTGACCAGCGACCAACGCAACGCCCTGGCCGGGCGCGACCGCATCGCCCTACGCCGGGAAGAGGCCTTTCGGCCCTTTCTCGACAGCCTCTATCACCCGGCCGCCGCCCTGCGCCTGCCGCGGTCGCCCGAGACCCTGGTTTGCCGTTGTGAAGAGGTTCCGGCCGGCGAAATCGAGGCCGCCGTCAAGCTGGGCTGCGTCGGCCCCAATCAGCTCAAAAGCTTTACCCGCTGCGGCATGGGCCCCTGCCAGGGCCGGACATGCGGCCACCTGATCAGCGAGATGATGGCGAAACTTTCGGGTCGACCGGTCCAGGAAGTGGGGTATTTTCGTCTTCGCCCTCCGGTAAAGCCGCTGCGGCTGGCCGAACTGGCCAGCCTGGCGGACGCCGACAGCGACCCAACCGCCGACCCGACCGCCCCGCCCCCCGTCCCACCCCCTAGAGTCGGATCGGTTTCGGTCGATCACAATCCAGACAGCTATTGAGGAAGACCCCGCCCGTGACCGCAACAGCTCCCCCGCTTGAACAAACAACGCGCGCCGCCGTGGCGCAGGCGCTGGCCCTGGGCTGGGAAAGCCAGCAGGCCTTTCTCGCCAAGCTGGTTCAGTGCCCCAGCGACAACCCGGTCGGGGACTGCGCGCCGCACGGTGAATTGACCGCCGGGCTGTTGGCGGAGCTGGGCTTTACGGTCGAGCGCCACCCGGTGGACGCGGCGGCGCTGCAGGCCTGCGGCATGCGCTCCGCCACCAACCTGGTGGTTCGGCGAAACTTCGGCGGCCAGGGCCCCACCATCGCCTTGAACGCCCACGGCGATGTGGTGCCCCCCGGCGCTGGCTGGCGCCGGGATCCCTACGGCGCGCAGGTGGACGCGGGTGTGATGTATGGGCGCGGCGTCGCCGTCTCCAAGTCTGACTTCGCCACCTACGCCTTTGCCTTGTTGGCGCTGGAGCCGCTGCGCGACCAATTGCAGGGCGCGGTGGAGCTGCACTTCACCTACGACGAGGAAACCGGCGGCGAAATCGGCCCGCGCCGTCTGCTACAGCAGGGCATCAGCGCGCCGGACCTTTGCATCTCCGCCGGCTTCTGCCATGGGGTGGTCACGGCCCACAACGGCTGCCTTCACCTCCAGGTCGTCGTCACCGGCGTTTCGGCCCACGCCGCCAAGCCCGACAGCGGCGTCGATGCGCTGGAAGCCACCACCGCCCTGCTCTCCCAGCTCTACCGCTTGCGCCGGGACTTTCCGGCGCAACGCTCGGCCATTCCCGGGATCGGCCACCCCAACATCACGGTGGGGCTGATCGAAGGGGGCATCAACACCAACGTGGTGCCCGACAAGATAACCCTGCGCCTGGACCGTCGGATGACGCCGGAGGAAGACGCCGCGCGGGTGGAGGCGGACCTGCGCAAGCTGATCGCCGACACGCTGGACGGCTACCCCGGCATCGGCTGCGAGATTACCCGACCGCTGCTGGCCAACCCGCTGAAGCGCCTGCCCGGCGCCGAGCGCCTGATTGCCCCCCTGCAGCGTTACGGCGCTGAAATCCTGGGGCATCCGCTGCAGGAGGAGGGCGTGCCGCTCTATACCGATGCCCGGCTCTACGCCGAAGCGGGCATTCCCACCGTGGCTTTCGGCGCCGGGCCGGCCTCCTTCCTGGAAGCCAACGGCCACCGGGCCGATGAACGGTTGACGCTTACCGACCTGCGGGCCGCCACGACGATCGTCGCCCTTGCCCTGGCGGAGTTGCTGGCGCGGCCGAGCTGAACCGACGCGATGGTGTGATCGGCTGAGAAAGCAGCGCCTGGCGCTTCGTCTCTGTCATCCGGCAGTCGCTGATCGCGCGATCCGACGCTCGTCTTGCAACGCCACCCTACCGGAATCGGGGAAAAACCATGACCCAACCCTTGCCCGCACCCTTACCCGCCACCGGCCAGCGCGATTTTGTCGGCTACGGCGCCAAGCCGCCGCACCCCCAATGGCCGGGCGGCGCGCGGCTGGCGCTGCAGTTCGTCATCAACTACGAAGAGGGTGGGGAGAACTGCATTCTCGACGGCGACCAGGCCTCGGAATCGCTGCTCTCGGAAGTTGTCGGCGCCGCGCCTTGGCCGGGACAGCGCAACCTGATCGTCGAATCGCTGTATGAATTCGGCGCGCGCGCCGGGTTCTGGCGGCTGCACCGCCTCTTTACCCAGCGGCAAATTCCGGTGACGGTCTACGGCGTCACCGCCGCGTTGGTTCGCAACCCGGAAGCTGTCGCGGCCATGCAAGCCGCCGACTGGGAAATCGCCAGCCACGGCCTGCGCTGGATCGACTACAAGGACTTCAGTGAGGCCGAGGAGCGCGCCGACATCGCCCAGGCCCTGCACCTGCATGAAAAGGCGACGGGCAGCCGGCCGCTGGGCTGGTACACCGGGCGGGTTTCCGCCTTCACCCGAAAGATTATCATGGAAGACGGCGGCTTTCTCTATGACAGCGACTCCTACGCCGACGAGCTGCCCTACTGGCTGGCCGGCCCGAAAGGCCCGCATCTGGTCATCCCCTACACCCTGGACGCCAACGACGCGCGCTTTGTCTCGCCGCAGGGTTTCAATTCCGGCGATCAGTTTTTCAGCTATCTGAAGGACTCCTTCGATCTGCTCTACGCCGAGGGGCAAAGCGCGCCGAAAATGCTGTCCATCGGGTTGCACTGCCGGATTTCTGGACGGCCGGGCCGGGCGGCGGCGCTGGCGCGCTTTCTGGACTACGCCCAAGGCCATGCCCAGGTCTGGATTCCGCGCCGCATTGACATCGCCCGCCATTGGCACGCGCATCACAAACCGTCGGGTTGACCCCGCCTCCGGCATCAGCCCGGCGGCGCTTTGCCCCGGGGGCGAAGTCGACTATTGTTTTGAATACTCGTTGATTTTTAGCAGGCCCGCCCATGCCCTACCCTCCCTCGCTGTACGCCACCACCGCCGCTCCCGCCCTTGCGGCGCCATCGCTGGACGGCGCGGCGACCTGTGATGTCTGCGTCATTGGCGGCGGCTTTTCCGGCCTGTCCTCGGCCCTGCATTTGGCGCGCAAGGGATACAAAGTGATCCTGCTGGAGGCCGACCAGGTGGGCTATGGCGCGTCGGGGCGCAACGGCGGACAGTTGGGGTCGGCCCACGTCAAGCTGCAGCCCGACCTGGTGCGTCGTTACGGCCCGGATCACGCCCGGGCGCTCTGGGACCTGGCCGAGGACGCCAAGGCCCTGGTCAAGACACTGATCGCGGAGGAAGCCATCGACTGCGCCTATCGGCCGGGCAACCTGGGCTGCGCGGTAACCCAACGGGATCTGAAAATCTTCACCGACCATGCCGCGCTGGTCGCCCGCGACTACGGCTATCACGCCTATCAACTGTTCGACCGGCAAAAGACCGCCGAGGTGATCGGCGCGCCGGCCTACCGCGGATCGCTTTACGACCCCACCGGCGGCCATCTGCATCCGCTGAATCTGGCCTTGGGAATCGCCCGGGCGGCCCAGCGCGCGGGCGCCGAAATCTACGAGCGCAGCTTTGTAAAACAGGCAATCCACGGCGAGAAGGTTCTGGTCAAAACCAGCAAGGGTCAGGTCACGGCGGACTTTCTGCTCTACGGCTGCAATGGCTACCTGGGGCATTTGGCCGAGGAGATCGCGCCGCGCATCTTGCCCGCCGACAACTATCAAATCGCTACCGAGCCCCTGCCGGCGGACCTGGCCGCCACCGTCCTGACCAACGGCACTGCCGCCTGGGACACCCACAAACAGGTTTACTATTACCGCCTGAGCCCGGACCGACGGATGATTTTCGGCGGCGGCATCGGCTATCCGGGCCAGGTGCCCGACAACCTGGCCGATATCGTGCGGGCCCACATGATGAAGGTCTTTCCGCAGCTGGCCGATCTGCGGATCGACCACGCCTGGGCGGGAACCTTCTGCGCCACCCGCAGCAAGCTGCCCGATTTCGGTCGTCTGGCCGACAATGTTTTCTATGTACAGGGCTATTCCGGCCACGGCTTGGCCCTGGCCAATCTGGGCGGCCAGTTGATGGCGGAGGCGCTCAGCACCACGGCGGAACGCTTTGACGTCATGGCGACGCTGAAAAAGCAGGCCTTTCCCGGCGGGCGCGCCTTCCGCCGGCCGGTGCTCGCCCTCGGCTTCCTCTACCTGAAACTGCTGGACAAACTCAACGTCGCCTAACAGCGCCCCCGGTCGACGTCACGCCGGCCCGCCCCGGCGGGCGTCCAGCCTGGCCAGCAGGGACCCGATCAGCCCCTGGGGAAAGAACACCACCACGGTCACGAAAATTGCGCCGATCACCAGCTGCCAGTACTCTTGAAGCTCACTGGCCAGCAGGTTTTCCAAGACCCGGAACAGCACCGTTCCCACCACCGCGGCGATCAGCGAGCCGCGCCCCGCCAAGGCCACCCAAATCAGCGCCTCGGCCGAAAGGCCAAAGCCGACCAGCGACGGCGAGGCGAAATTGAACTGCACCACAAACAGCGCCCCCGCCAAGCCGGCGACCGCCGCCGCCAGGGTGAAGGCGGCCACCTTATAGCCGTTGGTCTCGTAGCCGAAGGCGCGGGTCCGCAGCTCATGGGACCGGATCGCCGCCAGGGTCAGGCCGAAGGCGCTGCGCTTGGCGTAGCTCAGACCCAGATAGCAAAGCGCCAGAATTGCCAGGGTGATGTAGTAGAGCCCGTATTCGTCATAGAATTCCGCGCCGCCGTTCAGTCCGGGCATGAAGGCGGGAACGTTCAACAGGCCGTTGAGGCCGCCCATATAGTCCCAGTTCACGAAACCACGTTCAGCCAGGACCGCGATCGCCAGGGTCACCACGCCGAAGAAAGCCCCCTGCAGGCCCTGCGCATAGAAAAGAAACCGCGCCAGGACGTTCGCCACCACGGCGGCCAATCCGATGGCGGCCGCCAGGCCGACCCAGGAGGAAACCAGCCCCTCCAGACCGGGCACCCTGCCCAGCGTCACCGTGGCCATGCCGTAGGCCCCCAGGCCAAAGAAGATTGCCTGGCCCAGGCACAGCAGCCCGACATGGCCCCAGATGAACGCCAAGCTGAGCGCCAACAGGGCATAGGTGAAATAGATCGACAGGTCCAGCAGCCGCCAAGACTGGACAAAGCCCGGCAGGACCAGGAAAGCGAGCGCCGCCAGCAGCGCGAAGAGATCCTCCGCGGCCAGGTTTTTTATCCCGAGCCCCCGCCCCGGTCCCGGCCCCGGCCCCAGTCCCAACCCCGGTCCCGGGCCGGCCGCGCCGCGCCGCGCCATTGGCCGCTTCATGCCTTGCGTCCTCCGCGCGACAGAATGCCGGTGGGAAAGAGCCGGATCAGCACCACCGCCATGCCCAGCACGATGATTTCCGCCCAGACCGAGGAGACATTGAACTTGAAGAAAACCTCCGCGCCGCCGATTAAGCCGACCCCGGCCATGGCGGCGGCGATGGAGCCCAGGCCGCCGACCAGGATGGACAGGAACGAGGGCACCAAAAAGCCCAGTCCCATATAGGGATCGATCGAAACGATCGGGGCCATCAGCGCGCCGGCGAACCCCGCCAAGGCGGCCCCCAGGGAAAAGGTCACCCGATCCAGGCGGCGGGTGTTGATGCCCAGGCAGGCCGCCATGTCCCGATTGGCGATCACCGAGCGGGCCGACAGCCCCATCCGGGTTCGAAAAAAGAACCAGAACGTCGCGGCGATGATCGCGATTGCCGCGACCATGATGAACAGCCGATAGACCGGATAGTCGACCCCCAGCAGCCGCAGATTGAAATCCAGCGGCTTGACCACCGAATGGGACCCTGGCCCAAAACCCAGGATGACCGCTTGCTTCAACAAGATCGACAGCCCCCAGGTGGCCAGGATGGTGTCCAGCAGGCGGCTGTAGACCCGGCGGATCAACAGCTCTTCAACCAGCAGCCCGACCAGTCCGACAACCAGGGGGGCCAGCAGCAGGCCAAGCCAGGGCGACAGGCCGCTCTGGTTGGCGACCAGCAGGCTGTAGGCCCCCAGCATGACGAACTCGCCATGGGCCATGTTGATCACCTTCATCAGGCCAAAGATCACCGCCAGCCCCAGGGTCACCAGCATCAGGAACAGCACATAGTTGGCGCCGTCAAGAAAACCCGAAAGCAACTCACTCATTGCGGTTCACGCCGATCCCGAGCCATCGCTTGCTCGTCATTGTTCGGTCCTCATCACCAGATCTCCATCGCCGGATCCTCATCGCCTGTTCGCCAGCTCTTGCCGCCAACTCTTGCTAGCCGCGCTTGCCCGCTCCGACCCGCTGTTGCGTCGGCCAATCAATCCGCCGCGGCGCTACAAACTCATGTAGTCGCGGATGGTTTGACTGGCCTCGACGGGATCGTCGAGCGGCGCTTCCGCCACAATATGGCCCTGCTGCATGAAGGCCAGGCGCGAACACATCGCCAACACCATGTCGATATTCTGCTCCACCAGGATCACCGTCATCGCGCGCTGCCGGGCCACCTGCTTCACGATCCGGGCGATCTCGGCGACGATGTTGGGCTGCACGCCCTCGGAGGGTTCGTCCAGCAGCAGCAGCTTGGGATCGGACACCAGGGCCCGGGCCACGGCCAGTTGCTGTTGCTGACCGCCCGACAGATTGCCCGCCGGGCGGCGACGCATTTCCTGCAGCGCCGGGAACAACCCGTAGACTTCCTGGAAGTCGCGCCGCGCCAGATTGCCCAGCAGCAGATTTTCCTCCACCGTAAAATCGCCAAAGATCTCCCGGCCCTGCGGCACATAAGCCACCCCCAGACGGGCGATTTCGAACGCCGGCAAGCCGGCGAGCTGCCGACCGGCAAAGCGAATCCGTCCAGACCGGGCGGCCAGCAAGCCCATCAAGGATTTCATCAAGGTGGATTTGCCGGCGCCATTGTGGCCCAGCAGGCCCAGAATTTGACCTTGCGGCAGCGTCAGATCCAGCGCCTCCAGCACCACGCCTTCGTGATAGCCCACGGTCAGGCCTTCGATGGCCAGCAAGGCGTCAGCCATGGGACGGGTCGTCCCCTGGCGAAAGCTGCGGCGCCGGCGGGCGCGGGTCCGAGCTGTGGCCTGCTGCGGGCGGGCCGGCCGCCGCCCCGCCCAGATAGGCTTCCACCAGCTGGCGGTTCTGCCGGACCCGCGCGAAATCGCCGTCGGCCACCAGACGGCCGTTGAGCATCGCCGCCACCCGCCCCCCCAGGGCCTCGACAAAGGTCATGTCATGCTCGATCACAATAATGGCGGCGCCAAACTGACTCCGGATATCCTGCAACAGACCCACCGCCACCAGCTTTTCCCGCCGGGTCATCCCCGCCGTCGGCTCGTCCAGCAGGATCAGCCGGGGGCGGGCCAGCAGCACCATGGCGATTTCCAGCCACTGCTTCTTGCCATGGGGCAGGGTTCCGGCGCGCTGGCCGGCGATCTCCGACAGCCCCAGCCGCGCCAGAAAAGCCGCGTACGGATCACCACCGGCTTGCTCGGCCCAGGCGTCGCCTTGCCCCTCCGCCTGGTATCGCAGCGGAATTAAGGCCGCCGCTTGACGGGCGAGCCGGATGTTCTCGGCAACCGTCAGCTCGGCATAGATCGACGGCATCTGGAACTTTCGCCCGACGCCGAGACGGGCGATTTGATGGGGCGGCAGGCCCAGAATCGACCGGCCATCCAGCCGGATATCGCCCTGGCTGACTTTCAGATGCCCGGTCAGGAGATTGAACAAGGTGGTCTTGCCGCAGCCGTTGGGGCCGATAACCGTCAGCAGTTCGCCGCCATCCAGGGCAAGGCTCAGGTCGGTGACCGCGCGCAGGCCGCCAAACGCCTTCCCCAGGGCGGTAATCTCCAGCAGCGTGCTCACGGCAGCCGTCCCACTCGCAAACCTAGGCGCAAATCAAAGCGCAAAAAAATCACCGGCGCGCCGCGGTTAACCGCAGCCGGCTTGCGGCGCGATTTCCCCCAGCGCCTTGACCACCGCCAGGCCCGTGCCCTCGGTCTTGGCCAGGAACATGTTGAAGGTGACATGGTGGTCGGCCGCGCCGATCGACAGCGGGCCGGTCGGGCTGTCCATGCTCAGGCCCTCCAGGCCCTCCACCAGAGCTTCCCGCTCCACCTTGCCCGATTTCTCAAGCGCCGCCTTGGTCGCCATGACGGCGTTGTAGTGGGTCATCACATAGTGCGAGATCGGGACGTCGGCACCGGCCGAGGCGCGGATCTTCCGGACAAAGTCCTGCACACCGGGCGTCTGCAACGAGGCGGCAAAAGGCACGGTCACCCACATGTTCTGCCCCTTGCCCGCGCCGAAAGCGCCCAGATAGGTTTCGGCGAACCCGAGAAAGCCGACGGTGACGTCGTCCAGCAGGCCAAATTCTTCCGCCTGTTTGATGAAGGTGATGCCATCGGCGCCCGGCAGGGCAAACAGCAAGGTCTTCGCGCCGGAGGCCTTGATCCGGTCGATCACCGGCTTAAAGTCGCTCTCCCCCCACTTGGTGAATTCGGTTCCCACCACTTTGCCGCCCAGATCGGCAACCAATGCCGCCGCCGCCTCAAACATCTTCTGCGGCCAAACGTAGTTGGCGCCGAAGCAGTAGAAACTGTCGCCGGAATTCTCCATCAGCGCCGGCACCAGCTCGGCCAACTCCTGGTTGGGGACGGTGTTGAAGGCAAACAGGTAGCGATCGCAGGCCCCGCCTTCATAGTTGGTGGCGTAGAGCAGCGGCGTCCGAGCCTTGCGCAGCGCCGGCGCCATCGCATCGCGGGCATTGGAGGTGATCGGCCCGACCACGGCCAGGGCCTGATCGCCCCGGGCCAGTTTGTTGGCCTTTTCAACCGATGTCTTGGGGTCGGTTTTATTGTCTTCGTAAACAATCTCAACCGGATGCCCCAGGATACCGCCGGCGGCGTTGATTTCAGCCGCCGCCAGATCCATACCCATCCTGGCCTGGTTGCCGAACAGCTCCAACCCGCCGCTAAAAGGCAAAACCGCGCCGAGGGTAACGGCTTGCGCCGCCAACAGTCGGGGCGGCAGCGCCGCCGCCGTCACGGCCGCCGCCGCAGTTCCGAGAAAGGTTCTTCTACCGATTGACTGGAACATTTTTTGATTTCCCTGTTCAACAATTTGGATTGTTCTTGACTGAAACCACCTTATTCTAGCTGAAAGATTGACAGCTATTGTTAGCGTACCCAGTATTGTGTCAAGAACTTTTCTAACCTCGGGTCGCCCGGCGCCGCGCGCCACGTCGATCACCCTGTAAAGTCGACCGCCCTGTAAAGTCGATCACCCTGTAAACCCGCGCCCCGACAAGAAACCACCGGCGCAGCGAACGAGAAAGAGACATATCATGCCCGGGGTCCGAGCAGAAACTGACAAAGAAGATTGCCTGATCATAATCGACGTGCAGAACGATTTTTGCGGCGGCGGGGCCCTTGAGGTTCCCGGCGGTGCGGAGGTGGTGGCCCGGATCAACCAACTCAGCGCCAGCTTTGCCAATGTCGTACTGACGCAGGATTGGCACCCGGCCGACCATTCCTCCTTCGCCCACAACCACCGCGACGCCGCGCCCCTTTCCACCATCACGCTGGACTATGGCCCGCAAACCCTCTGGCCGCGCCACTGCGTGCAAGGCACGGCTGGGGCGGACTTTCATCCTGATTTGCTGACCGACAGCGCCCAGTTGGTCCTGCGCAAGGGATTCAGGACGGCCATCGATTCCTATTCCGCATTCTATGAAAACGACAAAACCACCGCGACCGGGCTGGAGGGCTATCTCAAGTCCCGCGGTATTTCACGGCTGTTTCTGTGCGGTCTGGCCACCGACTTCTGTGTTTTCTATTCCGCGATGGATGCCGTTCAGGCCGGCTTCCAGACCTATCTGATCGACGATGCCTGCCGGGCCATCGACCTGGAAGGCTCGCTGGCGCAGGCCCATGCCGCGCTGCGCGCCGCCGGCGTCACCCGGATCAACAGCGCCGCGCTTGCGACCGGGCCGGGGTCAAACGACCTGCCGGAATAAAGCGGGCTTGACGCGGCGTGATTTATTTAGTGAGCTAACGATTATTAGACGCCCTGCTTTCCGAATTTTCAGCCCGTTCAGCGAAATCTGAAAAGTGGCGGCGTGCTTGGAACGGGATCCGCCGGCGGAATGCCTTGGGCGGAGAAAAGGGAGACGATCATGTCCGGGAAGAAACTTGTCATCCACAACATCGGCTTGCTGCTGTCGGGCCGGTTGGAGGCGCCGCTGCTGGACGCCGACTGCGTCATCGCCGTCGATGGCGTCATCACCGCCATCGGCAAGGAAAAGGACCTGGACTGCGCCCAGCCCGACACGTTGGTTGACGCCCGGGGCGTCACCCTGGCGCCCGGCTTGATCGACAGTCACATCCACCCGGTGATCGGCGACTACACGCCGCGCCAGCAGCAGATCAACTGGATCGATTCGACCCTCCACGGCGGCGTTACCACGATGATTTCCGCCGGGGAGGTTCACCTGCCGGGCCGGCCCAAGGACATTGTCGGCCTCAAGGCTTTGGCCATTGCCTCGCAGCGCTGGTACGAGAATTTCCGCCCCTCCGGGGTGAAGGTCCACGCCGGCGCCCCGATCATCGAAGAGGGGATGGTGGAGGAAGACTTCAAGGATCTGGCGGACGCCGGGGTCACCCTGCTGGGCGAAGTCGGCCTGGGCACGGTCAAGGCGGGCTATCAAGCCAAGGAAATGGTCGGCTGGGCGCGCAAATACGGCATTCAATCGACCATCCACACCGGCGGCCCCTCCATTCCCGGCTCGGGGCTGATCGACAAGGATGTGGTGCTGGAGGCCGACGCCGACATTATCGGCCACATCAACGGCGGCCATACCGCGCTGCCCGACGATCAAATCGTCTGTCTTTGCGAAAGCTGCGGTCGGGGCCTGGAACTGGTCCACAACGGCAACGAGCGCGCCGCCCTGCTGACCTTGAACTCGGCGCGCGAGCTCAAGCAACTGGACCGGGTCATCCTCGGGACTGACGGGCCCGCCGGTTCCGGCGCGCAACCGCTGGGGATCCTGCGCATGGTCGCCCTGCTGTCCAGCCTGGGCAACGTCGCCGCCGAAACCGCGTTTTGCTTCGCCACCGGCAACACGGCGCGGATGCGGGGCCTGGATTGCGGAATCATCGAGGTGGGGCGTTCGGCCGACTTCGCCTTGCTGGATCAAGCCCAGCACGCACCGGGCAAAAATATCCTGGAGTCGATCCAGCAAGGCAACCTGCCCGGTGTGGGCATGACCATCATCGACGGCGTGGTGCGCAGTCAACGCAGCCGCAACACCCCGCCCGCCAGCCGCCTGCCCGAACTGGTCATCGGATAACGCCGCCCGGCCGAGCGCAAGAAACCCCGTACGCCTGAGCGCTGCGGGGTTTCGTTTTTTCGGTGTGGCCGTGGCGAAAAACGCCGATCCGGATTATCCGGCTCCGGGCGTTACGACAGCTTGCTCAGCAGGCGCAGGAAGGTTGCCTGTTCCCGCTTGGTCAGCGGCGCCAAGGTGCGCTTGGTGATCTTGATCCCCATCGGAATGGCGGCGCCAATCTCCTGCCGCCCCTCGACCGTCAGGTTGAGCAGCGTCCGCCGCCGGTCGTTGGGATCGGGGGAAATGGTCAGCAGGTTTCGGGATTTCAGCCGCTCCACCACGCCTTTGGTTGTCGCCACGTCCATCGAGGTCAGACGGCCAAGCTGATTTTGCGAGCAGGTTCCGATTTCCAGCAGCTTGGCCAGCGCGGCGAACTGCGTCGGGGTCAACTGACCAGGGATTTCTTCGGAGAAAATCACGGCGTGACGCTGATTGGCCTGCCGTAGCTTGAAGCCAACCTGCTCATCCAGGGCATAGTCTTCGACCATGGCCGTGTCTGCTGTTTCACTGTTCTTCACGTGCATGCGCCACCCAGTTGTTCGCGTTCAGGTTAACCTCTACCATGGAAAATTAAACCGCAAGATACTTTTCGCGGATCTCCGGCTGGGCCGCCAGCTGGTCCATGGTGCCGTGAAAACGGATCTGACCGCTTTCGATAATAATCGCCCGATCGGAAACCACCTTGGCAAAATGCAGGTTTTGCTCGGAAATAATAACCGTCAGCCCCTCGCGTTTCATTTCTGAAATGGTGTGAGCCATCTGCTCGACGATAATCGGCGCGATGCCCTCGGAGGGCTCGTCCAGCAGGATCATGCTGGGGTTGCCCATCAGCGTCCGGGCGATGGTCAGCATCTGCTGCTCGCCCCCCGACATTTGACTGCCCAGATTCTCCCGGCGTTCACGCAGATTGGGAAAAAGATGAAAGAGCTTTTCCACCGACCAGCTTGGCGCGCCTTCGCGCGGCGACCGTCGACCGACTTCCAGATTCTCCAGGATGGTCAGGTCCCGAAAGATCCGGCGTTCTTCCGGCACGTAGCCCAGGCCGGCCTGGCAAATCACATGGGCCGGGCGTCCGGAAATGTCCTGGCCATCGAAGACCACCTTCCCCGAGCGGGCCTTCACCACCCCCATGATCGATTTCATCGTGGTGGATTTGCCCGCGCCGTTGCGGCCCAGCAGCGCCACCACCTGGCCGCGGGGCACTTCCAGCGCGACGTCGTGCAGAATATGCGCGCCGCCATAAAAAGTATTCAGTGCCTCAACCCTAAGCATGGGTCTGCGCTCCTTTGTCTTGCTCCTGGCCGGCGGCTTGCTCAAACAGCATCCCCCCGCCCAAATAAACCTCCTGCACCATCGGATTGGCTCGAATCTCCTCACCGGTACCTTCGGCGATCAACTCGCCGCGGTTGAGCACCAAAATGCGATGGGAGTGGGCGAAGACCACGTCCATGTCATGCTCGGTAAAGAGGATTGAGATTCCTTCCGTGCGGACAATATCAGCCGCCAGTTCCATCAGGCCGATGCGCTCGGCCGGGGCCATGCCGGCTGTTGGCTCGTCCATCAGCAGCACCTGGGGGCTGTGGGCCAGCGCAATGGCCAGCTCCAGGCGCTTGAGGTCGCCGTAGGCGAGTTCCGAGCAGGGGCGCTCGGCCAGCCCCGCCATGCCGACCTTGTCCAGCAGGGCCATCGCCTGCTCCTGGTACAGCTGGGTGGCGCGAGCGAACAGATTGAAGGTGCGCCGGTTGTGGGAAATGAAGGCCATTTGCACATTTTCGCGCACCGTCATCGAGGTGAAGGTCGCGGTGATCTGAAAGGTGCGTCCCACCCCCCGCCGCCAAACCTCGCGCGGCCGCAAGCCCACCAGTTCCTTGCCGCCCAGCTTGACCGACCCCTTGCCCGGCGTCAGTTGTCCATTGAGCATGTTAAAGCAGGTGGTCTTGCCGGCGCCGTTGGGGCCGATCAGCGCCAGCAGCTCGCCCTGGTTCAACGTGAAGGACACCTCATTGACAGCGCGCAGGCCGCCGAAGGACTTGGAGAGGCCCTCTACCTGTAGCGCCGTCATGCGGAAAGCTCCTTTTTTTCAGGGGTGGGAGGGGGGGTCGGTCTGATCATTTGCGCCAGGCGTTTCAGCCCGCCGACCAGGCCATCGGGCGCGGCCATCACGATCACCAGGATGATCAGGCCGAAGATGAAGCGCCAGTAGTCCAGCCGGGTCACCCAATCCTCAAGCAAGGTGAAGGCCGCCGCCCCCAGCAGCGGTCCGAACAGCGATTGAACGCCGCCCAGCAGCACCATGATCAGGCCGTCGATCGAGCGGGGAATGGCCAACTCGTCGGGAAACACCGAGCCCTTGGAAAAGGCGTAGACCGCGCCGGCGACGCCGGCCATCACACCGGCGACGACGAAGGCCGCCCACTGATGCTGGCGCAGGTCGATACCAATCGATTCGGCCCGCAAGGCGGAATCCCGGCCGCCGCGAATGGTGTAGCCGAAGGGCGAGTGCGCGAAGCGCTGGATCAGCCAGAACCCACCGACACACACCACCAGCGCCAGATAATAGTAGGCAATGTTGGAACTGGCCCAGGCGGCGGGCCACACGCCGAGAATGCCGTCATCGCCGCCGGTCACGTCTTGCCACTGAAAGGCGATCGACCAGGTAATTTGCGCCGCGGCCAGGGTCAGCATGGCAAGATAGACGCCCGACAGACGCACGCAAAACCAGCCAAACACCAAGGCTCCCACGCCCGCCAGCAGCGGGGCGAAGATCAAGGTCGGGGTCATGGAGAAGCCGAACGACGCTACCAGCAGGGCCGCGCCGTAAGCGCCCAGGCCGAAATAGGCGGCGTGACCGAAGGACGCCATCCCCCCCGGCCCCATCAAGAAATGCAAGCTGGCGGCAAACAGCGCCACCACCAGGACATCGGTCATCAGCACAAGATACGACTCCGCGAACAGCGGCGCCAAGGCCAGAGCCAGCACCAGCAGCCCCACCGCATAGAGCGGCTTGCCGCTGAGCAGCCGCAACGGCACTTCCGCCGCCACCGGCTCATGTTCGCCGCGCTCGGGCTTGCCCAGCAGGCCCCAGGGACGGAAGATCAGCACCACGGCCATCACCAGGAAAGGCAGCACCAGGGTGATGCTGGGGACCCAAAGGATACCGAAGGAATTGAGCTCGCCGATCAGCACGGCGGCTAGATAGGCCCCGGGAACCGAGCCCATGCCGCCGACCACCACCACCACGAAGGCCTCGGCGATCACGTTGAGATCCATCAACAGGCTGACCGCCTCACGGGGGATCTGCAGCGCCCCGCCGAGCCCGGCCAGGAAGGAGCCGACGAAGAACACCGAGGTAAACAGCCAGGACTGGTTGACGCCCAGCGCCGACACCATTTCCCGATCTTCGGTGGCGGCGCGCACCAGCACGCCCCAGCGGGTTTTGTGAAAAATCAGCCAGACCAAGCCCAGCACCAGCGGGCCGATGGCGATCAGCGCCAGATCATATTCCGGGATTGGTTCACCGAAAATCCGAACGGCGCGGTCCAGGCCCGGCGCGCGCGGCCC
This sequence comes from uncultured Rhodovibrionaceae bacterium, assembly GCA_963976695.1. Taxonomy (GTDB): domain Bacteria; phylum Pseudomonadota; class Alphaproteobacteria; order Kiloniellales; family DSM-21159; genus CAXBMB01. The sequence goes on from CAXBMB010000045.1 coordinate 20,716, forward strand.
CAACAGGTCCTCGGCCCCCCAGATCCAAAGCGCGGCGTCTTGAATAACCAGCACGATGCCAAAGGTCGCCACCAGTTGAAAGAGCTCGGGCGCATGGTAGATCCGGCGCAACACCAGCATTTCAATCAGCACGCCGATCACCCCGACGATCAGGGCCGCGACCAGGATCGCGCCCCAGAAACCAAACACGCCTTGGGGCAAAAGGGTAACGATGGTGTAGGCCAGAAAAGCCCCCAACATGAAAAAGGAGCCATGCGCGAAGTTCACGATGCGCGTGACGCCAAAGATGATGGAAAGGCCTGAGGCCACCAGAAACAGCGACGAAGCGGTCGCCAATCCGGTCAGAAACTGTGCGAAATAAAAACCCATGGGAGGCGCGCTCTTGGTCGGTCATGCTGTGTCGAATCGCGGTTGATTCGTCGCAGCTAACTTGGTCGTTGAGAGGAAACTTGATCAGCCCGTCGTGCGTTTCAGGGAAACCGTGGGCTGGTCAACCAATGGCTCGGTGCGGAAAACGCCACGCTGGCGCCTGATCGATGATCGTCGGCAGGCGGAAAAACGCCGGGCGGAAAACGCAAAGAGCAGAGATCGGAGGGGGGGAGAAAGCCGCGACACGAAAGTCGTTTCGGTTTCGGGCGCTCTCCCCCGCCTGGCCAAGCTTAGTTCGCCGGACGAAGTTTCAGAACTTCCTCGTCACTGGGCAGATAGTCCTCGCCCTTGGCGTAGTACCAATCCACCATCACACCCTTGCCGTCCTTGACGGTGGTCTTGCCGACCCAGGCCCCCATGGTGGACTGATGGTCCGATGCCCGGAAGGTCACCGGACCGGTTGGGGTGTCAAAGGTCAGATTGTCCATCGCCGCCAACAGATCCTTGGTGTCGGTCGACTTGGCTTTTTTCAGCACGTTCGCCACCGCCAGCATGGTGTTGTAACCCACCAGGGAGCCGGTCTTGGGCGACTCGCCGAACTTATCCTGATAGGCCTTCACATAGGCCTGATGCGGCGCGTCCTTGATGTCGTACCAGGGATAGCCGGTAACGATCCAGCCTTCCGGCGCCTCCGCCTTCAGCGGGTCCAGGTACTCGGGCTCGCCGGACAGCAGGGAAACCACCGTGCGGCCGTCGAACAGGCCCCGGATCGACCCTTCGCGCACCAGCTTGGCCAGATCGCTGCCAAAGGTGACGTTGTAAATGCCTTCGGGCTTTGCCGCTTCCAGTGCCCGAACCGTGGCGCCGGCATCGATCTTGAACAGCGCCGGCCACTGCTCCTCAATGAACTCGGCATCGGGAACGCGCTTTTTCAATTCCGACTTGAAGGCCGCCACCGCGTCCTTACCGTAGGCATAGTTGGGGGCGATGGTCGCCCATTTTTTCGCGCCGGTCTTGGCGGCGGCTTCGGCCAACATGGCGGCCTGCATGAAGGTGGAAGGCCGCAGGCGATAGGTATAGTCGTTGCCCTTCGACCAAACGATGGCGTCGCTCAGCGGTTCGGACGCGATAAACAGCACCTTTTTTTGCTTGGCGAAATCGGTCACCGCCAGGCCGATATGGGAAAAGAAGGTCCCCCAGAGCAAGACGACTTTTTCGTTGCTGACCAATTCCTCGGCGATCTTGACCGCGTTGCCTGGCTTGCCGGCGTCGTCGCGGCTGATCACCTCGATCATCTTGCCGTTGACGCCACCGGCCGCGTTGATCTGCTCCAGCGCCAGCTGCCAGCCCATGCGGTAGGGTTCGGTGAAGGCCGGCAAGCGGGTGTAGCTATTGATTTCCCCGACCTTGATGGTTTCGGCCGCCGACGCCGGCGCGCCGGGCAACAGGCCGGCCGCCAGCAGTGCGGTCAGGCCCAAACCTAGAAAACCTCTTCTTTTCAACATTCTTATATCTCCCGTTTTGCCTCTTACTTCGAAGTAACGTGGCTCGCTGTTCAACAAAATTTTTCGATCCCGGAACGTTCGATCCCAGGAAGGTTAGGTAACGTCCTGCGGCGTGGTTTCCTTGAAGCTGACCACGTCTTGCTTGCTGTTTCTTGGTTTTTTTAACCCTATTTCAGGCCATCTTCGCCCTTTATCTCGGCAACCGTCAGGCCGCCGACGCGCGGCAGCGGACGGCCGGAGTCGGTGACCGCGATCGCCACCATGATTTCACCGGCGCGCGGCGCATCGTTCAGGCGCACCTCCATGCCGTCAAAATGGCTGCGCACATAGGCGGCGTCCTTGTGGCCGAGGGGAATGTCCAATGGCTGCCCCGGGCTGCCCATCTTCTTCGACGACGCCACCAGGGCGGCGCCCTTTTCCACCGCCGCCCGCAACGGCTTGCCCATTCGCGGGTGGAGAATGGCGGCGGCATGCTCCAGTTCCCCGGCCTCGCCGACCATCGCCGACTTGCCGTAGCTTTCGGCCTGGGACGGTTGAATGCCCAACGCCTCGACGCACTTGCGCCCCAGCAGGTCGCCCAATTCGGCGCCGATTTCCATCAGCGGCTCCAGGTCCTCGACGTAGCGCCCGGCGAAGGGGTTCTTGATCACCGCGACCGCCGCGGCCTTGCGGGTCGAGGGCGAGATGGTTCGCCCCATTTCCCGATGGGTTTCTTCCACGAATACCGCAATTTTCCTAATCTCGGCGCTCATCGCAGTCCATCCTCGCCCTTGATATCGGCCGCCTCCAGCCCGCCCGAGCGGCTGTGCACCCGTGGGCCCGTGGTCATCACCAGCGCCAGCAGCATTTCATCGGCGCGCGGCGCATCATTGAGCCCCACCTCCACCGAATCAAAATGACTGCGGACATAGGCTGCGTTGATGTGGGTCACCGGCACGTCGAGCCGCGCGCCGACGCCCGCCACCTTCTTCGACGACGGAACAATGGCCTTGGCGCCGCCCAGCACTTCGCGCATCGCATAGCCGCCGGGCGCATGCCACAGCGCGCCATGCTCCAGCTCGCCGGCCTCGCCGATCATCGCGCCCTTGCCATAGCCTTCCACCACGCCGGGATCGCCGCCAAGCGCTTCCAGCAAGTTGTTGGCCATGGCCAGGCCCAGGGGTTTGAGATCCTCCATGAAGCCTTGAATTTCCGGCTCGTAGCGGCCGGCGAAGGGATTCTTGACCACCGCCAACGCCACCGCGCGGCGCAGCGGAACGGCGGCTTTCTTGCCGCCCTCGTGGAAGATTTCCTCCACCGATATAAGTGACTTGCGAACTTCCACTTCAGGCATGGGTGGCAACCTTTCTTGTCGTTCGATCGGCAGCGGGCGGCGGCTTGCCTCCCGCCTGCCGTCGGGATTGAATTTCGGGGTTTGGTCGCAGCGCCGCGGGCGGCGTCTCGGCGCCGTCGGGCAAAAGACGGGGCGCGGCCGCCAACCTATCACGGGGCGCAGCGGTGGTTAATTGCGTCTGCTGCTGGAGCCGCAGCAGCGCCGCGCCGATCAGGCCGGCGCGTTGCAGCTCCTCGGCCAGCCGCCGTCCCCTGTCCAGCGCCTGGGCAACCGCCACCGCCGGCAGCGCCGCGCAGCCCGTCACCACCAAACGCGCGCCCAGGTCACTGTCCGGATCCAAGGCGCAGGCCGGCTGACGGACAATCGCCGGATCGCCCGGCAGGTCCACCGCATTGCCGATGATCGTGGCCGCCGCATCGGCAAGGGCGGCCGTGCGCGCCAGCACGGTAACGGAATCGGCGATGCCCAAGGAAAAGCTACGCCCGCCCCGCCCGGAGGTGGCAAGGCCGCGCCACGGGTGCGCGGCCCGCAGGGTAAAGCGCGCGGGCCCTTCCGCTGCTTGCGGTCCTTGCGGTCCTAGCTGCCGCGCGGGCCCGCGCGAGCCCGCGCCGTCGCCGTCCTCAAGCGCCGCCAGGGCCACCCGATAGCTGTGTCCCGCGCTGAGATGATAGGCGATATCCCCGCCGTTGTTGACAAAGGCCCGGCGCAGCTTGCCGCCGGCGACCATCGCCGCCAGCACCTGTTCCGCCACCGCCCCGGCCACGGCGGCCATCGGCGTGATAAACAATCCTCTTTCGGCCAGCGGACGCACCGCCGCTTCCATCCGACGGGCCACCGGTCCCCGCAACGCCAGACCGGCGGGCGGACAGGCCCGGCGCAGGCCGGGCAGTTCCGTCACCAGGCGCTCAAGCAGGCCGTCAAAGGCGGCGACTGCCGCCGCAAAGGCCTTCTGCACCTCCGGTTTGTCGCCATCGGCGGCCAGAATCAAATCGATCGGTCCGTGCTGCAGATGCAGACGCCGGCCGTCCGGCAACCAATGGGCTTGCGGCCCGATCATTTGCGCTTGTCCCCCCAGCGATAAAGTCGATCATCCATCGGCCAGGGCGCGTCGCGGTGATCGCCCACCCGCCGGGCGGCCTTGCCCACCGCCTCGGAAAGCGGCACCACCGCGGCCATGTGACCGCCCAGCCGGGCATAGTCCGACAGCCGCATGGTAAACTCAATCGGCGCCACCAAGGCGGGCGTCGGCACATAGCCGAAGGAATTTTCCGGCATTTGCGTCACGTCGGCCATCACGGTAATTCCGCCGCCCGGCCAGATGTAGGCCTGCGCGCCGCCACAGGAAACGTAGGTCAGCGCGTCCTTGACCGAGTTGGTCAGCCGGACGGGATTTTCGGTGACCCCGGCCCGCAACGACCCGCCGGCGCCGCCCATAAAAAGCACCGAACAGGTGGCCGGTTCGCAGTTCTCGGTGATTCGATCGACCGAGAGCTGCAGGCGATCGGGCAGCGCCGTCTTTACCGGCGTCAACGCATCATCCAGCTCGTAGTAGGCGTACTGCTCGCCGGTGGTGGAAACCATCAAGAGGGTCATGCCGGGCCGGGCTTCCTTCGGGTTGAAGTCGCCCAGGATCATCAAGGGATCTTCAATATCCGTGCCGCCCCATCCGTTGCCCGGATCGGCCACCTGAAAGTAACGTCCCGGGGTCGAGCGGCGGCCCATGATGCGGATTCCGGTCGCCGCGATGCCCAGCATCTTGCCCGCCTGGTGCTCGGACAGAACGCCGGTGATGTGGTCGTCCACCACCACCACGTCGTCCACCAACCCCTGCCATTGCTTGGCGAACATGCCGATGGTCGCCGAGCCGCAGCCGACCCGCATGCGCTGCTCGACAACCCCGCCGATGATCGGCGCGGCGCCGGCCTGGACCACCAGGTCCGCGCCGCCGTCAACCGTCATCTCGACGGCCTGGCCGTTGCAGAGTTTCAGCAGCGCGTCGCAGGTCAGGCGGCCTTCCTTCTTGGAGCCGCCGGTTAGGTGATGAACCCCGCCCAGCGACATCATCTGCGAGCCATATTCGGCCGTGGTGATATGGCCAATGGCCTCGCCCGCCACCCGAACGGTGGCGCATTCCGGACCGATATGGCGGTCGGTGTCGATTTTCACCTTCACGCCGCAGTAGCTGAAAATGCCCTCGGTCACCACCGTGACCATGTCAACGCCGTCGATCTCCTGCGAGACGATGAACGGCGCCGGCTTATAGTCCGGATAGGTGGTTCCCGCGCCGACGGCGGTGACGAAGGACCCCTCGGGCTGCACGATATCGCCTTCCCAGGCCGTCGCGCCTTCCTTGGGCAGGAACGGCACCAACTTGCCGCCGTCGGCCTTGGTCTTGTCGATGATGGTGAAGGGATCGACGCGGATCAACTCTCCCGCCTGGTTGGCGTAGCGGTCGCAGGCCCCCACCTTGCCGTCGGCGATGTAGCACATCACCGGGCAGGCGTCACAGCGGATCTTGCCGGTCTTGGGATCTGGTTTGCTGGCGTCGCTAACGCTGTTGCTCATGGTTCTACTCTGTGTTTGTTTTGCGCCAGGATGGCCGCACGAACCCGGTCGGGCATAGCCGGCAGCCTGCTGATCTCGGCGCCGGTGGCGTGACGAATGGCGTTGAGAATCGCCGGCGCGGTGGGAATCAGAACGTGCTCGCCCAGCCCTTTGGCGCCATAGGGGCCGTGGGCGTCTTCTTCCTCGATGATCAGGGTTTCCACCGGCGGCATGTCGCCAAAGGTCGGGATCAGGTAGTCGTGCAGGTTCTCGGTGCGGCCCGGCAGGAACTCTTCCATCAGCGCCATGCCGATGCCTTGCGCCGCGCCGCCTTCGACCTGGCCTTCCACCAGTTGCGGGTTGATCGCCCGACCGACGTCATGGGCGGCGGTCAGCTTCAGCAGCTTGACGGTGCCCAGGGTCTGATCCACCTCCAGTTCCATCATGTGCGCGGCATAGCCAAACACCGCATAGGGAACCCCCTGGCCGTTCTCGTCCAGCGGCTGGGTCGGCGGGTCGTAGCTCTCGACAGCCATCAACACATAGCCGTCGGGGTTGACCTCCAACTGGTCCAGCGCGATGCGATGACTCACCCCCTGTTCTTCCAGGTGAATGGCGCCGGCGGCGATCTTCAGCTTAGCGTCGGCCGACAGATTGGCCAGGCGCAGGATCTCGGCCCGCAGCGCCGCGCCGGACAGCCGGGCTGCATTGCCGCTGACGAAGGTCTGGCGCGACGCCGAGGTTTTGCCGGCGTCGGGCGTGATGTCGGTGTCGCCGCCGACCAGTTCGATCTGGGCCAGCGGAATCCCCAAGGCGTCCGCGAAAATCTGTGGAATTACCGTGTTGGCGCCCTGGCCGATGTCCGTGGCGCCCTGATGCAGCCGCACCTGCCCCTTGGCCGTAATGCCGGACTTGATGGTGGCCGGATTGGGCAAGGAGGTGTTGCCGCAGCCATACCAGCCGCCGGCCAGACCGACGCCGCGCCGCAGGCCCCCGGTTGGCTGTTGCTGGTTCCAGGCCGCCGTCGCCGCCAGCGCCCGGCGCCAGTGCGGCCGGAGCGCCTCGAAACAGGCGGTGATCCCCACGCCCTTTTCAAACACCTGCCCGGTAACCGTCGGCACGCCGTTATGCAGGGCGTTGCGCAGTCGAAAGTCCAGCCGATCCAACCCCAACTTGTCGGCCAGCTGATCAAACAGGCATTCCTGGGCGACCGCCGACTGCGGCACGCCGAAGCCGCGAAAGGCCCCGGAGGGCGCGCAGTTGGTGTGAATCGCGCGGCTGCGCGCGCGATAGTTCTCGATGGCGTAGGGTCCCGAGGCATGGACCGGCACCCGATTGGCCACCGTCGGACCCCAGGAGGAATAGGCGCCGGTGTTGAAGGTGCCCAGAAAATCAAAGGCGGTGACCCGCCCGCTTTCGTCGGCGCCGATCTTCAGCGTGATTTCCGCCGGATGACGCTTGGTGGTGGAGGTCATCGAATCGGTCCGCGAATAGGTCACCCGCACCGGGCGCTTCAGCATCCACGCCGCCAAGGCCACAAAGGGCTGCAGGGAAATATCGAGCTTGGAGCCGAAACCGCCGCCGGTGGCGGTGGGAACGATGCGAACCTGTGCCGGGTCCAGATCCATGATCTTGACGATTTCGTCGCGATCCATGTAGGGCGCCTGCGTACAGGCATGAATCTCAAGGCGGTCGCCGACCCGGCGGGCGAAACCGGCTTCGGGTTCGATGTAGGCATGCTCGACGAAGGACGTCGTGTAGCTTCCCTCCACCACCGCCGCCGCAGCGGCAAGCGCCTGGGCGACATCGCCCTTTTGCACAAACCCGCCGGTCATCAGATTGCCGGGACGGTCGGCGTGAAGCTGGGCGGCCCCGGGCGCTTCCGCCTCGCCGGGCGTCAGCGCGTGGGGCAAGGCCTCCCAGGTTACCGGAAAGGCGCTGAGATCCAGCCCGGCCATGGTGGCGGCATCGCCCACCACGGCGGCCACCGCCTCGCCCTTGAAGCGCGTTTCCAGCTCGGCAAACACCGGCTGGTCGGAAAAGGCCGGGATCACCGAAAAATGGTTCTTGCCGGGAATGTCTTTCGCGGTCAGCACCAAGGCCAAACCGGGCGTTGCCTTGACGTAGGCGTCCAGGTCGCCAAAGCAGAAGCGGGCGCGGTGATGGGGGGCGCGCACAACCTTCAACACCAGCGCGTCGGCCGGGGCGACATCGTCGCCGAACAGCTCCAAGCCCGAGACCTTGGCCTGGCCGTCCAAACGCGGCACCACGGCGCCGACCACTGTTTGCCCGCCGTCCGGGGCGCTGCGGGTCAGTGCTTGGGTCTTCGCCGGCCGGGCGTCGGTGGCGCTGCAAACCGCCTGAATAATCTTGAGATAGCCGGTACAGCGGCACAGCACGCCGCCCAAGGCGTCCTTGACCTGTTCCTCGCTGGGGCGCGGTTCGACCCGCAGCAAGGCCAGCGCGGCGACCATCACGCCGGGCGTGCAGATGCCGCATTGCGCCGCGCCGTGCGCCAGAAACGCCTGCTTCAGCTTGTCCGCCAGCGGATCTTGGCGCACCAGCCCCGCCAAGGTCTCCACATCGCGCCCTTGCAAGCGCCCGACGGGAACCATGCAGGCGCAGACCGCTTCGCCTTCCACCAACACCGTGCAGGCACCGCAGTCGCCAGCGTTGCAGCCGACCTTCACATCCTTGGCGCCCAGTTCCTCGCGCAGAACCTCGGACAGCCGCGTGAACGGCGGCGCGGCAACCGTCACCTCTTCCTGGTTAAGGCGAAAGGTAAGAAGTTCTTGGCTCAAAACAGCACTCATGTGGCGTTACTTCCCAAGGCAGGACGACAGGGCGCGGCAGATCAGTTCTTCGGCGGCCGCCAAGCGGTAAGCGGCCGAGCCCCGAATGTCGTCAATCGGACGCAAGGGGCGCAAAAGATCGGAGGTCACCCGTGGGGTGAGCGCGGCGGCGGACCAATCAAGGCCGGTGAGAGCGGCTTCCAGCGCTGACAGACGCTGCGCCACGGCCGAACAGGAGCCCACGGCAATTCGCGCCTGGGAAACCTTTCCCTGACCATCGGGCAGCAACAGCACCGACACCATGGCGATGGAGATCACCAGATAGCGGCGCGCGCCCAGCTTGACAAAGCTGCTGCGGGCCTGTGCCGGCAAGCAGGGCAACAGCAGCGCCGTCACCAGTTCATCGGGACGTCGAACCGTCTGCCGCACCCCGGTGATGAACTCGGTCAGCGGCACCACTCTTGTGCCCGACTGGCTGCTCAGCTCCAGCGAAGCCTCCAGCGTCAGCAGCGGTGGAACGCCATCGGCGGCCGGCGAGGCGTTGCAAAGATTGCCCACCACGGTCGCGGCGTTCTGGATCTGCAAGGACCCCACCTCGCGCGCCGCCGCCTTCAGGCCGTCGAAGGCCGCCGGCAGCTTGGCCCGGACAATGTCGCTCCAACTGGTCAACGCGCCGATCCGCCAGACCGCGCCGCCGTCCCGCTCTTCGCGCGACAGACCGCGCAACGCCGTCAGACCGGTGATATCCATAACCGGGTCGGCCTGGGCGGCGGTGAAGATCGGCCGGTCGCCCAGCGCCGGATAGAAGTCGGTGCCGCCCGCCAGCAGGCGGACCGGTTCGGCGGCGAGAAACCCGAGCGCCTCATCAAGTCGATTGGGGACTAAGTACCTCATCTCTTCCTGCACATTTTTTCCCGCACATTTTTGAACGCATACTGCGTATTTTTTGTTCAGTTTTTATTTAGCCTACTAACATTGCAACACCTTTCCAAAGCACTTGTCAATTTATTTAGGAACATAAATATATTTTACCAAAATTCCGAAAATAATTCAATAAATTCAATTCGATAACACAAATTCCCAGGTTGCTTCGACGGCACGATCTCGGCCGGAACGGTGAAATTAATTTGTCTACATAAGCACGATTTGCGACCAAATTCGTCGCTCATTCCGCCCGCCGCCGCGCTGCCGACCCGGCGACGCAGCGACGCCGGCGCTCCCGAGTTCGACCGCACCGCCCGCCGCACCGCCCCCGGCGCCACCCCCGCGCCACCC
>CAXBMB010000046.1:0-28230 GCA_963976695.1 uncultured Rhodovibrionaceae bacterium
GCCGCTGACCCGCCTGCCGCTGATCCGTTTGGTTGCGGATGCTTGACGACAGCGGAGGCAACCCGGCTGGATCGGGGCGGTTTCGCCCGGAAGCTTATCCCCAGAATTTATACCCGGAATTTAGCCCTGGAATTTAGCCCAGGAATTTAGCCCAGGAAACCTATTTTCGGAATTTGGCCCGGCATCGGCGTTTCGGTAAAATTCATCATCGGTGAAAAGCCTAGCCGCTGGCGGTGGCGAGCTTGGCGGTATTTTCATCCAGGACCTTGTTGCGTCCGGTCCGTTTGGCGGCATAGAGCGCTTGATCGGCCCGGTGAATGAAGTCGCTGAGGCTTTCGCCGACCCGATATTGCGCAACCCCGATCGAGACCGTCACCGCGCCGAGATTTTTGCCGGTGGTTTTGTTGGTTAGCTGCTTGCCGGCCAACTGCTGGCGGAACTTCTCCGCCACCACCACCGCGCCCTCCAGGGCCGTGCCGGGCAGGACGACGGCAAATTCCTCGCCGCCGTAGCGCGCCGCCATGTCCGAGCCCTTGATGTTGTAGGTCAGCAGCTTGCCCACCAGCTTCAACACTTCGTCACCCATGCGATGGCCGTAAGTGTCATTGAAGTTCTTGAAGAAATCCACATCGGAAAGCAAGACCGAGACGTTCTCGCCGGCTTTGTCGGCCCGCTCGGCGGCCCGGCGAATAAAGCGATCGAAACTGCGGCGGTTGCGCAGGCCGGTGAGGCCGTCGGTTTCGGCCTCGGTTCGCATTTCCTCAAGATTTTCCTTGAGCACGCTGATTTCGCGGGTTGAGTTGTTGAGTTGGGTTTCGACCGTGCGGCTGCGTTCGATCATGTCGGAGGTTTCGTCCAGGATGTGATCGACAAGCGCGCCCAGGCGGGCGACCGACAGCCCTTCTTCCTGCACCTCGCCCGAAATATCCGCCATCCGTTCGCCGTAGGCCGCCGTGTTGTCGTTGGCCTGGCTGATAAATTCAAGAATCTGGTTGGCCGACTTTTGCAGCTTCGCGCCGGTTTGCCGAAGCGCCTGGCTTTCCTTTTCCGGCCCGAAATGCAGGTCGAACAGCTCTTCCATACACTTGGGGGTGAAACCGCCTTCGTCGTTCAGGATTTGGTCCAGATTGCTCTTCAGGTCGGGATAGTGACCAGAGTAATAGGCGTACCACAGGGTATAGTTGGCCGGACTGGGCGGCAGCCCAAGATCGCGCAGCCGATCCAAGGCCTGCAGGGCGACCGCCTGTGCCGCGGCTTGATCCACGCTGTGTATCATTGATTTCCCCGTTGATGCAGCCGTCTGGTCGAATCCCAAGCCCGGTCGCTCAAGATTGGATCACAGAGAACCTATAGAAAAGTTTAGTTTCAAATGGTTATTTTTTTGTTAGGAGCATTTGGCGGCGCAGCAAGAGGGTCAATCCGCCGGGCGTAGATCGGATAGCGACCGGCGCCGCGACCGGAACGATAGCCCACCGGCTATTGTCTCTGTCGTTGAAAACACCAAGTGTTAGTCTAACCGCGCCCCGGCCCGGGTTCGGCCGGGCGATGGCGGGCCTTGCCGGCGTCGGCTTCACGGTCGGTTGGGCGTGATGTCGGCGCGGACTGGCTGCCGATAAAGCAGTGGATGAAATAGGTAGTTGAAACAGCTAGATGAAATAGGTCAGACAACGTCAGCCAAGGGAAACGGTGGTGAGAAAAATGGCCAAAGGTAGCAAGCTGGTGTTGGGTCTTGGCGGTGCGTTGTCGGTGTTTGGGCTGGCGCTCGCGCTGCTGATCTTCTCCCCGCGACCAAGCCTGGCCGGGTGCGGCGATTCGCCCAGGCCGGGGGTCGATTGGTCGTCGTGCAACCAAACGCGGTTGCAGTTGAAAGGCGCCGATCTTTCTGGTGGAAAATTTGTTTCAGCCAACCTCAGCACCAGCGATTTTCGCAACGCGCGATTGGCCGGCAGCGATTTTTCCCGGGCGATCCTGATCCGCAGCTTGTTGGGCGGGGCCGACCTTCGCGACGCGGTGCTGCACAAGGTAGAAGCCCACCGGGCGAACTTTGACAAGGCGATCATGACCAACGCCGATATGATGAAGGGCGAGTTGCTTCGCGCCTCGTTTGTCGGCGCCAAGCTGGCTGAAAGCGATCTTTCCAAAGCCGAATTGGGTCGCGCCAATTTTGCCCGGGCCGACCTTACCGGCGCCAACATCAGCTTTTCCAATTTGGCGCGGGCTGATTTTCGCGACAGCACGTTGGTCGGCGTCAATATCACCGGCGCCTATACCTATCTCACCCGGCTGGAGGGGGCGAACCTGCGGGATGTGACCGGCTTGCTGCAAAATCAGCTCGACCTGGCCTGCGGCGACGCGGCGACGCTCTTGCCGCAAGGCCTGACCCGACCCGCCGTCTGGCCCTGCACCTGGGTCGATTGAGACCGCCCCGCAGGCGGTTGGCGGCGGCTGCTAGACCGGCGTGTCGTCCAGCGGCGCCAGCGACCAGCAGTCAAAAAAGCGCGGGCGGTGATCCCGCAGCTGGTGCCGGGCTTCGGTAACCTGGGGGTTGAGCGCGTAAACCGATGCGGTGATGAGGCAATCAACCGCTTGAGACTCGCCGCGCAGCGGCAAGATGATGCGCTCGCTTTCGAACGGCGTGCTGTCGCTGTCGCGGCTGGCGCGGTCGTAGAGCAAGGCGGGGTTCTGGCGACAAAAGTCCCAGCGTTGCTTGATCAGCCTCGCCTCGCTTGGCGAATAAATCTCGCTGAGCCTTTTTTTGCTCAAGCCGTGGTGAAAAACCTCCTGCACGTGCTCGCCGATCAGTCGAAAGCGGTAGTCGTCGCCGTCGGGCAAATAGTCCACCAAGGCGACGTTTCCCAAAGCCACGGTGATCCGGCTGGGATCCAGTTGCTCGCGTTTGGGCGGCAGACCGGTTTTGCTGAGCTCGCGCCAATGCGCCAGAACAGCGACAAGCTTGGTGTTTCGGAGGTGGTCGCAAAGGTTCATTGACGCCTTTCTGTGGATTTCCAGCCGGCCGATGCGGCTTCCCTGGGGGGAATTTTGGTCAGCAAGATCAAGATGGTTTTGTTGACTTAAAACCGAACTGTTTAGAGCCTATAGCTAGGGTGGATACAACAAAAGTTTGTAGAAATACCTATGGTGACAATCGCTAGACCGGCGCCGGCGGGCGGGGAAAGAAAGACCAGGCCAGCGCCTCTTTCTTCGGATCTGATAGGCGGCAGCGTCACGACGCACAGGCGGGTCACCCCGTGATAGCCGTTAACCCGTTCGACCGGCCTCGATCACACGTTAGCCAGGCCGGCGCACACGGCTTTTCGGAAACAGCGCGGTGACCGTTGTGCCCAGGGAAAGCTGGGAACTGATGTGCAACTCGCCGCCGTGCTGTTCGAGCAGCGACTTGACAATGGGAAGCCCCAGCCCGGCGCCGTCGTGCTGGCGGGTGAGGCTGTCTTCGACCTTGGTGAAGGGAAAGAAGATGGTCTTCAGATCTTCCTCGGCGATGCCAATGCCGGTGTCGATGACGTCAATTGCCAACTGGCCCCGGCTGTTTTCCGCGGCGCGGAAGATCACCGATCCCTGTTCGGGGGTGAATTTGATGGCGTTGGTTAGCAGGTTGATGATGATCTGCTTCAGTCGGCGTTTGTCGGCATAGAGGTCGGGCAGATTTTCAGGCAGTTCCTGGTGCAGCGCGACCCCGGTGACGGCCGCCTGTTCCCGGACCATGAAAAAGCAACTCTCGACCTCTTCGCCCAGCCGGCAGGTTTCCTCGTCGAGGCGCAGCGCGCCCGCTTCGACCTTTGCCACGTCCAGCACGTCGTTGATCAGTTCGAGCAAAAAGTGTCCCGAATTGTGAATATCGCCGGCGTAGTCCCGGTAGGTTCGGTTGTTCATCGGCCCGAGGATCTCGTCCCGCATGATTTCCGACAGCCCCATGATGGCGTTCAAGGGTGTGCGCAGCTCGTGACTCATGTTGTTGAGGAACTGGGTTTTACTCCGATTGGCCAGTTCCACCTGTTCTTTTTCCCGGGTCAGTTGCCGGGTGCGCTCCTTGACTCGTTTTTCCAGTTCCTGGTTGGTCTGGCGCAAGGCCTGCTGGGCGGCCTGGCGCTCTTCGATCTCGTGGGCCAACTGGATGTTGATGGCGCTCTGAATCTCCTCCGCCCGCTTAAGCTCATCGATATCATAGATCCAACTGAGAACATGCGGCTCGCCGTGGTAGATAATTTTCTGCCAGGCGACGTTGCACCAAAAGCGCGCGCCATCGGTGCGGCGGCAGATTGTCGGCTTGGTCGCCACCCTGCCTTCTTTCCGGAAGGTTTCGACGAAGCGCCTGCGCTCTTCGATATCTTCCCAGTATTCTTGCGCCTTGCTGTCGCGCAGACTTTCCGGCGGCCGACCGAAAATCTTGCCGAACTGGTCGTTGGCGTAGACCACGCAGCCCTTGTCGATGGTGGTGATGGCGACGCCGCCCGGGCTGGAGTCCAAGATTTTTTGCAGTTCTCTTTCCCGCTGCTCGATCATCTGCTGGGCCCGGCGCTCGCTGGTGATGTCGCGCCCGGCGCCGCGATACCCCAAGAATTTTCCGGCCTCGTTGAATCGCGGTTTGCCGGCCACCGAGACGTAGGTTTTTCGGTCGTCGGCCAGCGTCAATTCGTAGGTGAAATTGGAAAAGGCGCGGTGGTTCTCCAGGTCGTCGATATGCTGCCGCCACGGTTGCGACTGCAGGGCCTCCAAATCGGATGAGGTCACTTCCAGCCGGGTCCTGCCGATGAAGTGCGCGGCCGCGCCGCCCGTCAGCTCGAAAAACCGGCCGGAAATGTAGGTGAAGCGAAGCTGGCTGTCGGTTTCCCAAAACCAATCGGAGGCGCTTTCGGCGATGTCGAGCAGGCGCTGCTGGCTGGTTCGCAGCTCTCGTTCCGCCCGTTGCCTGTCGTGAATTTCCTTTTGCAGCGCGCCAGTGCGCTCACGCACCCGCTGGTCGATTTCACCGGGGGCCAAGGCGGTCTTGTGGCGCCGCTCCTCGGTAATATCCTGGGCAATGCCGACGATCCGATGCGCCCAGCCGCTGTCGTCGAACAGCCCCTTGCCCTGGCAGCGCAACCAAATCTCCGGCGCGCCGGCCTGGGCAAGGGTCTGGGCCTGGGCAAGGCGAAACTCGCACTTCAGTTCCTGGCATTCGCCCTTCAAGTAACGCCGCAGCGCCTCGCGCATGTTGGCGCGGTCATCGGCGTGCACCAGGTCGAACATATCCTTGCTGCTGCTCTGCTTGACGATGTCGCGCGCGCCGGGGGGAAGATTGAGCGCCTCGATCGAAAGCAGGGAGTCCCTGTCCAAATCCCAATCCCAGAAGCAAATATTGGCGGATTCGGCCAGCAGGCGCAGATGTTCTTGCTGTTGACCGAGTTTTTCCTCGGCTTTGCGCAGCTTCGCTTCCAATGCGGCCAGACGCGCGTCGGCGTCTGAAAGGCTGGGGCTGTCCTGCGTGGTCATGATCGATCCTGGTCGGGCCTGGAAGTATCCATGGGCGGTTGTGTTGTCCTTGTGCGCGCAAGGGCCCTGGTGCGCGGCGGGCGAATGATGTTCAGTAGGCCAGCTTGAGTAGAAAACCTTGAAATTGATTTAACGGTTTTCTTTATACGAATTATTTTTTCGACACTCAAAACAAAAGCTGTTGAACTGCTGCGCGGCCGGCTTTTCAGCGCCCCGCGCGGGCCCCTCCGCTGTGTCCGGCCAGAATGCCCGGCCAGAATGCCCGGCCTGTGCGCCCGCCCACCACGCCCGTCCGCCACGCCGCGCCAAGGTGTTTGCAATCCGCCAGACGGCGAATAAGCTGGCGGCAGGTTTCCCCCTTGGTCGGTTCGGAATTTTATCTTGGCGTTTCCAACTTCCCGTTACGCGGATTTAGGCCTGCTGCCCGGTCAATCTATCGATGTCCGGGGCGCGGAGGAGGATCGGCAGGCCTGCTTGGTCTTTGCCCCGGAGGACGCGCTGCTGGTGGTCTGCCTGCCGCTTCAGGGGCTGGACGACCGGGCCTTCGCGCGGGCGTTGCGCTTGATCACGCCGGAAGAACGGGCGCGCGCCGGGCGGTTTCATTTCGAAAAGGATCAGAAGCTTTACGTCGCCGCCCATGGCCTGCTGCGCTACCTGTTGGGGTTGGCCGGGGACTGCGATCCGCTTGGCCTGCGGTTTACCGCCGGTGCGCATGGCAAGCCGGCATTGGTTTGCCCGCCCCGCCAGCTTGCGGCGGCGGCGATGCCGGTCTTCAACATCTCCCATTGCGACGGGATGGTTAGCTGTGCGTTGGCCCGGCCGGGCCTTGAGGCCGCCGGCGCGGCCGTTGCGGTGGGCGTTGATGTCGAGTGTCTGGCCCGTCGGCCGGTTGATCTCGGTCTGGCCCGGCGCTATTTCCGAGCGGAGGAAGAGGCGCAAATTCTGGCCTTCCCCGAACCCCAGCGCCAGCAAGCCTTTCTGGCCTTTTGGACGCTAAAGGAAGCGATTATCAAGGCCGATGGTCGGGGTTTGACCCTGGCGCTGGACAGCTTTGCCTTCGAACTGGACGCGGCCTTTCGGCCGACCTCGCTGTTCTTTGCGCCCCGGCTCAACCAGGCGGTCGCGCAGTGGCAGGTGTTGCGCTTTCATCCCTCGGCCCGGCACCTGGGCGCGGTGGCGCTGCGGCGGCAAGCCGGGGTGGGGACGCAAGAAAGTTCAGCGACGCAAGACCCGCCGCCGGGCCGCCGCAGACATCTGCAGTTGCAGGATTTTCCCGGCTGACGAGCCCCCTGTGGCGCGGTCGCCGCCCCGGCGGCACTGCCCGGCGTAAGGCCCGGGTGGAAGACCCCGGTGAAAGACATTGGTGCAAGACCCGGCGAGAGTTCGGTCGGCCGGCGGATCAGTGCTTGGCGACGGCCACCAGCACCAATCCCAGTTCCGCCTCCAGCTTCTGAACCTTCTCCAGCGCGGTCTCGTCGGTGCTGACCGGGGTGACCGCCACCGGCTTCATGGCAAGCAGCGGCGAGCCGATTTCCTGTTCCAGCGCCTTAATGGCGTCAAGCTGCTGCTGATTGACGCCGTCAAATCCGTAAAGATAGGTCATCGCGGTCATTCCCTTCCGGCTTGGTTGGTTTTCGGGCGGGGTCGGTTGGCCCGCCCTGAAGCTGTCTGTCGCCAGGACGCAGTCCGGCGCAGTTTAGCATAGATCGCTGTTGGAATCGCCCGGCGCCTTGTAACCCGCGCCGGGCAAGGCGGGCGGGCGGCGACTCGATGCGCCAGGCCAGGGTCATCCCGGCCAGGGGCGCTTTTGCCACAAGGGACTTCGACGCGCCAAAGCCGCGAAGCTGTGCTATGCCAATCGCGCCGCGTCGCGAAACGGCGCTGTCCGACCAACTTAAAGGAAAACCATGCCAATCATCCGCGTCGAGATGTTCAAGGGGCGCAGTCGCGCGCAAAAGCGCGATCTGGTCCGCGAGTTGACCGAGGGGTTCACGCGCGCCTGTGGCGGCAACCCCGAAGGACTGTATGTCGTTATCACCGAGGTGGAAAAAGAGGATTGGGGCGCCGGCGGCGAACTGATGGCGGACAGGTATCCCGACTAAGCCTGCGCTGCGGGCCTTGTCCAAAACCGGCGTCAAGACCAAGCGGCGTCGGTTTTCCTCGCACGGCCCGGTTCCTTGCTCCGAAAAAGGGTGGGAAAACAGTCGGGCAATAAGCTCAAGGGGGGGGAATGGTGGGCCGTACTGGGATTGAACCAGTGACCTCTCGCGTGTGAAGCGAGCGCTCTCCCGCTGAGCTAACAGCCCATTCCGGTGCGGAGGGGGTGATGTAAAGCCAGCGTTCCCGGCTGTCAAGGCATCTTGCGGCTGGAAAAGACCGCCGTTGGCTTTTTCCGGCGCGGCGCTTTCCATAAGCCTTGGCTTCGGTGGCCGACGCCGGCAAGCCGATCATCCGTCAAGCGGTGGATCAGAGGCCGGGCCGGGGTTCAAACGGGACCGCCAGGCGGCGCCGGTTAACCCGCGCCCACGCTAGAGAAGCGACGCCAGCAGCGCCGGCGTGATTTCCTCGAAACTGTTCACCTCGGCCCGGCGCGCGGTGGCTTGCGCTTCGGCGTTGATGTAGCCAAAGCGGCACCACAGCGCCGGCAGACCGGCCGCCAAGGCGGATTGCAAGTCCGGGGCCCCGTCGCCGACCAGCACCGCCGGGGCGTTGGTGGCGCCCATGCGCGCCAAGCTCTGGGTCAGGTGGCCGGGGTCGGGCTTTCTCACCGCATAGCTGTCGCCGCCGGCCACCAACTCAAAAAATCCGGCCAGGCCCAACTGTCCAAGGATCTGGCGGCTGGCCCACTGCGGCTTGTTGGTGCAGATGGCCATGCGCCAGCCCTGATCGCGCAAGGCGGTGAGGTTGGCGACAACGCCGGCGTAGGGCCGGGTCTGGACCACCAGATTGCGGCCGTAGAGGGTCATGAAGCGCTGGGTGGCTTCGCTCAGGTCGTGGTCGATCCGGCTGGCTCTTAGGCCGCGCTCCACCAACTTGCCCGCGCCGTTTCCGACCATGGCGATGATCTGATCCAGCCCCAGCGGCGGCCGCCCCAGCTCGACCAGCAGAAGATTCAGCGCGCCGGCCAGATCGGGGGCGGAATCAACCAGCGTGCCGTCAAGGTCGAACAGCGCGACGGGTCGCTGGCGCCAATCTGTCGGGCCGGTTCGGCGGTTTTGTGAATGCGGGGCGTGAGGCATGAAAATCTTTCTTGCGGGACAGGGGACTGACGCGGCCGGCGAGCAGGCAAGCCCGGGCGGGATTGCTTGTCGGGCAGGATCTGTAACGCCCTGAAATATTTATTGATTTGAGGGAGCTCGAAGGATTGTGGCAGCTTTCGCGCAGAAATTCCATGTCGGGCGGGCCGGGCCCGGGGTTTCTTCTGGCAAACTTACCTTGCCGTGCCCTGCCGGTCTGGTACATCTCTGGCCTCGCCGCGCGGGCTTTTTCCGCCACCATCATGTTTCATCTTCTTCCGTCTTCCTCCGTCTTCCTCCGTCTTCCTCGGTTTTTCTCTTCCTAAGGTACAGCAGACCCCGCCATGGACCGTCCTCTTTGTCTTGTCGTTCTGGCCGCCGGCCAGGGCAGCCGCATGAAATCCCAACTGCCCAAGGTGCTGCATAAAGTTGCGGGCCGCCCGATGATCGATCACGTCCTGGCCGCCGGGGCGCAGCTTAACCCCGAGAAGGTGGTGGTGGTGGTGGGACCAGGGATGGCGGCGCTGGAGGCGGCGGTGGCGCCCCATGTCACGGCGTTGCAGGCCGAAAGACGGGGCACCGCCGATGCGCTGAAAGCGGCGCGCGACGCCTTGTCGGCGGAGATATCCTCGGCCGCGGACGTGCTGGTGCTCTATGGCGATGGCCCGCTGATCACCGCCGAAACCCTGATGGATTTGCGCGATGTCGCCCGCGAGGAAGAGGCGGATTTCGTTTGGCTGTCGTTCCAGGCCGACGACCCCTCGGGCTATGGCCGGATGATTCACGACGACAGCGGTCAACTGCTGCGGATTGTCGAGGAAAAGGAAGCCAGCGCGGCGCAGCGTTCGGTTGATCTTTGCTGGTCTGGCCTGATGCTGGGGCGCGCCGATGTGCTGTTTGATCTGCTGGAAAAGGTGGACAATGACAATGCCAAGGGTGAGTACTATCTGACCCAGTTGGTCCAGATCGCCAACGACTATCAGTTGAAGGTGGTTTCGACCGAGGCGCCCGAGGACGAGATCCTCGGGGTCAACAGCCGCCGGGAGTTGGCTGTCGCCGAGGCGGTTATGCAGGACCGGCTGCGGGAGGCGGCGATGGATCGGGGCGCCACCTTGATCGATCCCACCACGGTTTGGCTGTCCTGGGACACCCAACTGGGCGAAGATGTGATCGTCGGCCCGAATGTTCATTTCGGCCCCAGGGTGGTGGTGGGCCATGACGTGGAAATACGCGCTTTCTGCGATTTGGAGGATTGCCGGATCGACGACGGCGCTCGCGTTGGGCCGTTCGCGCGGCTGCGCGCCGGCGCGCAGCTTGGCGCGGGGGCGCAGGTCGGCAACTTCGTCGAAATCAAGAATGCCAAACTGGGCCCGGGCGCGGCCGCGCTGCATTTGAGCTTCATCGGCGACGCTTCGGTGGGCCGGGGCAGCACGATCGGCGCGGGCAGCATTACCTGCAACTACGATGGCGTCAAAAAGTCTTTCACCGAGATTGGCGACGATGTTTTGGTCGGCTCCAACAGCGCCCTGGTGGCGCCGGTGAAAGTTGGCGACGGTGCGCTGATCGGCGCGGGCAGCACCATCACCAGGGATGTGGAAGCCGACGCCCTGTCGCTTGCCAGAGCGCGGCAGGAAGACCGACCGGGGGCGGCGAAAACTCACCGCCAGGCCCGCGCGACAAAGCAGGAATAGCCGTCTTGCCGCCGAAACAGGATTGCCCAACCGGCCGGCTGTCCAGAGAGCCGGCGGGTTTGGGGTGATGTTTAGTTCGGGCAACCGGGCGGTGATGTAAGTGAGAAGGGATCGACGGGTTAATGTGTGGAATTATCGGTATTCTTGGGGCAAAGCAGGTCGAGCCGCTGCTGATGGACTCGCTGAAAAGACTGGAATACCGCGGTTATGATTCAGCCGGGGTCGCCAGCTTGGTCGAGGGTCGCATCGAGCGTCGCCGCGCCGAGGGCAAGATCGCCAATCTCGAGGTCCTGCTGAAAAAAGCGCCGCTGCCGGGAACCGCCGGCATCGGTCACACCCGCTGGGCGACCCACGGCCGACCGACGGAATCCAACGCCCACCCGCACAGCAACGGCCGTGTGGCCTTGGTTCACAACGGCATTATCGAGAATTTCCGGAGCCTGCGAAAAGAGCTGGAAGCCAACCAGGTGCGGTTTGAAACCGAGACCGACACGGAGGTCATCCTGCACATGATCGACCGTGAATTGGCGCAGGGCCGCTCGCCCCAGCAGGCCGTGGCGGCCACGCTCAAGCGCTTGCACGGCGCCTTTGCCCTGGCGATCCTTTTTGCCGACCACCCCGATTTGATGATCGGCGCGCGTCAAGGCAGCCCGCTGGCCGTGGGCTTTGGCGACGGCGAGGTCTTCTTGGGGTCCGACGCGCTGGCGCTGGCGCCGCTGACCGACAGCATTTGCTATCTGGAAGAGGGGGACTGGGTGGTTCTCCGCAAGGAAAAGGTTGAAATTTTTGATCAGCAGGATCGGCCCGTCGAGCGGACGATTGGCCAAACCGAGGTTTCCGGCGCGCTGATTGGCAAGGGCCAGTATGACCACTTCATGCTGAAGGAAATTTACGAGCAGCCGGCGGTGGTCGGCGATACGCTCAATTCGCTGATCGATCCGCTCACCCGCGCCATCACCCTGCCGCAGCTTCACGTCGACTTCACCAAGGTGTCGCGGATGACCATTGTCGCCTGCGGCACGGCGTCGCTTGCGGGTCTGGTCGCCAAGTATTGGATCGAACAGGTGGCCCGACTGCCGGTGGAGGTGGATGTGGCCAGCGAGTTTCGCTATCGCGAAGCGCCCCTGCCGGACGGCGGGGTCTCGCTGTTCATTTCCCAGTCTGGCGAGACCATCGACACCCTGGCGGCCCTGCGCTACGCCCGCAGCCAGGGACAGACGATTATTTCACTGGTCAATCAGCCCGAAAGCGCCATCGCCCGGGAAAGCGATGCCGTGCTGGTTACCCGGGCCGGGCCGGAAATTGGCGTCGCCTCGACCAAGGCCTTCACCACCCAACTGGCGGTTTTGGCCTGCCTGGCCATCGCCATCGCCCGCGATCGCGGGGTGCTGGAGCGGGCGCGGGAAAAGGCGCTGTCCCAGGCGCTGATCGAGGTTCCCGCCTTGATCGCGGAAGCGCTGACCCAGGTGGCGCCGATGCAGCGCATCGCCGCAGAGCTGTCGCAAGCCCGTGACGTGCTCTACCTGGGCCGGGGATCGCTTTTTCCGCTGGCGCTGGAAGGGGCCTTGAAGCTGAAGGAAATCAGCTACATCCATGCCGAAGGCTATGCCGCCGGCGAGATGAAGCATGGGCCCATCGCGCTGATCGACGAGCAGGTGCCGGTGATTGTCTGCGCGCCCTCGGGACCGCTTTTCCAAAAAACCGCCAGCAATGTGCAGGAGGTGATCGCCCGTGGCGGCCGGGTGATCCTCTTGACCGACGCAAAAGGGGCCGAGACCTTCGGCGACGGCCCGACCCATGTGGTGATCCTGCCCGACGTCGATCCCTTTGTCGCGCCGCTGTTGTTCGCCATCCCCATTCAGCAACTGGCCTACTACACCGCGCTGCTGAAAGGCACGGATGTGGATCAGCCGCGCAATCTGGCTAAATCGGTGACGGTGGAATAACCGCAGTGGAATGGCCACGGCGGAACAGCCACAGCGGCTCAGCGGTTGTTTTGCTGGTTGTGCAGCAGCTTGACGCAGGCGCGCGCCAGGTCTTCGCCCCAGACGGCGAAGTCCGATTGGAATTCCTTCAGGTGGCCGGGGTCGCCGTGGAACTGAATCGGCGTCAACACCGCCGAGAGCAGCGGTTGCGCCTCGGCCAGCTGGATCGACATCAGGGCGTCGAAAACCGTCTGGGCAAGAAAATCAAAGCGGTAAACCGACCCGTTGGTGATCATCCCGCAGGCGATGATCACGTCGTAGCGGCGTTGGCGCGCCAGCAACTGAACCTCCAGCGGCAGTTCAAACGCGCCCGGAACCTCGAAAACCGCGAGGTTTTCCATCGGCAGGCCAAGTCCGGTCACCGTTTGGGTGAAGGCCTCGCGGCAATGCGACACCACGTCGCCGTGCCATTCGGTTTGCACGAAGGCGATGTCGGCGGCGGCGAGAAGCTCCTGGGCCTCCTGCCTGGACGGCGTGCGCACCTGTCCGGCCTGGCTGGTGGTTTGGTCTGTCATGCTGTCGCCCTTCCAATTCCAGAACGTCGCGGGCGCCAAAGGCGCTGCTGTCTTGTTTCTGTTTGAAGCGATCCGACTCGCGCCGATCACGCTCTAGCCTCGCGCAAGCCGGATCAAAAGAAAAGCTCGCGAAGCGAACCGCGACTGTCCGGGGCCGGGCTCCGTAACGGTCTGGGGTCCCCTGGCCGGCCAGGGACGGCCCGCCAAGCCCGGATGTCGCCGGTGGATCGCAAGCGCAAGCCGGGCTAAGCTGCCGGCGGGGCACGTGCCGGCCATGGCAGCCGCCATTGGTCCAGCCATCGGCCAGAGGTCCAGAAATGTCGCTCAAGGAAATGATCACCCAGGCGGAAACCCAGGGATTGCCGATCGATCCCGCCCAGGCGGCGGTCAGCGCCGCCGCCCAGGTGAGCCAGGCTATTCAGGCCGCCGCGCCGCCAGCCTCCGCCATGGCGGAAGGCTTTCCGCCGCAGCCCGCGCAAACCAGGGCGCGGGTGCTGGGGACGGTTCTTCAGGATTTAGCCGCGCAGCTCGGCTAGTCTTCAGGATTTAGCCGCGCAGCTCGGCTCGTCTTCAGGATTTGGCCGCGCAGCTCGGCTTGGGTCGGCCCCGTTGGCGTCGGACTTTTCCGGCGGCGCGGGCGCGGCGCCCGGCTGTCACAAACCGCCACTTTCTGCCGTCCTCATGGCAAGGAGACCGATCGGGAAGTAACTTCGCGACAGGCAGGCCTGTGGCTCAACCGGCTTGTGGCCAGGGTGCGGTTTTTCACCGGTGGGTTGCTGTTGGCGGGCAAGGGGGGAGAAACGGTGCCTTATCTCTGCGGCTATCAAGGCAACCAGGCAGTCAATGACTTGACCGGGATCGCGGCGGTCTTGCAAAGCCGCGCGGTAACGCTGCCGGCCGGCGGCGACCTCTGCTCCACCGTGGCAATGGAAGTTTCGGTGGGGAGCGGTTCGCCGCTGCTGATGCGTTACGGCTTTGGCGCCTTCCGAACGTCGGGCAAGGCCGATCAGCAGCTCTCGATCTTCTATGAGTTGATCAACGGGCCGGGCCTGCCGGGCGATCGCGAGCTTCGGTTGCTGGGCAAGCCGGGCCAGGCGGGCGATTTTCACAGCTACACCGCGCTGTTCGACAGCACGGCCGGCCAGTGGCAATTCCTGTTTGACGGCAATCTTTACGCCACCAGCCAGAACCCGGCCTGGCAGGGCCGCGAGGCGGTGTTGCCGGCCTTTGTCGCCCAGGTATCGGTGCTCGAGGCGCCGGTGATGGGGGAAAGTTCGGCGCCGTGCAACGTCGAGGCTTGCCGGTTGCAGGCCGCCGGACTGTTCACCGATGTTGACTTCAGCGCCACCAGCGCCTTTACCCAAACCGCCACGGTGGGATCGGTGACCCTGCGCGACGGCATTACAAATGCCTTTTCCCTGGCGGCAACAGTGACGCCCTAGGTCACGGCCCTGGCGCGCCAGTCGGCCCAATTGTTGTCCGGGCGGGGCGCGAGCCGGCCAGGCTTGATGATTGAGTTTTACCCACTAATGAGCGATAATCATTAGGCTATTTTTGTATTCTCTGGGGGAATTTCCACCCGCTATACTGTTTGTGTTCACCCTATGGCCGGGCCCGGCTTTTCGCCCGGCTGGCCGTGGTTAAAGGCCAGCAGGACTGTCCCTTGTCCCGGCCCTGCCGCCCAGGTCAAAGCACTTGATCCCTGGAGCCGCTTTATTCCACCGCCCGATCGGCACAAATCTGACCCAGTGACAATCAGCGTAGGCGAGACAAAGGAGCAGTCATGTCCGCACCGAAAACCCTGCTTGAAATGGCGGGGGTGCCCAACAGGCCTCACCTGCTGGCCGACAGCGCCGTGGTGATAATCGACGCTCAGAATGAATATGTAAGCGGCAAGCTGATCTTGCCCGGCGTTGAGTTGGCCCTGGACGAGGGCGCGCGTCTGCTGGAGTTGGCGCGCCAAGCCGGGCGCCCGGTGATCCATGTTCAGCACAAGGGAAAACCCGGCGGGGCCTTCGACCCGCAAACCACGGCCTTTTGCCTTGTCAAAAAGGTGGAGGCCAAGCGCGGTGAAACGGTGGTGACCAAGACCCTGCCCAATGCCTTTTCCGGCACCGGGCTCTGCGAGACCCTGAAGGAGATGCGCGTCCGCTCGATCATCGTTGCCGGCTTTATGACCCACATGTGCGTCAGCTCCACCGTCCGCGCCGCGCTGGACAAAGGGTTCGGCTGCACGGTCGTGGCGGGGGCCTGCGCGACCCGCGATCTGCCCGATGGCGCCGGCGGCGTGGTCAGCGCCGCCGAGGTCAATCGGGTTGAACTGGCCGCCCTGGCCGACCGTTTTGCCGTGGTGGTTGCCTCGACCCAGCAGTTGAGTGACTGAACCATCGCGTGACCTTCGCCACCGGTTCGGGGCTGCAAGGCGGATCTTCCCGCTTTTCAGCCCCGATTTCTTATAAATGCCGCCTTGGGGCTATTCAGTCCGCCCGGAGCCTGTGATACATCAGGGCTGCGCCCCGGGGGAGGCGGGCCGTCGCGATCCAGCCGGACCGTCGACCTGGCCGGTTAACCCGTTTCGCCGCTTCCGGGGCCGGAAAACATGAGCTTGTCTGATTGCGCCCTTGCGGGCCGCAGGAAGCGTGGCGCGCGGGGCATGACGCCCGGTCGGAGCCGACAGAAAAAACAACCAGGAGGAGACCGCCATGGGCGCACCGAATTTGAAGGACACCGCACTTTTTCGGCAGCAGTGCTTTATCGCCGGACAGTGGCTTGACGCCGACAGCGGCAATACCCTGGAGGTTACCAATCCCGCCACCGGCGAACCGCTGGGAACGATCCCCAACATGGGCGCGGACGAGACCCGTCGCGCCATCGAGGCGGCCAACCGGGCCATGCCGGCCTGGGCCGCCAAAACCGCCAAGGAGCGGGCGAATATCCTGCGCCGTTGGTTTGATCTGATGCTGGAAAACGCCGACGACTTGGCGTTGCTCATGACCTTGGAGCAGGGCAAGCCGCTGGCCGAGTCCCAGGGCGAGGTGGTTTACGGCGCCTCGTTCATCGAGTGGTTCGCTGAAGAGGCCAAGCGGATCTATGGCGAGACCATCCCCCAGCACCAGCCCGACAAGCGCATTGTGGTGATCAAGCAGCCGATCGGCGTGGTCGGCGCCATCACGCCGTGGAATTTCCCCAACGCGATGATCACCCGCAAGGCGGCGCCCGCCTTGGCGGCCGGCTGCCCGATCGTCATCAAACCGGCGACGCAAACGCCCTATTCGGCGTTGGCCATGGCGGTTCTGGCGGAGCGGGCGGGCCTGCCCGCCGGGCTGTTTTCCATCGTGACCGGCAACGCCCGGGCCATTGGCGGCGAATTGACCGGCAATCCGATCGTGCGCAAGATTACCTTCACCGGCTCCACCGAGGTCGGCAAGCTGCTGATCAAGCAGTCGGCCGAGACGGTGAAGAAAGTCTCGATGGAACTGGGCGGCAATGCCCCCTTCCTGGTGTTCGATGACGCCGATCTGGACGCGGCGGTCGAGGGCGCCATGATGAGCAAGTTCCGCAACACCGGTCAAACCTGCGTCTGCGCCAACCGTATTTTGGTGCAGGATGGGGTTTACGACGCCTTTGCGCAGAAGCTGGCTGTCAGGGTGCGCGAACTGCAGGTCGGCGATGGCCGTGAGTCGGGAATGACCCAGGGGCCGCTGATCGATCAAGCCGCGTTGGAAAAGGTTGAGGAGCATGTGGCCGATGCGCTGGCCAAGGGCGCGACGGTGGTAACCGGCGGCCGACGGCACGCCAAAGGCGGCACCTTCTATGAGCCCACGCTGCTAACCGAGGTCACCACGCAGATGAAGATTACCCGCGAGGAGACTTTTGGCCCGGTCGCGCCGCTGTTCCGCTTTAGCAGCGAAGCCGAAGGCATTGCCATGGCCAACGACACGGAGTTTGGCCTGGCGGCCTATTTCTACGCCCGCGACATCGGCCGGGTGTGGCGCGTCGGCGAGGGTCTGGAAACCGGCATCGTGGGGATCAACACCGGGATCATCTCGACGGAAGTCGCGCCCTTCGGCGGCGTCAAGGAATCGGGGCTGGGCCGGGAAGGGTCGCGCCACGGCATCGAAGACTATCTGGAGATTAAGTACCTCTGCATGGGCGGGGTGTAACGCCGTCCGCCACGCCGCGCCGCGCCATGCCACGCCTGCGGGTCTGGCACAGTCTGATCCGAACGAAGCGCTTCACCGGTTGATGCGCTTTGTTCGGACGTCGCTTGCGGGCGGTGGCCGACCGCCACCGCCTTGGCGCGTCCTCAACTTGCTTGCTCCAGCGCGACAAAGGTTTCGTTGTAACAGGCTCCGGCTTCGATATCGGTGCGCAGATCCGAGGGGATCAAGGCGTTGACCGTTTGGCCGGTCTTGCTGCTGGCCAGCCAGGCGCCTTTGGGGGAATAGAGCACGCCCGGGCGCACCGCCGCGGTGATCACGGCGCGCAGGGTGACGGCCCCCCGACGGTTCCAGACCCGAAGTCTGTCGCCCGCCCGGATGCCGCGCGCGGTGGCGTCGCCGGGGTTGATTTCGACGATTTCGCTGTCGGCCGAGTCCGGCCCCCCGCCAAAGGTGGCGTTGGTGCGCTTGGACGAGGATGGCGAGATGAGGGTGAAGGGCAAGTCGGCGGTGGCGGGGCTGTGGCGCGGCAGGCCGAAACCGAAACGATCTTCCAGGTCCTGGCAGAACAGTTCGATCTTGCCGGAGCGGGTGGCGGGCGCCAGGGTCTTGCACAGAATCAGCGCGTCGCCGGCGTCACCGGCCATGGACAGCGCGCGATCCAGCGGTATTTCGTGGGGCTTGAGGCCTTCGAGACGGGGATCCTGGTGATCCAGCGCCTGATCGATCAAGGCGCTGTCGCTATCCTGGAACAGGGATTCGGTAAAGCCGAAGCGGGCGGCCAGGCGGCGGAAAATTTCCGTGTTGGGCAGTGAATTTCCGACGCAGGGGATCACCGCGTCGGCCCGCTGCAGATGGCTATGGCCGTAAGCGCCGTAAAGATCGGCATATTCGAAGTGACTGGCGGCCGGCAAGATCACGTCCGCGTAGGCCATGGAATCGGTCATCACCACATCACAGCCGACAATGAAAAGGTCGTCGCGGCACAGGGCCCGCTTCAAGCGGTTTTGGTCGGGATGGGTGCAGATCGGATTATGGTTGTAGATCATGGTCGCGGCGATCGGCGGGGCCAGGGTCTTGTCC
The DNA here is from genome assembly GCA_963976695.1 of uncultured Rhodovibrionaceae bacterium. Lineage (GTDB taxonomy): Bacteria > Pseudomonadota > Alphaproteobacteria > Kiloniellales > DSM-21159 > CAXBMB01. The sequence continues at coordinate 18,161 of CAXBMB010000046.1, forward strand.
AGCAGCAGCCGGCCCACGTCGACAATGTTGACGGTGCGCGTCCCCTTGGGAATCAGATCGGGGCGCTGCAGGCGCGCGGTGGTCCAGGGAAAGGCCAGGCCCGGCTTGGCGATCACGCCCGCCCCCAGGCGGCCATGGTTGCCGGTCAGGGCTTGCAGGGCCATGGCGGCGCGCAGGCCGGAGCCGCCGCTCTTGCCGCGTTCCATGCCGTTGCCGATGGACAGGGCGACGCTGTTGGCGGTCCTGTAGCAGGCCACCAGGGCGTGAAACACCGCCGGATCCAGCCCGCAGATCTCGGCCACCTCGCGCGCGCCATAGCGCCGGGCCGGGGCCATGTAGCTTTCCAGGCCGGTGACCCAGCGCGCCAGGAAGCGATGATCGAAGGCGTCCTGGCGCTCCATTTCCGCCGCCAGGGCCAAGCCCAGCACCACGTCGCTGCCTGGCTTGGGCTGGAGGTGAAGGTCGGCCTGGGCGGCGATTTTTGTCCGTTTCGGATCGATCACCACCAGCTTGGCCCCCTTGGCGCGGGCGGCCTTGATGACCCGCGCCAGATGCAGGTTGGAAACGGTGACATTGTTGCCCCAAACCACAATCAGGTCGGCGTGAACCGCCTGCTCTGGCGCCATGCCAGGGGCCGATCCATAGAGACTGTTGTAGGCTGAACTCCGCACGCCGCCGCACAGCGGGCCGCGATCCAGCAGGGTGGCGCCCAGCTTGTAGAAAAAGCGCCGGTCCATCGACCCGCCGGCCAGCTGCCCGTGGGGGCCGGCGTAGTTGAAGGGTAAAATCGACTGCGGCCCATGGTCGGCGATGGCTTGGGTGAAGCCGTCATAGACCCGGTCCAGGGCTTCCTGCCAATCGATCTCACGATAGCTGCCGCTGCCGCTGCCGCGCGGCCCGGTTCGCGCCAGCGGCTGGCGCAGCCGCCTGGCGCCATGAACAAAGTCGGGATAGCTGTTGGAAACCTTGTGGCAGATCACCCCGGCGGTATAGGGATTTGCCGTCGATCCGCGCACCTTCACCAGCTTGCCGCCCGCCGTGGTCACCGACAGACTGCAGGTGTCGGGACAGTCGAGCGGACAGACCGAGGGATGGACCTCCGGCGCGGCGGCGCGGTGTTCAGCGCGCTGGCGATCGAGCCCGGGACGCGCCGCTGGGCTGGCGCTCGGGCCGGAAGTCGGGGGGGATGACGCGGGCGCGGACATGGAAAGCCTTTCTTGACAAGCCGGCGGCCCGGTGGCCGCCCAAGGGTGCTTGCGTCAGGAAAGCGCAAAGACCGCCCCGGGCCTATGACCAATCGCGCCGGTCGGCCGGGGCCAATTGACAACTTTTTTGTCCGCGCGGCGCGCTCTGTCGCCCGGCCCGAAGAATTGGCAACAATCACGCAACTGTTATCTTTATTTTGTCACCAATGTCATGAATGCGGGGCGCGCGCCCATGGCTTCACAGCAGCGCGGCGCCCGCCTACATAAAGCAGCAGGACGCGTCTCGGCGCGGCTTGCCGACAAGGGACCGATTCTTCTAGAGTGCGATCGACTGAGACGGAAGTGCGTCGACCGCGTCGACTCTGTAGTGATTTACCCTCCAATACTTGATGGGCGTCGGATCCGACCCAGCGCGAACCCGGCCGGTTCGGCAGCCGGCGACAGACCAACCGTAACCCAGAAGGCGGTCGCCGTCGCGTCGGCGCGGCCCGCTTGAAAGGAATGAAGATAATGAGTGCGTTTGACTATGACCTTTTTGTCATCGGTGCGGGGTCCGGCGGGGTGCGCGCGGCCCGCTTTGCCGCCGGCCAGGGGGCCAAGGTGGCGGTGGCCGAGGAGCGGCACTTGGGCGGCACCTGCGTCAACATCGGTTGCGTGCCGAAAAAGCTCATGGTCTACGCCAGTCACTACGCAAGCGACTTCAAGGATTCCGCCGGCTTTGGCTGGCGGGTCGGCCAGCGGGACTTCGACTGGAAGACGCTGATCGACAACAAGACCGCCGAGATCGAACGTCTGAACGGCATTTACGGCGATCTGCTGGATGGCTCGGGCGTCACGCTGTTCGAGGCCCGTGCGAAGATCACCGGGCCCCATTCGCTGTCGGTCGCCGGACAGGAAATCACCGCCCGTTACATCCTGGTGGCGGTGGGCAACCGGCCCATTCGCGGCAGCGAACCCGGTCAGGAACTGGGCATCGTCTCCGATGATGTGTTCTATCTGGACAAGCAGCCCGAGCGGCTGATCGTTGTCGGCGGCGGCTATATCGCGGTTGAATTCGCCGGGATCTTCAACGGCTTGGGCAGCCAGACCATCCAGCTCTACCGCGGCGATCTTTTCCTGCGCGGTTTCGATCACGACCTGCGCGGCTTCCTGGCCGAGGAGATGGTGAAGAAGGGCGTTGATCTGCGTTTCAAGACCCTTGTGAAGAAAATCGAAAAAAGCGCTGGCGGCTTGGCGGCCACCCTGTCCGACGGGACCGTGGAGGAGGTTGACCAGGTGCTTTATGCCATTGGTCGGACCCCCAACACCGACGGCTTGGGACTGGAAACCGCCGGTGTGGAAACCAATGGCCTGGGCGCGATCAAGGTGGACGACTACTATTGCACCTCGGCGCCGTCGATTTACGCGCTGGGGGACGTGACCGACCGGATGCAGTTGACCCCGGTCGCCCTGGCGGAGGCCATGGCCGTGGTGAAGACCCTGTTCGGCGGCACGCCCAGCAAGCTGGATTACGACAACATCCCCACCGCCGTGTTCAGCCAGCCGCCGCTGGCCACAGTCGGCCTGTCCGAGGAGGAGGCGCGCAAACGCCACGGCCAGGTCGATGTCTACCGCGCGCATTTCCGGCCGATGAAGCACACCCTGTCGGGCAGCGATGAAAAGATGATGATGAAGCTGATCGTCGATCGCGCCAGCCAAAAGGTGCTGGGGGCGCATATGGGCGGCGATGACGCCGGTGAGATTATCCAAGGCGTGGCGATCGCCATCAAGGCGGGGGCGACGAAGGCCGATTTTGACGCCACCCTTGGCATTCATCCCACCGCGGCGGAAGAGTTCGTGACCATGCGCGCGCCGCTGGCCGATCCGAAGGAACAGGTGGCGGCGGATTAGGCGACAAGGCCGGACGCGCAACTTTGTCCGGCGACAACCCAAGCGCGGACTACTCCGTCACCACCAGCCGGTAGTCGGGGGTGGTGTTGAGCGGACAGGAATAGAGATACTCGCCCGGCGTCAGGGTGATGGCGTATTCCTGGGTTTGGCCGATAAACAGACCACCGCCCGATACGCTGGTTTTGGTCAAGCGGTCCAGCGGATTGCGCCAATCATAGTCCGCCTCGCGCAGCCAAAAGCCCAGTTCATAGGGCACGTTTTTGTTGGTCACCTTGAACAGGTACTCCCCCGCCTTGAGGGTCAGCACCTCGGCCTTGGCCAGCCGTTCCGCGCCGGTCTTGGCGTTGATGGCGTCGCAATCGGCCTTCTTGCTGGAGGTGAAGCCGTGGTCGACACCGTTTTCGGCTTCGATAAACTCGCAAGGAACCTGGGTTAGGGTGATTACCTGGGGCGCCGCGACGGCCGCGCCGCTCAGGCTCAGGCCGGCGGCGAGAAGCACGCCGAAAGTTAGGGAAACTGCTGCGCGAGTCAGGGGCTTGCTGGCCATCGTTACCTCGTTGCGGTTTTTGCCGTTGTTTGCTTGGTCATCCGGTGGGGCGTCGGTCGAGATCGGGTCGCTGTTGCCTGAAGATATGCCTTTTTGTCACCGCATGAATTCAAACCGCAATCAAGAGAGCGTGACTGGCGGCGCGGCGCGGCGCGGATCGGCCGGCGGGCGAAGCGTGATTATTGCCGGGGCTTGGGCGTTCCTGGCGCTGCTGGCTCAGGGCTTTTTCCGACAAAAGACCGTGTTTCGGCTGGATTTGACACCACCTTATGGCTACAACCGAATTTGCCTGTCTGTCGGCGGCGCGGCTCCAGGGAATTCACGTCCCCTGGCCGGGCGGTATTTGGCCGGTAGAATGACCACCCTTTGTTAGGATAGCTGAGTAAGGTGATGACCTCCAATTGGACTCCGCAAAACTGGCGTAGCAAGCCGGTCCTCCAAATGCCTGTCTATCAGGATCAGGAGAAACTGAAGGCTATAGAAGCGAGTTTGAAGGAGTTTCCGCCGCTGGTTTTTGCCGGCGAAGCGCGGCGTTTGCGCGCGTCTCTTGGCCAGGTGGCGGACGGAAAAGCCTTCCTGCTGCAAGGCGGCGACTGCGCAGAATCCTTTGCCGAGTTCCATCCCAACAACATCCGCGACACCTTTAAGGTAATGTTGCAGATGGCTGTCGCCCTGACCTATGGCGCGGCGCTGCCGATCGTCAAGGTGGGCCGCATGGCCGGTCAGTTCGCCAAGCCGCGCTCCGCTCCCACCGAGACGGTGAACGGTGTCGAGCTGCCGAGCTACCGTGGCGACATCATCAATGGCATCGAGTTCACCGACGCCGCGCGTCAGCCGGATCCCGACCGCCTGAGCCGCGCCTACAACCAGTCGGCGGCAACCTTGAATCTGCTGCGCGCCTTCGCGCAAGGCGGCTTCGCCGATCTGCACAAGGTCCACCGCTGGAACCTGGAGTTCGTCAGCGGCTCGGCCCAGGGCGAACGCTATGAGGAACTGGCCGGTCGTATTGACGAGGCCTTGGCTTTCATGGAGGCCTGCGGCGTCACGCCTGATACGGTCAACGCGCTGCGCGAGACGGATTTCTACACCAGCCATGAAGCGCTGCTGCTGAACTATGAAGAGGCCCTGACCCGCGTCGACAGCCTGACCGGCAAGTGGTACGCGCTGTCCGCGCATATGCTGTGGATCGGCGACCGGACCCGGCAGCTCGATCATGCGCATGTGGATTTCCTGGCCGGCGTTCACAATCCTATCGGTATGAAATGCGGTCTCTCGCTGGAGCCCGACGACTTGATTCGCTTGATCGACAAGCTCAACCCGCACAACGAACCAGGGCGGCTGACGCTGATCAGCCGGATGGGCGCGGGCAAGGTCGGCGAGGGCCTGCCGAGATTGCTGCGTCGGGTGACGGCGGAAGGCCGCAACGTGGTCTGGTCCTGCGATCCCATGCACGGCAATACCGTAAAGTCATCGACCGGCTACAAGACCCGTCCCTTTGATCGGGTGTTGCAGGAGGTGCGCGAATTCTTTCAGGTTCACCGCGCCGAGGGCACCTACGCGGGCGGCGTTCACTTCGAAATGACGGGCCAGGATGTCACCGAATGCACCGGTGGCGCCCAGGCTATCAACGAAGGCATGCTGGGCGACCGCTATCACACCTATTGCGACCCGCGCCTGAATGCCAGCCAGGCACTGGAACTGGCTTTTCTGATCGCCGAGGAATTGAAGACCGAGCGGCTGAACGGGCGGCAACTTGGCGCCGCAGTTGGCGCGTGAGCCGTCGCGGCGGCGTCGGCGGCGCGACCTGAGACACTTTGCGCCTTGGCAAGGCTGTTCGCCGCTGTTGGGGTGTGGTTCGACTGTTTGTCTGGAATATCCCATCTGGATGATTTGACGGGCGGCGGAAAGAGCACCGGGGCCGTTTGGTTGGCGCCCGCTGGTGGGGTGACGGGCTAAAAAGGAAGTCAGATGTCCAAGAAGGGCGGGCTGTCGCAGCAGGCGCGGCCGTTGCAATCGACCGGGCGGCGAAATCCCGAGGCGCAAGGGCCGATGTGCGGTCCCCAGGCGGACCTTGAGATCTCCCGCTGGACCGACGCTTACTTCAAGCGAACCAAGGCGACGGTTGCGAGATTCGGCGACGCCAAGGTCACCTATGCCGTTTTTATGCGCCGACCGGTGATTTCGGCGCCGCGGCTGGCGCTTGAGTGGTTGAACAGGGTGGCCGCCGACCGGGGCATCGAGGTGGACGTCGATCTGCGTTACCCGGAAGGCAAGTGGGTCGGCGCGGGGCAGCCGATCTTCTATATGACCGGGTCACTTTATCACCTGGTGGATCTGGAAACGCTGCTGCTGCAGAAGCTGGGGCCGGCCTGCGTGGCGGCTTACAATGCCTTTTCCATGTGCGCCGATCTGCCCAACGTCGCCTTTCTTGCCATGGATGCCCGCCATTGCGCCGGCACGGAAATGGCGGAGTTGATGGCCTATGCCGCCGCCGTGGGGTCGGCGCGCGCGCAACGCAAGGTGGGATCGCTGGGTTTTATCGGCAACGCCACCGACGCCACGGCGCACTTCTTTGGCCTGACCGAAGGCAAGGGCACCATGCCCCATGCCTTGATAGGCTATGCGGGCTCCACCGTTCGGGCGGCGGAAATGTACAATGAGGTTTTTCCCGACGAGCCGATGACCGTGCTGGTGGACTATTTCGCCCAGGAAGTGACCGACGCCCTGGCGGTCTGCCAGCGCTTTCCCGAGCGCGCCGCCGAGGGGCGTCTGTCGGTGCGTATCGATGTGGCCGGGAGCCGCTATCTGGAACAGCTCGGGCCGTCGGAATCCTACAAGGTGCTGGAGCAGCAGGCCGCCAACGCGATCCACGGGTACCGCACGGAAGAGGAACTGCGCTATCTGGTGGGCAGTGGGGTCTCGGCCGCCGCCATTTGGCATCTGCGCCGCCGTCTCGACGAAGCCGGATTTGACAAGGTGAAGATTGTCGCCTCCTCGGGCTTTGGCCCGAAAAAGTGCAAGGCGATGAAGGAGGCGCAGGTGCCGGTCGACGTGATCGGCACCGGAAGTTACCTGCCGGTGCGCTGGACGGAAACCTACGCCACCGCCGACATTGTCGAATATGACGGCGAACCCCGGGTCAAGGTGGGGCGCGAGTTCCTGCTGCGGACCTGAGGCGCGCCCGCCGGATGATCGCTTCTCGCCAAGATCAAGATGATGAAAGAAAACAATGGACGTTAAAGACAGCAACGGCAACGCCCTGGCCGACGGCGACAGTGTTCAGGTCATTAAGGATCTGAAGATCAAGGGCATGTCCAAGACCCTCAAGCGCGGCACGGCGGTGAAAAGCGTCGCGCTGACCGCCAACCCGGCGGAAGTGGAGTGCCGCATCGGCAAATCCACCATCGTGCTGAAAACCTGCTTTTTGAAGAAGGTCTAGGGTTGGCTCGACTGAAGCCCTTCCGACACATCACAGCTAGCCTTTGGGAGCTCTGGCGGGCTTGAAATTAGCCAGGCTCGCGTAAGAGGAAAGCCGCTTGTCGCTCGACAGTATTCTCGCCTTGGTTGGCTTTGCTTTCGTCATGTCGATTTCACCCGGCCCGGGCAATTTTCTACTCTTGGCCTCGGGGGTCAATTTCGGGTTCCTGAGGTCCTTGCCGCTGGTGCTGGGTATCAGCTTCGGCTTTCTTTCCATGGTCATGGCGGTGGGGCTCGGTCTGGGCCCGGTGCTGCAATCCTCGCCCTTGCTTTACAGCGCGCTGAAGCTGATCAGCGTGGGCTACGTTGTCTGGTTGGCGTGGAGGATCGGCCGCAGCCGCGGCATGGGCCGCGCGGAGGACAGCCGGCTGGACAAGCCGATAACATTCCTGCAGGCGGCGCTGCTTCAGTTGGTCAATCCCAAGGCGTGGGCCGTCGCCCTGATCGTCACGGTGTCCTATGGCGATCCCCAGAGCTATCTTTCCAGTTTGCTGTTGATGATCCTGATCTTTGCCCTGGTGAACCTGCCGTCGATCAGCGTCTGGGCGCTGACCGGCGTGGCCCTGCGACGGGTGCTGGGCCGGGGCAGGCGGGTGGCTGTCTTCAATTTGATCATGGCGCTGCTGTTGGTGGGAACCATGGTCCCCGTGCTGTTCAGTACGCTGGATTAGCAGTCGGCGCGACGGTTCAGGACTGCGACTCCTCGAACCGGTCGGTGGCCAGCGCGGGCTGGCGCGACAGGGCGGCGATTTCCTGACGCAGGTCGGCGGTCATCTCGATGTCAACGGCGGCCAGCGAAGGCTGTAACTGGGCGACCGAGCGCGCCCCGATGATTGGGCAGGTCACGGCGCGATGGCCGGCCACCCAGGCCACCGCCAAGCTGACCGGGTGATGGCCCCGATCAGCGGCCAGGGCGGTGAACGCGCCAGCGGTCTCAAAAACCCACGCCTCGCTGTAGCGGCTGTTGTACATGGCGTTGTCCTGGATGCGTCCGCTTTCGGGCCGTTGGCCGCCGGGCCCGTATTTGCCGCTCAGCAGGCCGCCGCCGACCGGCGAATAGGTGATGACGCCCAGGTTCTCGGCTTCGGCCAGCGGCAGGATCTCGACCTCGGCCTGGCGCTTCACCAGGGAGTACATCGGTTGAATGACATCGAAAGCCGCCCAGCCTTTGCGCGCGGAAATGCCCAGCGAGGTCGCCAGTTGCCAGGCGGCGAAATTGCTGGCGCCGCTGTAGAGCACCTTGCCCTCGCGGATCAGATCTTCCAGGGCGCGCAGGCTTTCTTCAATCGGGGTGAGCGGATCCCACTGGTGCAGAAACAGCAGATCCAGCCGGTCGGTCTTCAGGCGTTTGAGGCTAGCTTCGACCGCCCGCTTGATGTGGCGGCGGTTGTTGCCCCGGTCGTTGATGTCGTCGCTGGTGGGGTTGAAGCATTTCGAGGTGAGGATCAACTGGTCGCGCTCATGGGCCGCCAGATCGCCGAGTATCTCCTCGGCCAGTCCGTCGCTGTAGGCATCGGCGCAATCAAAGAAATTGATCCCCGCCTCGCGGCAGGCTTTGTAGAGCCGGGCCGACTCGGCCTTGTCGGCGTCGCCGCCAAAGGACATGGTGCCGAAGCAGAGCTGTGACACCCGGACGCCGGTTTTTCCCAGCAGTTTCCTGTTCATATCTTGGTTCCCCCAATAAGCCTGTCGCAGTAACGTATAGCAGTGACGCGTCGCGGTAACGGGCAAGAGCCGTCCGGCACGCTGCTGCGGCGTCGTCGCCAGGAAAGTCTGGCCACGGGAACGCCGCAAGATGCGCCAGGAGCGCCGGTTGCCGAGTGTCGGTTGTGATGGGCCTTAATCCAAAAAAAGCGCGCCGCCGGGAAGTTTAGAGCAACATTCGCTCAAAGAGAATCACCAAGTGAGCGATTCGTTCGGATTAAGGTGGCGCGCCGTCAGGGCGCGCCCTATCCCAGCCAGCGCAATTTCGGGCGACGCTTGCGGATCGCCAGCCAGACCCAGGCTTCAATCACCGACAGCGGCAGCGGGCCCAGGGCCTGCGCGTCGCTGCCCAGGACCGGGTTGTCGCTTTGCAGCCAGACCCTGTTGGCGGCCCGATCCAGCTTCGTCACCCGCTTGACGATCAATCCCAGGTCCGGATGGTTGGCGGTGACGATCTTGCCGGGCCTTAAATCGCGGCTGCGCCCGCGCAGCGGCAAGACCAGCAGGTAGTCCCCGTCGTCGAGCAGCGGGGCCATGGAGTGGCCGGTGACTTTGATGAGACGAAGCATGGGGGTACCCTATCTGGTCGGGCCGCAAAAACACAAAGACCGTTGGGGCGTCCCAACGGCCTTTGCCTGTTTCTCTCGCGCCCACGCGGCGCGGTTTTAGAGTCTTCGAACGCTCCCGCGACCGACGCCCCCGTCGTGGGGCAAGGCCATCGCCGGTCGGTTAGAGATCGGGATAAACGACTTCCAGCGCCGGTGGGTAGGGGCTGACGGCGCGCTTGGTTTTCACGTTCTTGGTGGCCCAGAACATCTCCACGAACTGGTTAACCAGATTAACCAGTTCAACGCCGTCGTTGCGGTCGGTGCCGACCTTGCATTTGGAAGCCTGCAGCATGATCGAATGGACCAGCTCGCTGGCGTTGGGGAACTGCTCGAACTGCGGCGCTTTGAAGTAGTCGCCCCAGATCACCACGGTCTGGTGTTTGACCGCGGCGGCGTGCTCTTCCTTCTGGGCAACCGCGCGTGACAGCGTGTTGACGGTGGCAAGGTCCATCGGACGGTCGGCCAGCTCGGCCATGATGTCGAGCATCCGCACCACGGTCAGGGCGGGCACGATGATCATCGACGGATCGTAAATCTTGCAAGGCACATCGCAGTGCGCGGCGGCGCTTTCGACGCTGTTCTTGTCCAGCTTGCTGATGAGGTTATGAAGCATTGAAGTCCCTCCGAGACAGTGTTTTT
>CAXBMB010000047.1:0-27817 GCA_963976695.1 uncultured Rhodovibrionaceae bacterium
TAAAAGCGCCGCCCATGATTGAGCGGCGCTTTTTGCTACTGAACGGTGCGCGCGGGTGAGCGGCCGGGAAAGCAGCGCTTTGTGCGTCAATGGCGACCGATCCGACGCCACCGCCGGCCGGCCAAGCCGGGTGCTTGCCGGGGCTCAGCGGGTTTTGTGCGCGCCCGTCGTGTCGCTGGCGTCGTCGCCGGCAGTATCGCCGGCGGCGTCATAGGCGGCGTCGAAAAAGGCGGCTTCCAGCGTCATCAGCCGGACAAAGCGGGCGGTCATCGCCGCCTGCACTTCGGGAGAGGCGGCCGCGCCGGCCCGGTCGGTTTCAGCCTTCAGTCCCAGGACAAAGGCCTCGAACCCGGGCGAGGCGTGCAGGTCGATCCACTCCGCCAGCCAGAACTGCGGCGGCCGTTGATCGCCGCAGGCCTTGCCCCAGGTCAGGTAGCTCCATTCGGCGGCCAGCAGGACGGCCAGCACCTCTTCGTAGCTGCGGCTGTTCCCGGCGGCCTCGATCTCGACCTTGAAAGCCTGGGTGATGGGATGAAGCCGGGGCTGCTCGACGGCGGTCCTGGGGACACCCAAGGCCGTAAAAGATCTTAGAAAATAGTCATTTTCCGCGGCCACCAGCAGGTTCAGAAACTCGGCAAAGGGCCGCTTCTGCGCCATGGTCGGGGCGTAGGCCGCCGCCTGCGCCACCAGGCCGGCAAAGGCGGTGACGAAGGCGTAATCCTGCACCAGATAGCGGGCATAGACCGCAGGGTCCAGGCTGCCCGCGGCGATCTCTCGGGTGAAGCGATGCTGGGTGGCGCGCCGCCAATGGGGCGCGGCGGCCCGCTTCAGCCCGTCGCTGAAGCCGGCCGGAAGGCGCGCGGCGTTCATCGGCGTCACTCGCCGATGACGGTCAGATATTGGGACAGCGGAACCTCCTTGTCGATGATGCCCTGGTCCAGCAGGAAGGCGGCGAAGCGGGCGTAACGGCGTCGATCCAACGCGGCGGGCCGCAGCGCGAAGCGCGCCAACGTGTCGGCAAAGGCGCGGCGGTTGAGTTCGTCGTCCAGGCCGTCCTTATAGCCCTTGAATGCCGTCCAGGCGTCGTCGGGGTGGTTGATCAGATATTGGGTCGCCAGTTCCAAGGCCTCCAGGAAGGCCGGGAAGCGGGGATCGTCCAAGTTGTTGCTGTTGGCCAGAATGATCAACTCGTCGTAGGCCGGAACACCTTCTTCCTCGACGAAAAAAGCTTTGCCGGGCCGGCCTTCGATCGCCATCTGGTTCAGTTCGAAATTGCGGTAGGCGCCGATCACCGCGTCGACCTGACCGCTCAGCAAGGACGGGCTGAGGGAGAAGTTGACGTTAACCAGTTCGACATCCGCCAGGCTCAAGCCGTTTTTCTTCAGCATGGCCGCCAACACCGCTTCTTCCACGCCGCCGACCGAGTAGCCGATTTTGCCGCCCTTGAGGTCGGCGATGGACTTGATCGGACCATCCGCCAGCACCACCAGCGAATTGAGGGGGGTGGCGATCAGGGTGCCGATCCGGCTGAGCGGCAAACCGGCGGCAGCCTGAATGTGCAGGGCCGGTTGATAGGAAATCGCCAGGTCGGCCTGGCCGACCGCCAGCAGTTTGGGTGGGTCGTTCGGGTCGGCCGGCTCGATCAACGCGACCTCAAGGCCGGCCGCTTTGAAGAAGCCTTTCTGCTGGGCGATGACCAGCGGGGCGTGATCCGGGTTGATGAACCAGTCCAGCAGGATTTTCATCGGCTCGGCCTTGGTCGGCGCGGCGACCAGGATGGTGAGCATGAGGGTGACAGCAGCGATCGTGAAACGCATCTCTTGGCGTCCTCCGTTGGTTGGTTGTCAGGGGGACGAAGGATGCCGGCGGCAAAGCGCGCGTGACGATGACCAAGCCAAGCTGGCCAAGTCATGGCGGCGTCGCGGACCGATAGATCCCGTTCCTTCCCTGCGCCGGTATGAGCCGGATCAGGTTCTAAGAGTTTGCCGGGCGGCTGCGCCCCGTATCTCAGCCTCCGCCTAACCACGCGGAGACACCCCTAGGAACCGGGGTAGACTTTCCCCCTTGGCGTGGCGGCTGTCAAGCGCGCGCCTCGGCGGCGGCCGGGAAGTTCGCGGATAAAAAAATCGCCCGGGATGAATTTCGCCGCTGCAAGACTGGAACGGCTGTGCTACTTCAACGGCGCTATGAGGCATTATCTCGAATTTGAAAAACCAATCGCCGATCTGGAAGGCAAGATCGAGGAACTCCGTCATCTATCCGATGCCGGAGAGCTCAACATTGCCGAAGAGGTCACCAAGCTGCAGTCGAAAGCCGACAAGCAGCTACGCGCCACCTATGGCAAGCTGTCGGCTTGGCAGAAATGCCAGGTCGCGCGCCATCCGGACCGGCCGCACGTGTCCGGCTATCTGGCGGCGCTGATCGAGGACTATACGCCGCTGGCCGGCGACCGCCTTTATGCGGAAGACAAGGCCATGCTGGGCGGCCTGGGGCGATTTAGAGGCTTTTCCTGCGTCGTGATGGGCCAGGAAAAGGGCAATGACATGCAAAGCCGTGTCACCCACAACTTTGGCTCCGCCCGACCGGAGGGCTATCGAAAAGCCCAGCGCCTGATGAAAATGGCGGAGCGCTTTCAGCTTCCCATCATCACCCTGGTGGATACCGCCGGCGCCTATCCGGGCGTGGGCGCGGAAGAGCGCGGCCAGGCCGAGGCAATCGCCAAGTGCATTGAGGTTTCGCTACAGCTTACCGTGCCGGTCATCTCGCTGATCATCGGCGAAGGCGGATCTGGCGGCGCCATCGCCATCGCCACCGCCAACAAGGTGATGATGCTGGAGCACGCCATCTACTCGGTGATTTCCCCGGAAGGCTGCGCCTCCATTCTCTGGCGCTCGGCCGATCAAAAGCAGGAGGCGGCGGAGGCCTTGCGCTTGACGGCGCAGGATCTGCACAAGTTGGGCGTGATCGATTCGGTTGTCCGCGAACCCCTGGGTGGCGCGCATCGCTCCGGCAAGGAAACCATGGCGGCGGCGGGCGACGCCATCGAGGCGGCGCTGCGCGATCTTTTGCCATTGGCGCCGGCCGAACTGAAAAGCCAACGCCGCGAGCGGTTCCTGGAAATCGGTCAAAAGGGCCTGTAGCGCCGCCAGGCTCCGATTCTCGGCGCGACGATAAACCCGCGATGACGAAAAAACGGCCAGATCACTAAAGAACTGGCCGTTTTTTTTAACTTCGTCGCGCTTGACCGGGGTGGGGATCAGGCAATGGCCCCGTGGCAGTGTTTGTATTTCTTGCCGGAGCCGCAGGGGCAGGGGGCGTTGCGGGCGACCTTGCCCCAACTGGCCGGATCGTTGGGATTGACCTGGGCCGCGGCGGCGCGGCTGTGCAGCGGACCGCCGCCGCCGGTCCCGCCGCCGGTCCCACCGGCCGCTGAGCCGGCCTGTGCTTCCGCCAGGGCCGGGTCCTGCCGGCCTTCGTGGGTCGCCTGGCTGCGCTGTTCCTGTTGCAGCGCCTCCATGGCCTGGCTTTCCGGCACCCGCACCTCGATATGGCTGAGCAGCATGGTGGTTTCTTCGCGCACCTCGCCCAGCATGGTCTCGAACAGGTCGAAAGCCTCTTTCTTGTATTCGTTGAGCGGATCGCGCTGAGCATAGGCGCGCAGGCCAATGCCGTGGCGCAGCTGGTCGAGCGACAGCAGGTGATCTTTCCACTGCTTGTCCAGCACGTTGAGCAGAATCTGCTTTTCCACCATGCGCATGACCTGCGGGCCGAAATTGGCGGCCTTGGCGGCCATCTTGCTGACCACCTCCTTGCTGATCCGCTCCAGAATTTCCTGATCGGCGATGCCTTCTTCCTTGGCCCAGTCGCGCACCGGCAGGTCCAGGCCGAACAGCCGCAGGCACTCTTCGTGCAGCAGATCGATTTCCCACTGCTCGTGGTAGGCCTTGACGGGAATGCAGCGCGCCACCAGGTTTTCGATCACCTCGAGCCGCATATCGACGATGGTGTCCGCCACATCCTCGGCGTTCATCAAATCGCGCCGCTGTTCATAGATCACCTTGCGCTGGTCGTTCATCACATCGTCAAAGCGCAGCAGATTCTTGCGGATATCGTAGTTGCGCGCCTCGACCTTTTGCTGGGCTTTTTCCAGCGCCTTGTTGACCCAGGGGTGAATGATGGCTTCACCTTCCTGCAGCCCCAGCTTTTGCAGCATGGAGTCCATCCGCTCGGACCCAAAGATCCGCATCAGATCATCCTCCAGGGACAGGAAGAACTTGGATTCGCCCGGATCGCCCTGGCGTCCAGAGCGGCCGCGCAACTGGTTGTCGATCCGTCGGCTTTCATGCCGTTCGGTGCCCAAAACGAACAGCCCGCCGGCGCTCAGCGCCACCTGTTTGCGCTGTTCAACCAGGGCGGTGATTTCCGCGGTGGCCTTGGCTTTCTGCGCCTCGTCGGTCAACTCCGCCGTCTGCTGTTCAACCAACATGTCGACATTGCCGCCCAGTTGGATATCGGTGCCGCGACCGGCCATGTTGGTGGCGATGGTCACCGAGCCGGGGGCGCCGGCTTGCGCGACAATCTGGGCTTCCTGTTCATGGAAGCGGGCGTTGAGCACCTTATGGGGGACGCGCTTTTGCTTGAGAATGCCGCTGAGCAACTCCGACTTCTCGATGGTGACCGTGCCCACCAGAACCGGCTGGTTGCGCGTGAGGCATTCTTCGATCTGCAGGGCGATGGCTTCGTATTTTTCCTTCGCCGTCCGATAGACCTCGTCGTCGTTGTCCTTGCGCTTCACCGCCACGTTGGTGGGGATATCGATCACTTCCAGCTTGTAGATTTCGGCGAATTCCTCCGCCTCGGTCATCGCCGTGCCGGTCATGCCGGACAGCTTGGGATAAAGCCGGAAGTAGTTCTGGAAGGTGATCGAGGCCAGCGTCTGATTTTCCTGCTGGATGGTGACGCTTTCCTTCGCCTCCAGCGCCTGATGCAGGCCGTCGGAGTAGCGCCGGCCTTCCATCATGCGGCCGGTGAATTCGTCAATAATGACGACTTTGTCATCCTTGACGATGTAGTCGGTGTCTTTCTGGAAAAGATGGTGGGCGCGCAGCGCCTGGTTGACGTGATGCAGGAAGGTGATGTTCTGCACGTCGTAAAGCGAGGAGCCTTGGCTGATGTGCTGACCGCTCCGCAGCAGCTCTTCGATCTTTTCCACGCCCTCCTCGGTCAGCGTGACCGAGCGGGCTTTTTCGTCCTTTTCGTAGTGCCCCGGTTGCAGGTCCGGAATCAGGCCGTTGGCGGTGACGTAGTTCTCGGAAGAGTCCTCGGCCGGGCCGGAGATGATCAGCGGCGTGCGCGCCTCATCGACCAGGATCGAGTCCACCTCATCGACGATCGCGAAGTTGAAGTCGCGCTGGACCATGTGCTCCAGTTCGAACTTCATGTTATCGCGCAGGTAATCGAAGCCGAACTCGTTATTGGTGCCGTAGGTAATATCCGCCGCGTAGGCCGCCTTGCGCAGCTCCTCGGGCAATCCGTTGACAATGCAACCCGTGGTCAAGCCGAGGAACTGATAGACCTGCCCCATCCAGGCGGCGTCGCGCTGGGCCAGATAGTCGTTGACGGTGACCACGTGGACGCCCTTGCCGCTGAGCGCGTTGAGGTAGACCGCCAGGGTGGCGACCAGGGTCTTGCCTTCACCGGTGCGCATTTCGGCGATCTGCCCCTGGTGCAGCACCAAGCCGCCGATCAACTGGACGTCATAGTGCCGCTGTCCCAGGGTGCGCTTGGCGGCCTCGCGCACGGTGGCGAAGGCTTCGGGTAGCAGATTGTCCAGGCTTTCGCCCTGTTCCAGCCGCTCGCGATACAACCGCGTTTTGTTGGCCAGCTCTTCGTCACTGAGCTTTTCATGCTCCGCCTCAAGGGCGTTGATGGCCGCTACGGTGGGCTGGAGCGACTTGACATACCGATCGTTTGCAGAGCCGAAAACCCGCTTGGCGAGCGTTTTGAGCATATGTTCCTCGATGACGGCGGCGCGGGGTTAAAACCACGTTGAAATAAGACAAAAATGAACCGGACGGTTCCTGGGGCCATTCGGGTGGCAGGGGGCTTCTCGCAAACAGACTCGCTTGGTCAGCACCACGAACCAAAAAGGCAGCCTGACAGATATGCGCCCTAAGGAGGTCTGTCAACGAAAGCTCCAGACCTTCATCGGATTGACATGGATTTTTTGTAACTTTCCATCACAATAAAATGTGACCACTTCTTGAGTCTTGCGGGTGAATCTGCATGATGCTCGCGAATGAAAAAGCCAGGAGGGGTGAGTGGAAACCGCCGAGGTTGCCTGAACCGGTTCGACGTGATCTGTTCCAGCGGTCGGGACGGTTTGGTCGCCCGGATCAGCTACCGGGTCGATCACCGGATTGATTGCCGGGGCCGATCGGCCCCGCCTTCCGTCACTCTGCCTTATGTCATTCTGGCGCTTGGCAACAACTGCCGACCTTAAATTCAAAGCGCTGTCGCTACCTCGCGCTGTCCAGAAACGGAGACTTCATGAATAGAGATAATCGCCGCCGATTCCAGGGTGGTCTTTTGGGTCGCGGCTCACGGCTGCTTACTTTGGCGGCTTTGTTGGGCGGACTGGTTGCCGGCCCGGCAATCCTGTCTTTTCCGGCCACGGCGCAAGCGCCGGCCATCGCCGATCTTAGCGACACCGCACGGGTGGTGGCGCGGGTGAACGGCGCGGAAATCACCGTCGGCGATATCATTCAGTCGGCGCAGAGTCTGCCGGCGCAGTATCAGCAGCAGTTGCCGATCATCTTCCCGGCGCTGGTCGAGCGGGAGATCGACATGCGCCTGTTGGCCTCGGCCGGGCGCGCCCAGGGACTGGCCGACGACGCGACGGTCAAGCAGGTCGTTGCCGCCGCCGAACTGGCCGCCATCCGCCAAATCTATATGGAACAGAAGCTTGAGGCCGGCATTACCGATGCGGGATTGAAGGCGGCCTACGAAACCTATCTGACGGAAAACCCCGCAGAAGAGGAAGCCAAGGCCCGTCACATCCTGTTGAAGCAGGAAGCCGAGGCCAAGGCGGTGATCGATGAGCTGGACGGCGGCGCCGATTTCGCCACCCTGGCGAAGGAAAAGTCTACCGGTCCCTCGGCCCCGCGCGGCGGCGATCTGGGTTACTTCACCGCTGGCACCATGGTCCCCGAGTTCTCCGAAGCCGCCTTTGCCCTGGAGCCGGGAAGCTACACCAAGGAGCCGGTAAAAAGTCAGTTCGGCTGGCATGTTATCCTGGTCGAGGACAAGCGGGTCGCCGCCCAGCCCTCGTTTGAGGAGGTGGAGCCGCAACTGCGTCAGCAGCTTTCCCAGGAAATTATCGCCGATCTCACCGCCGCCCTGCGGCAGGAGGCCGACGTGGAAGTCCTGGCGCCGGCGCCGTCCGAGGAAGGCGCCGCAGCGACCGAGGCAGAGGGCGAAACCAAGCCAAAAGCCGAGTAAGACTGTCGTCGACCGCCCGCGTCCCCACCCGGCTGCGCCGGGTGACCCGGGACAGGGGGCGGCTGCGGCTGTTCGGATCAGGGCTTCCCGTCTGCTCGGGGAGCCCTTTTTCCTGCCGCCAGCGCGCGCGGCGCTGCGGCTGTCGCCGGCCCGGCGCGCCAACCAATTGCGGGACCCCGCCGACCTGTGATAGATGGCTTGCTGCGTCGGAGTGGTGGGCCCGAGATCGGACCCCTGCCGTTTCGGAACGCTTGTTTCTTTCGGTAAGATGGATCTCCGGCATGTTGACGCGCTCTCCCCTGGCTCCCGAGACCTTTCCCGACCTGGCGCCGATCCCCGGCGTCGAGCTGGCGACCGCGCAGGCGGGGTTCAAGTACAAGAACCGCGACGATCTGCTGATTATGGCCTTGCCGGACGGGGGCACGGTGGCCGGGGTTTTTACCGTCTCCTTGACGGCCGGCGCGCCGGTGCTTTGGAGCCGCAAGGCCTTGGAAAACGGCCAGGTCCGCGCCGTGGTGGTCAACTCCGGCAATGCCAACGCCTTCACTGGCAAGCGCGGCGTCCAGGCGGTGGCGGCCTCGGTCGCGGCGGTGGCCGAGCAACTGGGCTGTGATCCGCAGGATGTTTTCGTCGCCTCCACCGGCGTGATCGGCGAGCCCTTGCCGGCGCAAAAGCTGATCGCCGCGCTGCCGACGCTGTCTTTCGCCGGGGATTCGGTGGCCTGGGCCAAGGCCGCCTCGGCGATCATGACCACCGATACCTATGCCAAAGGCGCCAGCGCGCAAGTTGACATCGACGGAGTCCGCGTTTCCCTCAGCGGCATCGCCAAGGGGTCGGGCATGATTCAGCCGGACATGGCCACCATGCTGGCTTTCGTCGCCACCGATGCGGCCTTGCCGGCCGCGGTGCTGCAGGAACTGCTCAAGCAGGGGGCGGACCGCTCCTTCAACGCCATCACCGTGGACAGCGACACCTCCACCAGCGACACCCTGTTGCTGGTGGCCAGCGGCGCGGCGAAAAACGTCGCCATCGACAGGGCCGACGATCCCCGCTTGGCGGCCTTTCGTCAGGCGCTGGACGCCCTGCTGACGGACCTGGCCCAGCAGGTGGTCAAGGACGGCGAAGGGGCGCAGAAGTTCGTTACCGTCGCCATCGCCGGCGCCGAAAGCGACTGGGCGGCGCGGCGGATCGGCCTTTCCATCGCCAACTCCCCGCTGGTCAAGACGGCGATCGCGGGCGAGGACGCCAACTGGGGCCGCATCGTCATGGCGGTCGGCAAGTCCGGTCAGAAAGCCGATGCCGACCGCCTGGCCATCGCGATCGGCGGCATTCCGATTACCGTGGCGGGGGAAGTGCGGCCCGACTATGACGAAACGCCGGTGGCGGCGCACATGAAGGGGCGGAACATTCTGATCCAGGTCGATGTCGGGGTTGGCGGCGGCCAAGCCACCGTTTGGACCTGCGATCTGACCCACGCCTATATCGACATCAACGCCGACTATCGAAGTTGAGCCTGACGGCGGCCGCGCGGCGGCCCCGCCGTTGCCCTGCTATTGCAAAAGAGTAAGACGAAGACCATGAGCGAAATCGCATCACCGGGGGGCTGCTGGGACGCCCTGCCCGCCGCCTCGGCGCTGGCCGAGCAAAAACCCATTGTGCTGGTGGCGGCCGTGGCGCTGATCGATGTGGACGGCCGGGTGCTGCTGGCCCAGCGGCCGGCGGGGCGGTCGATGGCCGGGCTCTGGGAATTTCCCGGCGGCAAGGTCGACCCCGGCGAGACCCCCGAAGCGGCCTTGATCCGCGAACTGGCGGAGGAGTTGGGCATCGATACCCGGGATTCCTGCCTGGCGCCGCTGTCCTTTGCCTCCCACGGCTACGCCGACTTTCATCTGCTGATGCCGCTCTATGCCTGCCGCGTGTGGCGCGGCGAGGTGCGCCCGCTGGAAGGTCAGAAACTGGCCTGGGTCCGGCCGCTGCGCCTCAGCGACTATCCCATGCCGCCGGCCGATCTGCCGCTAATCCCGGTGCTGCGCGACCTGCTGTGAGCCGGTTTTACCGGCCCTGGGGCTTGCCGGAGATCACCTCTCCGGCGGGCTTTTCTTCGGCTTCCAGCGCTTCGGCCAGTCGGGCAACGGCGCTGCCCGGGCGCAGCGGTTTCTGCTGGGAGTCGTGAGGGGCCCAACCGGTCATGAACAGCACCTGGAAGGTCAGGGGCAGGCGGCCGTCTTGCTGTGCGAAGCGCTGTTGATAAATCTCGGCGGCGCGCAGCAGGGTGGTGCGCGGGGTGAAGTGGCGCAGCCGATCCCGCAGCGCATTGCTTTGACCCATGCCGCGCAGCTCGCGCATCAAGTTGAAGGGGTCGGGGTAGGTCACTGCGATATGATCCCTGTCGACCACCGGCAAGGCAAAGCCGGCGCGTTGCAGGAGGCCGCCGGCGTCGCGCACATCGGCGAGCGGAGACAGCCGGGGGCTCAATCCGCCGGTGGCCGCGATCTCGCCTTCCATCAGCGCCACCCGCAGCTCAAACAGGCTCTCGCCCCCCAGCAGCGCGCCGAGGAACAGCCCGTCGGGCTTCAGACAGTGGTGGACCTGTAGCAGACTGCCTGGCAGGTCGTTGACCCAGTGGAGCGAAAGGTTGGAGATCACCAGGTCGAAGCTCTGCGGGGCAAAGGGCAGGGCTTCCTCGCTGGCCGCCAAGCTGGGTTGGCCGTTGCCGGCGGCGCGCCGGGCAAAGGCCGGCGAGAGGTCGCACTGCACCACCTGCTCGATGCCTTGGCGACCAAGCAGGCGGGACGCGAGTTCACCGCCGTGGCAGCCCAGGTCCAGCACCCGTGCAAAGGTCCGGTTGAGATCCTGCAATCTGTCCAGCAGCCGGTCGGCCACTTCCTGCACCAGAAAGTCATGGCTTGGCCAGTTCACGGCGGCCCGGTCGCGCTGGCGACGCAGGGCCTGGCGGTCAAAAACCTGAAGTGTTTCGCTCATCGGCGAAAGATAGAAAGGCTGCCCGGCAAATGCAAAGCCAGAGACGGGCGCCGCCGGTCGGACCTGACCGCCGCATCACCGCCCGCCACCTACTGCCCGTCGCCGCCCGCCAACACCCGCCGGAGGATCGCCGCCAATACAGGTGGCGAATTGGCCGGTTTGCGCTATCCTGGGTGGCGATGAATGGCGATATTGGCGGAGGCGTGGGGAATGGGTCGGTCAGGAATTGGCCAGCAACGGCCGGGGCGGTGGCGCGC
This sequence comes from uncultured Rhodovibrionaceae bacterium, assembly GCA_963976695.1. Lineage (GTDB taxonomy): Bacteria > Pseudomonadota > Alphaproteobacteria > Kiloniellales > DSM-21159 > CAXBMB01. The sequence continues at coordinate 10,740 of CAXBMB010000047.1, forward strand.
GGCCGGTTTTGGGTTTCTGCTTGATCGGCTGTTGCCGCCCGGCTGCTATCTCTGTGATGAGCTGATCGGCCCGGAGGGATTGCTCTGCGCGACCTGCTGGGCCGAGTTGACCTTTTTGTCGGCGCCGCAATGTCGCTGTTGCGGCATGCCTTTTGAGTTGGACGTGGGGGAGGCGGTCTGCGCGCGCTGCCTGCGCCATCCCCAGGCCTTCGATCAGGCCCGCGCGGCCCTGCTGTACGATGACGCCAGCCGGCCGCTTCTGCTGCGCTTCAAGCATGGCGACCGCACCGAAGCGGCGCGGACCTACGGCGCGTGGCTGGCCCGGCCCGCCGCCGCGCTGCGGGCGCAGGGCGCGGCGGACGATCCCAGCTTGCCGACGCCCCTGGTCCTGCCTGTGCCGCTGCACTGGCGACGCCTGCTGAAGCGGCGCTACAACCAGTCGGCCTTGATCGGGCAAGCCGTGGCCCGGCGCTTGGACCTGCCCTATCGACCGGCGCTGTTGCAACGCCGTCGGGCGACGGCCAGTCAAGGCCACCTCAGCCGCGATCAGCGGCAGCGCAATCTTCGCGGCGCTTTCCGCGTCCCGGCGCGCCACAAACCGGCGCTGCGCGGCGCCTGGATTTTCTTGATCGACGATGTCTTGACCAGCGGCGCAACCGCCAATGCCTGCGCGCGCGCCTTAAAACGCGCGGGGGCGCGCCGGGTCGACCTTATCACCCTGGCCCGGGTGGAGCGCTGACCCCCTGGGCTTGCTCCGGGAGCGCCCGCTCCGGGAATTTCCTGCCGCAAGTGGCAGAAATTGACTGAAGATCGAGGCATTATTTCTTTTTTGGAACAGGTGATCGGAAGGCCCCGGGCGGTCAAGCGGTCGTGAACACAGCTCTTGGTCTCTTGCGGAACCTGTCCTTTGCGCCATTTATTGGGTAATGTCGCGAAAATCAAGGAAACTGGGTCTGATGCCGAAAATTGAAATCTATACCACCATGATGTGCCCCTATTGCTTCCGGGCGAAAAAGCTGCTGGACAAGAAGCAGGCGGCGTTTGTCGAGTATGACGTCTCCATCGACCGCAAGGGCCGCGAGACGATGCGCCGACGCGCCGGGGGCCGCACGTCGGTGCCGCAAATCTTCATCGACGGCCAACATATCGGGGGCTGTGATGAGCTGTACGCGCTGGACGCCAAGGGCGGTTTGGATCCGCTGTTGACGGCGGCCGCGCAGTAACAGCACAGTGACCGCACCGTAACCCGACCGGGGCCCCGCGCGGCGCCGAAACACCCAAGGAAGTCGTGATGAGCGATCCGGACACCCGCAACAGCTTTAAGGTCGCCTGCGTACAGATCACCACGGGTGAGGATCTGGGGGCCAATATCTCAATGGCCTGTGACGCCATCACACGGGCCGCGGCCGCCGGCGCCAATCTGGTCCTGACCCCCGAGAACACCACCATGATGACCGCCAGCTCGAAGATCACGCTGGCCAAGGCCCGGCCCGAGGACGAACATCCGGGGCTGGCCGCGTTCCGGGATCTGGCGGCGCGCGAAGGCATCTGGCTGCTGCCCGGCTCGCTCACCATCAAGCTGGACAAGGAAAAGGCGGCAAATCGCTCCTACCTGATTGCCCCCAATGGTGAGATCGCGGCGCGCTACGACAAGATTCACATGTTCGACGTGGATATCCCCGACGGACAGACCTATCGGGAGTCCGCCACCTTCCGGCCCGGAACCCATGCCGTGCTCGCCGATCTGCCCTGGGGCAAGTTGGGGATGACCGTCTGCTATGACATGCGCTTCGGCACGCTCTATCGGACCTTGGCCAAGGCGGGGGCGTCGTTCTTTTCCGTGCCCGCCGCCTTCACCCACTTCACCGGCAAGGCCCATTGGCACGTGCTGCTGCGGGCCCGCGCCATCGAGAACGGTTGCTACGTCTTCGCGCCCGCCCAATGCGGCACCCATCCGGGCGACCGCCGCACCTATGGCCACTCTTTGGTCGTCGCGCCCTGGGGCGAGGTGCTGGCCGACGCGGGCGAGGAGCCGGGCTTCGTCATCGCCGACATCGATCCGGCCAAGGTGGCCCAGGCCCGCGCCATGGTTCCGGCGCTGAGCCACGACCGAATGTTCGCCGCGCCGGACCTTGACCCGGCGACGCCCTACGCCGGGCTCAGCGAAATCGGGGCGGAATAGGCCGGCCGCCGGAGGCTGCCCCGGGCGGACGTCGACCGTCTCAGCGGCCGTTGGACGCCGGCGGCGCGTTCTTGGCGGCGATGCGCTGCAGGGCGGCGGGTTTTGGCCGCCGCACCTCAAGGGTTTCATAGGCCAGAACCCGCAGCTTGCCGCGAACCACGTCCAGCAACTCCCCCGGCTTCAACAGGAAGTCCGGGTTGCTGGGGCGACCGAAACGGGCATTGCCGGCGGCAAAGGTTTCGTACAGCAACAGACCGCCCGGCGCGACGGCGGCCACCAGGCTGGGCAGCAGGGGCCGGTGGAGATAGTTGGTCACCACCACCAGATCAAAGGTCTGGCCGGCGAAAGGCAGTGGCGTTCCGCGCGCCAGATCGGCTTCCAAATCCGTTCCGACGGCTGTCAGGCCAGGCGCGTGACGCAGTTCGCCGAGCTTGGACAGATCCCGATCCACAGCCATAACCTGATAGCCCCGCGCCAGCAGCAGACGGCTGTGACGGCCGCCGCCGCAGGCCAGATCCAAGGCCCGCTTCGACATCCCCCCGGCCGAACCGTCTTCGTCGGGCAGGAATCGGGTGATCCAGCCGGAGGGAGAAAGTTCGGCTGGTTTTCCGGTTTGCTCTTTATCTTTGATCATTGCATCGCCATTTATTGTATTGGCCAAGACATGGCCCTATGTTGCGTTTCGGTAAAATACTCGCGCGTCGCCCCTGGCTTAACCGCTGGCGAACCGGTGATGCCGATCTTGCCCACAGGCAACCCGTTTACAGGCGACCTGTACGATGATCCTCTACGCGCTACGCTGTGCAAACTCTCATGATTTTGACTCCTGGTTCAAGGACAGCAAGGCTTTTGGCGCGCTGGCCCAGGCCCAGCAGATCGGCTGTCCGATCTGCGGCTCCCACGCGGTGGAAAAGCAAATCATGGCGCCGCGGCTGAATAAGGGATCGGCGGCGCAAAGCGCGCAAATCGACCGGGCGCTGCAACAGCAGGCCGAACAAGAAGGCCGCGCGGCGTCAAAACCCACTGGCGGCGGGACCGCGGCGGTGCGCGCGGATCCGGACGGCAAAAGATCGCAGGCGCCCCAGGTCGCGCGCCGCGCGGTGCTGTCGAACGCCGATCTGGCCCAAACCTTGCGCCACCAACTGCTTCACCTGCGCGCGCAGGTGGAAAGCAGTTGCGACTATGTTGGCCCCGGCTTCGCCGAAGAGGCGCGCAAGATCCACTACGGTGAAACCAAGGCGCGTGGCATCTATGGTGAATCCACCCCGGAGGAGGCCCGCGCCTTGGAAGAAGAAGGCGTGGAGGTCGCGCAAGTTCCCTGGATCGACCGTGGCGACGCCTAGCGGGCGATCAACCGGCAACACAGCGCTTGGCGCGGCGTTGTCGTCGTGACCCACCCTGTGCTGGCGCGCTCTGGTTTTAGCGGCTGGCAAACAGCAGATAGTTGACATCCACGTCGTGCTTCGACAGCAGCCAGGCGTCGCTGATGATGTTGTAGGTCATGCCGCAAAGCGCGGTGATTTTCAGGCCGCTCGGGCGCAGCGCCGTCGCTAATTCCGAAGGCTTCCGAAATTTCCGCCAGTCGTGGGTTCCGGTGGGAACCCAGCGCAGCAGGTGCTCGGCGGCGACAATGCCCAGCAGGAAGGATTTCGGTGTCCGGTTCAAGGTCGCCAGGCACAGGGCGCCCTCCGGTTTCACCAGCTTGGCGCAGGCCTCCAGGAAGCCGGTGACCGAGGCCACGTGCTCCACCACCTCCATGGAGACCACCAGATCGAACTGGGCGCCGCTGTCGGCCAGATCCTCGGCCGATTGGCAGCGATAGTCGATGATCAGGCCGCTTTGATCGGCGTGGATCCGGGCCACCTTGATGTTAGTGTCCGAGGCGTCCAGCGCGGTGACCTTGGCGCCGAGACGGGCCAGCGGTTCGCTGAGCAGCCCGCCGCCGCAGCCGACGTCGAGGACGGTTAACCCGGCCAGCGGCCGGCTGGCCTTGGGATCGCGCTGGAAATGCTTGCAGGCTTGATCCCGGAAGAAGGCGACCCGCAAGGGGTTGAGCTTGTGCAGCGGGCCGAATTCACCGGACAGGTCCCACCACTTGTCGGCCAAGCGGGAAAACTTATCGACTTCGGCGGCGTCCACCGACGCGCCTGTAGCGCGGAAAGCGCGGGCCATGGAAGGCTCCTTCGAGAAAAAAGCGGTAACCTGGACAACCTCGGTGACGGGTCGGACGTTCGCCGTGCTTGCCTCACGCGCGGTCGATCAAGTATGCATAGCGCCTGCTGCTGCGCTGTCCAATGCCAAAAAAGATCGCAGCGCTTTCATCGTCTTTGTTTTCGTTCAATTCAGGATAGCCAATGGCGCGCATCGTCATGAAATTCGGTGGCACCTCCGTTGCCGACGTGGACCGCATCAAGATCGTGGCCAGCCGTGTTGAACGAGAGGTCAAGGCCGGCAATGAGGTGGCCGTGGTGGTGTCCGCCATGGCCGGCACCACCAACCGACTGATCGAATTTACCAACCAGGCCGCCGGACTGTATGATCTGCGCGAGTACGACGCCATCGTGTCTTCCGGCGAGAATATCACCGCCGGTCTGCTGGCCATCGTCTTGCAGGATCGTGGGGTGGCGGCGCGGTCTTGGCAAGGCTGGCAGATCTCCATCCTGACCGATTCGGCGCACGGCTCGGCGCGGATTGAAGACATCAAGGCCGAGGAACTGGACAAGCGCCTGCGCTTGGGCGAAGTGGCAGTGGTTGCCGGGTTCCAAGGCGTGGATCCGGTGCGCAACCGCATCACCACGCTGGGACGCGGCGGCTCGGACACCTCGGCGGTGGCGCTGGCCGCCGCGCTGTCGGCCGACCGCTGCGACATCTACACCGACGTGGATGGGGTCTACACCAGCGATCCGCGGATCGTTGCCAAGGCCCGAAAGCTCGAGAAGGTCACCTACGAAGAAATGCTAGAGATGGCGTCCCAGGGCGCGAAGGTTTTGCAAACCCGCTCCGTGGAAATGGCGATGAAGCACAATGTGGCGGTGCAGGTGCTGTCCTCTTTTGAGGACAAGCCGGGCACGCTGGTGGTGGATGAGGAAGAGATCGTGGAAAAGGCAGTTGTAAGCGGCGTTACCTACAGCCGCGACGAGGCAAAAATCACCCTGCGGGAAGTGCCGGATCGGCCGGGCGTCGCCGCCACAATCTTTGGTCCCCTGGCCGACGCGGCGGTCAACGTGGATATGATTGTCCAGAACATCTCACCGGACAGCAAAACCACCGACATGACCTTTACCGTAACCAAGGCCGACCAGGCCCGGGCGGTGAAGGTGCTGGAGGACAACCACGATGCCTTGCAATACAAGGAACTGACCCAAGACGCCAACGTGGTGAAAATCTCGGTTATTGGCGTCGGAATGCGCAGCCACGCCGGGGTTGCCCAAATGATGTTCAAAGCGCTGAGCGATAAAGGCATCAACATCCAAGTGATCTCCACTTCGGAGATCAAGGTTTCCGTGCTGGTGGCCGAGGAATACACGGAATTGGCGGTGCGGGCGCTGCATACCGCCTACGGGCTTGATGCGGCCTAATTCTTGCTTAACTTAATGGGGACCGGAGCGCGTCGCGGCGCTGACCCGCGGCGTCGACCGGTCACCTGGTGGGCAGGAAAGAATCAGGCAAAGGCAATTTGCCCAATTGTTGACTTCTCTGTTTTCGAAGAAGGTCCCTTGTGGGAGAGGATCGGACGTCTGGATCGCGGTTGTTTTGACTGTCGCGTGACGGGTCCGTTCCCATCGCCATAACGAAAAAGCGCTGAGAAAGGAGAAGCTATGACGCCGCAGGCTGCCGGGTGGGTTGGATCGCGCAAGCTGTTAAAGCGGATGCGCGATCTGATGAAAACGGGAGGAGGCCTGCAGGAAAAGCTGGATCAGGTGGTTCGCATGATAGCGGACGACATGGTGGCTGAAGTCTGCTCCTTTTACGTCATGCGCGCCGGCGAGGTGCTGGAGCTGTTCGCCACCTGGGGGCTGAAGTCCGCGGCGGTGCACCGCACCCGGCTGCGGGTCGGTGAGGGTATTATTGGCGATATCGCCTCCCAGGGTCGCCCGCTGGCGCTTTCCGATGCGCAGGGGCACCCCAATTTCGCCTATCGTCCGGAAACCGGTGAAGAAATCTATCACTCCCTGATGGGCGTGCCGGTGCTGCGCGGCGGCCGGGTCCTGGGCGTTCTGGCGGTGCAGAATAAAACGCCGCGCCTGTACAGCGACGATGAGACGGAAACGCTGGAAACCGTGGCGATGGTTCTGGCCGAAACCCTCGGCACCAGCCTGATCGGCGAGGAAGAAGGTCGCCACACCGACAGCCTGTCGACCCTGCCCGCCCGGGTTGCCGGCGTGGTGCTGCAGGAAGGCGTTGCCATGGGCATCGCCGTGCCCCATCACCGTGGCATCGTCATCAAGCAGGTGGTGGCCGAAAGCGTCCCTGAAGAACTGAAACGGCTGGACGCGGCGCTGCGGGAAATGCTCGACGATCTTGATGATCTGCTGACCCGGCCGCACCTGGAGAGCAAGGAAGAAGCCGGCGGTGAATACCGGGAGGTGCTGGAAACCTACCGCATGTTCGCCAAGGACAAGGGCTGGTTGGAGCGCAACCGCGAAGCGGTGCGCAGCGGCTTGACCGCCGAGGCCGCCGTGCAGCGGGTGCTCAACGATTTGCGCACCCGGATGGAAAAGGTCCGCGATCCCTATCTTCGCGAGCGCTATTCCGATCTGGAAGACCTGGGCAATCGTCTGCTGCACTACCTGCTGGGCGGGCAGGTGCGCAACGACCCCAGCGCGCTTCCCGACGAAACCATCCTGGTGGCCCATACCCTGGGCCCGGCTGAACTGCTCGACTATGACCCGGCAAAGCTGAAAGGCGTGATTTTGGAGGAGGGCTCGCCCACCTCCCATGTGGCGATCATCGCCCGTGCCCTGAGCATTCCGATGATCGGCCGTTGTCACGATCTGTTTAAACTGGTGCGACCGGGCGACTTCGTGGTGCTCGACGGCGAAAACGGCCAGGTGATGCTGCGGCCGCGCCAGGGCGTGCGTCAGTCCTTCGCCGATGCGATTGATGTGCGTGCGCAACGCCGCGCCGGCTATTTGGCTTCCCGAAACCTGCCCTCGCAAACCCGCGATGGCCAGGTCATCAACCTGCAGATCAACGCCGGCCTGCTGGTCGACGTGCCCCAGTTGCATGAAGTCGGGGCCGGCGGCATCGGTCTCTACCGCACCGAAGTGCCCTTCATGGTGCGCGAGGCCTTTCCGACGGTGGAGGCGCAGGCCGAGTTTTACGGCCGGGTTTACGAGTTGGCTGAAGGCAAGCCGATCACCTTTCGCACCCTGGACGTGGGGGGCGATAAAATCCTGCCGTACTGGAGCGGGTCCAGCGATGAGAATCCGATTATGGGCTGGCGGGCCATTCGTATCGGCTTGGATCGCCCGGCGCTCATGCGCCAGCAGCTTCGCGCGCTGATCCGGGCGGCGAACGGGCGGCCCTTGCGGATCATGTTTCCGATGGTCACCGAAGTGGCGGAACTGGTGCGCGCGCGCGCGCTGCTGGAGCGCGAGCTGGCGCATCAAAAATCCGCCGGAAAGCCGCTGCCGGAAAAACTGGAAGTCGGCGTGATGCTGGAGGTGCCGGCGCTGTTGTGGCAGCTGCCGGCGCTGTTCGCGCGGGTGGATTTCATCTCGGTCGGCTCCAACGACCTGCTGCAATTCCTGTTTGCCAGCGATCGCGGCAACCCCCTGTTGGCGCGCCGCTACGACGCTCTTTCGCCCTCGATCCTGAACTTCCTGCGCTCGCTGGCCCAACAGACCGCGGCGGCGGAGGTGCCGCTGTCGCTTTGCGGCGAAATGGCGGCCCATCCGCTGGAAGCCATGGCGCTGATCGGCTGCGGCTTCACCAACCTTTCCATGCCGCCGTCGGGCATCGGACCGGTGAAGAACATGCTGCGCAGTATGGAGCAGGCGCCGCTGGCGCGCTACCTGGCCCATTTGATCGAGTCTCCCGATCGCTCGGTGCGCGCGTTGCTGCGCGCCTATGCCCTGGATCGCGGCGTGGCAATCTAGCGCCGAATCGGTGCTTTCTCGGTCGCGCCGGACTTTTTCTTTTGCTAAAACAGCCTTCAGTCAGCCAAATGGTCCCCCGGTTCGGCAAAGTGAATTAGGATGGATCAGCGGGGCGGTTTGGTGGTGAATTTTTATAGAGCGGCGGTTGTCGCGCTTCCGGCAGGAAGCGTCGATCGCGCGCGGATGAAGAGAAAATTATGAGTGAGAGTGAACGGACAGCGGCGGCGCCCCAATTCCAGGCCCACCCTGAGACGACCGGTGAGGTGTTGGGGCGTGTTCGCGAGAGCCAGGGGCGCAATCTGCGCGCGGTGGCCGGCGATCTGCGCATTCGCTTCGTCTACCTTCAGGCGTTGGAGGAGGGGCGCTACGCCGAGCTTCCCGGGCATACTTACGCCATCGGGTTTTTGCGCAGCTACGCCGACTATCTGGGGCTGGACTCCGGCCCGATGGTTGAACGTTATAAGGAAGAGATCAGCGGCCTGCCCGGCGCGGGCAGCCTGGTTTTTCCCGTGCCCGAGCCAGAAGGCAAGATCCCCGGCGGCCTGATGGTTGTGATCTCGCTGCTGCTGTTGGCGCTGGCTTACGGCGGGTGGTACGCGATCAACAACCAAGGTCAGGATCTCTTGGCCTTCTGGAACAGCCTGAGCCAACAGGACGACGCGGTGGACACACCCGCGACGCCAGCGGCAACCGTGACGCCCGTGACGCCAGCAACGCCGCCGGCCGCCAAAGCCGCCCCCGATCCCCAAGCGCGGACCCTATCGGACCCAAATTCGTCCGACACCCAACGCGCGGTTGACCGGAATGGGGTGAAGCCGAGCCAGCCCCGGGCGGTGCCTGAACCGGTAACCGAAGTTCCGCTGGCCTTACCCTCGACGCCGGCGCCGTCCGGCGCGCCGGTTCCCGCCCCCACGGTTCAACTGGTCAAGCCGAAAGCCCCTCAGGTTCCTTCCGACGGCGCCGCGACCGTCAAGGCGGCGGCTGGCGTGAAAATCTCCACCACGCCCCCCGCCACCCGGCCCACCACGTCGCCTGCGGGGTCGACCGACGCCGGCCGGGCGACCCCGCCTTCGTCGGCGGACGAGACGGTGGCGCGCCACTTCGGTTCGGGTGATTCGGTCGACGAAGACGCGGCGCCCCAGCCGCCGGAACGGGTGGCCCTGGCGCGGGAAAGCAACAGCATCCCGCCAGCGCCCAATGGCGCGCTGGAAGAAGATCGCGAGCCGCAAACCTATGGCGAAGTCAACCAGAACGCGCGCATCCTGTTGAAGGCGGGCAAGGATTCCTGGGTTCAGGTGCGCAATCAGCAGGACAATGTCATCTTTACCCAGGTGCTGCATGAAGGTGACGTCTACCGGGTGCCCGACATCGCGGGGCTGACCTTGTTGACCGGCAATGCCGGCGGGTTGGAGATCCTGGTGGACGATAAGCTGGCGCCGACGCTGGGTCCCGTCGGGGAAGTGCGGCGGGACGTGAGACTGGATCCAGAGTCGCTGCTGTCCGGCCTGACCGGCAGCAATTAACCAAGCCGATCCATCCCGGCTGGCTGTGTGACTTGGCTGTGCGACTTGGCCGTCGGGCTTGCCCGGGAGGCCAAGCGGCCGGGCGATGCGGTCCGGAAGTTTGGCGCGCCCTTGAAGTTTATTGTGCAACGGGGCATTTTCCCGGCACCATAGGGTCACCGGCAGTCGCCGACCGCCGTGTCGGGGGGGTGATCCGGTTCAAGAGTTCTTCACGGGAAGCAGGAAGCGATGAGCATCCGGCCTTATCGAGACATCCAACGGCGTAAATCGCGCCAAATCATGGTTGGCAAGGTGCCGGTGGGCGGGGACGCCCCCATCTCCGTGCAGACCATGACCAATACCCTGACCCACGATGTGGCGGCGACGGTGGCGCAGATTCACCGGGTCACGGAGGCGGGCGCCGACATCGTTCGGGTCTCCTGCCCCGACAGCGAGTCGACCGCGGCGTTGAGGGCGATCATCAAGCAGACCAGCCTTCCGATCGTGGCCGATATCCATTTTCACTATAAGCGCGCCATTGAAGCGGCGGAAGCCGGGGCGGCCTGCCTGCGCATCAATCCGGGCAACATCGGCTCGCAGCAGCGGGTGCGCGAGGTGGTGAAGGCGGCCCGCGATCACGGCTGTTCGATGCGCATCGGCGTCAACGCCGGCTCGTTGGAGCGCGACCTACTGGATAAGTATGGCGAGCCCTGTCCGGAGGCGATGGTCGAATCGGCGCTCAATCATGCGCGCCTGCTGCAGGACGAGGATTTCCACGAGTTTAAGATTTCGGTGAAAGCCTCTGATGTGTTTCTGGCGGTCGCGGCCTATCAGGGCCTGGCCGAGGCCGGCGACTTTCCGCTGCACATCGGCGTCACCGAGGCGGGCGGCCTGCGCAGCGGCACGGTCAAGTCCGCCGTCGGGCTGGGCATGCTGCTGTGGTCCGGCATCGGCGACACCCTGCGGGTTTCCCTGTCGGCGTCGCCGGAAGAGGAAGTCAAGGTCGGGTTCGACCTGCTGAAGTCATTGAACCTGCGGCATCGGGGGGTCAACGTCATCTCCTGCCCGTCTTGCGCCCGTCAGCAGTTCGATGTGATCAAGACGGTGGAGCTGCTGGAGCAGCGGTTGGCGCATATCACCACGCCGATGACCGTTTCGGTAATCGGCTGCGTGGTCAATGGCCCGGGCGAGGCGACCATGACTGATGTGGGCTTTACCGGCGGCGGCAAGGATACCCACCAGGTCTATGTCGGCGGGGTGCCCCATCACCGGCTCAAGGACCCCAATGATGGCATCGTCGAACATCTGGTGACGCAAATCCAAGCCAAGGCGACCGAAATTGACGCCCAACTGGCGGTGGCCGCCGCCAAGGCCGACCGTCCCGACGCGGCCGAATAGCGCCCGGTTTGCTTGGCTCCCGGGCGCGGGGTTTCCGCCGGAGCGGGAGCCAAGGACAGCTGCTGCCGCCCGCGTTGCGGCAACGCCGCAACAATGTTGATGAAAACGACAGAAATACAAAAGGATTAGCAGTTTATGTCCGCTTTGCAGCCCGTCCGGGGCACTCACGATCTCCTGCCTGACGACGCCCGGAACCTCCGGGCGGTGATCGACCGCGCCCGGTCGGTGGCCGAGTTGTATGGTTATCAGGAGATGGCGACGCCTATTTTTGAGTTCACGGAGGTTTTTAAGCGGACCCTGGGCGACACCTCCGACATCGTCACCAAGGAAATGTATACCTTCGAGATGAAGGAGGGCGAGCAAATCACCCTTCGGCCGGAAAACACCGCCGGGGTGGCGCGGGCCTTCATTTCCAACGGCCTGCAGCAGAACCTTCCGCTGAAGTACTTCTATGCCGGGCCGATGTTCCGCCACGAACGGCCGCAAAAGGGCCGTCAGCGGCAATTTCACCAGATCGGCGTCGAGTTGCTGGGCGTGGCCGATCCGCGCGGCGATGTGGAGATCATCGCGGCGGGGCGCCATATTTTGGAGAAGCTGGGGATCGGTGACGACATCACCCTGGAGCTCAACACCTTGGGCGATCCGCAGAGCCGGCAGGCTTTCCGCGCCGCCCTGGTCTCCTATTTTTCCGATCACAAGGACAAGCTGAGCGACGACAGTCTGGCCCGCCTGACGCGCAATCCCTTGCGCATTCTTGATTCAAAGGCCGCCTGCGATCGGGCCTTGGTGGCCGATGCGCCGCGTTTCGAGGCTTATCTAAATCAAGCTAGCCAGGATTTCTTCGCGCAGGTGAAGGCGGGCCTGGCCGCGCTGGGGATCGCCTATCACCTCAATCCACGGCTGGTGCGCGGTCTGGACTACTACACCCACACCTGTTTCGAATTCACCACCGCGCGCCTGGGGGCGCAGGGCACGGTCATGGCCGGCGGCCGCTATGACGGCCTGGTTTCCTTGATGGGCGGCCCGGCGACGCCGGGCGTGGGCTGGGCGGCGGGCGTGGAGCGCCTGGCCATGATGCAACTGACCCCGCCGCCGGCGCGGCGGCCGATCGCCTTGGTGCCGGTGGGCGGCGCGGCCGAGGATCTGGCGCAGAAACTGGCGCAGTCGCTGCGCTATGACGGGGTGGCCGTCGATCTGGGTTTTTCCGGCAATCTGAAGAAACGCCTGAAGCGGGCCAACGGTCTGTCGGCGCGCGCGGCGGTGATTTTGGGTGAGAATGAACTGGCGCAGGGCAGCGCCTTGCTGCGAGATCTGGACAGTGGCGAACAGGAACTGGTTTCCCTGGATGCCCTGAGCGATCGTCTCGCCGCGCTGGCCTAGCGGGCGCGGCCGATGGCCGAGCGCGCCTCCAAGCTCGCCGCCCCCGCGCAAGACCTGCTGGTCGTCGGGGTCAACCATCGCTCCGCAGGGGCGTTGCTGCGGGAGCGACTGCTGCTCGAGGAGGGCAATCAGGCGCACCGCTTGAACGAGCTTCGGGCGGGCGGCCTGAGCGAGGCGGTGGTGCTGGCCACCTGCGACCGACTGGATATCTTTGTTCCCAGGCGGCGCGCGGCGGAGGCGACCGGGGACGGTGGCCCGAGCCAGGCCGCCGGCCTGCGCGGCTGCCTGGCCAGTTGGGCCCGCCTGCCGCTGAGCGAGATCGTCGGACAAAGCTATGAACTGAGCGGACCGGATGCGCTGCGCCATCTTTTCGCGGTGGCGGCCTCGCTGGACAGCCAATTGATCGGCGAACCGCAGATCTTCGGTCAGGTAAAGGCCGCGCATCGCCAGGCTAAGGCGCAGGGGATGGTCGGGCGCGGCCTGGAGCGGCCCTTTCAGGCGGCTTTCGCGGCGGCGAAACGGGTTTTCTCTGAAACGCCGGTGGCCGAGCAGCCGGTGTCGCTGGCCTCGTCGGCCTTGCAGGTGGCGCGCGATCTGCATGGCGACCTGCACCGGGTTTCGGGACTGGTGCTGGGACTGGGCGACATGGGCGAGGTTCTGGCCGATGAACTGCTCAAGGCGGGGCTTAAAGATCTGGTGCTGATGCATCGGTTCGAGGGGCGGGCCGAGGTGGCGGCGCATCGCCTGGGCTGCCATTATCGTCCCTGGGACCATCTTGATGATGCGCTGGCGGCGGCCGACGTGGTGGTGAGCGCCGACGGCACCGGGCGGTTGATCTTGACCGTGCCCCGGGTCGAGGCCGCCTTGAAGGCGCGGCGGCGAAAGCCGGTGTTCTTTATCGACGTGGCGCTGCCGGGAGATATCGAATCGGGCGTCGCGGCGCTGGACGGGGCGTTTCTCTATCGGCTGGACGATCTGGAGCAGTTGGCCCGCCAGGGCCTGGAAAACCGGGAAGGGGTCGCCATTGCCGCCTGGCGGGTGCTGGGCGAGGAACTGCAGGCCTTTCAGCGCCAGGAGGCCGAGCGCCAAGGCAGCCCCCTGGTCGCCGCCCTGCGCCGCCATGGAGAGATGCTGCGTCAGGAAATCCTGGCCGAGCCCGGCTTGACCGCCGACCAGGCGACGCAACGACTGTTGAAGCGCCTACTGCACGATCCCAGCGAGACTCTGCGGCGCATGGCGGCGGACCATCCCGAGCGGCAGGCTCACTACGAGGCGTTGTTTGGCGAGCTTTTTGGCTTTGCAGGCGACGGCCAAGCCGTTAAGAAACCAGCCAGTTGGGAAAAGGGCGTCAGCGGCAAGATGCGCGCCCAACAGGAGACCCTTTCCCGCCGAGAGGCGCGCAGCAAAAGAGGTAAGCCTTGAGTCTGGAAGAAAATCTAAAGCGCGTGGTGTCCCGCTATGCGGAGCTGCGCGCGGTGGTGGCCGAACACCCCGAACCGGGCTCGAGCGCTTATACCCAGCTGCTCAAGGAGTTCTCCGAACTGGGGCCGATCGTCGAGGGTATCGAGACCTTTCAAGCCGCCAAACGCGAGCTGTCCGATTTGGAGGGCCTGCGCAACGACCCGGACAGCGACCCGGAAATGCGGGAACTCGCGGAGAGCGAATACTATGCGCTGCGCGATCGGTTGCCGGATTTGGAACGGCAGGTCCTGCTGTCGCTGTTGCCCAGGGATGAAGCCGACGCGCGCAACGCCATCCTGGAGGTTCGCGCCGGCACCGGCGGTGACGAGGCCGCGTTGTTCGCCGCCGAGCTGTTTCGCCTCTATCAGCGCTATGCCGAAGCCCACCGCTGGCGCTTTGATGTGCTGAACTACATGGACACCGAGATCGGCGGCATCAAGGAAGCCAGCGCCACCATCTCAGGCGCCGATGTCTTCAGCCGCTTGAAGTTCGAGTCCGGGGTTCATCGGGTGCAGCGCATTCCGGTGACCGAGTCGGGGGGGCGGATCCACACCTCCGCCGCCACGGTGGCGGTGCTGCCGGAAGCCGAAGAGGTCGACATCGCGATTGAAAACAAGGATCTTCGGATCGACACCTACCGGGCCCAGGGCGCCGGCGGACAGCACGTCAACACCACCGATTCCGCCGTTCGCATCACCCATCTGCCCAGTGGCGTGGTGGTGCAGTGTCAGGATGAAAAATCACAGCACAAAAACAAGGCCAAGGCCATGAAGGTGCTGCGGGCGCGGCTCTATGATCACCTGCGCCAAGAGCAGGCCGATAGCCTGGCCGCCGACCGCAAGCAGCAGGTCGGCAGCGGGGATCGGTCGGAGCGCATCCGCACCTATAACTTCCCGCAGGGCCGGATGACCGACCATCGGATCAATCTGACGCTCTACAAGCTGGACAAAATCATGACCGGCGAGGCGATGGATGAGGTTATTGACGCGCTGGTGGCCGAAGATCAGGCCAAGCGCTTGGCGAGCTTCCAATAGGGCTGCCGGTGGTGACCCGCGCCCCGTCCAGCGACTGCGACCCGCCGCCCGGCCCCTGGAGCATTGGCTCCCTGCTTGACTGGGCGACCGCCAAGCTCGCCGCCGAAGAAATCACCGACGCGCGGCGCGACGCGCGCCTGCTGTTGGCCGCCGCGCTGGCGCTGCCGCTTTCCCGGCTCATCGGTTTTCCGGAACAGGCCGTGACGCGTGACGCGGTCGGCCGCTTCGCCGCGCTCGTCGCCGGTCGCTGTCGCCATGCGCCAGTGTCGCGTTTGCTGGGGGCGCGGGAATTTTGGTCGCTGCCCTTTGGCCTCAACGCCCACACCCTGGACCCGCGGCCCGATACGGAAACCCTGGTGGCGGCGGTGTTGGCGCGGATCCCGGACCCGCAGGCGCCGCTTCGGCTGCTGGATTTGGGCACCGGCAGCGGCTGCATCTTGCTTGCGCTGCTGAGCGAATTGCCGCAGGCGCACGGCGTCGGGGTGGATATCTCGACGCCGGCGATTGCCCAGGCGCGGCAAAACGCCAGCGATCTGGGGCTGGCGTCGCGCGCGGCTTTTTATGTCAGCAACTGGGCCGACGCGCTGCGGTCCGATCTGGACAACGGCCTGCGCTTCGACTGGGTTCTGTCCAATCCGCCCTATATTGAAAGCGCCGCCCTGGCCGGGCTGGCGCCGGAAGTGACGGGCTACGACCCGCCGTGCGCCTTGGATGGCGGGGCGGATGGCTTTGCCGCCTACCGGGCGATCGCGCCGCTGCTGCGCCGGATGCTGACCGCCCAGGGGCAGGTGGCGTTGGAGCATGGCGCCGGACAGTCGCCCGGACTCTGTCGCCTGCTGGCCGCGCAGGGGCTGCAAATTCTCGCTCGGCCGGTGGATCTTTCCGGTCAACCGCGCTGCGTCGTCGCCCGCCCGTGTGGCTGAACTGGCGGTCACCTGGGGCGCGGCGGGGCGGGGCCTTTCGACCCGGCGGTGAAAAAAAGTGTTGGAAAAGGCACGCATAGCCCGTTAAGTTGTGCTATCGGGCCGTTAAGCGGTCGGCCTCCCCATGGGAGGCTACCGAAAAAAAATGGCTACTCCCCAGAGAAGTTTGACGCGCAGATCCAAAACCCGGGATCGTTGAACAGGTCGAGTCTGTCGCCAGGTTGCTTTATCGCCAGGCTGAACAGCGGGAGATGCAAGTGTTGATGATCCCTTGAGGATCCCCTTTTTCCGGCTTTTGATGTTACGGATCAATGAGACAAGGTAATAACCCTCGGCGTGGTCGTGGTCGCTCGAATAGCAACAACAGCGGCCGTCGCAACGCAAACCCTCGTTCGCAAAGTTTTGACAGCAATGGGCCTGACGGGCGCATTCGCGGCAATGCTTCGCAGGTCTGTGAAAAATATCAGGCCCAGGCGCGTGACGCCCAACTGGCGGGAAACCGCATCTTGGCGGAGTCGCTGTTGCAACACGCGGAACACTATTTTCGCATTCTGAACGACAGCACCGACCCCCACCCGACCCGTCCGGCCAGCAGCCAAGATCATGCGGCGGCAAGTGACGGTGACGGGACTTCGGAGTCGGATGCGCCGGCGAACGCGGCGGAGGACAGAACCGAGGGCCGGGACGGTCCGCGCCGTCCACAGCGTCGTCCGCGGGTTCTGGAAATCGAGACGCCGGAGCGCGAGGCC
The DNA here is from genome assembly GCA_963976695.1 of uncultured Rhodovibrionaceae bacterium. Taxonomy (GTDB): domain Bacteria; phylum Pseudomonadota; class Alphaproteobacteria; order Kiloniellales; family DSM-21159; genus CAXBMB01. Next base: position 27,470 of record CAXBMB010000047.1, read on the forward strand.
GCCGCCGGCAGTTCGGAAGACCTGACCGAGGATAAGCCGGTCGAGGCCCCGCGCCGCCGCCGCGTCGCCGCGCCGAGAGGCGACGATGACGCGCGCGATGGCGCGGCTGACAAGCCGCGCCGGGTCACGCGGGCGCGGGTGGCGCGCAAGCCGGCGGCGAAGAGCAAGGAAAGTGACGCCCAGCCGGATCTGCTGTCCGATGAGGCCCCAGCGGCCGGCGACGCGCCGGGTACGGAAGACAAGCCGGTTCGCCGGGTTCGTCGCCGCCGGGTGGTCGCGCCCAAGGAACCCGCCGCCGATGCGCCTGAAAAGGGCAGCGGATCCGACAAGGAAAAGGCCGACGCCTAG
>CAXBMB010000048.1:0-26976 GCA_963976695.1 uncultured Rhodovibrionaceae bacterium
AGCAAAACAAACGCCGCCCGCGTATCCCTTCCCATCTCAACAATGTCAAACAGCTTTCTTCCGAAGAAGACGCCCGCCGTCTCTAGCAAGAGACCCTACAAGCGGCGGCACTAAAGCGCATCATCAACCGGAGTCGATCATGCAAGGCCATCAAGTATAGGTAAGAAGTTATGCTATGACAACGCCTCTTTCGCGGCATCGTCCACAATTCAACCTGGTGGGCGACCGATGCGGCGGCGTGTCTTGCGCCCCGCTGCGTCGGTGGAGAGGTATATAGGGCTGGGCGCCGGAACTGTCTAGCGAAAAAATCAAAAAAATATCACTTTCTTTTCCCACCCCGATGAAACACCCGGGAAAGCGCCACCTGCCGCCCAACCAAGCCGACATTCATCGACGAATGTTATGGAAAACGCCTTTTTATCAGTGTCTTATGGTGAGATCCCGGTGAACGGACCGGCGGGCCGGCGGGGCAGTGATTGCGGCACTGGCTGGGGCACTGACTGGTGGCGCGGCCGACCCATTTTTCGCCGTTCCGGCGCTGGCCCAACGGCCCGCCGGGCCGGGCTGGCGCGCCCCCGCCAGCAGCCGGTTTTCGGCCTCGGGCGCAAGCCCGGGCGTAAGAGGCAAACGGTGTGCGCGAACGGTGGGGGAACGGTGGGGGAACCGCAGCGGCGGTTGGCCGCTTGGCGATTAAAACAGCCCCAGGTCAGCCAGCTGGCCGCGCAGGGCGGGCGGCAGATCCTCGCCGCCGCCTGGCGACGGCTCCAGGTCGCACGGCGCGCTGCGCGCCGGCAGGTAACGCCAGCCCTGGAATGGTCGATGGGGGGTGGGATGGACGCGGATCAAAGGCCGGTCCAACAGCAACAGCGTCAACGGCCGGCCGGACTCGTCATGACCGCGCTCGATCCCGGTCAGAAGCTGACGGGCCTGGATCAGTCCCTTGATCACCCAATAGATCGAGCCGCCGTCCAGCAGCGCCTCGTGCCGCTTTGGCGACATCCTTGTCCCATGCCAGAGTCGCCCGGTCGCCGCCAGGCGCTGGGCCTGCCATTGGCCAAGGCTGTCAACCGATTCACTGCCGACGGAAAGCTTGATCAGATGGAGTTGACCGCGAGCCGGGTTTGCTTCTTTCGACATGACTGCAATTTAAACCAACGACGACAAAACGAGAGGCGTGGACGGGCGACAGCCCGGACCGGGAAACAGCAACGAGAGGCGTGGACGGGCGACAGCCCAGACCGGAAAACAGCAACAAAAGGCGCGCACGGGCGCCAGCCCGGACCGCCTGCCGGCGCTGTGGCGCGGCCCTGGACAGGGAAAAGATCCAGCGCGCGGTCGACCGGCAAGGACGCCCCGCAGACTGCGACCTTAGGCCGACTTGGCGGCCAGCGCCAGCCCCACCTTGGAGCCGGATTGCCGCCCCAGCGCCCGGGAAATAAAATCGCCGGCCGCCGCCAGTTTCGTCAGGTCAACCCCGGTTTCGATGCCCAGTCCGCGCAGCAGGTAGAGCACGTCCTCGCTGGCCACGTTGCCCGAGGCCCCCTTGGCGTAGGGGCAGCCGCCAAGCCCGGCGACCGAACTGTCCACCGTGGCCACCCCCAGTTCCAGACAGGCCAGAATGTTGGCCAGGGCCTGGCCATAGGTATCGTGGAAATGCACCGCCAGCCGGCCCACCGGCAGCTCCTCGGCCACCGCCGCCACCATGGCCCGGGCCTTGGCCGGCGTGCCCACGCCAATAGTATCGCCGAGCGAAACTTCGTAGCAGCCCATGGCCCGCAGCGCCTTGGCCACCTTGACCACCCGGCTCACCGGCACCTCGCCCTCATAGGGACAGCCCAACACACAGGAGACATAGCCCCGCAGCGCCAGCCCGCTGGCCTTGGCCTGCGCCGCCACCGGCGCAAACCGCGCCAGGGCCTCATCGAGGGAGCAGTTGATGTTGCGCTGGGAAAAAGCTTCGGAGGCGGCGGCGAAAACCGCAATCTCGGTGACCCCGGCCGCCAGCGCCTTTTCCAACCCCTGCTGATTGGGCACCAGCACCGGATAGCTGACCCCGGCCCGGCGGGCAATGCCGGTCAGAACCTCGGCGGAGTCGGCCATCTGCGGAACCCACTTTGGCGACACGAAAGCGCCCGCCTCGATCGCCGACAAACCGGTTTCCGACAGCCGGTCGATCAGCGCGATCTTTACCGCCGTCGGCAGCAAGCGCTTTTCGTTCTGCAGGCCGTCGCGTGGCCCCACTTCCACCATCTTCACCTGCTTGGGATAGGTCGCCATCGGTCGTTCTCCGCCAGAAAGCCTTCAGATCATTCGCCGTCATCCACGCGCCAAGTTCGACCAGGCGCGCCCCGCAGCTTTCGGCCCTCAGGTCGACGCCGCGCGTTCGATCGCCAGCAACTCGACCCCTTCGTCGACCTGATCGCCGACCCCGTAGTAAAGCGCCGTCACCCGGCCCGCCGACGCCGCCACGATGGCATGCTCCATCTTCATCGCCTCCAGCAGCATCAGGGTCTGGCCGGCCTCGACCTGCTGGCCGTCGGTGACCGAAACGGCAATAATCTTGCCGGAGAGCGGCGCGCGCAATTGACCGCCGCGCACCTCTTCCTCGCCGGAATCTTCCAGGGCGTTGAACAGGTGCAGCTGATGGCTGCGGCCCGCCAGAAAGAGCGTCAGTTCCTCGCCCTGCCAAAGCGCGGTGGCGCGAACCTGGTGGCCATCCAAATCGGCCAGCAGGCGACCCTCGCCCAGGTCCTGCACCCGCGCCTTTATCAGGTCGGCGTCCAGTTCAATCTCCAACTCCGCCTGCTTGCGGCCTTGGGCGCGGTAGTGCAGCACCAAGGCGAAGGGCGTCTCGCCCTGCAGGAACAGCAGGCGACGCTGGGTATCCTCGTTCATCTGCCAGCCATTGGTCAGGTGCCAGGGCGAATGGGGATCGCCGGAGCGTTCCGCCTGCCCCGCCGCCTCGCGGTCTCGGCGCAGCGACTCGGCCAGCGCGGCCAGGGCCAGCACCTCGCGGGTCGCTGTGGCCTGGGGCGCCAGCAGCACCTCGCCATGGCGAGCGATGAAACCGGTGTCCAGCTCAGCCGCGGCAAAGGCGGGATGCTTGGCCAAGGCCCACAGCAGATCGCGATTGGTGGTCACCCCGACCACCTGGGTTTGCGCCAGGGCCTGGCCGAGCCGGGTCAGGGCGGTCGACCGGTCTTCCCCCCAAACGATGATCTTGGCGATCATCGGGTCATAGAAGACGGAAACCTCATCGCCTTGGCGAACGCCGGTGTCGATCCGAAGCGTCGCGCTTTCCGATGGAAAAACCAGATGGGCCAGGCGGCCGCTGGCAGGCAGGAAGTCGCGGGCCGGATCCTCGGCATAGAGTCGCGCTTCAAAAGCGTGGCCGGAGATTTGCAAGTCCTCCTGGCGCACCGGCAGGGTTTCGCCATTGGCGACCCGCAGTTGCCAGGCCACCAGATCCTGGCCGGTGATCAGCTCGGTCACCGGGTGCTCCACCTGCAGACGGGTGTTCATCTCCATAAAGTAGAACTGGCCCTGCTCAACGATGAATTCCACCGTGCCGGCGCCCTGATAGCCGATGGCCTGGGCCGCCGCCACCGCGGCCTGGCCCATTTCGGCGCGCCTGGCCGGACTCACCCCCGGCGCCGGGGCCTCTTCCAGGACCTTCTGATGGCGGCGCTGCACCGAACAGTCCCGTTCGAACAGCGAAACCGCCTGGCCGTGACTGTCGGCAAAGACCTGCACCTCGATGTGGCGCGGCTGGGTCAGGTATTTCTCCAGCAGCACCTGGTCTTGTCCGAAAGCGGCGCGGGCTTCGCGCTGCGCGCCGGCCAGTTCAGCGGCGAAGTCCTCGGCTTTGCCAACCACCCGCATCCCCTTGCCGCCGCCGCCGGCGGAGGCCTTGATCAACACCGGAAAGCCGATCTTTTCGGCTTCGCGCCGCAGCAGCGCCGGATCCTGGTCAGCGCCGTGATAGCCGGGAACCAACGGCACGTCGGCGGCGGCCATGATCGCCTTCGCCTGGCTTTTCGAGCCCATGGCGCGAATGGCGCTGGCGGGCGGCCCGACGAAGATCACCCCGGCCGCGGCGCAGGCCTCGGCAAACTCGGCGTTTTCCGACAGGAAACCATAGCCGGGATGGATCGCCTCGGCCCCGGCCTGGACCGCCACCTCGAGGATCTTGTCAATCCGCAGATAGCTTTCGGCCGCGGCCGCCGGGCCCAGCAGATAGGCCTCATCGGCCAGGTCGACGTGCCGGGCCCGCGCATCGGCTTCCGAATAAACGGCAATGGTGCGCAGCCCCATGCGGCGGGCGGTTTTGATGATCCGGCAAGCGATTTCACCGCGATTGGCAATCAATAGGCTGTTGAACAAGGCTCGATCCGTCTTCGTTGCATCGGTTGATCCGACAGGTCCGACTGTCCGACCTGTGACTGTCGTCTTTCAGTTTCGCCCGGCCCGGCCGGGGTTGGTCCCGCCGCTGGCGGATCCGCCGGGAGACAATCGCCGAACCCGGCGTTCTTCTCCCGGCCGCCTAGCGGTTCTCCTGCGCATCGCTGGTCAAGGTGCCCGCCGCCCCGACCGGGTGCTGCAGCCCTTGGTAGTTCTCCTGCCGGAACTCGGCCATGATTTGCGCGATTTCGTCCCCGCTCACGCCGATCCGTTCCAACAGAATACCCCCCAACTGCAAAGAAGCCTCAATGGTTTCCGGCACCACCGCCGTGGCGCCGACCGCGCGCAGCTCGGCTTGATGGGACAGGTCGTGGGCGCGCACCAGGATCAGCAGCTCCGAACTCTTCTCCCGCAGGGCTTCAACCACCTGATTTGCCGCGCGCATATCATCCAGCGTGATCACCGCCGCGCGGGCGTGCTCCAGACTCGCCGTCTCCAGCACATCGACGCGCGCCGCGTCGCCGTAGAAAACCGGAAGATTGTGGCTGTTGCAGTGGCGCACCCGCGTGGCGTTCAAGTCAAACCCGACATAGGGCACATGACCGGCGGACAACACGGCGGCCACGGTCTGCCCGACCCGACCAAAGCCGGCGATCACCACGTGGTCGTGCAGCTCGCGCGCGCCTTCCTCACCCAGAACCGGCAGGGCATCGCCGCCGGCGCGGCGGGCCGCTGCCAGCGCGGAAAGCCGCCGGCCCAGATAGTCGACAAAGGGCGTCATCACCATGCTCAAGGCCACGATCGCCACCACCAACTGGGCCAAGTCGGCGTCCAGCAGCCCGATCGACAACGCCACGCCAAACAGCACGAAGCCGAACTCGCCGCCCTGACCGAGCAAGAAAGCCACCCGAAGCGTAACCGGCGCCGGCAGACCAAAGAGCCGACAGACCCCGACCAAGATCAGCCCCTTGGTGGTCAAGAGGGCCAACAGGCCGATAAAAATCATCGCCCAGTTCTGCAGGATAACCAACACATCGATCGACAGGCCGACCGAGATAAAGAACAGTCCCAGCAACAGCCCCTTAAAGGGCCGGATATCGGCTTCCACCTGGTGGCGGAACTCGGTGCCGGACAGCAGCAGGCCGGCGAGGAAGGCCCCCAGCGCCATGGACACGCCCGCCTGTTCCATAAGCATGGCCGTGCCCAAAAGCACCAGCAGCGCGGTGGCGACAAACAGTTCGGGCGAGCGGGCATTGGCCACCACCCGGAACAGCGGCCGAAGCGCGATCCGCCCCACCAAGATGGTCAGACCGATGGCGGCCGCGGCCTTCAAACCGGCCAGCCCCAAGGCCATCGGCAGGGAGGTGCCATCCGTACCCAGCAGCGGCACCAGCGCCAAAAGTGGAACGATCGCAAGATCCTGAAACAGCAAGATCGAAAAAGCCACGCGGCCGAAACGCACCGCCAGCTCCCCCCGCTCGACGAGCATTTGCAGGACAAAGGCGGTTGAAGATAGCGCCAGTCCGCCACCGATCACCACGGCGGCTTCCGCCCTAACGCCCAGCCCCATGGCGACCAACGCGATGACCAGCCCGGTGACCACAACTTGGGCCGTGCCGAGGCCGAAAACCAGGCGACGCAGCACCTTCAACCGCTCGACCGACAGCTCCAGGCCGATGGCGAACAGCAGAAAGACGATCCCCATTTCCGCCAGCAGTTCAACAGAATCAGTGTGGGCGATCAGCGCCAGGCCCGACGGGCCAACGACGATCCCGGCCACCAGATAGCCCAACACCGGGCTGGAGCGCAGCTTGCGCGCCATCGGCACCACAACCACGGCCGCCAAAAGAAAAATCAAAACCTCCAAGAGGATTTTGCTCTCCGCCTCGCCCATGGTTCAGTTATCCCCCGCCACGTTTTGGATCTGTTGCGCCTTGCTTGGCTTGCCATCGCGATAACGCTGAATCTCCGACACCCCGAAGATCAGCAAAAGCACGCCGAAGATAATCTGTATCGAGGCCAGAAAGCGCACCAGCACGCCATCCGGCGCAATATCGCCATAGCCCACGGTGGACAGGGTAACGATGGCAAAATACAGCGATTCCGAGAATTCGATCAGCCGTCGCTCGCCTTGAATGAGAAATTGAGGCTGGTCGCTGATGGCGTCAAGAATGCGGTAAAGGCTGCCAAACACCACCACGTTCATGGTGTAGAAGGTAATGAAGGCAAAGGCCGGAACGGCGACCGTGCCGATCTGTTTGAAAAAATCCTCGAACATCAAACCGGTTTCAACCAGAAAAGCGCAAACCGCTTCACTGACCCAGAAAACGATCACGCCGATGACGCTCATGCCGAACAGCAGGGCAACGGAGTGGTTCCAGCCGCGCCAATCCCCCTCCGGCAGAAAGAAGGTCAAGACGCCGACCATGCCCACCGGCAACAGCCAGCGGTAGCTCTGCGCCGCCGTCGTGGATTTTTGGCGCAGATCGGAATCCTCAATCAAATGCCGAATACGATCGCGGTTGAGCACCGCACCGCCAATGAAGGCCACCAGGGGAATGGCAAAGGCCAAGGACAGCACCCACTCCTGCGCCGCATCGAAGTTGGCGCGGGCCAACACCACGAAAATACTGCTGTAGATCGCCACGCAGTTGCTCAGCGAAATCGAGAAGAAATAGCTGCGCGGAAAGACATAGATCAACACCCCCAGACCGCCCGCCAACAAAGCCACCGGGACAAAGTTGAAATAGACCGCATCGGGATTGGTCGCCAAGGTGATCAGAATCAGCAGGGCCGCGGAAAAACACGACGCCCGCAGCCAGGAACCGACCTCTCCCTTCCTTGGCGCGGCGCGCTTGCCTTTTTCCCCTGTGGCCACGGCCACCCCTTTCACCAGCTGTTGTTCAAATCATCCACGCAAGACCGCGCCGCTTTCCGCCAGACCGGCCCAAGCCGCCGCGCCGGCCTTGCCGACATTGTTGCCGCCGTGTCGACGGTACCCCGTCAGCGTCACGGCGCCTTGTCGATCCAACCGGCCGGACGCTTGTCGAAAAACGCCCGCAGACCCTCCTGCCCTTCCGCCCCGACCCGCACGCGGGCAATGCGTCGCGCGGTGTCCAGCATAATCTCCGGGGTCACGGGCCGCTGCGCGACGGCAAAAATCAGCTCCTTTGATTCGGCCTGGGCGGCGGGGCCGCCCGACAGCAGCGTCGCGATCATTTTCTCCGCCTCGGTCGCGAGCTGTTCAGCCGGCACCACCTCATCAACCAGCCCCAGACGGTGGGCCTGGGCGGCGGAAAACCGCTCGGCGGTGAGAAAATAGCGTCGCGCCGCAGACTGACCGATGGCGGCGACCACATAGGGAGAGATCGCCGCCGGAATCAGGCCCAGCTTAACCTCGGACAGACAGAAAACAGCGGCCGGCGAGGCCAGCACGATGTCACAGCAGGCCACCAGCCCAACCCCGCCGCCAAAGGCGGCCCCCTGCACCAGGGCCAAGGTCGGCTTGGCGAGGTGATTGAGCCGGTCCATCAAACCGGCTAGGTTTTCGGCGTCCTGCTGGTTTTCTTCTTCCGAATAGGAAGCCATGGCGCGCATCCAATTGAGGTCCGCGCCGGCGGAAAAAGATTTACCCGCGCCGGTCAGCACCACCAGCCGTACGGTCGGGTCCTTTTCCAGCCGCGCCAGCGCCGCGGTCAGCTCGGCGATCAACGCGGCATTGAAGGCGTTGTGAACATCAGGACGATTGAGCGTCAGCCGGGCCACGCCCCGCGTATCGCGATCTTCAAGAAACAGGGGATCGGTCATCAACTTTACATCCTAAAGACGCCGAAGCGGGTTTCTTCCTTCGGCGCATTGAGCGCCGACGACAGCCCCAGGGCCAGGGTCATGCGGGTATCGGCCGGGTCCAGAATGCCATCATCCCAAAGCCGCGCCGAGGCAAAATAGGGGTGGGACTGGTGGGCGAACTGCTGGAGGATCGGGTCCTTGATGGCCGCTTCGGCTTCGGGCGAAAGCGCGTCGCCCTTGGCCTCCAGCGCATCCCGGCGCACGGTGGCCAGCACCGAGGCGGCCTGTTCTCCCCCCATGACCGAAACTCTTGAATTGGGCCACATCCACAGGAAGCGGGGGCTGTAGGCCCGACCGCACATGCCATAGTTGCCCGCGCCGAAACTGCCGCCAATCATCAGCGTGAACTTCGGCACCCTGGCCGTGGCGACCGCCGTGACCAGCTTGGCGCCGTCTTTGGCGATCCCGCCTGACTCGTATTTCTTGCCGATCATGAAGCCGGAAATATTCTGCAGAAAAATCAGCGGAATGTTGCGCTGGCAGCAGAGTTCGATGAAGTGGGCTCCCTTCAGCGCCGACTCGCCGTAGAGAATCCCGTTGTTGGCCAGAATGCCGACCGGATAGCCGAAAATCCGGGCAAACCCGCACACCAGGGTGGCGCCATAGAGGGCTTTGAATTCATCCAACTCCGAGCCGTCGACCAAGCGGGCGATAACCTCACGCACGTCATAGGGCTTGCGTAGGTCCTGTGGCACGATGCCGTAGATTTCATGTGGATCGTACAGCGGATCCCGCGGTGTCTGCACTTCCAGAATATGGCTCTTCGGGCGATTGAGATTGCCGACGATGCGCCGCGCGATCCCCAGGGCATGGGCGTCGTTGTTGGCGTAGTGATCGGCCACGCCGGAGGTGCGGCAGTGCACGTCGGCGCCCCCCAGTTCCTCCGCCGTCACCACTTCACCGGTTGCGGCTTTCAACAGCGGCGGCCCGGCCAGAAAGATCGTCGCCTGATTGCGCACGATGATGGTTTCATCGGACATGGCCGGAACATACGCCCCGCCCGCCGTGCAGGAGCCCATCACCACGGCGATCTGCGGGATTCCCTTGGCCGACATGTTGGCCTGATTGTAAAAGATCCGGCCAAAGTGATCGCGGTCCGGAAAGACCTCGTCTTGGTTGGGCAAATTGGCGCCGCCGGAATCCACCAGATAAAGACAGGGCAGATGGTTCTGCTCGGCGACTTCCTGGGCCCGCAGATGCTTTTTCACCGTCATCGGATAGTAGGTGCCGCCTTTGACCGTCGCATCATTGGCGATGATCATGCACTCCAGGCCCTTGACCCGGCCCACGCCGGCGATCAGGCCCGCCGCGTTGATGCCGCCGCCGTACATATCCCATGCCGCGAACTGTGAAATCTCCAGGAACGGCGATCCGGGATCCAGCAGGGTGCGCACCCGTTCTCGCGGCAGCAGCTTGCCCCGGGCGAGGTGCTTTTCCCGGGCGGCCGAACTGCCGCCTTGCTTGATCACATCCACTTTTGCGCGCAGGTCAGCGACCAGGCCCTCCATGGCCGCCTTGTTTTCTTGAAAGTCGACACTGCGCGTGGACAGGACGCTTTTGATCACGCTCATGAGGAGACCATTACCTAACAGTTGTTATTTTCTGCCCGCACCATGCCTCGCTCTGGCAAGCAAATCAAGGGATTTGACCCAACGAAGCGTTTGCTTGGGAACTGACGAAACACCTGCAAAGACAGGCCGATGATCGGAGCGGGATGTCGAGGTTAGCAACCCGGTTTTGGCGGAAAAGCGCTCAGCCGGCCCAGCCTTGCAGCCTGCCGACCTGACGACCTGTGTAACACAATCCGGACGCTGGCGCACAGCCTGGCCACACGCTGGCGCAGGGGTCCGACCGCGCCGCAAAAGTTGGCCCCGCGACCCAGGGCGCCCCCCTTCCCGTCTTGCCCCCCGGCGGCCTTCTCGCAGAAAAGTAGCCGGGAAGCAGCGGAGAAGTATCCAGGTAGATCGCCGCGTCGTCGGCCATGACGACCAGCCATAACTCACCAGGTGCGACTCACCAGCCGCCGGTTTCGATCCACCGTTCCATCATCGCAATGCGGTCATTGCCCCAGAACCGCTCCGCGCCGACAAAAAAGTAGGGCGAGCCGAAAACCTCGCGCTCAATGGCCCGGTCCACCTCCTGGCGCAGCCGATCTTTGACCGGCTGACTTGCCATCACCGCCCCCAACGCCGCCGGGTCGTGCCCCAGCTTGGCGGCCACCGCCAGCACCTCCTCCGGCCTGCCGATGGATCGCCCCTCGGCAAAGGCCGCCCGGCACAGGGCCAGGGCCAGGGCCTTGGCGGCGGGTTCGTCCTGTTCCAACACCCCATAGTAGGCGCGGCAGGCGGCCACGCTCATGAAGGGAAAATCCTGCGGCAAGCACAGGGGAATGTTCAGCAGCCGGCTGGTCCGCTCCATGTCCATTCTGCTGTAGCTTCCCTTCATCGGTATGTTGACCAGGGAGTCCGTGCCGATGGCTTTGAACACCGCGCCCATAAGATAGGGCCGCCAGGTTATCTTGTGCCCCTGTCTGGCGCCGACAGCCTCGATTTGCTCGGCGGCGAAATAGCCGTAGGGGCTGGAAAAATCGAAGAAAAATTCAATCGTTTGACTCACGACGCAGGATCTCCTGTTCAAATTTTCTCGGCGGGGACCGCCGGCGCGGCGGTGCGGCCAACGCCACGCCGGCGCCAAACTTATCCCGCAATAACCGAACGGTCGATCTTTTTGAGGTCGCTCCACGCGAATCTTTCAGGGTCAATTCAAAAAAATATCAACCGTATCAATAAGTAAACCAACAATACCGCGACTATGGAAAATATGCTGCGCATTTTAGGCGAACAGGGTAAACTGCGCCGGTAAAACGTGGCGACCCTCGCACAGCAAAACTGTTGAAACCCAATCAGCCTGTCCTAAATCAAGCGTGGGCGACAAGACGGCACGAGACGTTGACCACACGAGAAGTTGACGACGCAAGAAGTTGATCCCGGAACTTCCACGGCGGGGATAGTCTGGGCCACTGGGGGAAAATCGCTGGTAGCATCACCTTTACCGGAGTTCGGCGCACAGACCGGGAAACAGGGTCATCGCTATGCCTATGCGACCCAGTCCGCTTTCGCGCGAATTTCCCAAGATATCACCCGACCGACGCGCCAGGACGAGCCGCCCAATGGGCGGTTTTTCTTCTGGTCCTGCGACCAGTATCTGCGGCTGGCGGCGCTGGACGACACCTTTGCCAACCAGTTGGAGCTGCCCCCCTCGGCCATCAGGGGGTTGCCGCTGCTGGCCCTAACCCAGGGCGCCCTGGCGCTGACGCCAAGTGATCTGAAGCAACAGAGCCAGTCCACCGCGCTTGGCGATTGGGACGGGACACTGCTGGCCCAGGCGCTGAACAGCAAGCGGGCCTTCGACGATGTCTGCTTTGCCCTGCGCGGGGGCGGCGACCAGCCCCTGTTCGGGGTCCTCAGCGGACAACCCTGCTATCACACCGAAGACGGACGTTTTCTGGGCTACCAAGGCAAGGGGCAACTCGACGACCAGCCGATAACCAAAAGCGTGGACAAGGGCATGGCGCCCCACATCTATAGCGATCTGCGGCCGTTCGGCCTGTCGCCCGAAGAGCAACGCCCACTGAAGGACCTGGCGCAAGAACTGGAAGTCGCCGTGCTGGAAAACGCGCAGCTGCGCTATCTGGTGCAAAAACTGCAGGACAGCAATCGCGAAGAACTGACTCAGGCCCAAGAGTTTCAACAAGCCAGCAAGGCGGCGGCGCTGTCGCGCCTGGCGCATGAGCTGCGCTCACCGCTGAACGCAATCCAGGGCTATTCGGAACTTATCCTGTCCGCGCCGCCGGGCAAACTGCCGGAAAACTATACCCGCTACCTGGAAACCGTGCTCAGCGCGACGCACCACCTTGACGACTTGGTCAGCAGCCTGGAAGTAAAGTCGGAAAGCCCGCACGACTCGCAAGAAGCGTCTTTGGAACTGGTGCCCATCGACTTGAAAGACGTGATGGACGAACTGATCGGCTTGACGAAACTCCAGGCCCACAAAGCCCAGATCGACGCCCGGGCGCTGCGGCTTGACCGATCCTTCTGGGTGCTCAGCCATCGCCGCAGTCTTATTCAGATCCTGCTCAATCTTATCACCAACGCCATCAAGTTTACGCCGGCCGACGGAAAGATCGGCCTGGATGTCCAACCCCGGGGACAGGATGACCTGGTGGTTACCGTCTGGGACACCGGCCGGGGCATCGCCGCGGAAGAACAGGATAAAATCTTCACCGACGGGTTCCGCAGTCTTGCCGACCAACCCGGCGAGCCGGTCCCCGGGCAAGGGCTGGGCCTGGCGATCGTGACCGACCTGCTAACCAAGCTGGGTCTGAAAATCAACGTCGACAGCGCCCCCGACAGCGGAAGTCGCTTTACCTTCCTGCTGCCGCTGGCGTCCGACAGTTCGATGACCCAGGGCGCCTTGAGCCAGGACGAGAAGTCGGCGCTGTCCAGCGGTCAGGAGCAGACCGACAAGGACAACAAGGTCGCGCGGTCCTCCAACACCTGAAACCGGATCAGTCTGTGCGAGGCGGCTTCACAACAGAGGCGAAGCGCGCCTTTCCCACCCGATTACACGCCAGCCGGTCGGGTCAGTCGGCGGTCAACGCGCGACCGATCACCAGGCGCTGCACGTCCGAGGTGCCCTCGTAGATCTGGCACACCCGCACGTCGCGATAGAGCCGTTCCACCGGGAAATCGCTGAGATAGCCGTAGCCGCCGTGCACCTGTATGGCGGCAGAGCACACCTTCTCGGCCATTTCCGAGGCGAAGAGCTTGGCCATGGAAGCTTCCTTGAGGCAGGCAATGCCGTTGTCGCGCAACTCAGCGGCATGGAACACCATCAGTTCAGCCGCTTGAATTTGGGTCGCCATGTCCGCCAAGCGGAAGGACACCGCCTGCAGGTTCGCAATCGGACCGCCGAAGGCCTGACGTTCCTTGGCGTAGCTGATGGCGTGGGCCAGGGCGGCGCGCGCCATGCCGGTCGCCTGGGCGGCAATGCCGATCCGCCCGCCTTCCAAATTGGCCAGCGCCACCTTGTAGCCCTGTCCTTCCTCGCCCAGCAGCAAGTCCGGGGTCAGCTCCACGTCCTCGAATAGGATTTGGCAGGTATCGGACGCCCGTTGGCCCAGTTTGCTTTCCACCTTCGCAACCTGATAGCCGGGCGAATCGGTGGGCACGATAAAGGCCGAAATGCCCTTTTTGCCCGCCGCCGGATCGGTCACGGCAAAGACAATCGCCACATCGGCATGCCGGCCGGAGGTGATGAATTGCTTTGTCCCCTTCAGGACCCACTTGTTGCCTTGCTTACGGGCGCGGGTGGTCAGCGCCGAGGCGTCCGATCCGGCTTGCGGTTCGGTAAGACAAAAGGCGCCGAGCTTTTCCCCCCGCGCCATCGGCCTCAGGAAGCGTTCCTTTTGCGCCTCGGTGCCGTAGCGCAGGATCGGCACGCAGCCGACGGAATTGTGCACCGCCATGATGGTCGAGCAGGAGCCGTCCCCGGCGGCGATTTCCATCAAGGCCGCCGCATAGGAGACGTGATCGGCGCCCACCCCGTCCCAGGCCTCCGGCACCAGCATGCCAAGGAACCCCAACGCCGCCATTTCCTTGATCGCCTCCGCTGGAAACCGATGCTCGGCGTCCCAAGCCGCGGAATGGGGAAGCAAGCGTTCACGGGAAAACTGCCCGGCCGTCTCCCGGATGAGGTTTTGCTGTTCGTTCAAAAGCATTTTTGTTTCTTTCCCAAACGGTGATCGACGAAGAAAGCAGCGCGGCGCGCTTCGGCTCTGTCGTCAAGCACCCCGCTGATAAACCGATCCGACCGCCCGTGCTGGCCCGGCCGCGCGCAAAGCCAGGCGTTTTTCCGCCGGCGCAGGTCAGGCAATCGCCGGCCCCTACCAGGGCAATTCGGTGCCGTCGTAGTTGAAAAATTTGCCGCTGTCCTCCAGCCTCAACCCCTCGATCACCCGGTAGAGCCCGGCAATCGAATCCTCAATGGTGACCGGTGCGCGGTCGCCGCCCATGTCGGTCTGGACCCACCCCGGATGGCAAACCACCACCGAAATATCCCGGCAGGCCAAATCGATCGACAGACTTTTCATCACGGCATTTACCGCCGCCTTGGAGGAGCGATAGACATAGCTGCCACCGGTTTCATTGGCCCCAACCGAGCCCATAATCGAGGAAATCGTCACGATCTGCTTGCGCTCTCCGGCGGCAATCTGCTCGACGAAGGCTTCCGCCATGCGAACCGGGGCCAGGCAATTGGTTTCCAGCACCCGCAGCCACTCTTCATAGTCGAGTTCGCCAAAGCCCAGGCGTCCCCCCATGATGCCCGCGTTGTTCAGCAAAAGATCCAGTTTCTTGTCGCGCAGTTCGCGCGCCAGCGATGAAACCTGCAGGCCGTTGGTGACGTCCAGCTTGTGGACTTCCAACCCCGGGTGCTGCTCGGACAGGGTTTTCAGTTCCACGGCCTTTTCAGGATTTCGGCAGCCCGCATGAACGTTCCAGCCCGCCTCCAAAAAGGTTTTGGTAAAGGTCAGGCCCAGCCCGCGGTTGGCGCCGGTAATCAACAGTGTTGGCACGAAGCCTCTCTTTCTTGCCCTCGGGACGGCCCGAGGCGCTTTGCGTTATCAGAAATTTTCCAAGCCCAAACCGGCCCAGCTCGACGGGATCACAAGCCAGGCGGCGCGCGCGTCTACTGCGCGACAGAGCCTATTCGACCTGTCGTAACTTGATAGAAAGGCCGCCCCGATGAGCGACAGCATCCTGACATTATCCCTCGACAACAAGAGTGGGGAAACCCTTGAGTTACAAAGAGTGGCCAGCAATCCGAACCTAACCTGGCAGCAGCAGCCGGAAAAACAGTTGACCGAAAAGGCGACGCTGAGCGCGTCACTGGACTTGCAGGGCCATGCCAACGTGCGGGTTGAGTTGAGTTACGCCGCCTCGGCGAACTGGAGCCTGGACCTTGTTATCGAAGACCACAAGGTGGTCTCTCACAACGCCAACTACATCACCCTCAGCAGCGGCGATTCGCTCAAGGTTACCGGCTCTTTCGACAGCCGTTTCTAGCGCCGGATCGGTTTCAACGGAACCACCCGGCAATAGCGGTTGAGCGCTTGTGTCGCGTCAGCCCCGGTTCGAGCGACCACCGCTCCAGCCTGCTGCGCATTCTCGCCCCCCGCGCCCGATCGCCAGGAGACCCATCCGGACCATGCCCCACAGCTTCGATCTCATGCTCGCCAGCCACTGCGCGCCGACCTTCGACGGCATCCAAATCTGCTGTTCCCTTCCCGCTGACAGCTTTTCCCCCCCGCTGCCGGCGGTCTGGCCCCGGCTTCAGGGTGAAAGCCGAGGTCTGCCGCGAAAACTTCACGCCGCCGACGAAGAGGCGGTGATGTTCTTCTTTAAAAGCGGGGCTGACCTGCACCACTTGGGCTTTTCCTGTAGCCGGGGCCGCCTGCGTCCCGATCTGCTGATGGCGAACCGGCAGGCCAGCGGCCGTCTGCTGCTGGAAGAGCGCCGGCGCGGCCATTTCGTCGGCAATCTGGTGATCGGCTACTACAGTGATGCGCTCTCCCAAACCGAAGCGGCGCGGCCGCCGCAGGCGCCGGACGACCTGGACGCCGCGCACCAGCTTTCCTTCGCCGCCCTGCGTCGCTGGGCCGCCGCGCAAGGCCAGCCGCAAGCCGGGGCCGCGCAGCGGCTTCACCTTCATCTGCACAATCAAAAGAGCCACCCGCTCGCCTGCCACCTGGACCTGGAGCAGGGCGAGGTTCTCGGGGCAATAAAGGCCGAGCTGCATCCAGGCCAAGGCTTGGAATGGCTGGTAACGCTGTCGCCGGGACAGTTTCTTTGGGTCCTGCTGGACCAGGCCGGCGACGACACCGCCGGAATGGTTCTTTGGCTCGACAACGCCGCCGCGCGCCCCCGCGCCAGCCACATCATCGCGCATCACGGGGCCACCGCCAGCATCATCCATCGGCCCGGCAAGCAAGGCACCTGGCCGATTGAACTGGCGGCGGGATAGAACGGCCGACGCGGCCGCGCCGCAAAGCTAACGGACCCGCCGCCCGGCGCGATTGCTGTTGCGCCTATGCCGATTCCGCGAACAGCTCTCTGCCGATCAACCACCGCCGGATTTCACTGGTTCCCGCGCCGATCTCGTATAGCTTGGCGTCACGCAGCAGCCGGCCGGTCGGGTAGTCGTTGATGTAGCCGTTGCCGCCCAGGATCTGGATCGCGTCCAGGGCCATGAAAGTCGCCCTTTCCGAGGCGTAGAGAATGGCGCCGGCGGCATCCTTGCGGGTGGTTTCGCCCCGATCGCACGCCTGGGCCACCGTATAGACGTAGGCCCGGCAGGCGTTCATGGTGGCGTACATGTCGGCCAGCTTTCCCTGAATCAACTGGAATTCGCCGATTGATTTGCCGAACTGCTTGCGCTCATGAACGTAAGGAATGACCACATCCATGCAGGCCTGCATGATGCCCAAGGGCCCGGCGGACAACACCACCCGCTCATAGTCGAGGCCACTCATCAGCACCTGTACGCCTTTGTTCAACTCGCCCAGGATGTTTTCTTCCGGCACCTCGACCGACTCGAACACCAACTCGGCCGTCGGCGACCCGCGCATGCCCAGCTTGTCCAGCTTCTGATTGACCGAAAAGCCCTTGGCGCCCTTTTCCACGATAAAGGCGGTCAGCCCCTTGGAACCGGCGGCCGGGTCGGTGCGGGCGTAGATTACAAAGACGTCGGCTTCCGTGGAATTGGTGATCCACATCTTGGTGCCGTTCAGCACGAAGCGATCACCTTTCCTGGCCGCCTGGGTGCGCATCGACACCACGTCCGAGCCCGCGCCCGGTTCACTCATCGCCAGCGATCCGACATGCTCCCCCGACACCAGCTTTGGCAGATAGCGGGCCTTCTGCGCCGCCGTTGCGTTGCGGCTAATCTGGTTGATGCAGAGGTTGGAGTGCGCGCCGTAGCTCAGCCCGACCGAAGCCGACGCCCGACTGACCTCCTCCACCGCCACCACGTGCTCCAGATAGCCCAGACCGGCGCCGCCGTAGTCTTCCTCCACCGTGATGCCGTGCAGCCCCAAGGCCCCCATGGCGGGCCACAGCGAACGCGGAAACCAGTCTTCCCGATCAATTTTTTCGGCCAGCGGCGCGATTTCCTCCTGCGAAAAACTGAGCACGGAGTCGCGCAGCATGTCGGCGGTATCACCAAGATTGAAGTTCAAGCTGGGTAATTGATTGGGACTCATCTGATTGGCTTCCTACTGATCGGTAAAGACTGTCCGTTACTGGTTTTGACCGCGGCCGAGATCGACTTGCAAAGCAGCGTTTCAGGCTTCGACTCTGTCGCCAAGCAGCCTGGAACCGGTTGATAAGAGGCGGCGTGGCGGCTTAACCCGGATCGCCGCCCGTTTCCCTTTAAGCCGATCCGACTCTCGCCCGTCCCATCTTAGCGCTTCGCCCGGCCCGATGGGTGAAAAAGCGGGTTGGGCGGTCGCGCCGCCGCCGCGCCTATCCGGCGGTCGGCAGGTCGGAACGGTCGGGCAAGCACATGAGGGTTTGCTGCATCTTGGCGCAGAGTTTTTCCTGCCCGGCCTTGACGCTGAAAGCCTCGATCTCGCAGATCGTTAAGGTCCGGCCCGGCTTGATGACCCTGCCGACGGTTCGCAGGATCTGGCCATCGGCCGGCGCCAAGAGATTGACCTTAAACTCGACCGTCAACACCGAGGCGCCTGCCGGAAAGAGCGAAAAACCAGCATAGCCACCGGCAGAATCGGCAAGCGTGCTGGTGACACCGGCGTGAAAAAACCCATGTTGCTGGCTCAGGCCGGAGTGATAGTCCACCAGGATCTCCACCAGCCCCGCCTCGACCCGGCCCAGGTAAGCGCCCAGCGTGGTCATGATGCCTTGGCGGGCGAAGGAGTCCCTGACCTTCTGCGCAAAGTTGGGATCTTTTGCAGCAAATTCCGTCATCTAGCGCTCCTGAGCGCCCGCCGACTTTCTCCGACCCGCGCCGCGTCTGGTTGCTTGGATTTCCAAATTATTAGCGAGCGGAACAGCCGCCGTAAAACAAAAAATTCGAACAGTCGTTAGAAATATAGCGCGGCCTTCGCGGTTGGCAGGTGGCCGCAGCGGCAAGCCCAGCGACCAGTCTGGCCACCGACCCGGACACCGACCTGGCCACCGACCTGGCGCCGTGGGATGCAGTGCCGCCGGAATATAATGCCCGAGGTCACACGGCTAGCTGTTGAAATGCCGCTTCCACAAAGGAGCGATCACCGGACGGGATTTCACCGCCTCGACCAGGGCGGCGATCTCCGGATTCGCCTGGGCGAAGGTCCGATAGTCCCAATGCCACCGCACCAGCATCGCCAGATAGAGATCAAAAATACTGAAGGCTTGGCCGAACAGGAACGGCCCTTCGCTGTTTTTTAATTCATCATTGATCAGGGCGGCATGGGCATCGAAGGCCTTGGCGGCGGCGGCGCGCACGCCCTGATAGCCCGGCTCATCGACCGTATAACGCCGGGCATAGTAGTAGCGCTGCGCCTCTTCATAGAGGTTGACCGACGCAAAAATCATCCAACGGTACAGCCGGGCGCGCTGCGACGTGCCGGTCTCCGGGGCGAGACTGGCGGCGGGGTGACAATCCACCAGATGCAGCAGGCAGGCCACGGTCTCGGTCATCACGGTCCCATCGGGCAGCACCAACGCCGGGATCTGACCACGCGGATTGATCGCCAGGTAGTCGGCCTGCTGGTGTTCGCGCGTGGCTTTGCTCAGCGGGATCGTCTCATAGGCCAGCCCGAGTTCCTGCAACGCCGCCTCGACGACAAAGCTGCCCGACCCATCTCTCGAATAAAGCTTATGCATCACCAGGATCTCTTTTCATTTGATTGGCACCTCTGTGACCGCAACGCCCCATCGAGACTCCGCCGGCGACCGGCCGACCGGGCCGGAAACGACGGCGGGCCTGCTATACCTGGAGGAAAAGCGCGGCCAACCCCAAAAAGGCGAAGAAGCCGATAACATCGGTTGCCGTGGTGAGGAAAACCGAGGAGGAAACCGCAGGATCGACGTTCATGCGATCAAGAACAATCGGAATGAGCGCGCCAAAGCCCCCGGCCACCAGCAAGTTGATGATCATCGCCGAGCCGATGATCACCGCCAGCATAAAGTTGTCAAACCACACCCAGGTGACCAGCCCGATAACCAGCGCGAAAATCAGCCCATTGAGCAGCCCGACGACAATTTCCTTGGTCAGGAAACGCTGCGCGGCCGCGCCCACCAGCTTTTTCATCGCGATGGCGCGCACCGCCACGGAAAGCGACTGGGTTCCGGCGTTTCCTCCCATTGAGGCGACAATCGGCATCAGCACCGCCAGCGCCACCACCCGCTCCAGGGTTTCGGTGAATAATCCGATAACCAGCGATGCCAACACCGCCGTCAAGAGGTTCACGAACAGCCAAATCGAGCGCGACTTCACCGTCGCCAGAGCGGCGGAATAGAGATCGTCCTCGCCCACACCGCTGAGTTTGAAAAAATCCTCTTCGGCCTCTTCCTGGACCACGTGAACCACGTCATCCACCGTGATCAACCCCAGCAGACGCCCGGCCGAATCCACCACCGGCGCGGAAAACAGATCGTACTGCTTAAACAGATACGCAACCTCCTCCTGGTCCATGTTCACCGGGATCGAGTAGTGCGCTTCCTCCATGATATCTATAAGCGCCGTCGGCCGGCTGTTGCGCAGCACCCGCGACAGCGGCAGCTTTCCAACCGGCTTGTAGCGGGGATCGACCAGATAAAGGTCGTAGAAATCCGATTGGATCTTCTTCTTGTTGGAGCGCATGTAGTCGATGGTTTCGCCGACCGACCAAAGCGCCGGCACCACCATCACCTCGCGCTGCATCAGGCGACCGGCTGAATCCTCGGGAAAATCCAGGCCTTCCAGAATGAATCGCTGATAGGTCCTGGGAATTCGGCTCAGCACCTGAGCGCGCAGCTCGTCCGAGAGGTCCTCGAAAATCTCGAGCGCGTCATCGCTGTCCAGCGCCTCGATGATCCGCGCCACCGCCTTGGGCCCGAGCTTTTCCGCCACCTCTTCCCGGTAGGACGACTCCAGGTGGGTCAGCACCTCCGGATCCATGGCAAAGGCCACGATATCCAGCAACAGGCTGCGATGATCGCTGTCCAGACCCTCCAACAGATCGGCCATATCGGCGGGGTGAAGCGATTCGGCAAGGTCGGTGACCGTGTCGAAGCTGCGCCCGTCGAGCGCGCTGATCACCCGATCCATCAGGTCGTGTTCGAGGCCCGCCACCTCTTCCGAGGTGGGTTCGCTGTCTTGTTGCTGCGCATAAGGATCGCTCATGCCCGATCCCTCCCTTTTGGACGATGTGTCGCAACGACGCCAAGGCCGGCGGCCCCGACGGCGTGAATCTGATCTCACGCACAAGGCTAGTGTGAACGACGGAGAAAGCAGCGTTTCGCGTCTTATCTGCCGTGAATCACCCGCGAATAGGGTAATTAAGAGGCGGTGTGACAAATTGAACGGATTGGACAAAACCACATCGTGATTCCGGCCGACCCGATCCAACTGTAAAGTCATCGGTGCGGTTTTAACAGCCGTTTACCGGACCGCACCGACGCGGCGCCACAAGATCGGCGTGACCGCAGCGCCCGACCGTCGGGGCAAAGCTCAGTCGCCTTGACTTTCCACCTGGGCTTCGACGACGGCGAGCGCGGAGATGTTGACCACGCCCCGGGCGGTCACCGACGGCGTCACGATATGGGCCGGTTTTTTCGGGCCTAGCAGCAGCGGCCCGACGTGCAATCCGCCGCCCAATACCTTGGTGAGATTGAACGAAATATTGGCCGAATCCAGATTCGGCATCACCAGCAAATTGGCCTCGCCCTTCAATTTTGAATTAGGGAAAATTCGGTCGCGAATTTCCTGCGAGAGCGCGGCGTCGGCGTGCATTTCGCCCTCCACCTCCAAGGACGGATAGTCGCGGTGAAGAATGCCCACCGCTTCGCGCATCTTGCGCGCCGCCTGATCGTTGTGGCTGCCAAAGTTGGAGTGGCTGATCAAGGCGATCTTCGGCGTGATTCCGAAGCGCCGCACCACCTCGGCCGACATAACGGTGGTTTCCACCACCTCCTCGACCGTCGGGTCGTTGGTGACGTAGGTATCGGTCAGGAAGTAGGAGCCGCGCTGGGTAATCAGCAGCGACAGCGCCGAGAAGTCGTGCATGCGCTCGTCGCGCCCGAGTATCTCTTCGATATTCGCCAGGTGGTCGCCGTACTGTCCCTCCACGCCACAGATCAAGGCGTCGGCATGGCCCAGCTTGACCGCCAAGGCGCCGATCACAGTGGTGTTGGTGCGCACAATGGTGCGCGCCCGCTCGGGAGATACCCCTTTGCGATCGGTCAGCGCTTGGTAAAGGCTGGTGTATTCGTGATAGCGCGAATCCGACTGCGGATTGACCAATTCGAAATCCCGCCCGGCGCAGATCCGCAAGCCCAGTTCCTCGATCCGCCGCGCCACCACTTTGGGGCGGCCGCAGACAATCGGCTTGGCCAGCTTCTCATCCACCAGAACCTGGACCGCGCGCAGCACGCGACGCGACTCGCCCTCGGCAAAGAAGACCCGCTTGGCGTCGTTCTTGGCCCGTTCGAAGATCGGTTTCATGATCAGGCCGGATCGGAAGACAAACTGCCCCAGGCGTTCGCGGTAAAGGTCGAAATCCTCGATCGGACGGGTGGCCACGCCGCTGTCCATGGCGGCCTTGGCTACCGCCGGGGCGATCTCCAGGATCAGCCGGGGATCAAAGGGGCTGGGGATCAGGTAGTCGCGGCCAAACGAGATGGCCGCGCCGCCGTAGGCCCGGGCGACGATTTCCGAAGACTCCGCCTTGGCCAGGTCGGCGATGGCCTTGACGCAGGCGATCTTCATGTCCTCATTGATGGTCTTGGCCCCCACATCCAGCGCGCCGCGAAAGATGAAGGGGAAGCACAGCACGTTGTTAACCTGGTTGGGATAATCCGACCGGCCGGTGGCGATGATCGCATCGGGGCAGGCCGCCTGCGCCTCTTCCGGCATGATCTCCGGCACCGGATTGGCCAGCGCCAGAATCAAGGGCTGCTTGGCCATCTTCTTGACCATCGCGGATTTCAAGACCCCCGGCGCGGAAAGCCCCATAAAGATGTCCGCCCCACCGATGGCGTCATCCAGGGTTCGGTGATCGGTGTCACGCGCATAAACCGCCTTCCACTGATCCATCAGCGTCCCGCGTCCCTGATAGACCACCCCCTCGATGTCGACGACCGTAATGTTTTCCCGCTTGGCGCCCATCGAACAGAGCAGGTTCAGGCAGGCCAGCGCCGCCGCGCCGGCCCCCGAGCAGACAATCTTCACCTGGTCGAGCTGTTTGCCCACCAGGCGCAAGCCATTGTAGATAAAGGCGCTGACGATAATGGCGGTGCCATGCTGATCGTCGTGAAAAACCGGAATACCCATGCGATCACGCAGGGCCTGCTCGACAATGAAGCACTCCGGCGCCTTGATGTCCTCCAAATTGATGCCGCCGAAGGTGGGCTCCAGCGCTGCGATCACCTCGATCAACTTTTCCGGGTGTTTTTCCGCCACTTCAATGTCGAAGACATCCACGCCGGCGAATTTCTTAAACAGGACCGCTTTGCCTTCCATCACCGGCTTGGACGCCAGTGGACCGATATCTCCCAGGCCCAGCACCGCCGTTCCGTTGGTGATCACCCCGACCAAATTGCTCCGCGCCGTGACGCTTGAGGCTTCGGCCGGGTCCGCCACGATGGCATCGCAGGCCGCCGCCACGCCGGGGGAATAGGCCAGCGCCAGGTCGCGCTGATTGGCCAACGGCTTGGTGGCGACAACCTCGAGTTTTCCGGGCTTGCCGGAACGGTGGTACTCAAGCGCGGCTTCGGTCAGGTTTTTGTCGGCCATGGATTCCCCTCAATCACATTTCTTACAACGCCTCCCCCCGGGCTTTTGGATCGGCCCGCCGTCGGGGATCAGCGCTCAAACGGACTCACGACGTGATGTCGTTTGAACCGTGATTTCGCCTCTTATCAGTCCATTAGAGGAAGATTCACGATAGAGTCGAAGCGCGTGGCGCGTCGCTACAAGTCGATCACACTCTAGCGGATGATTGCCCGGACTCAAGCCCCAGACTTGCCACACCAGCCATACAACAGCTGGCGGGCTGGCGCCGACCGCCGGGACTGTCGGCCGCCGCCGGTTGTTTCTCGCCACCGGCCCACGCCCCTCCGGGGCTTGGCCTTTTTCCCCCAAAGCTGCTAGTGTCCGATCGGCTTGACGGGCAGCGCTTCGTGATCGCCGTTGCGCCATAAATCCGCCTCTTATCAATCTACTAGACGTGATTGGCGACAGGGTCGAAGCGTCCGGCGCTTGTTTCCAAATCGGTCGCACGCGAGCGCCACGGTGCAAACCATAAGACCCCGCAACAGCTGTCTGTCGCCACCGCGCGGATGGCCCCCTCAGACCGTTACCGAAAAGTATCGCCATGCGCGCCCCTGAAAAGCTTCTCCGCTCCATCGCAAACGCCCCGAACGACCGGCCCGGTGATCAGCAGGGGCCGGACTGGCTGATCAGTCACCACCCGGTAGCCTATCCCGACGCCCTGGCCTTCATGGAGGCGCGGGTGGCCGCGATCCACGCCGGCGAGGCGCCGGAAGCCATCTGGCTGCTGGAGCACCCACCGCTCTACACCGCCGGGACCAGCGCCGATCCGCGCGATTTGCTGGACCAACGCTTTCCCGTCCACCAGACTGGGCGCGGCGGCCAATATACCTACCATGGCCCCGGCCAGCGGGTGGTCTATGTCATGCTCGACTTAAAGCGGCGCCAGCCGGACCTGCGGGCTTACGTCCACCAGTTGGAAGACTGGGTAATCGCCGCCCTGGCGCAATTCAATGTGACCGGCGAACGACGCGACGGCCGGGTCGGCATTTGGGTCCAGCGCGCCCCGCTGCTCGATGGCCGGCCCAGGGAAGACAAGATTGCCGCCATCGGCGTTCGGGTGCGCCGTTGGGTCACCTACCACGGCATCGCGGTCAACGTGGAGCCCGAGTTGGACCACTTTGCCGGGATCGTGCCCTGCGGCATCCGGGAGCATGGCGTGACCTCTCTGGTCGACCTGGGGCTGCCGGTGTCCCTGCCCGACCTCGACCTGGCCCTGCAACAGACATTCGACGCGGTCTTTGCCGGTTACCACGCGCCGGCCGACGAGATCTGATGTTTCAGGAGGTTGATAGGAGGCGGCGCAACGGTTTAAAGGGCGCCACTTCGTGACCCCCTCTAAACCGATCCGAAACTATAGCAGAACCCAGGCCTGGTAGAGATAGCCGGCGATCAGCGCCCCGGTCAGAGCGATCAACAGGTAAAGCGCGAAGATCTGTTTTTTCACCAGTGCGAAGACCGCCATGGCCGCCGGGATCGAGGTGACCCCGCCGCCCACCAGAAAAGCCAGGCCGGCGCCGGGAGCCATGCCGCTGTCGAGCAACTGCGCCAACAGCGGAATGGCGGCGAAACCATTGAGATAGGCGGGCACGCCGATGATCGCCGCCAAGGGAATGGCCGCCGCGCCGCGACCGAAATAGCTGGCGACAAAGTCCGGCGACAAATAGGCCACCATCAGACTTTCCAGCAGGAAGGCCAAAGTCAGCCACTTGAGCAGAAACAGCGCCACGCCAAGCGCTTCACGCTTGAAATGGGCGCGACGTTCCGGCTCGCGCCAAAAGGCCCAAAGCACCTTTCCCGTCAAGACGTTCCGGCTGGCGCACCCCGCCGAAAAATCCTCGCGCAGGACGTTCTGCAAAAAGCCGGCCCGGTCCAGGGCGTACACCAGACCCCCGGCGCCCAACCCCAGCAAAATCGCCGTCGCGGTCTTGGCCAGGGTGAACTCTATGCCCAACAGCGGCACCATCAAGATGAACTGCTCGGGATCCATCAGCGGCGAGGAAACCCAAAAGGCCATCACGGCCGACAGCGGCACCCCGGCGCTCAACAGCCCGGCGATCAGCGGCACCACCCCACAGGAGCAGAAGGGCGAGAGCGCGCCGACGGCCGCCGCGAGCAGGATCGCCACCGCCGGTGACCCGGATACCGCCTTGGCGATCAGATGATTGGCCCCGGCGGCCTGCAACCACGCCGCCGCCAGCACGGAAAAGGCCAAAAACGGCCAAATCAGGGTCAGGCTATCGCCGGTGAACTGCAACGAGGGCGTCACCTGGGCCGGCAGAAAGACCGCCAGGGCCGCGACCAGGACGACCACGGCCAGCCAAACCCGATCGGTCAAGCTGGCCCGCAACCAGGCGGGCAAAATGGCCCAAATGGCCGGCCGCCCACGATCCGCCGCCGAAGCTTCGGCTTCGCCCGGCGTATTTTCCACGTTCGGCTCCACAATTTCTGACATTATCCGAATCCTATATTTCTAGAATTATAGTTTTATTAGATCTGGAAAAACGACGGCCTGTTACGGCTCGCCGTTTGTTCCTACGGTTGGATCCAGAAGCAGCGCGGAACTACGCCGTGCAACGCCGGCGGCGATCTACAATCCTAGCTGGCGATCTTCTCCTCGATTTGATGATCCCGACTGAGGCAGCATTGATCCGACAGGAAAGCCACCAGAGAGTCCATCATATCATAGTTGGCCGTGCAGCGGAGCACCCGTCCCTGCCGGGTCTGCTTGACCAGGCCGGCATTTACCAAATGACTGATATGATGCGACAAAGTCGAAGCAGGCACCCCGAGGTTATCTTGCACGGCGCCTACCGGAAGACCGTCGTTGCCGGCTCGCACCAGCAACCTAAAGATCGACAAACGGGTCGGATTGCCCAACTTCTCCAGGCAACGCGCCGCCTCTTTCATTTCCATGTTCATAGAACTACCACTTCTCTCCAAAAAATCAAGTTATTTTTCGACAATTGTCGAAATATATTTTCCCCTTACTTATCGCGTAAGGCTGTTCCAACAGGCTCCCGCTTTGTGGGCTTGTCCGATCAGAACCGGCGGCTTGGCCTTCAGGGCTTGCGCGAGGGCCCAGCTTTGAATCTCTTCCACGGTATGGCCGACGATCTGATCCACTGTCGCCCAGTAGGGGGTATGGTCTTCTTCACTCGGCGCCTGTAGGGCGTCGCTGACCTTTGCCCAGTAGAAGGTGCAAAGCTTCAAATAGAATCCGTTTTCCTCGGGTCTTTCAAACCACTGACGCGCGAACAAAAAAGGACGGCAGGACACCATTTTGCGTCCGGTCTCCTCCATCATTTCCCGCGCCAAGGCTTGCGGCGGCTCTTCGCCTGCTTCAATGCCTCCCCCAGGCAGCTCGATGCCGTAGCGTGTCCGGACCACCAGAATCTTCCCGTCGCCGCGCAAAATGATGGCATAGGCTCCCGGGCGGCGACGGTAGATCATCCCCGCTTGAGGAACCCCAAAGGTCAACATAGCGCCTCGCTTGACAAACCAGAGAAAATCACGCCCACAACATGCTTTTATTTAAGGGAGCCCAATTGCTGGAAGAAATCAAGATCTCCGCCCCGGCCTATTGGCCGCACCGACAGATTGCCGCACCCCGGCGGCAAGGCGCGCGCCGGCGGG
>CAXBMB010000049.1:0-26585 GCA_963976695.1 uncultured Rhodovibrionaceae bacterium
CCGGAAGGGCGCCGAGAGGCAGACCAGACAGATTGCGGGCTGATTTGGCGAAGCTCATCCGCTGTTTCCTTAATTTACGCGGTTTCGCGCCGTCGTTTCGCGCCGCCGCTTCAGCGCGCGGGCTGCGCGTCCGTGATTCAGCGCACGGGTTGCGCGTCGGTGAGCGCGGCCTGGCGTACGAGATCGGCGGCGAGGGCCGGGCCGTTCAGCCGTTTTTCGAACTGCAGTCGCAAATCGCGCCAGGTGAACGTGATCGAGTTGATCACGATCTCCCGGTCGGCCTGCTTCAACTCCGGCGCAATCGGGGCCCAGTGATACAGCGCCGCAGGGCTGAGGCTGAACAGCTCCCTGCCCTGGGGTCCGGCGTGCCAGTCCACCTGGGTCAGCCGCTGCTGGAACGCCCGCAAGGCATCGGCGACGGCGAAGCTTTCGATCTGCTGAAACGCCGCCGCGTTGTCGTCCAGGCCCTGCCGGAAGCATCGCAACGCCAGGTCCCGGCGCTGCGCGTCATCCAGGGGTTCATCGCGCAGCGCGCGCGCGGCGGCGAACACCGCCAGATCAGACAGGCAGGCGGCATAGACATGCAGTTTGGCGATGTTGATCGAGGCGAGGAAGACATCATCCTGGAAAACCGTCGGATAGCGAATGCCCATCCGCGTTTTCAAATAGCCGTAGAGCGTCTTCTGGGCGACGAAGGCGGCGCGCGTGGACACGAAATGGCAGGCCGACTCGCGGCTGTCGATGGCTGCCCAGTCGCGGAATGTTATCCGGCGAACCAGCATTCCCGACAGGAAAAGAATCGAGGTTTTTAGGGATGAAATCATCGATTTCGGCTCTCTGAATGTTGTCTTTGTTCAACCATTTCAGCGATCTGTCCGGAAATCCACAGCCCCAGACATAAAGGACATTACGATATTTCCCATATTGTAGTATAGTCTTCGCCTATTCCTTTATTCACGCCGGGTGCGGGGGCGGGACGGAATAGAAGAAAATAGCGAACAGGGGGAAACGACTATGTCCGATAGTAGTTCTGAGTCCCAAAAAACGCACTGGATAAAGACCCGAAATCTTACAATCCTCGTTTTGACGATTTGGCTGATTTTTGGTTTTATCCTTCCCTGGAATGCAGAATACCTCAACACGTTCTCTTTTCTCGGCTTTCCGCTTGGCTACTACTTCATTGTCCAGGGGTCATTGCTGGTGTTTGTGCTGCTGATTTTCTTCCAAAATTGGCGGCAGGACGCGATCGATGACGAAGCTGGCTTTGGCGACGAATAGGGGGGCGTGACATGAAAGGCGGTTTTCTCGACAACCTTGGCCGCGTGTATGCGATCTACACCGGTGGGTTCCTGGTCTTCATACTCTTGATGTCCCTGCTGGAATGGCTCGGCATGAGCGCGGCGACCATCGGCATTCTTTTCGTCTCCTTCACCATCGCGATCTACGCCTTGATCGGCTGGCTGTCGCGCACCATGCAGGTGGATGCCTACTATGTGGCCGGGCGGGAAGTGCCCGCGGTGTACAACGGCATGGCCACTGCGGCGGACTGGATGTCCGGCGCGTCCTTTGTCGCCCTTGCCGGCGGCATTTATTTTGGCGGCTACGGTTACCTTGCCTTCGTCGTCGGCTGGACCGGCGGCTACGTGCTGGTAAATTCGCTGATGGCGCCTTACCTGCGCAAGTTCGGCTGCTATACCGTGCCCGACTTTGTCGGCACCCGCTATGGCGGCAACCTGGCCCGCTTTCTGGCCGTGGTGATCTTGGTGGTGGCGTCCTTCACCTATGTGACGGCGCAGATCAACGCCTCGGGCACCATCGCGGCGCGGGCCCTGGAGATACCCTTCCAGTATGGCGTCTGGTTCGGCCTGCTGGGCATCCTGCTCTGTTCGATGCTGGGTGGCATGCGGGCGGTGACCTGGACCCAGGTGGCCCAGTATATCGTGCTGATCATCGCCTATGTGGTGCCGGTGGTTTGGATGTCGAACAAGCAAGGTTTCGGCGTCATCCCGCACTTTACCTATGGTGACGCGGTGGCGCGCATTCAGGAACTGGAACCGTTGGTCGGCCTGGGTATGGCGGCGGTCGATCAGGTGCCCGAGGGCTTTAAGGGCCTGAAGGTGCTGACCACGCCGCACAACAATCCCACCGGCGGCATGGAAAGCTGGAAGTTCGTGACGCTGGCCTTTTCCATGATGGCCGGAACGGCGTCGCTGCCGCATATCCTGATGCGCTATTTCACCACCCCGTCGGTGCGTTCGGCGCGGAAGTCGGTGGCTTGGTCGCTGCTGTTCATCTTCCTGCTCTATTCCACCGCGCCGGCCTTGGCCACCTTGACCAAGCTGCAGCTGCTGGATCCGGAGCTTGCCACGGCGATCATCGGCAAGTCCTTTGCCGCCGTGCAAAATCTGGACTGGGTGCAGAACTGGGAAAACGTGAAAATGCTGTACCTGGTGGACAGCAACGGCGACGGCATCCTGCAGCTTAATGAGTTCTTCATGCGCTCCGATATCGTCGTCCTGGCGACACCGGAAATCGCGGGACTGCCTTATGTGATCTCCGGCCTGGTGGCCGCTGGCGGCATGGCCGCGGCCATGTCAACGGCGGACGGTCTGCTGTTGGCCATCGCCAATGCCTTGAGCCATGATCTCTACTACAAGATCATCGACCCGAAGGCTGACACCCGGTTGCGCCTGATCGTGGCGCGGGTGCTGTTGATCGGTATCGGCGTGGCGGCGGCGTTGATCGCCACGCTGCAGCTTACCGGTATTCTTGGCGCGGTGGCCTGGGCCTTCTGCTTTGCGGCCTCCGGCCTGTTCTTTCCGCTGGTTCTTGGAATCTGGTGGAAGCGGGCCAACAAGGAGGGCGCGATCGCCGGCATGGCCTTGGGCTTCACGGCGGGCACGGCCTACCTGTACTATGTCTATACAGGAGGCACCCCGTGGTTTGGTATCGATCACCTGCGCTTTGCCATCATCGGCATGCCGGTCAGTCTGGTCTCCATGGTCGCCGTCACCTTGATAACGCCGGCGCCGGACGCGGAAACCCAGGCGATGGTTGACGAGGTTCGCATTCCTTCGGGAAGCTCGATCCTTGGGGCCACGCACTAGCGTGTGATCGGTTGGACAGAAGTCGTGGCGCTTCGATTTAGCCGTGACGGCGGTTTCAGGTGAAACAGACCGAAAGAGGGGGTGGATCTTTTCCGCCCCCTTTTCCGACAGGTTAGGTAAACCTAAATGATAGACCCGCTTGCCGTTTTCCCGATTTGGGCCGTGATCATCGACTATATTCTTGGCGTGATAATGTGGACCTTGATCGGCCGCTGCGCCATGAACGTCTTTTTGCCACTGGACTCCGATTTCTTTTTCATGAAGGCCTTCGTCAAGCTGACCAACCCGATCCTGCGGGTGTTTCGGCCGATTACGCCCGGTTTTCTGATTGACCCCCTGGTGCCACTTTTCGTCGCCTGGTTTTTCTTCCTGGTGCGCTTCTACGTGATGCCGTGGATTCTGGGATATTCGGTCATGGGCATGCTTTCCTTTCCCCTGGAGGGTGAAATTGCCCGGGCGCTATTTGAGCTCTTCTATCAGAAATAGCGCCCGGGGGCTCGGCGCGCCCTCCTGTGATCCAGTACGGCGATCCGGGCGTTTGGCGCTCAGGGATCGGATCTGGCGAACAGGCCGCAGGATTTCGCCGGCGCCGTCCTGTCGGCGGGCGGCTGCAGGAGATGGCGCGGAAGAACCAGCCGCGCCTTGGTCCCGACGCCAGGCGCGCTGTCGATGACAAGCCGCCCTTGCAGCAGCCGCGCCAGCTGGTTGGAAAGCGACAGCCCGACGCCGGTTCCCGCGCCGCTGGTCAGGGCGGTCTCGCGGTGTTGATAGAAGGGCTCGAGCACCCGCGCGCGAACCTCGGGGGACATGCCCACGCCGTTGTCCTCAATCTCGAACGCCAGCTCATCCTGCAGGTCCAGCGACAGGACCACCTGGCCGGCGGCCGGGGTGAAGCGGTAGGCGTTGGAGAGCAGGTTGAGCAGGATCTGCTTGATCATCAAGGCATCCGAATGGAGCCACAGTTCCGACGGCAGCCGGAAAGAAATTTGCTGTCCCTTCTTTCGTCGTATCGGCTCCAGCAAGCTGACCACCTGGTTGACGACGGGCACGGCGTCAAAGGTCTCCAGGGAGACATCCTTCTCGTTGGCGGCGATTTTTGTCAGGTCGAGAATATCCTTGAGCAGCGCGGAGAGATGGCTGGCGCTTTTATGGATGTCGCCGATGTAGTTCTTGTATCGCTTGTTTTCGACCGGTCCGAACAGCTCGTTGTTGATGATTTCCGAAAAGCCGATGATGGCGTTCAGCGGGGTGCGGAGTTCATGGCTCATGTTGGCGAGGAACTGGGATTTTCCGGCGTTGGCGATTTCCGCGTGCTGCCGACTCTTTTCCAGTTCACGGGTGCGCGCCGTCACCAGTCGCTCCAGGTCGCCTCCCAGGGCTGTCAGCTTGCGGTTCTGGATTAGGAAGAAGATCAGCAGCAAGCTGCCCGAAAACAGGGCGCCGCCGCCCAGGAGAACGGTTTTTTGATAGGCGTCATAGAGCGTCGCGCGCCGTTGGTTGGCTTGCCTATGCGCGGAATGGGTGACCGCGCGCGACGCGTCGCCCGCGGTTTTGGTCAATGTGTTGAGCTGGCTTGCAATGATTGCGGCCGTGGCGGGTTGCTTTGCGCCGCCCGCCGCGATGGCCTTGTCGATGGCGATCAAGCTGGCCAAGGCGAGATTGTAATAGGCCTGACTGTTTTCGGCCCGCGCGAATTCAACGCCGATGGAGCCGCGGGTCAGGGCGGTTACCCGCGCCCAGAGCACATCCACCCGTTGGCTGAATTCTTCATTCAGGTCCGGGTCGTTGCTGTCGCCGGCCAGCGCGGTGAAGGCAATGGTCGCCCGCAGCGACTCGCGCTCGAACTGAGACACGTAGTAACTCAAGCTGTCCCGAAACTCCGACTGTTGCCGTTCCACTTCCTGCTGGAACAGCAACAGCGCCCCCGCCACGCCGATAAACATGGCGACGGTCAGGAGAATCAGAAGTAGCGCCGGCGCTCTGGTCTTGACTCTAGTCATTTACCACAAACGACTTCAATTGCCAGATTGAGCGGGAAAAGTAGTTTTCTGTTTGCAGCGTCTTGTCGTCCAGCCAGGGGTAGATCACCCACAGCGGGCCTCTGTCGCGAATGCCCAGGCGCTGGCCGTTCATCTCCATGGCGAAGATGATCGGGTAGGTTTGGCTGTCGGCGATGGGAATTTCCGTTTGATAGTCGTTGATGGCGGTGGCGGTCAAGCTGGTTCCGCGGGCCCCCACTTCCGCCAGCAGATCCCTCACCAAGGGGCCGGTGAACCGATTGGCGCCATCGGTCCAGGGCGTCACCACGGTCAAGCTATGCATGCCCAGCGCTTCCAGCATCTCCCGGTCGAACCGCGCGCCCCCCTCGCCGTTGCGGTGTTCGATCGCGCCGGACACGGTCAGGATGATTTTTCCGGTCGGGGGCTTGAGATGGTTGGCCCTGGCGGCGGGGCTGAGCGATAGGGCGGCCAACAGAAGCCCCATCAGAAAGGTCAAGCGCCCAGCAGGATAGTTTTTGAACGGAAACATAAAAGGGGGTCCACGCGAGAATTGGTCCGGCGAAACTTACGCTAAAGACGTGAAAAAATCTCCCCTTTCCAGATCGGGCCAGCAACAAATTTAGCAACAATTTTAATCAATTGCGGTCGGGCGACTCCACTGATGCGGAGGCGGCGTGGTAGAGATTCGTCGCTTCCGGCGAGAGGTTGGCGGTCATGGCGACGGCGGTGATCTGGTGCGACGCGCGGGACTGGCCCTTCCACAGGCGGAACAGACCGGTCATCACCGTCACGCCCGAGGTGGCGGCGAGAAGATAGAACAGCCCGCCGGGACCATAGGCGGCGATGGCGGCCCCGCCCAGGGTCGGGCCGAAGGACATGCCAACCGCCAGGATCAGCACTAGGGTGCCGCTGGCGGCAACCATCTGTCCGGGCTTCAGGTGATCGTTCATGTGGGCCATGCAGATCGAATAGAGCGGCAGGGTCAGACCGCCCAGCAGGGCCGCCAGGCCGTAGAGCAGGAAGAGGTTCTCGGCCGGGTTCTCCAGCGTGATCAGGAAGAGGCAAATCGGAATGGCGAGCGCCGGCGCGCCGACAATCACCAAGCGTCGGTCGATCCGGTCGGAGAGCTTGGCCAGCGGGAACTGAAACAGCATGCCGCCGAAGGTCATAAAGCCGATCAGCCCGCCGATAGCCCCGTCGGACAGGCCGATGGCGCTGCCGTAGAGGGCCAGCGCCACATAGAGCGCCGATTGGGCGATGCCGTTGAGAAAGCTTCCCGTCAGGCCCATGGGCGACAGGCGGAACAGCTGCAGCAACGAGATCCTTTCCGGCAGCTCATAGGGCGGGGTGACGGAGGTCGAGACCAACATCGGCACCAGAGAAAAGGAGATCAGAATGGAGACCACGACGAACAGAAAGATGCCCTCCGGACTGGAGAGGTTAAGCAGCCCCTGTCCGATCATCACCCCGCCGGTCTGGGTGATGAAGTAGACGGACAGCAAACTGGCGCGGCTTTTGTTGGTCGCGCTGCTGTTCAGCCAGCTTTCCGCGACGATATAAAGACCGGAAAAGCAGAAGCCGGTGAGCAGGCGCATGGCGCCCCAGCTCCAGGGATCGTCGGTCACGAGATGAACCAGGGCCGCCGCGCTGGCGACCGATGCGAAAGCCGCGAAGATCCGAATATGGCCGACCCGCGCGATCAGCTTGGGCGCCATCAGGCAGCCCAGCAAGGAGCCGACCGGATAGGCCGACTGCATCAAGCCGATCTCCGTCTCGCCAAACCCCAATCCGCCGGCGCGCAATGTCAGCAGAGTCGCCAACAGCCCGTTGCTGATCATGAGAAGGATCATCCCGGTAAACAGCGGCCAGGATGATCGAATGGCGGCCCACATGCCTCTACTCCCGTTGCGGCGGATTCGCGGTCAAATTGGCGGCGGCCGACGGGGGGCGCCAATCAGGGAAGTACGGCATTGTGGGTCGGAGGGGGAAGTGAAAAATTGTCCTACTGCTAATGAAGTTCGCGGGCTGTCCCTGCGCCTCAGTCGGTCTGAAGGGTGGCCTGTAGACCGAATTCCAGGCCCATCTCGCAGAGCAGATCCCAAAGGCTTTCAGCAAAACCACGGAAAACCAGCAGGTCGAAGCTATCCGCCGCCGCGCGCGTCAGGTGCAGGGAGATATGGCCGTACAGGCACTGGGCGCTCTGCCCCACCGGAAAGGCCGCGGCCGACAGGTCCAGGGCCAGGCCCTTGGCCAGCAGGTCGCATACCGAGGGGCCGCTGACCGTCACCCGGACGCGTCCGTGGCTCTGGTCAATCACCGCCACCTTGTCGGCCAGTCTGCTGGCAAGCGCGGCCAGCTCGTCGGTCGGGAGCGCCCGGTCGCCCACCAGCAGCCACTGGTTTGGCCCGGCCGCCCGCAGGCTCAAATCCGGCAGACCGAGCAGGGCGGTGAGATCGTCCGGCGCACAGGACGAGACCGGCGCGGCCAGCAGGTGCAGCACCGTGCCGCGGGCGCGCGCCGTCAAGGTGACGCCGGGGGTGGCGGGGTCGGGGGCGCCCAGGCGTCCGCGCTGGACGTCGGCCAGCGGATGGCGCGGCGTGGGGGGTGGGTTAGACATGAAGCTTCTCGTTTTCTGGATCGACGAAGACCGGGCTGCAAAGCTGCGCGCGCACCTGCTGTTCCTTGAGACCGTTCCACAGGATCACCTCTTCGCCCAGGCGCTCGGATCCCTGCCTGACCAGGGCCAGACCGATATGGCCCTCCAAGGTTGGCGAATAGGCCGTGGAGGTGACATGGCCCTGATCGTTGGCCAGGGAAGGCGCGGCGGCGGGTTTGAGAACATGGGAGCCGGCGGCGAAGCCCTCCGCTGGATTTAGCGGTTTGACGCCGACCAGTTGCAAGCGGTCCTGGACCTGAAGTCCTTCGCGCTGCAGCAGGGCGCGACCGATGAAATCCGGCTTTTTGGTGGAGACCATGCGGCCGAACCCCAGGTCGCCGGGGGTGACGGTGCCGTTGATTTCGGCGTGGGTGACATGGCCCTTTTCGATGCGCAGAACCCCCAGCGCCTCGGTGCCGTAGGGCACCAGGCCATGGGGCTGGCCGACGGCCATGATGCGATCGGCCAGGGCCTCGCCATAGTCCGCCGGAACCGCCAATTCATAAGCCAGCTCGCCGGAAAAGGAGATCCGGAACAGACGGCCCCGCAGCTGCCCGCCCAGCAGGCTGACTTCCCGCGCCGCCAGGAAAGGGAAGGCTTCGTTGGCGAGATCCTCGTCCACGATCCGCGCCAGAATATCGCGGGCGCGGGGTCCGGCCACGGCCATTTGGGCCCACTGGTCGGAAACCGACGCCAGGCGCACATCCAGATCCGGCCAGAGGACCTGGGCGCAAAACTCCAGATGGCTCATTACGCCGGCGGCCTGGGCGGTCGTGGTGGTCATGAAGTAGTGGTTCTCGCCCAGGCGGCTGGTGGTGCCGTCGTCGTAGATGAAGCCGTCTTCGCGCAGCATCAGGCCATAGCGGGCTTTGCCGATCGGCAGCTTCAAGAAGGCGTTGCAGTAAACCCGATTGAGAAATTCAGCCGCGTCGGCGCCGCAGATTTCAATCTTGCCGAGGGTGGAGACATCACACAGGCCGGCCGTCTCGCGGACGCTCAACACCTCCCGGTCGACCGAGTCGCGCCAGTGGGTTTCACCGGCTTTGGGAAACCAGTCGGAGCGATACCAGAGCCCGGCTTCGACGAAGTGGGCCTGGTGCTTCGCCGCCCAGCCGTGCAGCGGCGATTTGCGCAGTGGCGCCAAGTGCCGGGCGCGGTGGGCGCCGGCCAGGGCGCCGAAGGACACCGGCGTATAAAAGGGCCGAAAGGTGGTGGTGCCCATCTCGGCGGGCGTGCGCCCCTGGGCTTCGGCCAGAATGCCCAAGGCGTTGATGTTGGACAGCTTACCCTGATCGGTGGCCATGCCGGTGGTGGTGTAGCGCTTGGCCAGTTCGACGTGGCCATAGCCTTCCTGCTTGGCCAGCATCAGGTCGGCGCGGTGCACGTCATTTTGGAAGTCGACAAAGGCTTTACCCTTGCTGCCGGGCACCGACCACAGCGGCTTGGCGGGCCGGGTTTCGTCGTCCTCCAGAGCGCCAAAGTCGGGCAGCTCGGCCTTCAGCCCCAGGCGGTCCAGCGCGGCGGCCGCCCGGGCCGCCCCATCGGCCAAACAGCCGGCCAGGCCATAGCGGCCCGCCGCTGCCCCGGCGGCGGTCAAGCCATCGCGCGGCGGTGGCGGGAGGAAGGCGCCGTGGTCGTCGGACCAGCGCGGTTTGTCGCCGCGCTGGCAAGCCAGATGGACGATGGGACTCCAGCCGCCGGACATGCCCAGGCTGTCGACCGCAAGACGGGTGTCGCCCTGGGCGGTCTTGACGGTGATCTGGGTCAGCGATTTGCCGCCGGCGGTTTCGGTCACCAGGGCTTGGGGGAAGAGCCGGGCCTTGCCGCCCCAGGAGGTTGGGGCGTCCTGGCGGGCATCGATGATCGCCACCAGCTCCAGGCCCCGGGCTTCCAAATCGTGGGCGGTTTGGTACAGGCTCGGGTCGGTGCCGAACAGCGCGATACGTTTGCCGGGGGCCACGCCGAAGCGGTTGAGATAGGTCCGCAGCGCGCCCGCCATCATCACGCCGGGTCGGTCGTTGCCGCCGAACACCAGCGGCCGTTCTTCCGCGCCGCTGGCCAAGATGGCCTGCTTGGCGATCACCCGCCAGACCCGTTCCGTCGGGCGGTGGGGGTCAGGCTGCGGCAGATGCTTTTGCACCTGTTCCAGCACCCCGAAGACGCCGCTGTCGTAGCAGCCGAACACCGTGCTGCGGGGCAGCAGACGCACCCGCGGGTTGGCGGCCAGTTCAGCCAGAATCTCGGCCAGGAAGCGGTCGGCCGGCTTGCCATCCAGCGTGGCGCTTTCCGCCAACAACGCGCCGCCCAGTTGAAAATCCTGGTCGGCCAGGATCACCTCGGCCCCGGCGCGGGCGGCGGTCAAGGCCGCCGACAGACCGGTGGGCCCGGCGCCGATGACCAGCAGGTCGCAATGCGCCCAGCGCTTTTCATAGCGATCGGGGTCGGGATCGGTGCTGGCCTTGCCCAGACCCGCCGCGCGCCGAATGATCGGCTCGTAAACCTTCTCCCAGAAGGCCGCCGGCCACATGAAGGTTTTGTAGTAGAAACCGGCGCCGAGCAGCGGGCCGAGCAGGCCATTGAGCGCGCCGACATCCAGCTCCAGCGAGGGCCAGTGATTTTGGCTGCGGGCGGCCAGTCCCGCGCCCAGCTCGACCTGGGTCGCCCGGCTGTTGGGTTCGGTTCGTCCGCCGCGCCCCAGCGTCACCAGCGCATTGGGCTCGGCCGCGCCGGCGGTTAGAATGCCGCGCGGGCGGTGGTACTTGAAGCTTCGCCCAACCAGCCGTTGGCCGTTGGCCAGCAGCGCCGAGGCCAGGCTGTCGCCGGCCAGGCCGGTCATCGGCTTGCCGTTGAAGGAAAAATCGATAGTCCGGTCGCGGTCGATCACGCCGCCGGAAGTCAGTCGATAGGAGGTCATGCCTGCGCCTCCGACAGCTTGGCGTGGCGGGCGTCGATCACCTCGCTGACCTGGTGTGTCAGGGTGTCGCGCGCCACCACCAGCCAGCAGCGGCAACCGCCGCTGTGGTGCCACAGCTCGCGGTGCGATCCCTTCGGGTTGTCGCGCAGATGGACGTAGGCGTGCCAAGCCTGCGGCGCGGCGTCCGGCGCGGGCCGCACGACGCTGCCGTCGCCACGGATGGTGAATTCTTCCTTTGGTCGCGGCCCGCAGTGAGGGCAGGAAACAAGACTTGCCATGGGTTTCTTCCCTTAATGCAGGTTGGCTTGGGCGCCGGCGCCGTTTTCATCGATGAGATAGCCGCGCTCGAAGCGATCCAGTCGCAGAGCGCGCGCCACCGGGTGCGGCGCGCCGGTCGCCAGCAGATGGGCGAAGCACCAGCCCGAGGCCGGGGTGGCCTTGAATCCGCCGTAACACCACCCGGCGTTGAGATAGAGGTTTTCGATCGCGGTTCGATCGATGATCGGCGATCCATCCATCGACATATCCATCACGCCGCCCCAGGCGCGCAGCACCCGCACGCGCGACAGCGAGGGCATCATGGCCACGCCGCATTCGATGACATGTTCGACCGTGGCCAGGTTGCCGCGCTGGGCGTAGCTGTTGTAGCCGTCCAGATCGCCGCCGAAGACCAGGCCGCCCTTGTCGGATTGGGAAATGTAGAAATGCCCGGCGCCGAACGTCACCACGCCCTGGACCAGCGGCTTGAGCC
Source organism: uncultured Rhodovibrionaceae bacterium (assembly GCA_963976695.1). Taxonomy (GTDB): domain Bacteria; phylum Pseudomonadota; class Alphaproteobacteria; order Kiloniellales; family DSM-21159; genus CAXBMB01. Next base: position 11,429 of record CAXBMB010000049.1, read on the forward strand.
CCTCGCTGACAAAGGCCTGCAGCACATGGCTGTCGATGGGCAGTTTGAGACCGGCCATCTGGGCGACATGGGAGGAATTGCCCGCCGCCGCGAGCGCCAGCTTGCCGCAGCCAATAAAGCCTTGGGAGGTGTCCACGCCAACCACCTTGCCGGCCTCGCGCCGAATGCCCAAAACCTCGCAGTGCTGGATGATGTCGACGCCATGGCTGTCGGCGCCGCGCCCATAGCCCCAGGCCACGCCGTCGTGGCGTACCGTGCCGCCGCGCCGCTGCAACAAGCCGCCGCGAATCGGGAAGCGGGCGTTGTCATAGTCCAGATCGGGAACCAGGGCGCGGACCTGATCGCGCTCGAGCAGCTCGGCGTCGGTGCCGTGCAAGCGCATGGCATTGCCCCGGCGGCAGAAGGCGTCGCGCTGGCCGTCGCTGTGGTACAGGTTCAAGACGCCGCGTTGCGACACCATGGCGTTGAAGTTAAAGTCCTGCTCCAGGCCTTCCCACAGCTTGAGGGAAAGCTCGTAAAACGGCTGGTTGCCTTCCAGCAGATAGTTGGAGCGGATAATGGTGGTGTTGCGCCCGACGTTGCCGGAGCCGAGGTAGCCTTTTTCCAGCACCGCCACATTGGTGATCCCATGCTCTTTCGCCAGATAATAGGCCGTGGCCAGGCCATGCCCGCCGCCGCCGACGATCACCACGTCGTAGTGGTTCTTGGGCTTGGGAAAGCGCCAAGCCGGCGTCCAGCCTCGGTTGCCGGAAAAAGCCTGGCGAAGAAGGTTAAAGGCAGAGTAGCGCATCACGGTTCCATCCCGGTCGTAAGGGAGGACATGATGGCAGAAGATCTGGAAACTAATTGCATTAATAGGACAGTTTTTCGTATAAATAGGACATGTCCGACGCGCAAGATCCAACCCTGCATCAGATCGGTTTTCTGTTGGTTCCCGACTTCGCTCTGCTGACCTTCGCCGCCGCGACCGAGCCGTTGCGCGCGGCCAATCTTTTGGCGGGCCGGGAGCTCTACCGGTTGAGCATCTATTCGCCAGACGGCCAGCCGGTCTTGTCCTCCTCGGGGGTGCCGGTTCCCGCCGCGCCGCTGCCGCGAGACGGCGGCGCGCTCAAGACGGTTTTCGTGCTGGCGGGCGGCGAGGTGACCTCCTGGGTTTATCCCGGTGTTTTGGGAGCGCTGCGCCGACTGGCCAAGGCGCAGGTGCGCCTTGGCGGCATTTCCGGCGGGGCCTATCTGTTGGCGCAGGCCGGGCTGATGACCGGTCGCCGCTACACCACCCATTGGGAGTACGCCCCGGCGCTGCTGGAAGCCTTTCCCGATACCGACCTGCAGCGCGCCCGCTACGTGCTCGACGGCAATCGCATCACCTGCGGCGGTGGGATCGCCGTGCTGGACATGATGGTCGCCCTGATCGCCGAGCGGCTGGGGCGTGATTTCGCCCGTCGGGTCAGCGACTGGTTTCTTCACACCCATCTTGATCGGCCCGCCGGGTCGCAGCGCGCCTCGACGGCGGAGCGTTACGGTAGCCACCATCCGGTCTTGCTGAGCGTGCTGGAAAAGATGGAATCCACCATCGAAGCGCCGCTCAGCCGACAGGCGCTGGCCGGGTTTTCCGGCGTCTCGCCGCGCCATCTGGACCGGCTTTTCGCCCAGCAGTTGGGAACCACCTTCCTGGCCGCCTATCGCCGGATCCGGCTGGAGCACGCGCGCCAGCTGTTGCAGCAGTCGGCGCTGTCGATTTCCGAAATCGCCTTTGCGACGGGCTTTTCCAGCAGCGGCCATTTCTCCCGCTGTTTTCGCCAGGATTTTCATCAGACCCCGCGCCAGGCCCGCAAAGGCTGACCGATCCGGCTCTCGGGGGTTGGGACTACAGGTTCTGGCCGCCGTCGACCGACAGGGTTTGTCCGGTGATCCAACTGGCGGCGGGCGACAGCAAGAAGGCCGCCGTGCGACCGACCTCCTCGGGCTTGCCCATCCGGCCCGAGGGAATGGCCGCCAGGGCATTGTGGTACAGCGCCGGCTGCGTCTGCTTGCGTTGATCCCAGATGCCGCCCGGAAATTCGACCGAGCCCGGGGCGATGCAGTTGATTCTGACGCCGACGCCGGCGTGGGCCTTGGCGTGGCTCTGCGTCAGTTGAATGACGGCGGCCTTGACCGCGCCATAGGCAATGTTGCCAGCCGCGCCGATGCCGGAAATCGACGCGATGTTGAGGATCGCCCCGGCCGGGCTGGCCTTCAAATGCGGCAGGGCCGCCCGGGTGGCGCGCACGACCCCCAGCAGGTCGATGTCGATTCCCTTTTGCCAGCCTTGCTCATCGTCGCCATAGCCGAAACCGGAGGGGTTGTTGACCAGGCCGTCCAAGCCGCCCAGGGCGTCCGCCGCCGCGCCGATATAGGCCGTCAGCGCGACCGGATCGCCGATGTCGCAGACTTGCCGGTGCACGGTGACGCCGTGGCGCGCCAGCTTGCTTTCAGCCTGATCCAGTGACGCGGCGCCGCGCCCGCAAATGGAAACATCCGCGCCTTCGGCCGCGCAGATATCGGCGATGGCAAGGCCAATTCCTCGGCTGCCGCCGGTTACGATGATGCGGTGGCCCGCAAGCCCCAAGTCCATGGAAGGTTCCTTCGTTTTTGATCGCCGTGACTGTTGGATGGCAGGTTAGCAGACTTTTAGGTCGGGTCTGGAGAAGCGACGCGGCCAAGGATTTGTGATCGTCGTGGAACCGCGGTGACCGGACGCGCCGCCCGCCGGCGCGGATCGGCGGTTTCGCACCCGCCGCAGATGATCGCACAGATGAACGCGCAGATGATCGGTTGTACAGTGGCCGACGCCTCGCGGTCGTCAACTCGCCACGCGCCAAGGAATCCGGGGGCGGCGACGAAAGATGTTATGGTTTGCAGGAAACAGGTTTACTTTACACCTGTTCAATTATCTAATTGCCTCGGCACTCCCGTTGCGTCGGGTCGCGTGAAGGGGCTGTTTGTTCGTCGAAAAAAACAAAAATCAACACTGCCAAGCAACAGGGACTTTAGAGAGGCTTCTTATGGACAAGAACGAGTTGAACCATTGGCTTCAGTCGGGTCGTGTTTCCCGGCGGGATTTCATGCTGGGCGCGGCGGCGCTCGGATTTTCCTCCACCTGGGCCGGAAAAATGGTGCAGGCCCAAGCCGCGACGCCGAAAAAGGGGGGAACCTTTCGCTTTGCGTCAGCCGGCGCGGCGTCGACCGACAGCCTGGATCCGGCGACGTTCCTCGACACCTATCCCGCGATGATCAGCTATCAGATCAACAGCTATCTGGTGGAGTTGGACGCGGACAACAATGCCGTATTTGAACTGGCCGAAAGCGTTGATCCCGACGCGACCGCCACGGTTTGGCGGGTCAAACTGCGCAAAGGCGTTGAATTTCACAACGGCAAGACGCTTGACGCCGAGGATGTGATCTACTCGCTGCAGCATCATCTGGGCGAGAAAACCGAGTCGGCGGCAAAGTCGATTGTCGCGCAGATCAAGGAGATGAAGGCGGACGGCAAGTACGAGGTGGTTCTGACCTTGAGCGAGGCCAATGCGGACTTGCCTTACTTCCTGTCCGACTATCACCTGCCGATCTTCCCGGCCGGCACCACGGACTTCAGCAAAGGCGTCGGCGCCGGCGGCTACATTCTGGAGGAATTCGAGCCGGGCGTGCGCACCACCACGCGGCGCAACCCAAACTATTGGCGCGACGGCCGGGCCAACTTTGACGCGGTTGTTTCCCTGGCTATCAACGATCCGACCGCGCGGCAGAGCAGCCTGTTGTCCGGCAAGGTCGACGCCATCTCCGACCCGTCGCTCAAGACCGTCCAGTTCATCGAGAAGCGCGACGGCGTGCGGCTGATCGAAAACCCCTCGAACACCCATATGACGCTGCCGATGCTGGGAAAGCTGGCGCCCTTTGGCGACCATGATGTGCAGTTGGCCCTGAAGTACGCTTTCGACCGCGAGCAGCTGGTCAAGAACGTGCTGCGCGGCCATGGCGAGGTCGGCAACGACACACCGATCGGTCCGGTCAACACCTACCGGGCAACCGACCTGCCCCAACGCAGCTATGATCCGGACAAGGCGAAGTACCATTGGAAAAAAGCCGGCATGGCCGGCAAGTCGGTCGAGCTCTACGCCTCCGATCTGGTGTTGGGTCTGGGGCTGGACACGGCCTCGACCTTCCAGCAGCAGGCCGCGTTCTGCGATATCGCTGTTGATGTGGTGCGCGCGCCTTCCGACGGCTATTGGTCCGATGTCTGGCTGGTCAAGCCCTGGTGCCAGAGCTACTATAGCGGCCGGCCGACCGAAGACATGATGCTGTCGTTGGTCTATACCTCCGACGGCTCCTGGAACGAAACCGGTTGGGCGAACAAGCAGTTTGACCAGGTTGTCCAACTGGCGCGCGGCGAGTTGGACCGAGACAAGCGAAAGCAGCTCTATTACGACGCGCAGGCGCTGTGCAACGACGATTGCTCAACCGTCATCCCCTTTTTCCTCAACGACATTGTCGCGGTTTCCGATCGGGTCCAGACCGGGGTCGTCGCCGCCAACTACACCTTGGACGGCTATCGGGCGCCGGATCGCTGGTGGTTCGACAGCTAGCCTTGCCGCGGTGATCCGCTGCCAAGAGGGCCGGAATGGGGGATACCTGTTCCGGCCTTCTTTTTGCCAGCGCGCGATCACGCCGTCACCAAACCCTGTCGGCTTTGCTCGGCGGCGGCAAGTTCCTTGTTTGTCGACTCATCAAGACCCAGTGGGCGGGACCGTCGCTGGGGATCCAGTTCGCCGCCCAGCTTGTTTTTCTCGCGCAGTTTCATGAACAGATCCTGCGGGTCGAAGTGCAGCAGATATTCCAGATCCCGCCGGCTGAGCCAGGCCAGCCACTGTTCGGCGGAGCGGCTGCGGTCGATGTTGTGCCAGATGCCCGGCTCAAGATGGTAATAGCCGTACTGCGCCGCCGCGCCTCGGCTGGCCAGCACCGGATTGACAAAGCCAAACACGTAGTCCGGCGCCCATTCCAGCAGCGCCAGAACCAGCGCAAGGCGCGGCAGTATGGTCGACAGGCCCTGCGCGCGATAGCCGCCGTCGCCGCCCTTGATCCAGAGCTGCCCGTGATAGCAGAGCTTGCCGGTGATGGCGGTGGCGGCGGGGGCGCGCTGATAGAGCAGCGGGTCCGGGTCCACCATATCACCGCGCAGCACATAGAGCCGTCGATGCTGCATCAAGTGTTCGGCCAGACTCTGGTTTTGCGTCGGGAGGACCCGCATGGCTTGAAGATGGACCAGTTGCCCCAATTCATTGGTCCCCTTGATCCAGAAGGCATTGGCGGGCGTCACATAGGACGCGGCGGTGTCAAACATCGGGTAGAGGGTCAACTCCGGCCTTTGCGCAAGGGTCTCCCGCAAAGCCTCGAAATCGGTGGAGACTTGCAGGGTCATTCCCAAGCTCTGGGCGAGGCCGCAGATTTGTGAAACATATTGGGTGGCGTTGAACAGCGAGGTTGCCGACATGTTGATGCTCCTTGGGCTAAACTATCGGTTAGGAGCAAACAATAAGACGTGTGCGGCAGGATTGGAGTCAGAAGAATCTATTTATCGGGAAGCAACGAATGGCGGCGGCTGGAAATTCATGACCAAGTCTTCCGGCACAATCGGCAATTTGTCGGCTGGCAGGTCGGGAATATCGATGGCGTTGGTCAGCGTCACCAGGTTTGCCAGGGCAACGGACCGATCGGGATAAACCAACGGCAGCAGCAGTCTTTGGTAGGCGATCGGCGCCGGGCCCGCGCCCATGGTTCGCTCGACCTGGGTGTAGATATGGTCGAGCCGCGGCGACCCCAGCAACAGCGCCTCGTCATAGGTGGCGCTGACAAAAGCGGTCATTTCGGGGCTGGTGGGTGAATCGGTCACCGGGCGACCCACGGCGCTGCGCACCCAGGATCGATTGACCCAGGTGCTGTAGGCCGACTTTTCGCCAATCGAGATGATCAGCCAGTTTCCCTTAAGCGGGCGGTAAACCACCAGGTAGTCCCACAGCGGCGAGGCGCTCAACGGTTCAAATTGAGAATCGTAGGCCGCCCAGGCCTTGAAGCCCTCGCGCAGCAGCGGCGGCCCGTCGCGCCAAAGCTGAAGCAGCGGGTGCTGCTGGGCGCGAAAGTCCAGGCCCTTGTGGTTTTGAAAGGAGGTCGCCTGCAATCCCGACCGGCCCAAGCTGGTGCCGGTTTCACCTTTCAGCCATTCCTGAAAGCCGGCCAGCAGCAGCATACTTTCTTCCAGGCATTTTTCGCCGCTTTTGGTGAGGCTGTAGCGTTGACCTTCCAGCAGCAACAGCGGCTCGCCTCTAATCTCCTCAAGGGCGCGGATATGACGTCTGATGGTCTGCCGGGTGATGTTCAATTCGGCGACGGCCTGCGACAGGCTGAGGGTCCGCGCCAGGGTGGTAAAGGACCGCAGGATTTCGTAAATCAGCGAGTATTTCGGGGTCATCATGTCGGGGCTCTTCCGTCGACCAAGCCTGGGGTTGTCAGCACGAAGGTTGATTGCACGGCGGCTACGGCGCCGCGAAAAGCGGGGGAACGGTGATCTGGTCGCAGGGGTGGGACAGGATGGCCAACGCCGGTTGACCGTCGGGAAAGCGGCAGGCCATCAGCAGCCGTTGATAGGTGAGATAGGGCCGGGATGGGTTCTGATTTTCCGGCACCCGCCGGGCGACGTGGTCGTAGCGCACCGCCCCTTCCACCATGACCTGGTCGTAGGCCTGCTGCACCGGCGGCACGGACCCGCTGTGGAAGGGGTCGTCGGCCAGGCTGAGGCCGAGGGCGGACTGGGCAAAGGTGGGCCCGATCCAGTTGGCGTAGGCGGTCTGCTCGCCGATCGACACGCAGAGCCAATCCTGATGATAACGGCGGTAAATCACCAAATCGGATTTCAGCGCCGCCAAGGGAGGTTTTTCCAACCGACCCTCGGTTTCGACCCAAGCCTTGAAGCCTTGCTGGAGCAGCGGCGCACCCACACTCCAAAGACTGGTGATCGGGCGTTGCTGGGCGATGTAGGCGTGGCCGAAATTGGAGTCGTAGGCGGTATAGGACAGCCCGCCGAATCCGTTGCTCTTGCCGCTCAGCCAGTCGTCGACGACGGTGAGCAGTTCTTCCGCGCCGACCAGGGCGAGACGACCCGCCTCCGTGAGTTGATAACGCCGCTCGACCAGATCGAAAAGCTTCTCGCCCCGAAGTTGTTCCAGAAGAAACATATGCCGGCGAACGGTTTGCCGGGTGGTGCCCAACTGCTTTACGGTTTTGGAGAGATTGAGCGTCCGTCCCAAAATCGTGAAGGAGCGCAGCAGTTCGTAAAGCAGGGTCTGATCTTTGTCGCTCACTCTTTGCGTCTCGCTTGGCAAAAGACTTGGGTCTCCATGGTACAAATTTTTACCGGCCTGTGGGTGATAAATAACACCTTGAGGGTCAAATTTTTTTACCCACCGGTGCAAAGTGGGATAATTGATTTTGCCATTGGCTCGCTAGATGGTCGGAGATTGAAAAATTTTCCTCCGACTCAATCTAAAGGAACTCCTACCATGGCCCATCCCATAGACGAAACCGTTGGTGCTAAAGTTTGCGAGTTACGTCAGCTCAATGGCTTCTCTCAGGCGGCCCTTGCTGAAAAGCTGGGAATTTCGTTTCAGCAAGTTCAAAAATATGAAAAGGGCGCGAACCGAATTTCAGCCAGTAAGCTGTACGAAATTTCACGCGTCCTGGATGTGCCGGTCGAGGTTTTTTTCGAAGAGGCCGGACGCAATAACGACGCAGAGTTGCAGGGCGTCGATCGCCGCGCGCTTCGGCTGGCGGCAAAATTCTCCCGCATTCCCGACCCGGAAGTGAAAGATTGCATTTACCAGCTGATCAGCTCGGCCTCACGCTAACGGCTTCAGCGCTCCCACGCTTTTCCGCTTCCACGTTTTTCGCCGCCGATCTGTCGCGTGTCAGGGTTTTCTGTGATCGCGCCTGTGGCACCCCGGGGAAAGCCGCGCGCCCGGCTAAGGTCGCAACGCGGTTAAGGGTGCGGCCCCGGGCGGAGTTTAGTCGGAATTTGGCCGGGATCCGGTTCGGATTTGGCGTTCTGCGGAAGCGAAAGAAGTCTTTTTCCAGCACTGCCTGACTTACTGCTGCACCGCGCCGCCGCGCTCTGCTACAAAACAGGGAAACAATCGCCGGCTGATGACCGGCGACAGGACTGGAAATGGGAGAGGCGGATGTCATCCTTCACCTTCGAAACAACGCCCCGGCTGCTGTGCGAAATTGGTGGGGTGCAGCGCCTGGGCCAATTGGCTCGGGACCTGGGGATTAAAAAAGCGCTGCTGGTGACCGACAGCGGGCTGGTGGCGGCGGGCCTGCTCGCGGCGCCCCAGGCGGCGCTGGACGCCGCCGGCGTGCAGGTCGAGCTGTTCCAGGAGGTGCAGGCCGACCCGCCGCAGGCTTCCATCGAGGCCGCCATTGCCTCTGCCCGTGAAGCCGGGGTCGACGGCGTCATTGGATTGGGCGGCGGCTCCTCCCTGGATACGGCCAAGTTGGCGGCGCTGCTGTGCGGCCAGGATCAGGCCTTGCCGGAAATTTACGGCATCGGCCTGGCGAAGGGACCGCGTCTGCCGCTGATCCAGGTGCCGACCACCGCCGGCACCGGCTCGGAGGTCACGCCGATCTCCATCGTCACTACCCCCAGCCACGAGAAAAAGGGCGTGGTCAGTCCGCTGCTCTATCCCGACCTGGCCCTGCTGGATGCGGAGCTGACCCTTGGCCTGCCGGCCGCCGTCACGGCGGCCACCGGCATCGACGCCATGGTTCATGCCATTGAGTCCTACACCAGCAAGCACAAGAAGAACGCCATTTCCGATGGCTTGGGGGTCAAGGCCCTGGCCCTGTTGAGCGGCAACATGGATCGGGTGATCGCCGATGGCGGCGACATCCAGGCTCGCGAGGCCATGCTGCTCGGATCCTGCCTGGCCGGCATGGCCTTCGCCAACGCGCCGGTGGCCGCGGTTCACGCCCTGGCCTATCCACTGGGCGGGCACTTTCATGTCCCCCACGGCCTGAGCAACGCGCTGGTGCTGGCCCCGGTGCTGGACTTCAACCGCGCGGGCGCCGAGGCGCTCTATGCCGAATTGGCGGCGGTTGTGCTGCCGGAAGACAGTTTTCCCGACGATGCCGCCGCCTGTGCGGCCTTCACCGAGTTCATGACCGCCCTGGTGCGGCGGATGCCCTTTGCCCAGCGGCTGCGCGACGTTGGAGTCGGGGCGAACGACCTGGATATGTTGGCCGACGACGCGATGAAGATCGACCGCTTGCTGACCAACAATCCCCGTGAAATGACCCGGCAGGCCGCCCGCGCTATCTATGAAAGTGTGTTCTAGGGTGGGCGCGACTGGGCGACAGGCGCTTGGCGCTTTGATACCGTCGCCAGCCGCCCTCCGGTCGCTTGATCAGGGGCGGCGTCACGGTTTAAACCGGATCATGACGTCCGTCGATTTAGACCGATCCGAAGCGCGAAAGCGGGCTGACCCGTCACTCCGTTGCGCCGCGGCCGGCTAAATCCAAACAGCGAAATCACCGGATGGCGCGGTTTGCGCGGCTGTTGTTCTGGTCACCGTCGACGGCCCCTGCTGATTGAACGTTCCTGGCTGGCGCGGCCGCCTGCCAGGGTTGGCCCCTTCTAGGAGAACCCATGGTAACTCTTGATGCCCAGGGCGGCGTGACGCCTGTTTCCACCCGCGTGATGAATCTGGCGGGATTTCTCAGCCAAACGGCTCGGCGCTTGCCGCGCCATGACGGCTTGATCTGGGCGGCGCAGCGTTGGAGTTGGGCGGCGTTGGAGCAGCGGGTCCAGGCTATGGCCCTGGCGCTCAGCCGCGACTTTGGCGTCGGCAAGGGTGACCGGCTGTTGGTGCAGTCGCAGAATTGCAACCAGATGTTTGAGGCGATGTTCGCCTGTTTTAGCGTCGGGGCGATTTGGGTGCCGGCGAATTTCCGCCAAACCCCCGATGAGGTTGCCTATCTGGGGCAAGCCAGCGGCGCGACGGTGATGCTGTGCAACCGGGACTTTCCCGACCATGCCCGGGTCTGCCGCGAGGCTTGTCCCGACCTGCGACAGATAATCGCCATCGGCGCGGCCGAGTTCGGTCCGGACTATGACCGCTTGCTGGAGAAATATCTCGGCCAGACGATCCCCCCGGTGGCGGTGCGGCGTGACGACCCCTGCTGGTTCTTTTTCACCTCCGGCACCACCGGCCGGCCGAAGGCGGCGGTTTTGACCCATGGCCAGATGGCTTTCGTGATCACCAACCACCTCTGTGATCTGATGCCGGGCACCACCCAGGAGGACCGCTCCCTGGTGGTGGCGCCGCTGTCGCACGGGGCGGGCATTCACCAACTTACCCAGGTGGCGCGCGGGGCCTGCACCGTGCTGTTGCCCAGCGAGCGCTTCGATGCGCCGTTGGCCTGGAAGCTCATCGCAGAGCAGTGCATCACCAACCTTTTTCTGGTGCCGACCATTCTCAAGCTGCTGGTGGAGGATCCGGCGGTCGACCAGCATGATCACAGCGCGCTGCGCTATGTTGTCTACGCCGGCGCGCCGATGTATCGCGAGGATCAGAAATACGCGCTCGGCAAACTGGGCAAGGTGTTGGTGCAGTACTTCGGCCTGGGCGAGGTCACCGGCAACATCACGGTTCTGCCGCCCGATCTGCATGACCTGGAAGACGGTCCCGAGGTCAAGCAGGGCACCTGCGGTTATGCCCGCACCGGAATGGAAATTTCGATCCGAGACGACAAGGGCGCGCTGTTGCCCAGTGGCGCCACCGGGGAAATCTGCCTGATTGGTCCGGCGGTCTTTGCCGGCTACTACAACAATCCCGAGGCCAACGAAAAGGCCTTCGTCGACGGTTGGTTCCGCACCGGCGATCTCGGCTACCTGGATGACGACGGCTTTTTGTTCATCACCGGCCGGGCGTCGGATATGTACATCTCCGGCGGTTCCAATATCTATCCCCGGGAGATCGAGGAGAAGATCCTACAGCACCCGGGCGTGGCCGAGGTCGCGGTTCTGGGCGTGCCCGACCCTAAGTGGGGCGAGGTCGGGGTGGCGGTTTGCGTTCCGGCGCAGGCGGTCAGCGAAAGCGAACTGCTGGCCTTTCTACGCGACAGGATATCGAGCTATAAAGTGCCCAAGCGGATCTTTTTTTGGGACAGTCTGCCGAAGTCGGGCTACGGCAAGATCACCAAGAAGCTGGTGCGCGAGGCGTTGGCGGCGCGCGGTTGTCTGGACGGCAAGGAGCCGCGTGACGCGGGTCGGAGCGGGCGCGATGACACCACCAAGTGATCCCGTTCGCCGCGCGCCGCCGCCGCTTCTCGATCTATTGGCGGGTGGTCCAGCACGGCATCGAAGCGCGCCGCGTTATGTTCGATTAGCAGTTTGGGATTTCTGGAGAATCGTTGCCTTATGACTCAGGCCACCGACCGACAAGCGCCGATCGCCGCCCTGCCCTTCAAGGCGTTGTTCGACATCGATGCGCTGCTAACAAAAGTGGCGGAAACCCTGCGCAGCGAGGGGCGGTCGCTGGCGGGGGTGATCCAGGGGCGCAGCAAGGCGGCGCGTCACGTGGATAACCTGGTGCTGCGCGATTTGGCCGACGGCGGCGAAAGTCGAATCCTGCAAGACCTGGGCAGCCAGTCGCAGGGCTGCCGGCTCAATCCCCAGGCGCTGGCGATCATCAGCGAAAACTTGATGCGGCAGTTGGAGCGGCGGCCCGATCTGCTGATCGTCAACCGCTTTGGCCGGGGCGAAGCCGAAGGCCATGGTCTGCGGCCGGTTATCGAAAAGGCCGTCACCTTGGAAGTGCCGGTTCTGGTGGCGGTGCGCGACGAGTATCGACCGGCCTGGGAAGCCTTCAGCCAGGGCGTGGCCACCACATTGGTCGCCGAGCAGGATCCGGTTCTGGCCTGGGCCCGCGCCAACCTTTCCGCAACCGGCGCGGCCGGGAACGCGGCGGCGCGGCCAGCGGAAAATCCCGCCGCCGCGCCTTCGATCAACTTGGCGGCGGGCGAACCAGGCTAGGATCACAGGCTAGCGTCGCAGGTCGGGCAAGCCGATGCCGGTCGATTCGAAGCCGCCGTCAACCGACAGCGTCTGCCCGTTGATGTAGCTGGCTTGCGGGCTGCTGAGAAACCAAATGGCGTTGGCCAGCTCTTCCTCGGTGCCGTAGCGGTTGAGCGGGATGGTGTCGTGGTAGGCGGCGCGGATTTCCGGCGAGTGCACTTTTTTCGCCATGGCGGTGTCCACCGGACCCGGCGCGATGGCGTTGACCCGAATGCCCATGTTGCCCAGTTCGGCGGCCTGCTGCTTGGTCAGTTGGATAACCGCCGCCTTGCTGGTGCCGTAGGCCGTGCGCAGGGTGCTGGCGCGATGGCCGGAAATCGAGGCGATGTTGACCACCGCGCCGCCGCCGGTCTTTAGCATCAGCGGCGTGGCGGCCTGGGTGCACAGGAACGGGCCGGTGAGGTTGGTTGCCATCACCTCGTTCCAATCGGCCAGCGTGGTCTCCATGATCGGTTTGAAAATCGCGATGCCGGCATTGTTCACCAAGGCGTCCAGCCGGCCGAAAGCGGCGGTGATCTGGTCGATGGCGTCCTGCACCTGCTCCGCCTTGGAGACGTCGCAATGCAGCGCCAGCGCGCGGTTGCTGTCCAGCCCGGCCATGGCGGCGGTGAGATTTTGCCTGTTGTTGTCCAACAGCGCGACGCGCCAGCCTTCGGCGAGGAAACGTTTGGCGGCGGCCAAGCCCAGGCCGCGCGCGGCGCCGGTCACCAGGGCGACCTTGTCATGTTGATCTGTAATGGCTCTTCTCTGCTCAAATGGTGAAGACGACACTGCCCCCATTGGGGGCAACGGGCCAAGAGCATCGGCAGAAATTCACCGCGCGTCAATTGTTGCGTTGCAATGGCTGCTGCGAAAAAAGCCGCCTGGGCAAGGCAGGAGATCGGTGTCTTCCCACCCGGTTAGAAGGCGCGGGTCGATCGCGCTTTAGAAACCTTTGGGGAGATAGCCGAAGCGCGCCATTTGCTCACGGTGCAGATCGACAATCCGGGCGACTTGCTGCTCGGTCAGATTCTTGCGCCAGCCGCCGGTGCCGCCGCTGCGGAAAAAGGCCGTCGAGTGGTCGCTGCGTTCCTTAAAGCCCCCCCGTTCCTCCTGCTTCTTCATTTCCTTGAACGAGGAAAACCGAATGGCCTTGCTAATCCGCTCATCGCTGGGACTGACCCCCAGGAAACGGGTTACCTTGCGGAAGGTGTGCAGCGGCTTGGCCTTCATGTCCTCATAGCGCACCACGTGTAGCGACGGGTGCGGCATCTGAGTCCAGCTTTTGACGTGCTGGCTCCAGCCGTTGATGAACTCAACGACCGCCTGTTCGCTCGGCTTGGAATGGCCGCCTTCCCGGCTCATGGCGGCGATGGTCTTGTCGATGCTCAAGCCGAAGTGGTCGGCGAAGGAAAGGGTCACGTCCAGCGGGTTGCGCACCACGTAGATCGCGCCGGCCGTCACCTCCATGGTGATCAGCGGCGTGCCGCAGCTTTCGCCCATATAGGAGTGGGTTTTAACAAAGACCGAATCGGGGAATGCCTGGGTGAAGCTCCGATGCACCTTTGGGCGCAGCTCCGCCAGATCCTCGAGGCTCAACTGATCTCCGGTCTTGCTGGTGAAGCGACGATACCATCCGACCGCGGCGTCGCCGATGGTGAACTTGTCGATGTCATTGATCGGAATGGGTTTGTCGGGATCGCGCAGCATATTGTGCAGGAACGCGCGCATCCAGGTATTGCCGGACTTGGGATAGGAAGCCAGCCAGATAATTGCTCCCATGGGTGCCCTTCTTTTAGACCTGAATCGGGTGGATTTTACGCTGGAACCTAGGCAGCCGATCTTGGCGCGTCAAGGGGGCTGCGGTGTCGGCGCGCGGCAAAAACGGCAAAAGAAAAGGGCGAACCGAAGTTCGCCCTTTCCGTAGCGGAAACCGTTCTTCTGAGATTAGAAGGACAGCTTGGTGCCCAGAGCCACGCCCCAGCCCTTGATATCGGTCGAAGCGCCAGCGGTTTCTTCCTTCATGTACTGGCCGGAGCCAACCACGGTGATACCCGGGGACAGCTTGTAGGACGCACCCAACTCATAGGTGTCACGCTTGTCTTCGTCCCCAGAGGCAACGAATTCGTTTTCGCCGCGCGCGTAGGTCAAAGAGACATTCCAGGGGCCGGTGCCGTACTGGACGCCAACGTCATAATACACCAGGGATTTGTTCCCCGCGCCGAAGCCTTCGACATCGGTATCGGAATAGGAGCCACCGACGGTGAAGCCGGCGAAGCCGACGTTGGCGCCGACTGCCCAGCCGCTTACGTCGTCATAACGACCCGGCGCGGTGGAATCGTCAGCTTGCAGCGCCGCGTTTTCATAGCCGGCGCTCAGAGCGATATCGACGGCATTGAAGGTCTGCGAATAATTGGCGCCCAAGGAGACCACGTTGTCGTGCGCGCCGACATTGTTGTTGGTGTTCAGACCCAGGGTCTGGCGATCACCACCGCGGTTGTCGATGTTCGGCGTAAAGGAGGCGCCGAGCTGGAAGCCAGCCATACGGGGGGTGAAGTAGGTGATCTTGTTGGCGTCAGACGGCAGATTCAGATAGCCGGCGGTGGGCGCCGAATTGGTCGTCTGGAAGATGAAGAAGTTCGGCGAGTTCAACCCCAGGCCGGCGGACGGCGCGGAGTAGGCCATCAGGTAAGCCGCGGAGTTCTCGGCGCCCAGGTTGACACGACCCCAGTTGCCGGACAGCCACATGTAGGTTTCGTCCATCTGGTCAGCCTGGCTGATGGCTTCGAGCTGAGCGTCGAAACCAACCTGCAGACCGTTGTCCAGCGTGGTGGAACCCTTGAAGTGGATTTCGCCTTCCTGACGAACGTTCACCGGGTTGTAGTCGTTCAGGTCGCCATTGGCGTTCAGGCCGGCGGCGTCATTGTCCTGAGAGACGTAGGACACGAAGTTCTCGTAGTAACCGCCGACGGACAGCTTGATTTTGCCGTCTTCAGCAGCGCTAGCAGCACCAGC
>CAXBMB010000050.1:0-26419 GCA_963976695.1 uncultured Rhodovibrionaceae bacterium
TTATGCAGTAGGTATATTTTAAATAAACCCATTTCCAGGCGATAATTTTCAACATTTCGTCAAAACAATCGAGATTCATTTTGTTGATCCACCCGCACAATCGACAAATAAATCTAAAGAACCAAGGAAACTGGTGGCCGGTTTCGCCAAACTACAGTGAATAATTTTAACAAAAAACAGCATTACTTACCGCAAAGGAATTTTTCCCGGATATTCCGTCTATGGCTGTGGCGCAATCGGTTCCAAATCAAGAGTCCCGTCACTCGACAGGGCGACGGCAAGGGGGCGTGTGGTGGGAAAGGCCGCCAAAACAATCATCGCCGAAATCGTCAGGGGCACACCAAGAAACATCCCAGGAATGCCCCAGAGGAAGGCCCAGACGATCAGGGCAACGACAACCACAAAAGCAGAGACGTTGAGACTGCGCCCCATAATAGCCGGCTCCAGCACATTCCCGATGACAAATTGCAGAAGCGACAACAGCGGCGTGACCACCCAAAAAGCCGCCATACCGTCAAACTGAACCAACGTCAGCAGCGCTGGAAAAATCACCCCAATCAGTGAGCCGATGGTGGGAATGTAGTTCAGCAGGAAAATGATAAAGCCCCAGAAGGCGGCGAAATCCACCCCCACCATCGCCAAGACGCCATAACTGAGTACGCCGGTCAAAACCGAGGTTTGGGTTTTAATCCACAGATAGCCCTGCACCTGGCGCACAATTTTGGACAGCAGTTGCGCGATCGCGGCGCGGCGCCCGTCGTCGGGATAGAGCGCCTTCATTTTCAGTGGAAACGCTTTCTGCTCAACGAGCAAAAAGGTGACATAGATGATGATAATGCCAAGGTTGCCGACCGCCGCGCCAAAGACCGTGGCCAGTTGACGAAACAGGTCCGCCACGTTGATCTTCGACATATAGTCGTTCAAATTGATAAGCTCCTCCGCGCCGATCATGCGACCGACCCGATCCCAAAGCCGGTTCAAGTTTTCCTGATAGCGATCGGAGGCGGCGGCCACTTGGGAAACGTTGTCGCTGATCAGATCGATGACAAAAATCAAAGCGACGAAAATCGTTGCCAGCGAAAGCAGGAACGCCAAAAGCGCCGGCATTTTGTCCTGAATCAGCGGCAAGGATTGAAACCTGCGGGTCAAGGCATTCAACAACATCCAAATCAACAACGCGAAAACAAAGGGGATGAGCAGCGATTTCGCCAAGACCAGCAAAGCCACCACGACAGCGCCAATAACCAGCCAGGCTGCCGACTGTTGCAGCTTGCCCATCACCTGCCCCCCTTCCCTTTACGTCATTTTCCAACCCCGGCTGTTCCAGGTTGACCGTCACCGGCGCGATTTCAACCCCCGAGATTGCGTCACCGACGGCCCACGGCCCGGCGATCAACCGCGCGGCCACCCGAACGATCTTCGAATTCCGATGCGCCACAGAATCCGATGCGCCACAGAAGCCGCACGTAAGACCCGCCTCACCCTAAACCCTTGGTCGCTCAATCAACAAGCGCCCGACAGGCGGGCGGTGTTTTCAACCCGCGCCTGCTGCGCCGACCTCGTCATCCAGGATCGGCGAACAACCAGGATCGGCGAACAACCAGGATCGGACTGGCGTGGGCAGGGGATGGGAGGGACGAGCGTTGGGGTGATCGCTCCACAAAGGAACCGGCCATATAGGTTTCACCGATGGCGTTAAACTTGATCAAGATATTGATATTTATATATATTTTATCAAGGCTGTTGACAATTCTCGGCAATTCAAGCGACATCGGGGGGCCGATCTTAACCAGGATGGCATAAAAAATTCGAACCCAGACCCGTTAGATCAAGGCCCGTCAGATCAAAACCGGTGGACGCAACCCCGCCGTCAGCGCCAGACAAACAGGTCAGAGGCCGAGAGCAAACGATCTTCCCTGGTCAAGGACAATAGAAAGACCATGCGAACCGCGGCCAACAACAATCGCCCCATCCCGCCGCCACCGGGATGCCAGCTGACCGGCACCTGGTGGGTCGATGACCGGGGCAAGTGGCGGTTTCTGGATCGCGACAGCAGGGATCCTCATAAGCGGCATCCCTTCGGATTTGATCAAACCCAGGAACGGGCGGTGGGCTACACCTTCCTGGGTTTTGCCAAATGCGTGATTCAAGACGGACAGATGCTGGTGGAATGGTCCGCGGAGCACGTCGCGCCCGCCGCGCTGTTATCGATTTGCCGGTACCTGGATCGCGCAACCCACCTGCAACAGTTCGTGCTGCGTTACTCCTACGGCGGCTGGATGCGCGAGGTCTACCCCGACCCGCTGCAAGCCAGCCGACGGATCAGGCGCACCACCGCGTTTTTCCAAATTCCGCCGCTGGTTCGCACCTCCATCCACCAAATGGATTTGGCGCAGACCCGCGCGGGGGCAAAGCTCATCCAACTGGGCATGAAGGCGGTTCAAGAAATTTCCCAAAGTTCCGCCGGCAACGCCGCGGCCATCCTGCACAACAGCGGATTGTCCCGGTCCGCCGTGATTTTCAGAACAAGCCCCGGCGACAGCCAACTGGCCTATGCGGCGGTCGGCGCGGATTCCGCCATGGCCCATACCTTCGGCCAGCAATGGGCCAAAACCTGCATCGGGCGACATTTCGGCAATGACCCCAGCCACCCCAATTCCACCAATCGGGTCTGCGATCCCTATGAAAAGGCCTTGGGGAGTGGCGCGCCGAGCTACGATCATGTCCTGGCCCATTTTTCCGAGGCCGGACAGGAGCCCTACTGGCTGCCCTACCAAAGACTGCTGTTTTCGTGGCGCGACGCGCAAGGCGCCGACTGCCTGGCCAGCCTATGCGCTCTTACGCAACACATCGCAACGCCCCTGATGGCCCCCTTGGCGGCGCCTGCGGCAATCAGCTGACCGACCATCGTCTGACAACAGAGTGAGGTGCCGCCGCAATAGGCGCTTTTCCCGGCTTAGTCCGGCCAGGTCGCTTGCGGACATCCACAAGAACCACTCGCGCAAGGGCCGCGCCGCCGCCTCCAGGACCCAGACCGCGCCGTCCGGGGCGAAGTGCTTGTAACCATACTTGGCGCCCAGCCCGCTTTCGACCGCCGGGCCGGCAATAAAGGCCCAGAGGAAATCAGGCGACCACCGCAGCAGCGCCTGCAACATGCCGTAGTGAATCAACAACGGCGCCAGCCCCTGGCCACGACAGCCCGCCGCGCCGCCGCGCAACCACATTTCACCTTGGTACACCGATTGCCCTACCCGTTGCGCCAACAGCGGCGAGCTTCCGGTTTTGCACGCCAGAACCCGGGCGTGCTGGGGTTCGTAAAGATCCAGCTTGTCGTCCAAATGCGCCCGCAGACCCTGCGCCATATGATGCTGGTGCGCGGCCTGCAGATGCTGAACTTGCCCGCCGCAATCGCGCCCGCAGAGCCAAAAGGCGTTGTCTTTGTCGACATGGCCCCGGGCGGGGTCAAACAGCTTCTGCAGTCGTTCTCCCGGCCGGCACTGTTGGAAAATTTCTGGAAGGTCGGTGAAATCAACCGACAGCGTCAGGTCGATGCCATGTCTCCCGACAATCCGCTCCAACAGCGCCAGGCGCGCAACAATCTCGGGCAACAGCTTGCCTTGATAGCGATGCTGGCGCATGTCGCGCCTCCGGGTTGTCGCGCAGGGCCGGTCAAGCCGCCGGCCGATCGGAAACTTCAGCCTTTTGGGTCACAGTTGGCCGCGATCATAGGCCGGTTCGCCGGCGCGCTCGCCTCCCAAGTGGGAGACCCGGTGGCGCGTCCAACCCGACACAACCCACACTGAGGTTGTTTCCGTCGCGCCAAGATAGTTTTGCCCAAAACCCCGCCCGGACTCCAGCTGGTTTGGCCTTGACAGATCCCTGGAATCTCAGGTAGCAACCAGACAGCGCCGATTTGATGTATAGCTTGCGGGCGCTTTAGAAATGCAGCTAAAGCGTGCGCCTCTGTCAGAGACCGCCCGGCTTTCGCTGCGGCGGTTTTTTTATGTCTGGATGCCCCGGCGCGCACGCTCGACAGGAAGTCTGCGCGGCAAAGCTCCCCGCCAACCGTCGGTCCGGCCTTGGATCCCCCAGGGCCAAGGGCGCAGTTAACGCTTAGAAGGGAAAGACAGGCCATGACCACCCCATCGCGCAACCCGGAGACCTTGGCGCTTCACGCCGGCTACCGGGCGGATCCCGCCACCGGTTCGGTTGCGGTGCCGATCCATCAAACCACCAGCTTTCAGTTCGAGCACACCGAGCAGGCGGCAAATCTTTTTGCGCTCAAGGAACTGGGCAACATCTACAGCCGGATCATGAACCCGACCTGCGATGTTCTCGAACAACGCCTGTCGGCCCTGGAAGGCGGGGCCGCCGGTTTGGCGGTGGCGTCCGGGCAAGCCGCCTCGGCCCTGGCCATTCAAAACATCGCCCAGGCCGGTGACAACATCGTCAGCTCGACCGACCTCTATGGCGGCACCTGGAATCTCTTCGCCAACACACTGCGTCAGCAGGGCATCGAAGTCCGCTTTGTCGACCCCACCGATCCGGATAATTTCCGGCGGGCGGTGGATGACAAAACCCGCGCCTTCTATGCCGAAACCCTGCCCAACCCGAAACTGGCGGTCTTTCCGATCGCCGAGGTGGCCGCACTGGGCAAGAACCTGGGCATTCCGCTGATCGTCGACAACACCGCCGCGCCGATCATCTGCCGGCCGTTCGACCATGGGGCGGCGATCGTGGTCTACTCGACCACCAAGTACATCGGCGGACACGGCACCTCGATCGGCGGCGTCATCCTCGACGGCGGGACCTTTGATTGGGAGGCCCACGCCACCCGGTTTCCGCTGCTCAACCAACCCGATCCCAGCTACCATGGCGCCATCTGGACCCAGGCCGCCAAACCGTTGGGGCCGATTGCCTACATCCTGAAAGCGCGGGTGACCCTGCTGCGCGACCTCGGTCCCGCCATGAGCCCCTTCAACGCCTTCCAGTTCATCCAAGGCCTGGAAACCCTGCCCTTGCGCATGCGCGAGCACTGCCGGAATGCGGCGCAGGTCGCCGACCACCTGGAAAATCACCCCGAGGTCGCCAAGGTGATCTATGCGGGGCGCCATCAGGATCCAGAACAGAAACGCCGCGCGGAAACCTACCTGAAAGGCGGTTTTGGCGGCCTGGTCGGGTTTGAGCTGAAGGGCGGCGCGGAAGCCGGCCGCCGCTTCATCGACTCCCTGAAGCTGTTTTACCATGTGGCCAATTTAGGCGACGCCCGCTCGCTGGCGATTCATCCGGCAACCACCACCCATTCCCAGCTTACCACTGCGGAAAAACAGGCCAGCGGGGTCACCGACGGCTATGTGCGCCTGTCGGTCGGCATCGAGCATATCGACGACATCCTCGAAGATCTCAACCAAGCCCTCGCGGCGGTCAGCGCGGCGGCCAAGGCGGCCGAATAGCCGGGCTTGGTCGCGGCCCAAGGGCGGCGCCGGCAGGAAACGGCCAGACCCGGCGGCAGGACGCGCCGGGTCTGGCTGTTTCTACGTCCCGCGGCCCCCTTTGCAAGCGCCGTGACAAGCGGGGCGATCAGCGCTGGCGTTGCCTGCCGGCATTCTTTTCGCTGCGGCAAAAGAGCTGTCCGCGACACCGAACCACCCAAGCTCTTGTTGCAGCCCGGTGACCTCCATTAGTATTTATATGCAGTTCAATGCCGTCCAAATCTGTTGGTTGATCGGCCGGAACAACCAAACAAGCGGCGTCATCTAGAATCCCTCGCGTGTTTTCTCGATCGTCAATTCGACAGAATTTGACAGCGGTCTCCAAAATAGCGGCGACGGAGGAGAAGAAAGTACCGATGCAAAAGGTCAAACCCATCGCGGACAAAATCCAGGCGCGGACTTCGGACGAGACCTGGCGTCGCGCCCCGGACAGCTTGGGGGCCTTTCCACAGGTTCGATTGCGCCGCAACCGGCAAAGCGATTGGTCCCGGCGCTTGGTTGCCGAAAATCGTCTCAGCGCCGATGATCTGATCTGGCCGCTGTTTGTGCGCGAAAACGACAATCGGGAAACGGACATCCCCTCCATGCCCGGGGTGCGGCGCTATAGCGTCGAGGAAGCGGTCGAAGCCGTATCCAAGGCGGCCGGGCTGGGCGTGCCGGCGATCGCGCTTTTTCCTTATGTGGAACAGGGCAAAAAGACTCCCGACGCCCGGGAAGCCCTCAACCCGGACAACCTGATTTGTCGGGCGGTGCGCGCCATCAAGGACGCGGTTCCCCAGGTCGGCGTCGTCTGTGACGTGGCGTTGGATCCGTTCAATTCCGACGGCCACGATGGCTTGGTTCGCGACGGCGAAATCCTCAATGACGAGTCCTTGGCGGTGCTCTGCGAGCAAGCGCTGGTCCAGGCCCAGGCCGGCTGCGACGTCATCGCGCCCTCGGACATGATGGACGGCCGCGTTGGCGCGATCCGCGCGGCATTGGACCATGTCGGCTTTCAAAACACCGCGATCATGTCCTACGCCGCCAAATACGCCTCCGGCTACTATGGACCGTTTCGCGATGCGATTGGATCGGGCGGCGCGCTTAAGGGGGACAAAAAAACCTACCAAATGGACCCCGCCAACGGCGCCGAGGCCTTGCGGGAGGCGGCTTTGGATCTGGACGAGGGCGCCGACATCCTGATGGTCAAGCCGGGCCTTGCCTATTTGGACATTATTCACCGGCTTAAAACCGCCTTCCAGGTCCCCGTCACCGCCTACCAGGTCAGTGGCGAGTACGCCATGGTGAAGGCGGCCGCCGCCAACGGTTGGATTGACGGTGAGAAGGTCATGCTGGAATCACTGATCGCCTTCAAGCGCGCCGGCGCCGACGCGGTCCTGACGTACTTCGCCTTGGAAATCGCCGAGCGGCTGAAAAAAGGCTGAGCGCCACAGGTAGCTCCGCCTCTTATCAACCGCATGGAACGGGCTTGACGACGGAAACAAACGCGCCCCGCGCTCCTTTTTCCGTCGATCACACGCTGGCTGTTGAACCGGTCGATCAACCTTACAATATACCGATATCCAACGGGACGTGCGCCGGCGGTGATCGCGCCGGCGGCTTGCTCTCGGACTCCCTCCCAGACACCCTATCTTTTGAGAGGAGATAGTCATGACCCTACAGCTCGGCGACCAGGTCCCCAACTTCACCCAGCAGTCCACCGAAGGAGATATCACGCTTTATGATTATCTCGGCGACAAGTGGGGGGTGCTCTTTTCCCACCCCAAGGATTACACCCCGGTTTGCACAACAGAATTGGCGGAAGTCTCGCGTCTGAAGCCGGAATTCGACAAGCGCAATGTCAAGGTTTTGGGCCTGTCGGTTGATCCGCTGCGCGACCACGAAGGCTGGATCGGCGATATTGAAGAAACCCAGTCGGTCGCGCTGAACTTCCCGCTCTTGGCCGATGCGGATCGCAAAGTATCCGACCTCTATGGCATGATCCATCCCAACGCCAGCGACACCTTGACGGTGCGCTCCGTCTTCATCATCGACCCGAACAAGAAGCTGCGCTTGATCATCACCTACCCGGCCTCCACCGGCCGCAACTTCGATGAAATCCTCCGGGTGATCGACTCGCTTCAGTTGACCGACAACCACAAGGTCGCGACACCGGTGAATTGGCAACAGGGCGACGACGTGATCATTGTCCCCGCGCTCAGCGACGAAGACGCCAAGGCCCTCTTCCCGAACGGCTGGAAGACGCTGAAGCCCTATCTCCGCGTCACCAAACAACCCAACCTCTAGAGCCGGATCGGTTTAAATGGAATCACTTGCTGATCCCATTTAAACCGTGACCCCGCGGCGCGATCTAACCGGCCAACTGTCTTTCGAAAAACCTTAGAATTTGCCGGTTGAACCAGGCAAGCGAACTGCCGCGGCCATGAAAGCCCAGGTGCCCCCCGCTTCGCGCCATGACAAGCTGGACCGGGTGGCCGGGTTTCCACCACTGCAAGCAATCATAGGCTTGCCGGGGCACCCAGGGATCGTCGTCGGCGTGGAGCAGCAAGGTCGGTTGCCCGATCTGCCCAAGCCGCGGGCCGGCGGAGGCTTGGGCGTAGTAGTCATCGGCGCTGCCAAACCCGTGCCACGGGGCGGTGACGCGCTCATCCAACGCATAGACCGAACGCGCCGCGGCAGCGGCTTGCGCCAATCCCTGCGGCAACTTTCCGTGCAACTCCCGACGCATGCCCGCCAACAGCCGGCCTTGATAGGGCCAGTTTCGCCAGGCTGCCAAACGCTGCGCCGTACGCTTTAAATCCACCGGGCTGGAGACCGCAGCGGCGGCGATCGGAACAAGCGGCAAATCCGCCTCCGCCAGGGCCTTGAGCAGCAGGTTCCCGCCCAGCGAAAAGCCGATTAAGCAAAGCCCGTCAGCCAGCAAGGCGGGCCGTTCGTGGTTCAAGACGCCAAGCGCCTCGCGCAAGTCCTCGCTGCGGCCGGAATGATACAGGCTTCGACAGAGCGGGTTGCTGGGCCCCGCGCCGCGCAAGTTCAGCCGCAGAACCGGCCAGCCATGATGCAGCAGAAAGGCCGCGGTGGCGCGCAGATAGCGGCTGTCTTCACTGCCGGTGAGGCCATGCAACAGAACCACCAGCGGTCGCGTCGCCGCCGCGTCCCCGGGGGTCGGCCGGTGAAACGAAGCCAGCATTTGATCGCCATCGGCCAAGCCGATGAACAGCCGCTCGCCGGGCCAGGACGCCAAGCTGACGTGCTGGCCCGGCAGGGACGCGCGCAGCGTCTGCAAATCACTTCCAAGCCAGGGAAACCGCGCCTTGAACCTCGGCTGGGGCACAAAATAGCTCATCCCTGCGCTTCCCTTCCCTATCGAACTTGCGCCGGCCTGTTACCGACGGAGCCGAAGCCCATGGCGCGTCTTTTGCTGTCGATCCCGCGTTAGCTTTTCCGCCGGAAGGAAAGAATGCTGCCGCTACCTTCGGCTTGCCGCAACAGCGCGCGCACCTCGGGCCCCATGACCATTTCCTGTTTCAAGAGATAGCGTTCGTGGTTCTTTTCAATATCGGCCAGGATATAGCGGTAGTTCACCATGATCCCAGCCGACTGGCGCAACCCCTTGGCGGAGCTGTCCCCCATCCAGTTGATCTGCTCCAGCCGGGCGCCATTTCGCAGATGAAAGCGCGCCACCGCATCCAACGGAAAGCCGTTGGGACGCTTGGCCTGGAAATAGAGTGCGGCAAGCCGCAGCAACGGCGCGCTCAGGGCGGCCGAAACCACCTCATCCTCCTGCCAGTCGCTTCTTGAGAGAATGGCATGCAGCGCCTCGGCGGTATCATCGAAGCCACCAAGCGCGCAAATACCGCCCTTTTCCTCAACCGACAGGCGGTGCTCCAGATTATCGCTGCTCAAGCTGTCCAGCCAAATCCGGAATCCCGGCACGGGAGACAGGGTCGAAAAGGTCTTGATCTGCGGCAGTTCCTGGCTCAAGCGGGCCACCACCATCTTGATCAGATAGTCGCCGAAGGAAATCGAGCGCAAGCCGCGTTGAGTGTTGGAAATGGAGTAGAAGATCGCCGTATCGGCGGTTGCCGGATCGTGGGCCGGCGCTTCCTTGTCCAGCAGCACCTGAACATTGCTGGCAATTCCATTGACCAGCGCGACCTCGACAAAAGCCAGCGGCTCGTCGGGCATGCGCGGATGAAAAAGCGCGAAACAGCGGCGGTCACTGTCCAGGCGATTGCGCAGATCGTCCCATGAGGTAATTTCGTGCACCGCTTCGTAAGCGATAAGCTTTTCGAGCAGCGCGGCGCTGGATTCCCAGGTGATCCGTCGAAGATCCAAAAAGCCGGTATCAAACCAGGAGGTCAGCAGGTCGCATAAATCCAGCTCCAGACTTTTGAGAAACGGATCGCGCGAGGCCAGCGGCAACAGATCGCTGCGCAGATCCACCAGGAACTTCACCCCTTCCGGCAAGGCGTTGAACTGTGTCAGCAACTTCAAGCGCGGCGGAATGAGCGCCTGGCGAAGGTCGTGTTCCGTGGCCAGCCGCGCGGCGTCATCCTCGGCGATGGAAAAGCCATGCACCGCCGCATCGATCTTCGCTTTATCGGTGGAAAATTCCCGCGCCAGCATGGTCAGAAATTCAATCTTTCCGCCGTGATCGAGGGTCAGATAGACCTGGCCCAGCGACGCCGCGCGCGCCCGGCCGGCGGTTTCACCGCCACGGGACTCCAGGCACTCCCGCATCATCGCCAGCAACAGCTCGCCATCGATCTCTTTCTGATCGCCGAAAGCCTTGCCAACACTGCGCGCGGCAGAGGTGGCGATATCTCGCCAAGCCAGGTTCAAGTTTCCCAAAGCTCGGTCAAAAAATGACCCTCCCACGTTACCGTCGCTCATTCTAACGTCTACTCCTGTTTGTCCGTCGGCACCCCTTGCCCGACCAGCCCTGGCCGGCGGGCGGATCGCGCAGCGGTTGCCCGCCACCGTCACCCGCCACCGTTGTCCGCCACCGCCGCCCACCGCTGTCTCCCGCAGCGGATTTCGAACCGGCGCGCAACGGCGATTGTTGATCAAAAACCTGTCAGAAATGTGAAGCTTCGCACTCCTTCTATGGTTTTTCGCCGCCGCGCGGCCCGGGCGCCCAGACCCGGCTGGCGGCCCGCCGGTTCGACCAGGGTTTGCGCCACAGATTCCTATAGCTGTGGCCCCATGAGATAGGTGGGCAACCAAGTGGCCAACTTGGGGAAGATCCCCAACAGCACAATTCCCAGCACCATGGCGACCATGAAGGGCAGCGCGCCTTTGAGAATGGTTGGCAAGCGGACATCCGGGACAATTCCGTTGATCACATAGAGATTGAGCCCGACCGGCGGCGTGATGAGGCCGATTTCCATGTTGATGGTGAGCACAACGGCAAACCAGATGGCGTCAAATCCCATCGCCTCGATAATTGGCAACAGGGTCGGCGCAGCCATCAAAATAACCGCAACCGGCGGGAGGAAGAAGCCCGCGACCAACAGGAACAGGTTAATGCTCGCCATCAGCGCCCAGCGGTTGATTTCCAAATCGGCGATCGTTTCCGCCAAGGTTTGCGTGATGTAGAGAGTCGACATCATGTAGCTAAACAGGTCCGCCGCCGCGATGATCATCAAAATCATCACCGACTCTTTCATCGCCTCGCTGGTCATCGCCCAGAGCTGCTTGCCGGAGCGAACCTTATAAATAAGGACCACCAGCAGCACGCTCAGCAGCGCGCCCACCCCCGCCGCCTCGGACGGCGTGGCGATTCCGCCATAGAGCACATAGAGGATGCCGGCGATGATGGCCAGGAACGGCCCAACTTTGGGCAGAATCTCGATCTTCTGCTTGAAGCTGTAGTGGAGCCCTTCCGGCGCCAGATCCATGCCGCCTTTCTTCGCGGCGTAAAGCCCCCAGCAGATGAAAAACACCGTCAGCATCACCCCCGGCACCAGCCCGGCCAAGAAAAGCCGCCCGATGGAGGTTTCGGTTGCGATGCCGTAGACGATCATTGTGATGGAGGGCGGAATGAGAATGCCCAACGTGCCGCCGGCGGCGATGGCGCCGGTGGCGATGGAGGGGGGATAGCCGCGCTTGAGCATCTCGGGAATGCCCATCTTGCCGATCGCCGCACAGGTGGCTGGCGAGGAGCCGGACAGCGCCGCGAACACCGCGCAAGCGCCGATGTTGGACACCATCAGGCCGCCCGGCACCCGATAGAGCCAACGGTCCAGGGCCTCGTACAGGTCCGCGCCGGCGCGCGAGGAGGCAATCGCCCCGCCCATCAAGATGAACATCGGGATCGAAAGCAGCGCAAAGCTGTCCAACGCGCCGAAGAAATGCGAGGGCACCAATACCAAGGAGTCTACGCCCTCGAAGACCAGCAGAAAGCCGATTGCCACAATCCCCAGAGAAAAGGCGACCGGCACCCCGATCAGCAAGACGCCGATCGTCGAGACGGCCACCAGCAGGCCAATTTCCAATTCACTCACAGTCGGTCTCCCTCGGCTAGACCGAAGGGCTGCTCGCGACCGGTCACAACAGATAAGATTATTGCCAGATATTGCAGGCTCATCATGCCCATGCCCAACGGCACCACCAGGCGCGGAATCCAGAGTGGCGGCGCCCAAACGGTCTCGCCGTGCCATCCCCCGACAAGCGCCTCGAGCCAGAAATCATAGCCGTAGATCGCCACCACCAAGGAAAAGACAAGGCCGACCAGATTGGCGACAACCGACAGCGCGATACGCCCCGTATGACCAAGAAGAAGCGGTAGAAGATCAACGTTCACATGACCGCCGATCCGCAGCACATGGGGCGCGCCAAGAAAGGTGGCCGCGATCAGCGCATAGGCAACAAACTCATGCTGCCAGATGGCCGAGGCCGCCAAGACATAGCGTACGAAAACCAAGTGGCTGACCGCCAAAACCGCCGCCACCATCAACAAGACGGCGACAATTCCGAAAATCCGCGACAGCCACTGCACGGAAGAAATGAAAAACGTCATAACAACCTTTTATCCAGCGTGTCGTCGACGTGGAAAGAAGCGCTGCGCGCGTCGTTTCTGTCGTCAAACACCCTCCAATCGGATGATAAGCGCCGGAGACGCGGTTCAAGCGACATCATGTCGTGATTCCGTTTGAACCGTTCCAACTCCGGCCGGCGACCGCGCTTGACGGGCGAAGCGCTGGACGGTCGTCGCACAACGGTGCAACGGCCGCCCACTTCGCGCTCTTCAAGACGCACGCGATAGAAGACCCGATCAAGCCTTACTGAACGGCCAGGGCTTTCTTGATCAACGCATCTCCCCCTTCAACCTTTTCAGAGAAGATCTTGTAGGAAGAGGCCTTGGCTATATCGAGCCAGGCGTTGAAGTCGGCTTGCGACATGTCCTTGATTTCCACGCCGGCGTCCTTGAACACCTTGACCATCTTGCCATCCAGACCCTTGGCGGCTTCGAAGAAGAAGTCCTCGGCCTTTTGGCCCGCCGCCATCAGCGCCGACTGCTGTTCGCTGTTGAGCTTGTCCCAGGATTTTTTCGACATCAGCAGCGGCTCATACATAAACCAAAGCGCATAGTCGCCCGGCGGCGTCAGGCATTTGACCTGTTCGTAAATGCGGTAGGAAACGAAGGAGCCGGAGCTGGTGTTGGCCCCATCCAAGACGCCGGTTTGCAGCGCCGAATAGATTTCGGAACTGGGCATGGCATTGATCGACGCGCCGGATTCCGCAAGCATCTGTTCAAAAGCCGGACCGGCGGCGCGCATCACCTGACCCTTGGCCTCTTCCGGATTGGAGATGCAGCTATCTCGTCCGGCAAAGCCGCCCGCCAGCCAAGCATCGGCCAAGACCACAACTCCGGCATCATTGATGATTTTCTTGATGTCATCCATGAAGGGCGAATCGTTCAGGCGCCGGGCGTGCTCGTGATTCTTCACCAGCCCGGGCATCAAGGTCGCGCTGAACTGCGGATGCCGACCGGACGCATAGTCCAGCGGAAAGGCAGAGATGTCCAACTGGCCCTTGACCATGGCGTCCCACTGTTGCTTCGGCTTGAACAGTGACTTGCCCGGATAGACACGCACCTTGACGTCGACATTGGCCGCCGCCATTTCCCTGGCGACAATCTGCACCATCTCGTCGCGAACGTCGCCCTTGCCGCCGGGCCACTGGTGCGACGCCCGCAGGGTGATCGGCGCCGCCAGTGCGGTGCCAGCCACGGCCAAGACGGCGGTGACGCTGACCGCGCCGGCGAGAATAGTTTTTAGTGACAACATTTGATTTCCTCCCTCTGTTGGTAAATCCCCATTCCCGCGTGCGCTCCCCTCCTCAGTCCACGTGTCCACAGTCCACGAGTCCGCAGTCCACGAATTCGTAGTCTACGAGGGTCCGAGCCAATGCGAGAGCGGGATGAAGCACATCTTGTCGCGTGCTATTCCCCTCTTGGCTTCGTCGCTTTCCCGCCCTGTGAGCAAACAAGCTGCATACGAAGCTTTGCTAATTGTATGCAAAGAATCTTGTCTTGTATGCAAGAAATTTATATGCGAAGACAGAAACAGCTGAAGCAACCCGGTTATGACGCCGATCCAGGCCCCGCCCCTCCAAGCGGTCGCAACAGGATCTCAGTGACGCCGCCGCTCTGACGCCCCGTTAGTGATGCTCATACGCGCGAGCGCCATGACGAGGGTCATGATTGGGAGCATCGTAAGACCGAAAAAACCTCGTCGCCCGCAAGGCCGAGCAAGAACTTCTGAATGGCGGATGGCTTCGCCAATAGAACCGCTGGTTTCTATGGATATCAAGGGAATTTGGAGTGCGACTCGCAGATCGCGTACGACAAGAGTTGGAACAGGAAATTCTGACTTCGGCCCTGCCGCCAGGCACCCGGCTGGACGAGGCGCGCCTGGCCGACCGTTTTCAGGTTTCCCGCACCCCCATCCGCGAGGCGCTGTTGCAACTCTCCGCCAGCGGCCTGGTTCTCCAGCGCCCGCGCCAAGGCGCGGTGGTGGCGCAACTGGGCACCAAGCGAATGCTGGAAATGTTCGAGGTCATGGCCCATCTCGAGGGGCTGTGCGCCCGCCTCGCCGCCCGCCGGATGACCGCCACGGAACAGCAAACGCTGCGCCGACTTCATCACGATTGCGAAGTCAGGGCGCGGGAAAATGCCGCCGATTCCTACTACGCCGCCAATATGGCTTTTCATGAGGCGATCTACGCCGGCAGCCACAATGAATTCCTGGAGATGGAAACCAAGCAGATCCGCCAGCGGCTTTCGCCCTATCGGCGGGTGCAACTGCGCCGCGCGGGGCGGATCGACGAGAGCTACCAGGAGCACACCCAAGTCGTCGAAGCGATCCTTGCCGGCGAGGACGACAGTGCGGAAGCCCTGATGATCAGCCATGTCTCGGTGCAGAGTGACGCCTTCACCGATCTGCTGATGCACGCCTCGCCGGAAGACACCGCCTTGCAGACCACAGGACATCCCTATCCAAGACCTGCGATAAAATAACCGGGCGAAACCACCGGCGGTAACCCCAAGGATGGCAACAGCAGACCTTGGCTGAGCTGCTTTGTCCGCCGCCCTTGCCGGGGCTTTCCGTTCGATCATTCAAAACCGCCGCCCTCAAACCGACGCTCCAGTGAGAGAAGAAATGAACCAAAACCTCTACGCGCTTCTTCAGTCCCGCTTTCCCGCCGACCGTAGCCAGCCGGTTATCGAAACCGCCGACGGCACGCTCTATTCCTACGAGATGCTGGAAGACATGGCCGGACGCTACGCTGCGCTGTTGAAAGATTTGGGGATCAAGCCCGGCGACCGGGTGGCTATTCAAACCGATAAATCCCCCAATGCGCTGTTCTTCTATCTGGGGTGTGAGCAGGCCGGGGCGGTCTATCTGCCACTGAACACGGCCTACACCCAGACCGAAGTGGCCTATTTTCTTGGCGACGCCACCCCGACGCTGGTGCTTTGCCGGCCCGAGAGTGAAGCCGCGATCCAGGAGGTGGCGAAGATCGCCGGCGTGGCGCACGTCCGCACGATGGACGCCTATGGCAAGGGCTCCATCACCAGCGAAGCGCAGACCATGGCGCCGTTGCGCGACATCGAGCCCCGCGCCGCCGATGATCTGGCGGCCATCTGCTACACCTCCGGCACCACGGGACGCTCCAAGGGGGCCATGCTGACCCACGCCAATTTGGCCAGCAACGCCTTTACCCTGCACAAGCTGTGGGGTTTTCAGCAGGGTGATGTGTTGCTGCACGCCCTGCCGATCTTCCATGTGCACGGGCTGTTCGTGGCGATCAACACCACCTTGGCCAACGGTTCGAAGATGATTTTTCTACCCCGTTTCGATGCGGAACAGGTGATCGAGTTGCTGCCCAAGGCCACGGTGATGATGGGCGTTCCGACGTTCTACATCCGACTGCTGGCGCAGCAAAAATTCAACCGGGAACTCACCGCCCACATGCGGCTTTTCATCTCCGGCTCCGCCCCGTTGCTGACCGAAACCTTCAACGAATTCGAGGCCGTCACCGGGCAGCGCATTCTGGAGCGCTATGGCATGTCGGAGGCGGGCATGATCACCTCCAACCCCTATGACGGAGAACGCCGCGCCGGCACGGTGGGCTTTGCCTTGCCGGACGTCACGGTGCGGGTCGCCGATCGCCAGGGCAACCCGCTGCCGGCCAACGAGGTGGGGACGCTGGAAGCCAAGGGCCCCAATATCTTCAAGGGCTACTGGCAAATGCCGGAAAAAACCGCGGCCGAATTCCGATCCGATGGCTTCTTCATCACCGGTGATATGGCCAAGGTCGATGACCAGGGCTATGTCCACATTGTCGGCCGCGCCAAGGACTTGATCATCTCCGGCGGCTTCAACGTCTACCCGAAAGAAATCGAAATGGTGATCGACGAGATGGACGGGATCGGGGAAACAGCGGTGATCGGCCTGCCTCACCCCGACTTCGGTGAAGGCGTTGTGGCGGTTGCCACGCGAACCGGCGAGGTGTCGGAAGCAACCATCATCGCCAAGGCCCGCGAACAACTCGCCGCCTTTAAAGCGCCGAAAAAGGTCTACTTCGTCGACGAACTGCCCCGCAACACCATGGGCAAAGTTCAGAAAAACCAACTGCGTGACCGATACAAATCCACCTTCCAAAACTGAACGCCCGTTGCTTTCGGCGCCCCATGAGTTTCGACGAGGCGAGGAACCACCGAAACCGCCGTTGCCTCGCCTCCTTGCCAAAAGAGATACAAAGGTCCCTTACCCATGTCTGAACGCTTGATCCCCAACTGCGATCCCTTTGCTCTGGCCAAAGAATTGGCCGGCATGAATCTGATCAATGGACGCCTGGTGCCTGCCGCCAGCGGCAAGACCTTTGAGGTGCGAAGCCCGGCGACCCGCCAATTGGTCGCTGAAGCCGCCTACGGCGAAGCCGCCGATGTCGCCGAAGCGGTCGCCGCCGCCAAGGCCGCCCAGCGCGGCTGGGCCAAGACGCCGGCGCGCGAGCGGGGCAAACTGATCCAGGAGTGCGGCCAGCTGCTCAACCAGCACAAGGAAGAGCTGGCCCAACTGGTGGCCTTGGAAACCGGCAAGGCGATCCGCACCGAAAGCCGCGTCGAGGCCGGCGTGCTGGCCGACGCTTTCCTCTACTACGGCGGCCTGGGCAGCGAGCTGAAAGGTGATTCCGTTCCCTTCAGTCCCGACATGATGACCATCACCCAGCCCATGCCGATCGGCGTGATTGGCGCAATCATTCCTTGGAATGTGCCGATGATGCTGATGGCCTACAAAATCGCGCCGGCCCTGGTGGCGGGCAATGCCGTGGTGGTGAAATCCGCCGAGGAAGCCCCCTTCGCCGTGCTGCGGGTTTGCCAGATCATGAACCAGGTCCTGCCCCACGGCCTGTTCAACATGCTGTCGGGCTATGGACCGGAATGCGGGGCGCCGCTGGTCGCCCATCAGGATGTCGGCAAGATTACCTTCACCGGCTCGGTGGACACCGGCAAGATCATCTACAAGACCGCCGCCGAGCGCTTGATCCCGGTGACCCTGGAACTGGGCGGCAAGTCGCCGATGATCGTCATGAATGACGCCGATCTGGACCGCGCGGTGGCCGGGGCGGTTTCGGGCGTGCGCTTTACCCGACAGGGACAATCCTGCACCGCCGCAAGCCGGATCTACGTGCAGGACCAGCTCTATGACAGCTTCATCGCCAAGATGAAGGACTCCGTCGACGCCATGGTGATGGGCGATCCGCTGGATGAAGCCACCGACATCGGCACCATCGTCAGTCAGCAGCAGTACGACCGGGTGCAATCCTATATCGACATCGGCAAGTCGGAAGGCGGCACGGCCATCGAATGTTCGCAACTGCCCAGCCAGGCCGACTTCAAGGATGGTCTTTATGTCCGCCCGGTTATCTTCACCGGACTGCCCGAGGACAGCCGCCTGATCACCGAAGAAATCTTCGGGCCGGTCACCGTGGTGCAGAAATTCAGCGACTATGAAGCGGCGATCGCCGCCGCCAATGACTCGATTTACGGCCTGGCCGCCACCATCTGGACCACCAACCTCAAGACCGCCATGGACGCCACCCAACGGCTGGAAGCCGGGTTTGTTCAGGTAAACCAAAACCTGGTCGTGCTGCCGAACCTGTCCTATGGCGGCATCAAACAGTCCGGCATGGGCAAGGAAGCCTCGTTGGAAGCCATGCTCAACCACTACACCCATAAGAAAACCATCATCATCAACATGACCTGAGCGCGGCGCGACCCAACGGCGCCACCGCTGGATCGGTTTAACGGCAATCACGACGCGGGAGCGGCCTCTTCGGAGGCCGCTTTTTCGTCGGCGCCCGCGCCCGCCGATGCAACTCCACGCTTTGCAAAGCACATCCTGAATGCTAAGATTGCATACTTTATCCAATTTTCGTAATGAATGGGAGTGCGCCATGCGGTCGAGCAGGAATATCACGGTGGTCGGTTGCCACGCCGAAGGCGAAGTGGGCCGGGTGATTACCGGCGGCGTGCTGCCGCCGCCGGGCAAAACCCTGTTTGAACAAAAGACCTATCTTGAAACCCAGGGCGATGACCTGCGGAAGTTCCTGCTGTACGAGCCACGCGGCGGCGCGTTCGTCCACGCCAACCTGATTGTTCCCCCGATCACGCCCGACGCGCAGGCCGGGTTCATTATCATGGAGCCGACGGACTATCCGCCGATGTCCGGTTCCAATTCGATCTGTGTTGCCACGGTGCTGCTGGAAACCGGCATGGTTCCCATGGTGGAGCCGCTCACCCGTCTGAAATTGGATACCCCCGGCGGCCTGGTGGAGGTGCTGGCCCACTGCCAAGACGGCCGGGTGCGGCAGGTCACCGTGACCAATGTCGCGTCCTTCGTCGCCAAGCTCACGGCGATGACCGAGGTTGCCGGTCTGGGCAGCATCCCTGTTGACATCGCCTATGGCGGGGCCTTTTTCGCCATTGTTGACGCGCCAAGCCTTGGCTTTTCGGTTTCCCCGGATGAAGCGCGGGACCTGGTGGAACAGGGCGAAAAAATCAAGGCCGCGGTGGTTGCGCAGCACCCGGTGTTCCACCCGGAAAATCCGGCCATCAAGGATGTCACGTTTACCCAGTTTGCCTGCCCGGTAACCGACCGTCACGACGGCCGCGACGCAAACGGCGAAGCCAGCGGCGAAACCGGCGGACAGGCCGGCGGACAAAAAACCGGCAAGCAGGGACGCAACGCGGTGATCATTTCGCCGGGCAAGATCGACCGCAGCCCCTGCGGGACCGGAACCTCGGCGCGCTTGGCGGTGTTGCGCGCCCAGGGAAAAATCCGCCGCGGCGAGGACTTTCTCAGCACCTCGATTCTCGGCACGGGCTTTCTCTGTCGCATTGAAGAAGAACTGGAGGTTTCCGGCATCCCGGCCATTTCGCCATCGATCAGCGGGCGCGCCTGGCTGACCGGCACCAGTCAATACCAGCTCGATCCCGAGGACCCCTTCCCCACCGGCTACACCCTGTCGGATACCTGGTATCGGGCGCTTTAAGGCCAGGTCCAGTCTCGGCCGGGGCGATGACGCCAAGCAGATTTGCGACCGCCCGCACCCGGTCACGGTAAGGAAAAAGAACTGGCCGACCGGAACAGCCTGCGCCAGACTTGCTGTCCAAGACCCCTTCGGACGATGGAGCTTGGACCGCCATGAGGATCTGGCTTCGCAGACTGGGCTGGACGCTGGCCGCGCTGGTTACCCTGATGAGCGCCGCCGCCTTCTGGTTGCTGGCCTGGCTATACAGCGCCCAGCCCAACCTGGAAGGCGACCTACTGGTGAGCGCCGCGCTCTCCGCGCCGGCCGAGTTGCTCCGCGATTCGCAGGGCATCTTGACCATTCGGGCGGCCAACGAAGCCGACGCCGCCTTCGCCCTGGGCTACGCCCACGCGCAAGACCGGCTGGAACAGCTCCTTCTTACCCGGCAGATCGGCCAGGGTCGGCTGGCGGAAGCCATTGGGTCCTCGGGAATCGCCTTGGATCGCTTGATGCGCACCCTCAACCTTGCCGGCCTGGCCGAGAGCGCCGCGACAACGCTGTCGCCGCAAAATCTGCGCGTCCTGCAGGCCTATTCCGCCGGCATCAACCAATATCTCGCTGAACCCGACGCCCCCTTCGGGCCCTTGATCACGCTTGTCAACCTGGATCCAAGCCCCTGGCGGCCGGTCGACTCGCTCCTGTGGGGAAAGCTGATGGCGCTGACTCTTTCGGGCAACGGCTGGCAGGAGGAGCAAACCGAGGCGCTGCGGGGATTGCTGAATCGGCAGGAACTGGCGCTGATGTTTCCCGACCTGCCGCCGACCAGCCCGGTGATCCAGCCCAAGCCGGCCGATAGCGCCGGCAAAGCCGCGACGCTGCTGGCCGCCCGGCCGCCGTTCCTGCGGTCGCTGGGGGCCAGCAACATCTTTGTCGTCGACGGAAGCCGAACCGCCAGCGGCAAACCGCTGCTGGCCAACGACCCGCACCTTGCCCTGGAAGCCCCCGGAAATTGGTATCTGGCCCGGATTGAGACTCCGGCCGGGGTTCGCGCCGGCGCGACGGCGCCCGCCATCCCCGGCATCGTCATGGGCCACAACGGCCGCATCGCCTGGGGCTTCACCACCACCCACAGCGACACCCAGGACCTGGTGCGCGAAAAGCTCGCCGACCCGGGAGGGCTGAGCTATGTGACCCCCAGCGGCCCGCGCCGCTTTGACCTGCGCCAAACGATCATCAAGGTGCGGGGCGGCGCGGATCTCTCCCTGACCGTCCGAACCGGTCGGTTTGGCCCGGTGATTTCCGACCTCAACCCCGCCCAACAGGCGGCCGGACCCGGCGCCACCACCACCGGCGCCACCGTTACCACCCTCGCTTGGCCGGCGCTGCGCCCCGACGACGGCAGCGCCAATGCGCTGCTGGACCTGAACCGCGCGCAAAACTGGCAGGACTTCCGCCAGGCCCTGACCCAAATGGTGGCGCCGCAGCAGAACATCTTCTTCGCCGACACCGCCGGCAACATCGGGTTTATCTCGCCCGCGCTGGTGCCGCTTCGCCAGGGCTATGACGGCGCGACGCCGGTGGACGGTTGGACGCGCGAGCGGATCTGGCGCGGTTTCATCCCCTTCGCCGACCTGCCGCAGGCCTTCAACCCACCCTCGGGGCGGCTAATCAACGCCAACAACCGCATTGTCGGCCCCGACTACCCGTACCTGCTGACAACCGATTGGATGCCGGCCTACCGGGCGCGGCGGATCGCCCAGCGGCTCGAGAATCGGCAGAACCTGCGCCCGGCGGACTTCGAGGCGATCCAGAACGACAGCCTGTCCCTGGCGGCGCGCGACCTGCTGCCCCTGCTGCGCGCCACACCGGTCACCGGCACGGCGCAGCGGCGGGCCTTGGCCCTGCTGAGCGACTGGGACGGACAGATGCTGCGCAATCTACCCCAGCCCTTGCTGTTTCACGCCTGGATGGCCGCCCTCGACCGAAACCTCTTGCAGGACAAGCTGGGCGCGCTCTATGCCGCCAATCAAGGTTGGTCCTATGATCGATGGCGGGCCTTGCTGACCCGGCCTTCTTCTTGGTGCGCGCCAGACAAAACCTGTGTGAACCGTCTTGCTCCGGCCTTGACCTCGGCCCTGGCGAACCTGGCGGCCCGCGGACTCGTGCTGGAGGACATGGCCCAATGGCGCTGGGGCGACTGGCACAAGGCCCGTTTCAGCCACCGGCTACTGGGCCGTCTTCCGCTGGTTGGCGGGCTCACCGACAAAGTGGTGTCGAGCGACGGCGCCGACGATACCGTGAACCGAGGCACCGCCCTTTGGCCGCTGGACCCGATAAGCGGTGCCCCCTTGGCGCGCGGCTATCAGCACGTCCACGGCGCCAGCCTGCGGGCGGTCTATGACCTGGCTGACTTGGACAACTCCCGCTTCATGATCGCCACCGGGCAATCGGGCAATCCGCTGTCTCGGCTGGCCTATCGCTTCACCGAGGCCTGGAAAGACGGTCTCTATGTTAAATTGGTCGCCCCGGAAACAGACCGACGCCAGCGCTTGAGGCTCATTCCTCGGTAGATCGACTGCAATCATTCGAAACCACAAGAAATAATAAGAACTGATTGCTTCGATGACGGGAAAAACACCGCCGCCGCGCCGCAGGGACCGTGGCTGACTTTTTCCTCTTTTGCCAACACCCTCGGCCCTCTGGTTTGAGATGGCGAGACCTGAGGAGTAAAAAAAATAATGAGTGTGTCGATCAAGGACATCCGCGCGGCGCAAAAAACGCTGGCCGGGCAGGTGGTGCGCACCCCGCTGGTGCCGGCCAAGCGCCTGAGCGAGGCGCTCGGCTGTGAGCTGTTTTTAAAACTGGAAAACCAGCAAGCCACCGGCTCGTTCAAGGACCGGGGAGCGTACAACAAACTGAGCCAACTGACCAAGGAACAGGCGAAGAACGGGGTGATCGCCATGTCGGCTGGCAACCATGCGCAAGGCGTGGCCTATCACGCCCAGCGCCTGGGCATTCCCGCCACCATCGTCATGCCGGAATTCGCCCCCTTTTCCAAGGTGGAGCGCACCAGGCAGTTGAACGCCCGGGTAATCCTGACCGGCGACACGCTGGATGCCTCGGCCGGGGCGGCGCGGGAAGTTGCGGCGCGGGAAAACCTCACCTTCGTTCACCCCTACGACGATCCGGCAATCATCGCCGGACAGGGCACCATTGGCCTGGAGATGATGGAAGATCAGCCTGACCTGGACGCCATTGTGGTGCCGATCGGCGGCGGCGGGATCATGTCGGGCATCGCCATCGCCGCCAAGGACGCCAATCCCGATATTCACATGATCGGCGTGGAAGCCGCGCTCTTTCCCTCGATGACCGATTCGCTGCGCAAACGCGTCCCCTCGTCCGGTGGCACCACCTTGGCCGATGGCATCGCCGTGAAGGTCCCGGGCGAGTTGACCAAGGCAATCATCAAGGATCTGGTGGATGACATTCTGCTGGTGGATGAAAGCGCCATCGAAGGGGCGATTGCCGCCCTGGTGGAACGTCAGAAGCTCGTTTCCGAAGGCGCCGGCGCCGCCGGACTGGCCGCGATCCTCAGCGATCCCGAACGCTTCAAGGGACGCAAGGTGGCGACGGTGATCTGCGGCGGCAACATCGATGTGCGTCTGCTGTCGGGGGTTTTGAACCGCTCCCTGGTCCGCGACGGCCGCTTGGTGCGCCTGCGGGTGGAAATCGTCGACCGACCGGGGCAATTGGGCAGCCTGACCCAGATCATCGCCCAGGCAGGCGGCAACATCATCGAGGTCTTTCATCAAAGACTCTTCGCCGACGTGCCGGCCAAACTGGCTGAAATCGACGTGGTGATCGAAACCCGCGACCAACATCACGTTCAGGAAATTATTATCGCCTTGGCGCAGAAAAACTTCCGCAGCCGGGTCCTCTCGACCCGCTCGAGCGAGAGTTCCACCTAGCGAGAGTTCCACCTAGACGGTGATCAAAGGCGCGGTCGCGGTCGAAAGACAAGACCGCCGATGAGTTCCCCTCTCCCCCATCTTCGCGTGGGGGAGAGGCAAAGGATAGCGGAGACATCCCGGCGCCCGCTCCCGACGGCGGCGAAAAAACGATCCGCGGATCGTTTGCTGTTCGTTCGACCGGATAACTTCTTATTAACCTAAAGCTGGGATCGTATACATTCTGCGGAGAGACCAGTTCGGAATTCTCGGCATTTGGTTAAATTTTGATTCATTTCAAGAAATTAGCGGCTGGCACAGATGGCAGAACCAGGCACCACCATTATCATCAAGAAGATTAAGAAAAGCGCCGGCCACGCAGCGCACGGCGGGGCTTGGAAAGTCGCCTATGCCGATTTTGTGACCGCCATGATGGCGTTCTTTTTGCTGCTCTGGCTGCTGGGATCAACCTCGGAAGAGCAGCGCTCCGGCTTGGCCGACTACTTTACCCCGGTCACCCTGTCCAGCAGCACCAACTCCGGCGCGGGTGGTATGCTTGGCGGCCAAACCCTGGCCACCGACGGCGCCGCCATCAGCAACTTGACCAATTTGGGTGTGACGGTGACGCTTCCCTCCACCCTCGACGAGGATGAAGAACAGCTTGATCCCGATTCCGATTCCGAGGCGATGAAAAAGCGACGCGAAATCGATGGCAACGCGGAGGAAGAGGCGCTTGATCCCGATCAGTTGAAAACCGAGGCGCTGCGCAAGGAAATCCAATCGCGCCAGGACGACGCCTTTACCGAGGCGATGGAGGAGTTGCGCTTCGCGATCTCCTCGAACCCGGAGCTATCCGCGCTGGCGCAAAACGTGGTGATGGATGTCACGCAAGAAGGCTTGCGCATCCAACTGGTGGACCAGCAGGGAACATCAATGTTCCCCAGCGGCAGCTCCGAGATGTTCGGACGGACCGAGGAAATGATCAACCAGGTGGTCAACGCCATTTCCAGCCTGGACAACGAGATTTCCATCAAGGGGCATACCGATTCCACCCCCTTTCATTCCGATGATGGCAAATACACCAACTGGGAACTTTCCACCGATCGGGCCTTGGCCAGTCGCCGCGCCATGGTCAAGGCAGGGCTCGACAGCAGCCGCATCACCCAGGTGGTCGGAAAAGCCGACACCGACCCCTATGTGGTCGAGGAGCCCACCTCGCCGCAAAATCGCCGTATCAGCATTATTTTGCTCCGCGATGCGCTGCCGCCTGTGGCCGAGCCGGTTGAAAAGCCCAAGCAGCAAACCCCTCCTCCCAGCATCCTTGGCACCGGCGCCGTCGACTAGCGGGTGATCGACGGGGAAAACAGCGCGTGGCGCTTCGTCTCCGTCGTCACGCGCGCTTGATCAGGTAGATAGGCGACGGCGGGCGGGACGCACCAAAAAGCCCGGGCGGTTTTTGCTTGGCTCTTGCCTGGGCCGGCAATGGCAACCATGTATTGTTCTTATTGCTACTCAACAGTGGAGGAACAAGCATCGTGGCAAGCCGCAATCTGCCGAGTCTTTCTCTGTCCCTGGGGTCGGAAAGCGAAGCAATCTCCATGGAGGACCTTGCGCTGTACGACGATGTGCTGGTTCGCCGCAGTTTTGCCTATCTGATCGACATCATTATCCTGGCGGTTGTCATGGGGGTGGCGATGTTGGTCATGAGTATCGCCACGGTCATTACCCTGGGCCTGTTCGCGCCCTTCAAGTTGGCGATCCTGGTGTTGATGCCCTTCGCCTATCATAGCTTTTTCATTGGTCGCTACGGCGCCACGCTGGGCATGTCCTTCATGGACCTGGAGGTGCGCACTACCGAGGGCCGGCAAGTCGACTACATTCAAGCCGCGTTGATGACCATTCTCTTCTATGTTTCGATCGGCGTCACCGGGTTGGTGATCTTGATTGTCGCGCTATTCAATCAAAAGGGCCGCACCATGCATGACTATTTTTCCGATAGCGTGGTGGTCCGTCGCAGCGCCGCCGAGCAGCAAGCAAAACCCGCCGGGTAAGCAACAGCGGCGCGCCGCCCAAACCAGCAAGCGCCGCTTGCCGGCGGCTTGTCCGGACGGCCGTCGGCGTCGATCCGGAAATACCTCATTCGCCCTCTGGACCTGCCAATCAGACTGGCCGACAATGCGACTGTCCACCCCCAACGGCGTTCGAGTGATCCCAAGCAATGGTCAGCCAATCCTCCCAGCCTTCCGGCCCGGCGACGCGATTGCCAGAGCAGCAGACAAAAACCGATCCGGCCGCCAGTTCCGGACTGGGGCCCTTGCTGGCTTACTATTTGATGCCGGAAATGGCCTGCCCCTATCTACCCGATCGCGGCGAGACCAAGGTCATTACCGATCTTCGTGGGCCGGGCGCCAAGGCGCTGTACGACAGTCTGAGCAAGGGCGGCTTCCGCCGCAGCCATCATTTCGCCTACCGCCCCGCCTGCTCAGGCTGCCAAGCCTGCGTGCCGGTGCGGGTCCGGGTGCCGGATTTTCTTCCCGGCAAGTCACTGCGGCGAATTGCCAGGCGCAACCGGGATCTGCGGATGACCTCCGTTCCGGCGTTGGCCTCGCACGAACATTTCTCGCTGTTTAGCGCCTATCTCGGATCCCGCCACCGGGATGGCGAAATGTCCGATATGACCGCGGAGGACTACCGTGCCATGGTCGAGGACTCCCATATCGATACAGCTCTGCTGGAAATTCGCGACTCCGACAACAAACTGTACGCCGCCTGCCTGGTCGACTGGCTGACCGACGGCGCCTCGGCGGTTTACAGCTACTTCGATCCGCGCTTGGCCGAACGCAGCCTGGGCAGCTATCTGGTGCTTGCCCTGCTTGACGCCTTAAAGCAGCAAGACAAGCCCTATCTCTATCTTGGCTATTGGATCAAGGGGGC
>CAXBMB010000051.1:0-25786 GCA_963976695.1 uncultured Rhodovibrionaceae bacterium
GCGCCAAGCGCGCCGTCCTTCGTCGATCCCAGGCTAGAGAACGACCGACTGCCCACCATCGACCGTGAGAACTGATCCGGTCATATAGCGGGAAAGGTCAGAGGCCAGCAGCAGCAGCGCGCCGTCCAGGTCGCCAGCCTGGCCGAATCGGCGTTGCGGAATGCGTTTTAACAGCGCCACGCCGTCTGGCCCCTCCAGGTGATCTCGGTTGATGTCGGTGACGAAATAGCCCGGTGCGATGGCGTTGACCCGGATGTCGTACCGCGCCCAGTCGCTGGCAAGCGCATGGGTCAGGTTGATCACCCCCGCCTTGGCCGCGCAGTAGGCCGCCACCCCACTTGATCCGCGCAATCCCAGAATCGAGGCGATATTGATGATCGAGCCGCCTTGTTGGAGCCGGATCATATGGCGCGCGATTTCTTGGGCGACAATCCAAACGCCGCGCAGATTCGTATCGGTCACCCGATCCCAGGCCGCCAGATCGAAATCCTCCGAGCGGCCGGCTTCTGCGACTCCCGCGTTGTTGACCAGCACGGAGATTGGCCCCAACTCGGTTTCCGCCGAGCTTATGGCTTGCTTGACCGACTCAGGATCGCAGACATCCATGGCCAAAGGCACGGCCCGGCCGTCCAAGGCTTCGATTTCCGCTTGCAGGCTCTCCAGACGATCAACCCGTCGGGCCGCCAGCCCCACCCGCGCGCCCGCCTGGGCCAAAACCAGGGCGAAATGACGCCCCAGGCCGCTGGACGCGCCGGTTACCAGCACATTCTTACCGTTCAAGTCCGTCAACATGGCCTGCTCCCCCTTTGCTTCGACACCGTGCTCGCCGACCAGGGTGGACGCAGCCTGTTTGGCTGACCACCTGTTTTTTGCCGCGCCGGCGATATTTTTACGGCGCCAAGCAAAGATCGGCGCCCGCGATCACAAAGTTGTCACTGTCTGCTCACCGGCTGGGCGTTCGCCACGCGATCCTTCCTTCTGAGGCAGAATTATTACGTAAAATTAAGATGTTATAATATTTTCTTTAGAAGTTTTTCAGGCCTGTGTCCAACCGGTCAAAGAACTTTGCGGAAACAGGGCTGTCAGCAATTGCCGCGATTCTGCTATAATTGTTGCTGTGACAGGACGGCGCCGCCGGCGCGGACGGCCCGATCATCTCGACCGCTCAGCAGATAACGGGCCGACCGCCCAAAAGGATTTTTCATGCGCTTGGATATCTTCTCGGACACCGTTTGCCCCTGGTGCTTTATCGGGAAACGTCGATTGGACCGGGCGCTGGCGCAGCACCCGCGCCCCGAGTTGGACATCACCTGGCGCGCCTTTCAGCTCAATCCAGACATGCCGGCGGAAGGCATGGACCGCAAAACCTACTTGGAACAGAAGTTTGGCGGTCCCGACGGCGCAAAGCAGGTCTACGGCCACATTGCCGAGGCCGGCGCCAGCGAGGGCATCGATTTTAATTTCGGTCGGATTGAGCGCACCCCCAACTCCCTTGCCTCTCACCGCTTGATCCGGTTCGCTGCGGCCCGGGGACTGCAAGATCCCCTGGTGCAGAAACTGTTTGATCTTTACTTTCTCGACGGCCGGAACATCGGCGACTATGAGGTGTTGGCCGAGGCGGCGGTGGTGGCCGGTCTGGACCGGGACGAGGTGTTGGCCTTTCTGCAAAGCGATCAGTTGGCCAAGGAAATCCGCCAGGAAGATCGTCAGGCCCGTGAAATCGGCATCAACGGCGTTCCCTGCTTTATCTTCAATGGCCGCCACGCCCTGCCTGGGGCGCAATCCCCCGAAGCGCTTAACCAATTGATGGACTTGGCGCAGGAAGAATCCCTAAAGGTGTGAACCGCGCCGCGGCCCGCCTCCCCCCCTCTTGCCCCGACAAGCGCCGAGATCGAGCGGCCGCCATTGGGGTGCGGCCACTGGGATGACTGGGTGTTTTGGGATGACTGGTTATTTCGCGGGTAAAATTTCCTGACATGCGCGGCTGAGCGCGGCGCTGTCCGCGTCTTCCAACGGTTGACCGTTCCAAAAAACCCGACCCTCCCGGGTGACCGTGACCTGGCCGAGGTTGATGGTTGATTGAGTGAACCGCCCGGGCAAGGCGGAAAAATTAAGAGTGAAGTTATAAACCTCCGGCGGCGTGATGGTGGCGCCCTGGTTGATGTCGGCTGGCGCGACCGGCTTTCCCGTGGCGCTCACGCCCGGTTGATAGTCGGCGGAAGCCGAGGCGTCGGGGATATAGCGCGCCAGTCGCTGACAGTCCGCCTTGCTGACAACAACGGTGACCGGGTTGCCCGTCACCCGATTGTCAGCGACCGGGTCGCTGGTGGCTGGATCGGCCCGCAGAACGCCCGGAAAAAACGCCGCCACCGCCAGCAGGCCAGCCACCGCCAAGCAAGGCGGGAAGATCTTGCGCGGCATGGTCATCACCTCCCGAGAGTCGGATCAGTCGCTATCAAACTACGTCGTGATACCATTTAGACTGATCGGACTCTAGAGGTTGTTGACCGGCGCGCGAACGCGCCACCCGGCTCAGTCCAGCAAACGCGAATCGAAGGGATAGCGCACCAGGTTTTCGTAGCCCGTTTCGGTTATGGCCACCTGATCTTCCAGCTTCACCCCTTCGCGCCCGCCCACGGCGCCCACATAGGCTTCGACGCAGATCACCATGCCGGCTTCCAACTGGCCGCCATAGCCGGAACTGTCAAAATCTTCCGGGTAGCGAATCGAGGGATACTCATCGCACAGCCCCACCCCGTGGTAGCAAACGCCGTAGCGTTGTTCGCGATAGGGTTCGGGCAGCCGCAGGGCCTTCTC
This sequence comes from uncultured Rhodovibrionaceae bacterium, assembly GCA_963976695.1. GTDB lineage: Bacteria > Pseudomonadota > Alphaproteobacteria > Kiloniellales > DSM-21159 > CAXBMB01. Next base: position 2,818 of record CAXBMB010000051.1, read on the forward strand.
GGTGAGCTCCTGAAAACTCACGCCCGGCTTCAGCAGTTCCCGATTGGCCGTGATGTGTTCATAGGCGATCTTGTAGAGCTCTTTTTGCGTGGTATTGGCTTGGCCCTCGCCGCAAAGCCAGGTGCGGGAGAAATCGGAGCAATAGCCGTAGGGGCCGATAAGATCGGTGTCGAAGGCCACCAGATCGCCGTCCTGGATCACCCGGGGGCCGCATTCCTGATACCAGGGGTTGGTGCGCGGTCCCGATGACAGCAGCCGGGTTTCGATCCACTCGCCGCCGCGAATGATGTTGCCGTGGTGAAGAATTGCCCACAGCGCGTTTTCCGTCATGCCGGGGCGCAGGACCGCTTCCATTTCAGCCACCGCCGCTTCGCTGGCGCGAATGGCGCAGCGCATGGCGTTTAATTCATTGCTGTCCTTGATGGCGCGGGCATGCTCGGTCACGCCCTGCCCGGGAAGAACCTCTACTCTCAACTTTTCAAAGGCGTAGACACCGGGGATTTCCATTTTGTCCACTGCGAGCCGACGGTTGCCGCCGCTGTGTTGGCGCATCAAGTCGTCGATTTCGCGGGCAAACCTGTCGGCGAACTCCGCCATCCGATCGCCGGCCTCAAAATAGAAGAAGGCGGCGCCGTGGCGCACTTCCGATACCAAGGGCAGGTGCTCGCTTAAATGGTCGCAGCCGTGAAAGTCCCACAGAATGACCGGACCGTCGGCGGGGATGTAGCACGCCCGACAGGCGTTGTGGGTAATCCAAAGCTGCATGTTGGTGCAGTCGGTGGCATAGCGGATGTTGAGGGGATCAAACAGCAACAAGCCCGCCAGATCGTGTTTTTGAATTTCCGCCCGCATCCGCCCGAGACGGTAGTGGCGAAGCGCCTCCAGATCGGGCGCCTGCTGGCCCAGGGCCTGCCACTCGTCAAACGCCAACTGGGTCGGCCCGATTTCAACCCGGTCATTGTCCGCCGGGCTACCGTCTGGACGCCGCGCCTGGGTCACCCGCCTGCGGGTCGGATCAATCTTCCGATTGGAGGGGGAAATGGAGAATGGGTTAGACTGGAACAAGACGCGAACTCCCTAACCTGATTGAGACAATCCTTTTCCGACGGGACCCTAGGCTATCGGCAGGGGCTGTCTATTCTAGCTGCGTCGCCGCGATGACGGTTCTGTCGCCTTGATCAATAACGCGTTGAAAACAAGGGATAACGTGAGGAAAAAAACCGGCCTAAAAAAGAAAAGGCCGGCATTGAGAGCCGACCCTTTCCGGTATTTCGCGCGCCTGTCGCAAGGCTTACTTGGGAAGGTCGCCCTTTACGCCCTCGACGTACCAGTTCCAATTCATGGAACTCAAGGCCGCTTCATCCAGGCTGGCGCCTTCGGCCACGATCAACTCGCCTTTTTGGTTCCGGATCGGACCGGCGAAGGGTAGCAGCTTTCCGCTTTTGATGTCGGCCACCGCCTGATTGGCTTCGGCTCTGACTGCCGCCGGAATGGCCTGGTTAAAGGGGGCCAACGCCACCATGTCCTCGGCGAAACCGCCCCAGGTGTCGCCGCTTTCCCAAGTGCCGTCGATCACCGCCTGGGTGCGGGCGATGTAATAGGCATTCCAGTCGTCAATGATCGCGGTCAATTGGGACTTTTCGCCGAACTTGGCCATATCGGAGGCTTGACCCACGGCCCAGACGCCGCGTTCTTGCGCCACTTGGACCGGGGCCGGCGAATCGGTGTGCTGCATGATCACGTCGGCGCCCTGATCGATCAAGGCCTGGGCCGCCGCCGCTTCGTTGCCCGGGTCATACCAGGAGTTTACCCAAACCACGTTCACTTCGGCGTCCGGCCGGATTTTCCGCAGCGCCAGGGTAAAGGCGTTGATGCCGCGCACCACCTCGGGAATGGGGAAAGATCCGATGTAGCCGATCTTGCCCGATTTGGTCATGCGGCCGGCCAGAATGCCGGAAATGACCCGGCCTTCGTAAAAGCGCGCGGCGTAGGTGGCGACGTTTTTCGTCCGCTTGTAGCCGGTGGCGCTCTCGAATTTCACATTGGGAAATTGCTTGGCCACCTTCAAGGTCGGATTCATGAAGCCGAAGGAGGTGGTGAAGATCAAATCGTTGCCGGCGGCGGCCAGCTGCCGGATGACCCGCTCGGCGTCGGCGCCCTCTGGCACGCTTTCCACAAAGGTGGTTTCCACCTGATCGCCAAATTTTTCCTCGATTGCCTTGCGGCCGACGTCATGGCGATAGGACCAACCGAAATCGCCCACCGGTCCCACGTAAACGAAGCCGACTTTGGTCTTTTCGGCAGCCGACGTCGGCGAGATGGCAAGCAGCAGCGCCGTGGCGGCGGCCCCGAGGAGATGGGGAAAAGATAGTCGAGACATGAAAGTGACCTTCCCTTTTTAGCTGTACGGAAATGTGATTTTGTCAGGTACTGGGACGAAAAAGCTTGCCGATGCAAGCTGGCGCATTAATTCGGACGCGGGCCTGGTCTCTTGATATGAACACCAACACCAGGATGGTCGCCAAGTAAGGCAGCATGGACAGGACTTGGGATGGGATGGAAATTCCCAGGCCCTGCAAATGCAATTGCCCGATGGTGATGCCACCGAAAAGATAGGCGCCGAACAGCAGCCGGCCCGGCCGCCAGGTCGCGAAAACAACCAGCGCCAGGGCAATCCAGCCCCGTCCGGCGGACATGTTTTCGGCCCACATCGGGGTGTAGGCCAACGAGAGGTACGCCCCGGCCAAGCCGCTCATGGTGCCGCCGAACAGGGTGGCGAGATAGCGGATGGCGATGACAGGATACCCGATGGCGTGGGCGGCGTCGTGGTTTTCCCCCACCGCGCGCAGCACAAGCCCGGCGCGGCTGCGATTGAGAAACCACCAAACCAGCCCCACCATGAAAAGCGAAAAGTAGACCAGCAGGTCATGGAACAGCAGGTTTGCAAGAACTTGCGGCGCGCCATCGATCTGCAGCTTGGGCAGGCGGTCCACGGCCACGCCTACCAAACTCTGCCCCAGCAGTGCCGACAGGCCGATCCCGAAAATCGTCAGGGCCAGACCCGTCGCCACTTGATTGGCTTGCAAGGTCAAGGTCAGGAAGCCGAAGACCAGCGACAATGCCGCGCCGCTCAACGCCGCCACCAACAGCGCCAGGCTGGCTGAATCCGTCGCCGCCAAGGTGGCAAAGCCGCTTACCGCGCCGATCAGCATCATACCTTCGATGCCGAGATTGAGCACCCCGGATTTCTCCGTCACCAGCTCCCCGGTGGCGGCCAGCAGCAACGGCGTGGCGGCCACCACGATGGAGGCGAAGATGAAGGATAAGGTTTCAAGCATCGGCTAAGCGCTCCCCTGCAAGCCGGTCCAGCGCACGCGGTAGAGAATCAGCACATCGGTCGCCAACAGGAAAAACAGCAGCATGCCCTGAAAGACGCCGGTGACGGCCAAGGGCAAGCCAAGGGTGATCTGCGCGGTTTCGCCGCCAAGATAGGACAGCGCCATCAACGCGGCGGCAAGCAGAATGCCGAGCGGATGAAGCCGGCCGAGAAACGCCACAATGATCGCGGTGAAGCCATAGCCCGGCGAGATCGAGGGCTGAAGCTGGCCGATCGGGCCGGCCACTTCCATCACCCCGGCCAGGCCCGCCAGCCCGCCGGACAACAACAGGCAAAACCAGGTGAGCTTCTTTTGACTGAAGCCGGCATAGGACGCCGCGCGCGGTGACAGGCCGACCACCCTGATTTGGAAACCGACGAACCCGCGCGCCAGCAGCAGCCAGCACAGCGAGACCAGAAGAATGGCCAGCGGAAAGCCCCAACTCAAGCGGGTGTTCTCGATCAGCGTCGGCAGCAGCGCGGCGTCTTGAAAAACCCGAGACTCCGGAAAGTTGAAGCCGTCGGGATCCCGCCAAGGCCCGTGAACCAGATAGGAAAGCAGCAGCGTCGCCACATAGGTCAACATCAAGCTGGTGAGGATTTCATTGGCGTTGAAGCGGGTTTTCAGGAAGGCCGGAAGGGCCGCCCACAGCAGCCCGCCGACCGCCCCGATTACCAGCATCAAGGGGACCAGCCACCAAGCCGAGGCGGTCGGCGCGGCGTCATAGGCCCACAGCGCGACGCCGCCGCCAAAGATCCCGCCAAGGGTGAGCTGGCCCTCCGCGCCGATGTTCCAGACATTGGCCCGAAAGCCAATGGCCAGACCGGCGGCGATCAAGGCCAAGGGGGTGGCTTTGAGCGCCCATTCGGTCAGGCCGTAGACGCTGGACAGCGGCGCGATGAAAAAGGCGTACAGCGCGTCGAGCGGATTAAAGCCCAAAAAGGCGAACAGCAGTGATCCACCCAGCAGGGTAAAGGCCACCGCCAATACCGGCGCCAGGTAGGCCATGGCGCGGGAACTTTCGGCGCGGGCTTCCAGCTTAACGAACACGAACGCTCTCCTCGGACACCAGGCCCTCGGCCTTCGCGCCGCCCATCAGCAAGCCAAGGATCTCCTCATTGGTCGCATGGGTGTCCATCGGCACGGACAGGCCGCCATGAAACAGCACGGTGATGCGGTCGGTTAAACTCATCAGTTCATCCAGATCCTGGGAAATCACCAAGACCGCCGCTCCCTGGCGCGCCAGGTTCAAGATGGCCTGATGAATCGCCGCGGCGGCCCCGGCGTCCACGCCCCAAGTTGGTGCCGAGACAACGAAAACTCCGGGGTTCTGCAAGATTTCCCGGCCAACGATGAACTTCTGCAGGTTACCGCCGCTTAGGCTGCGGGCTTCGGCCTGCGGCCCGGTGGCTTTGACCGCGAAGAGCTGGATGATCTCGCGCGCCTTGTCGCGGGCGGTCTGATAGGACACCAGGCCGTGTCGGATCAAGCCATAGCGGCGATGGCCGGACAGCACCGTGTTTTCCGTCAAGCTCATCAGGGGAACGGCGCTGTGCCCCAGACGCTCCTCCGGCACCACCGACAGTCCCAGTTTGCGTCGGGCGTCCGGCCGCAAACGACCGGCGTCGTACCCGTCAATCCGGATCACCTCGCCGTCGCCGGCCAAATGCTCTCCGGCCAGCGCCGCAATAAATTCGTTCTGGCCATTGCCGGCGACACCGGCAACGCCGACGATCTCACCGGCGCGAATGGTCAGATTGATATCCTTCAGGTCCGTGCCGTGCGGGTCGCCAGAGGCCAGGGAAAGGCCGATGATCTCCAACCGTGGAATGCCGAAAGTCACCGCGCCTTCGCGGGTAGGGTCGACCAGATCGCCGCCGATCATCATGGCGGCCAAGGCGCGCGCGCTCTGCGCCGAGGGGATGCAGTCGGCAACGGTTTTGCCGCCGCGCAGGATCGTGGCCTTGTCGCAGAGCGCGCGAATTTCTTCCAATTTGTGAGAGATGTAGAGCACCGTGCAGCCTTCGGCGCGCAATCTGCGAAGCGTTTCAAACAGCGCGTCGCACTCCTGCGGCGTCAACACCGAGGTGGGTTCATCCATGATCAACAGCCGGGGGGTTTGCAGCAGGCAGCGAACAATCTCGACCCGTTGACGCTCGCCCACCGACAGGCTGTGAATCGGCCGGGCTGGATCCAGCGCCAGGCCGTAGCGGGCCGATATCTCGGCGATCCGCCCAGCCATCGCCGAGGGCGACTCTTGGCTCTCCAGCCCGAGAATGATGTTTTCCGCCACCGTCAACGACTCGAACAGCGAAAAATGCTGGAAGACCATGCCGATGCCCAGCCGACGGGCGTCGTTGGGGGTGCGGATCTTTTGCAGCCGCCCCTGCCAGTAGATTTCACCGGCGTCGGCGTGCAGCGCGCCGTAGACGATCTTCACCAGCGTCGACTTGCCGGCGCCGTTTTCGCCCAGCAGGGCATGGATCTCACCGGTTTGAAGACAGAGGTCGACAGCATCGTTTGCCAGACAACCGGGGAAGCTTTTGCTGATCTGTCGCAGTTCGAGCAACGGCGCAGGGGTGCCGGCGGACCTTTCCATGGCGGCGTTCGGGACGGCGGGTGCTTGGCTCACGGTGTTGGGGCCTCGAACGTTGCGATCACAAAATTATCGGGACCGTCGGCGGAACCAAGAGGCGCGCGCAACAGCACGCCGTCGCTCTTGCCCCGCCCGCCACGCCTTGGGCGTAAAAACCCCGGACCAGCGCGGCTGAACAGCGCGTTATCGGCAAGCGCGCGAGAAGGAAGAAATTGTTCCCCGACAAACCAAACAAGCCAGCTTCAGCCCCGGTTGTTGGCCGGGGTGAAAGATCTTAATCGGTCGGCTGGCAGTGTCTCCGAAACGTCCGGCTTTTGCAATACACCCGACCCGGCAGGAAAAAATTCCAGCGCTGTCGAGCGACAGGGTTACGGACAGGGCCGAAACGCCAAGCCCTGCTTTCCAGGCCGATCACAAACTAGTCCCAGAACCCTCGAACCGCCTCGCGGAAGGAATAGAGGTCTGACTCGATGACGCCGTAAATCACCAGCCAGATGAGCGCGGAAACGACCGTGGTGATAACAGCCTTGCGCCCGATGTTGGGGTTGGCGGGCGCGCCGGGATCGTGGCCGGTCTCAGGATGTTCCGGCGGCGCGACGCCGATGGGCAGGATCATGAAGATCACCGTCCACCAGACAATCAAAAACAACAGCAGGCCGGTTGCGATGGTCATGGGTTATACCTGCTCCAGCTCAACCAACGTGCCGTTGAAATCTTTCGGGTGAAGAAACAGAACCGGCTTGCCATGGGCGCCGATTTTTGGCTCTCCGTCGCCCAGAACGCGGGCGCCGGCGCGCTGTAGCCGGTCACGCGCAGCGCGAATGTCCTCGACTTCATAGCACACATGATGAATGCCGCCGCTGGCGTTGCGCTCCAGAAAGCCAAGGAGCGGTGACTCCGCGCCCAGCGGATGCAGCAGTTCGATCTTGGTGTTGGCCAATTCGACAAACACCACCGTCACGCCGTGATCCGGCTCGTCTTTGGGCGCGCTCACCGTGGCGCCCAGGGTGTCGCGGTAGGTCGCCACCGCAGCCTCCAGGTCTGGCACTGCGATGGCCACGTGGTTCAAGCGTCCGATCATATCCACCCTCTATGTTTTTTGCCGTCGGTAACGATGTTCGCCGCAGGCAACCGCCTGCCTGCCGCGACTAGGATCGCGTCGCCTTGATCCGATCCGGCGCGCCACCGACGCACGCGCAACAGGTTCCCGTTCCACAAGCCGGCCGACCTAGCTATAGCCGAATGATTTGCGGAATGACGATCGGTTTTTTTCCCAACTCGCGTTGGAAAACCCGTCGGGCGGCCAGCCGGGCCGCTTCCGCCAGCATTTTGTCCGACGCGCGGTCGTGGCGCGACAGGCGTTTGATCGCCTCGACCACGGCCGTCACGGCCGCCTCGGTCACGTCAATCTCTTCTTCGGGATCATAGAGGCCCTCGGCGACAATGCGCGGTTCGGTCATCAACGATCCGACGGCGTCGGCCACCACGGTCACGGTCGCCGAGCCATGCAGCACCATGCGCCGGCGGCTGCGCAGCACCGGGCTCTCGGTGGCGCGCAGCAGCTGCCCGTCCAGAACCAAGCGACCGGAATGAACATGATCGATAATCTTCGCGTCGCCCGGCGTCAGCCGAATCAAGGCGCCGTTTTCCGCCACCAGCGCTTGCTTGACCTGGCAGGAAAGCGCCAGGTCGGCGTGGGCCCGCAGATGTCGCACTTCACCATGCACTGGGATGGCGATCCGGGGTTTCACCCATTGATACATCTGTGTCAGTTCATCGCGGCAGGGATGGCCGGAGACATGAATGCCGGGCGCCTGTTCATCGGTGATCACGGTGATGCCCTTGGCCACCAGTTTGTTGTAGAGCTGCAAAATGGATTTTTCGTTGCCCGGAATAACGCGGGAGGAAAAGATGATGGTATCATTTTCCTGCAGTTCCACATCGTGGTCGTTGCTGGCGATCCGCGACAAGGCGGCCCGGGGCTCGCCTTGCGACCCGGTGCACAGCAGCATCACTTCCCGGCGCGGCAGATCGGCGATATCGCGGGCGTCCAGCGGCGGCTGCAAGCCGTCCAGATATCCCGCTTCTTTGGCGGCGGCGTAGATACGGTGCATGGAGCGCCCCATCAGGGCGACCCGACGGCCGTGTTTCTCCGCGATTTTCATGGCCGTTTCCACCCGCGCCACGTTGCTGGCGAAGCAGGCGATGGCCACGCGGTTTTTCTCTTTCGCGACCACCTTGTCCAAAGCCTCGCGAACGTCCAGTTCCGAGCCGGAATGCCCTTCATTCAAGGCGTTGGTGGAGTCGCAAACCATCGCCAGCACACCCTCGGTGGCCAGTTCACGCAGGCGCTGGTCATCGTAGTCTTCACCGACCAGCGGGTCGGGATCCAATTTCCAGTCGCCGGTATGGAGCACCGTCCCCACCGGGGTATGAAGCGCGACCGCATTGGGTTCGGGGATGGAGTGGGTCAGGGAAATCAGTTCAACTTCGAACGGCCCGACGTCAAACGACCCCGACAGCGGAATTTCAATGATCTCCGGCTTGTCGTGGATTTTCTCGTCGGTCAGTTTTCGCCGCAGCAGCGAGGCGGTAAAGGGGGTGGCGTACACCGGGCAGCGAAGCTCGCTCCACAGCCAGGGCACCGCGCCGATATGGTCTTCGTGGGCATGGGTCAGCACCAAGCCCACCAAATCCTTCGACCGCTCGACGATAAAGTCTGGATCGGGCATGACCACTTCGATTCCCGGCAGGTCGTGCTCGCCAAAGGTGACCCCCAGGTCGATCATCAACCACTTGCCGTTATGGCCGTACAGATTGAGGTTCATGCCGATTTCTCCGGTTCCGCCCAAGGGCAGGAAAAGCAGTTCGTCGGCGCCGGGGTGCTGTGGGTCTTTGATCGAGGTTTTGGTCATTATGTCTCTTGTTTTACAGCTGCGTACAGCAGCAGAAGGCCTTTAAGGGTCAAGTCGCCATCCACCTGGTGAATGGCGTCCGTGGTATCTGCGAAGAGCGGGGCCAAGCCACCGGTGGCCACCACGTGGTGCTTGCGGCCGCGCTCGGCATTGATCCGGGAGATCAAGCCTTCGATCAGGCCGATGTAGCCCCAAAAGACGCCGGAGCGCATGGCGGAAGCCGTATCGTGCCCGACGATGTTCTGGGTTTTTTCAACATTGATACGTGGCAGCAAGGCGGCGGCATTGTAAAGGGCTGTCATGGAAAGATTGATGCCTGGCGCGATCACGCCGCCGGCATAGCCGCCGTCTTCATCGACCAAGTCGAAGGTTGTCGCCGTGCCGAAATCCACCACGATCAGCGGCCCTTCATGGTCGGCATGGGCGGCCACGGTATTGGCGATCCGGTCCGCGCCGACCTGTTCGGGTCGGGAAATTCGAATCGGCAGATTGATGTGCGCCAGGGCCTGCGCCACGGTCACCGGTTCTTTTTTGAAGTAGCGCTTGCACAGGGTTTGCAAGTTGTACTCGACCGCCGGCACCACATTGGACATCACAATGCCCTCGATCCGCTCGGGCGTGATTTTCTCCAAGGCCATCAGCTGCGTCAGCCACACCGCATATTCGTCGGCGGTTTTCTTCGAATCACTGGCGCAACGCCACTGGCCAAGAGACATTTTACCGCTGTAGATCGCAAAAACCACATTGGTATTGCCGCTATCAATCACCAAGAGCATGAAATGCCCTTTCCTGCTGCCGCGCCCCGATGGCGCGAATGGATTGCTCGGTTGCCACAAAAGGCCGTGGTTGGCGATGCCTCTGTCGCCGCTTAGTTCGGCAGGTCCGGCGGAAAGACCTCGCCGCTGGCCACCCGTCGGTACTGTCCGTCGGGCAGTTCCAAGACCAGTTGCCCGTCTATATCAATATCCCGGTACACACCACTAAAGGTCTCTTTGGCAAGTCGTACGTCGATTTCTTCATTCCGCCGCGCGGCGTGGCGCAGCCAGGCCTCCCGGACCGGCGCAAATCCCTCGTCCAGCCAGCGATTGGTCCAGGAAAGAAAATACCGACAAAAGGCTTCCAGCAGATCCTCAACCGTGACGGAGGCGGGCAACCCCTCGAAGCGCAACGACGTCGCAGGGTAGTTGGCCGCTTTGGGAAAGCTCGCGATGTTGATGCCGCAGCCGAGCACGAGATAGTCCAATTCCATCTCCCGACCCCGCGATTCCAACAGGATGCCGGACACCTTGCGACCATTCAGCAGGACATCGTTGGGCCACTTGTAAGTGATATCCATGGGGGGAGCAACGGATCCAATGGCCTCGCCGATGGCCAAGGCCGCGATGAAGCCCAATTGCGCCGCCTCAGTGGCGCGACACTGGGGCCGCAGCACCAGCGACAGATAAAGGTTTCCCTTCGGCGACACCCATTGCCGTCCCAGCCGGCCCCGCCCGCCGGATTGCTGTTGCGCCCAGACCAAAGTGCCGTCTTCGGCCCCCTGCTCGGCCAGGGAACGGGCCTGGTCCATGGTTGAGCCGAGGGTTTCGTAGCTTTTCAACTGAAAAGCCGGGGGCAGGCGCAAAGGCCTGGACACGAATTCGGACATGGTGTCTCCACTTCCCTAGTTACCGCGCGCCGGATGGGCCCGACAAGGCCCGAGCGCCGCACCGCGTCCGACGCGATCCTGTCACCGCCGGCGCGGCGAAAAACCTCGGCGCTGCCGATCCCGCCGCCACGGCATCATAATATTTGCTCACGTTTTGAGCTCTCGGCGTACTCTATTCCCTCGACCTGGGTGGATACGGCGGTTCCTGCCTTGCCCTGCAGGATCGCCACCGCGTCCTCCAAGCGCCCGATGGCCGCGGTGCCACCGGTTTTCTCAGCGAATTCGCAGGCGGCCAACACCTTGGGGCCCATCGAGCCCGCGGCGAAAGTCAACCCGCGAAGGGCCTTTGGATGCGCGCGGCGGATTGGCCGGGCGGCGGCGCTGCCGAAACCGTCCACCACCTCGGGTACATCGGTCAACATGATAAAGGCATTGGCGTCCAGGCCCAGCGCCAGCAAGCCGCTGGAAAGATCCTTGTCGATCACCGCCTCGACCCCGTGCAGCTTGCCGTTGGCGGCATAGGCGGTGGGGATCCCCCCGCCCCCGGCGCAGATCGGAATGACGCCATTGTTCACCAGCAGTTTAATCACCGCCAGCTCGAAAATTCGCTTCGGCCGGGGGGAGGCGACAACCCGTCGATAGTACGCGCCGTCGGCCGCGATGGCCCACCCCTTTTCCGCCGCCAAGGCCTCGGCCGTGGCTTTGTCATAGACCGGACCAATCGGTTTGCTTGGCTTGGCGAAGGCCGGATCTTTCAAATCAACCTCGATTTGGGTCAATAGGGTGGCCAAGGACTGTTCAAAAGGCAGCACATTGCCCATTTCCTGCTCGATCAGATAGCCGATCTGGCCGACGGACTCCGCCCCCAGAACATCGAGCGGATAGCTATCGACCTCGCCATAGGCCGCGCTTTGCAGCGCCAGCAGGCCTACTTGCGGACCGTTGCCATGGGCCACAATCAACTGATGATCCTTGGCGACCTCGCCCAGGCAAACTGCCGCCGCCCGTGCGTTATCCCGCTGATTTTCAAAACTCATTTTCTGGCCCCGACGCAGCAATGCATTGCCGCCGAGCGCGATGACTACGCGCATTATCGCCTCCAAAATACCCAACGTAAGGCGGACTGGGTGCCGCCTGAAAATCGCCGCGCCGCGACCGGCGTTAACCCGTCGCGGCGCTGGTCAAACTCAGTCGCCGATGGTGGCCACCAACAGCGCCTTGATGGAATGCACCCGGTTTTCGGCCTGTTCGAACTGAATGGCGGCGGGTGATTCGAAGACTTCTTCGCTCACCTCCAAGCACTCCAGGCCGAACTTTTCAAAGATCAGTTCACCAATCTCGGTCTCCCGATTGTGGAACGCCGGCAGGCAATGCATGAACTTCACCCGGCGGTTGCCACTGGCGTCCATCAGCGTCTGGTTGACTTGATAGGGTTTCAACAACTTGATCCGTTCCGCCCAAACCGCGTCGGATTCACCCATCGATACCCACACGTCGGTATGGACGAAGTCCACGTCCTTGACGGCTTCACGTGGGTCTTCGGTGATCACCAAGTTGCCGCCATGGGCTTTTTCCAGCGCACGCGCGGTCGCCAGAAAATCCGCGTCGGGCCACAGCTCCTTAGGTGAGGCAATGCGCACCTCCATGCCCATCAGGCAGCCCGCGATCATCAAGGAATGCCCCATGTTGGACCGGGCATCGCCGACGTAGGCATAGGATATATCGTGCAGGGGTTTGTCCGAATACTCCCGCATGGTCATCAAATCCGCCGCCATTTGGGTCGGATGAAACTCGTTGGTCAGGCCATTGAACACCGGCACCCCGGCGTAGGCGGCCAGGGTTTCAGCAATGGTTTGGCCCGAGCCTCGATACTCGATCGCGTCGTACATCCGGCCGAGAACCCGCGCGGTATCCTTGACCGATTCCTTGTGCCCCATGTGGGATCCCGAGGGATCCAGGTAGGTTACATTCGCGCCTTGGTCGTAGGCCGCCACTTCAAAGGCGCAACGGGTCCGGGTCGAGGCCTTCTCGAAAATCAGCGCGATGTTTTTGCCGGTGAGCCTTTGCGCTTCATTGCCTGAATATTTGGCCCGTTTTAGATCCCGCGCCAGATCAAGTAGGTAGCGCAGATCGCGCTGGCTGAAGTCCAGCAGTTTGAGAAAAGATCGGTTTCGAAGATTGAAAGACATGATGTGTTTCCTTGATAATCGGGCGGGCGGCTGGCCGGCGTTGCCGGCGGCGCCCGCCCCCCCCCTTTTTTCGCGGGAAAAACCATCCCGGGAGGGGGCTTGCTTGTTCTTGAGATCCAGCGGCTGGGTCATGACCGGGCTGAAGCGCCAAGCGCTTCTCGCCAGGTCAATCCCACGCTAAAGACCGTCACGCTCGATCGGGCAGGTCATGCAGTGGCCGCCGCCCCGTCCCCGCCCCAATTCGGCGCCGCGAATGGTGATGACCTCAATGCCCGCCTTGCGCAGCAGGGTGTTGGTGTGGGTATTGCGGTCATAGGCCAACACCACGCCCGGCTCGATGCAAATGACGTTGTTGCCGTCATCCCACTGCTCGCGTTCCTGGTCGTAGTAGTCGCCGCCGGTCAGAACCACCCGCAGGCTGTTGATGCCCAAGCATTCGGCGACCACGTCAAACAGATGCTTTTCTTCCTTGCGGAAGTCCAGGTCGCCCGGTTTGTTGCCCGGGCGAATGGAAAAGCAGGTGATTTCATCACAGACCGCGGCAAAGGCCGTGGCCACATCGCGGTCACAGAGGGAAAAGACGGTATCCAGGTGCATGGCCGAACGCGAACGCGGCATCTGACAGGCCACCACCCGGCTGGCGGCGCCTTTGTCGAACAGCGCCCGCGCGATCTGCCCCACCGCCTGCGGCGAGGTGCGCTCGCCCATACCAATCAGCACCGCGCCGTTGCCGATCGGCATCACATCGCCGCCTTCCACCGTCGCCAGCTGATGGTCCTGATCGGGATCGCCCCACCAGACCTCGAAGTCCGCTTCGGCGAAAAACGGGTGATATTTGTAGATTGCGGTGGTCAGAAGTGTTTCCGCGCGCCGGGCCGGCCAGTACATCGGATTGAGGGTCACGCCGCCATAGATCCAACAGGTGGTGTCGCGGGTGAACAGGGTATTGGGCAAGGGCGCAAGGATGAAGCCGTCCTTGCCGGCATATTGGCCAAACACCCCCTGCGGCGAAAACGGCAACTCCGACCCGGTGATGCCGCCGATCAAATGCTCCGCCAGTGTCCGGTTCGGCATTTCGTCAAGAAAGGCCCGCAGGCTGTCCAGCATCCCCAAACCGACGTTCCCGGCGGTGACGGTGCGATCCAGCAGATACTTTCTGGCTTCGGGTTGGCTGACGGTCTGTTCCAGCAGGTCGTGCATTTCTAGCACCTTGACACCGCGTTGTTCCATCTTCAGGCGAAAATCATAGTGATCCTTGCGGGCCTCCTGAACCCAGATCACATCATCGAACAACAGGTCGTCACAGTTGGCGGGGGTAAGCCGCTCATGCGCCAGCCCGGGCTGACAGGTCATGACGGTTCTGAGCTTGCCGGTTTCGGAATTGGCCCCGAGTAATTTTCGTTTCATCTGCTTATCCAATTAAAAGCGTGGTGGAAGGCGCGCGTCGGCGCCGTTGAAAACCATCTATGCGCCGGGCCCTGGGTTAGGCCGACAGGCTCAGCACAGCCGTAATCACCCCGGTCAATAGCAGCAAAAGCGGCCAGATAAACCGCAACCAACGGGCATAGGAAATCCGGCCAATCGCCAGCGCCCCCATGACCACGCCGGAGGTGGGCGTGATGAAATTCACCAGGCCGGAGGCGGACTGATAGGCGGTCACCACCAACTCGCGGCCAACACCGGAGAAGTCGGCCAGGGGCGCCATGATCGGCATGGTCAGAACCGCCAAACCGGAAGAGGACGGCACCAGGAAGGACAGCCCGACCTGAAGCCAATAGATCACGTTGATGAAGGCGATCTCGGACAGGCCCTGCAAGGCGTTGGCGGACCAGAAAAGCACCGTGTCGGTGATCATGCCTTGGTTCATTATCCAGACAATGCCACGCGCAATGCCGATGACCAGGGCCACCCCCAGCAGTTCCCGGGCGCCGTCGACGAAGGTGGTGGTGAACTCCTGCTCGTTCATCCGGTCAACCAAACCGACCAGAAGCGCGGAGAAAATGAACAGCGCCCCCATCTCCTCCATCCACCAGCCGGCGCTGGAAACACCCCAGATCATGGTGGCGAAGGCGCCGGCAAAGATGAGCAAGATCAGTTTATGCTTGGCGGTGAAAGTCACCGGCGCTTCCGGGTCGGCGCCCTTGAGGAAATGCCGCCGATCCGCATCGGCCTGGTCGGCCACCAAGGAGCGTTTGGCGTCAGCCTTGATCCTGGCGGCGTACCACATGACGTAGCCGACGCTGGCCAGCCAACCCAACCCAAGGATCAAGAGCCGCCCGGTCAGGCCTTGCGTAAAGGCGACCCCGGCGGCATCGGAGGCGATGACCGTGGCGAAGGGGTTGACGGTCGACCCCAAGGTGCCGATTCCGGCGCCGATCAATATAATTGCCACCGCGGTTATGCTGTCATACCCGGCCGCCATCATCACCGGGATCAAGATCACGTAGAACGGGATGGTTTCCTCGGCCATGCCATAGATGGTGCCCCCGGCGGCGAACAGCGCCATCAGGATGGGAATCATCCAGATTTCGTGTCCCTTCAAGGCCTTCATGGTGCGGCCGATGCCAGCATTAATGGCGCCGGTTTTCGACACCACCCCAAGAAATCCACCGATCAGCAGGACAAACAGCGACACGTCCACCGCGCCCTCGAAGCCCTGAACCGGGGCAAGGAAGATCTCAACCAGGCCCTGCGGGTTGGGGTCGACCTGTTGATAGGTGTTGGCGATCGGAATGTCCCGGCCCAGCGCTTCGTCAAATTGACGCTGGTATTGACCCGCGGGAACCAGCCAGGTTGCCAGCGCAACGGCGGCAATCAGGATAAATAAAACCGTGTAGGCCGATGGAAATTTTAAGCTACGCATTGTGCATTCCCTTCTTCGCGCAAATCAGCATTCGCGCACTTTCAAGTTTTCTCCGCAGTGGTCTGATGCGGATTTAGCCACCAAATTTTGTTACGTGGCCTTATCGTTCAGCAGGCCCAATCCCTTTTGTTGCGTGGGGTTGGTCGCCGGTGGGTTAGGTTGATCGCTCCTTTGTTCGCGCTGCATCCAGACGTAGACCGGGATTCCGAGCAGCAATAAAAGAAAGCCATAGAAAACTGTTTCCGCGCCCGAGCCATAGATGGCCCACAGCGAATAAACGAAAGCGGCGATGGAGATGATGCTGGACTTGATGAAGCGGGTTCGGTGCTGTTGATCGGAAAAGGCGCCACCTTGTTTGCTGAACAACAGCAGATCCACCAGGGCGCAGAAGATGTAGGGCACCAGCGTGGTCAAGGTGGCCAGCAGGATGATGAACTCAAAGATTTCAACCAACCCCTTCGATCCGGAGTAGTTGAACAGCAGCAGCACGGTCATCAGGACGCTGGAAATTACTGTCCCGAAAACCGGCACCCCTTGGCGGGATTGCCGGGCAAACCGCGCCGGGAACAGACGGTCCTTTGCCGCCGCCATCGGTACCTGACCCTGCAGCAAGGTAAAGCCGTTCATGGTGCCAAAGCTGGAGACCACCGCACCGACGGCCACGGCATAGTAGGCCCAGTTGCCGAACAAGAGGCGCGCGGCATCGGCAAAGGGAGCCGAGGAGCCGGCCAGTCGATCCGCAGGAACCGTCCCCAACAGCACGGTCATCGCGGCGATGTAAAGCAGCGCGACGAAGATCGTGCCCAAGACGGTGGCCTGGGGAATGGTGCGCGTCGGGTCCTCCACCTCTCCAGCCGGCACCGTCGCCGATTCCAGGCCGATAAACGACCAGAGCGTCAAAGCCGCCACCACCGACAGTGCGGAATAGGTCGGCAAGCCGCTGGGATTGAAGCTGGGGAAGTTCTCAAATTCGACCCAGAAAAACCCCAGCGTCGCGATCAAAACCAGCGGCGCCAATTTCAAGACCGTGGTGAAGATTTGCAACAGCCCGGCCTGCTTCACCCCCTTGAGGTTCACCAGGGTCAGCAGCCAGACCGTGGCAATGGCCGCCAGCCCGCCCAGTCGAACCTCCTCGCCCAGGATGGGAAAGAACACCGTGAGATAGCCCACCAAGGCCACGGCGACCGCGGTGTTTCCGGCCCAAATCGCGATCCAGTAACCCCAGGCGATCCAAAAGGCGGCAAAGTCGCCAAATCCCGCATAGGTATAGGCGTACGGACCGCCCACCTTGGGAATTTTGCGGGCCAACCGGCCGAAGACCAGCGCCAAGCAGATCGACCCCAGGGCGGTGAGGCTCCAACCCAGCAGGGCTAGGGAGCCGTAGGGCGCCAAGGTGGCGGGCAACAGAAAAATCCCCGACCCCACCATGTTGCCAACAACCAGCGCCATACAGGCGACCAGGCCGAGGCTTTTCTGCTTTCCCACGAAACTCGCCTTTCCTTGCGTTTCCGCTCCGGCGCCCCTCCTGGGCTGTCAAGCCACGTCGACTTGTTTGTGGCCGCCGCATTCTTTTCCACGAGGACGGGAAATTCCCTGATCCAACGCTGCGATTTTCTGTAGGAGACTTTGGTAGTCCTTCGAGCCGTCAACCGCGTAGTTCAGGTTCTTCAGCAGACCTGTCAGGCTGGTGAAATGACTCCGGGCCAAGTCCTTTGATTCAAACTTATAATCCCGTTTAACCAACTGGCAAATGATCTGAAACAATCGCTGTTGACGATCCAGACTGACCGAGGCGTCAACGGCGTCAAAAGCGTCCTGCTGCAGGTAAACCATGTCGACGATGGTGGCTTTTTGCAGCAGCAGATAGTCTTCCGGGGTGATGCCTTCCTCGCCGGTCACCTGCATCATCTGGTTCACCGCGTCACCGCGATGCAACAGCTCGATTATCTCGGCAACCCGGTCGCTCCAGCCCGGCTCCAGGTTGGCGTCGAACCACCCGCGAAGCTGCTCGAGGTAGCGCGACCAACTCAGCAGCGGATCAACGGCGGGATAGAAACGCTTGTAGGCCCGCTGGGACGACAGCCCCAGAAAGGTCTTGACCGTGCCCAGGGTGGCCTGGGTGACGGGCTCTTCAAAGTTCCCTCCGGCCGGCGATACCGTGCCGATCATGGTCAGGGACCCGATCGAGCCATCGTTGCTGCGCAGCACGCCGGCGCGCTCGTAAATTCCCTTGATGCTAGAATCCAGATAGGCCGGGAAGCCTTCATCTCCCGGGATCTCCTCCAACCGGCCGGAGGTCTCGCGCATCGCTTGCGCCCAGCGCGACGTGGAGTCGGCGATCAACAGCACGTCAAACCCCATTTGTCGGTAGTATTCGCCAAGCGTCACGCCGGTATAGATCGACGCTTCGCGGGCGGCCACCGGCATGGAGGAGGTGTTGGCGATAATGATGGTGCGCTCCATCAAGGTTCCGCCCGTGCGGGGGTCCTTCATCTTGGGAAATTCTTCGATGGTTTCCACCACCTCGCCGGCGCGCTCGCCGCAGGCCACCACAATCACCACATCCACATTGGAATAGCGCGAAATCAGGTTTTGCAGCACGGTCTTGCCGGCACCGAACGGCCCGGGAATGCAGGCGGTTCCGCCGCGGGCGATGGGAAAGAAGGTGTCGATCAGCCGCAAGGTGGTGGTGAGCGGCTGATCGGGATAGAGGCGCTCTGACCGACGCCTTTTCAACAGCTGCTTGGGCAAGGCCCGGCGCACCGGCCAATCCTGGCACAGCGTGACCTTTCGCCGCCCGCCCCGGGCCAAGGTCAATTCGGCCACCGGTTCGGTGACTGTGAAGTTTCCCTCTTGAATCCAAGCGACGCTGGCGTCGGTTTCCAGATCGAAGGGCGCCAGAATTTTGTGGGTCAGGTGGCCTTCTTCAACGGTCCCCAACAGGTCGCCGGCTTGAATCAGGTCGCCGGCGGTCGCGGTGGCGACGAAAGACCATTTTTGATGCTGGTCGAGCCCTGGGATCTCCACGCCACGCGGCAGAAAACTGCCATGATCCTTGGCCAGATTTTCCAGTGGGTTTTGCAGGCCATCGTAGATTTGCCCCAGCAGACCGGGCCCCAGCGTCACCGAGAGCAGCTTGCCGCTTTGTTCCACCGGGTCGCCAATCGCCACGCCTCGGGTGCTTTCATAGACCTGCACATCGGCGCGAAGTCCATTGACCCGCAAAACCTCCGCTTTCAGCCTTTCCTGTTCGCCGTCTTTTGGCACGCGGCGCGGCAGGATATAGACCACCTCGTTCTTCACCAGTTTGGCCAGCCCGTTCGCGTCCGGCGTGGCTTCGATGGTGCAGATATCGTCCTGGACCATCACCACAAAGCCGGATGGGGCTGGGGCGCTTGTCGCCGAGAGCCGTTGCGTGGCGGGTTTTGAGTTTCGTTTAGGCATGACTGGTTCCTTCGGGGAAGAGATCCCCGTGGCCGGATAAACCGGCGTCGATCAATTGGTGAAAGCGCGCGCTGGCCTGGTCGGCGTTGTAGCGGGTCCAGCGGTCGATGATGTCCCAGCGCAGCACGTAGATCACCAGCGCCTCGAAGTCGAAGTGATGACCATCGGCTTTCCGCGCCAGGCTGTTCCAAATCAGCCCGAGCAGCAGGCGCTCCAGCGCCAGGGCGTCGCCCGTCTCCAGGTATCGCTTGGCGTCGGCCAGCCACGGACAGGCCCTGAGCAGGCCGAAGTGCGGCTCGGTCCAGTTCTTCCGGATCTGTTGGCTCCAACGACCGATCGCCCAAAGCTCGGTCTCGGCCGGCGCCGCCAATCCCTTGGCGCGGCGGCGCAGCGCGGCGATCAGGCTGCGCACCTCCAGGCGTGCGACGACGATCTCTTTGAGAGTCTGGTTGTCAAGCGCCGCGAGGGTCTTCCTGGCTTGACGAACGAAGCCGGCGTCGTCGTCCTGCGCGTCCAGGCGGTCCCACTGCAGCAGTTCCTCGATCGCCGCGAGGCAGGCTTGATCCGCGGCCGGGAGGATTTTCAGGCGTCGTTGCAACTTCAGCCGCGACAGCGGCGTCTGGGTCGCGGCGAACAGCGGCCCGTGGTAGGGCAAGCTGGTCATCAGCATGATATAGTCGTTGTCGCGCAACAGCCCCTCCTCCTGCACAGCCTAAAATCGCCGACCGCTACTTGACGATGCCCTCGAGCAAGGCGCGGAACCGGGGTTGAAGATGGTCAAGGATGACCGCGGTGATCGCCGCGTCGCTCAGATCCACCGACACCTCCTTGCCGTCGTACCTCAGAAGGATACCGGCTTGGCCATCCGGCGCGGAATGGCTGCCCAAGGTGATCCCGTCGCGCAGCATCTCCCCGGTGAGATCAAAGACCAATTGGGTCAGGTCGCCGCGCTCCAGTTCCTCGGGATTGCGGCGCAGGTATTCCAGACCCAGAACGTCCTCGGGCAGCAGCACCTCCACCGGCTCTTCCGGCGACACCTTGGCCTGGTCCCTGACCCGTCGGGTAACCTCCAGGACCATCCGCGCGATGATCTCCCGGTCTTTCATCACCTCGGACACCAGCCGCTTTACTTCCCCGGAAAAGCGCACCATCAGGCGTTCCTTGAAATCCAATGTCGTGTCGCGCGCTGCGATACGCAGGGCTTCGCGGGCGGCGGCGGTCAGCTTGTCGGCATCTTCCTGCGCCTTGGCGAGGCGTTGTTTTGCTTTCGCTTCGGCCTGCGCCAGCACCTGGTGCGCCTCGGCCTGCGCATCGGCGATGATCTGTTCGGCTTCACGCTGACCGGACTGCACGCCTTCGTCTCTGAGGCGCTCAATCAAGGCTTGGACCCCACTTGACACCTGTTCGTGAGCAGGCATTTTTGGGGCAGGTGTTTTATTGCTCATGATGGTTCTTTCAAAGCGCCGTGAACTAGCTGGGAAGGCTGCCGGCCAGCACCAGGGCGAAGATGAAAACGAAGGTGGCGAAGCCCTCCACCAAGGCCGCTGGCGCCAAGGACATCCCAAAGATTTCCGGCTTTTCTTTTGATGCGTTGATCGCCGAAGCGCAGCATTGCCCCTGCTTGATGCCGCTGTAAAGCAAGGCCAGACCGGCAAAAATTCCAATTCCGAACGCCCCGGCGGCGTAGCTCGGCGTCATTTCCCGGTTCAGCACGAACATGATCACAATACCGAAAATCACCTGGGAAGACGGCATCGCCGAGACGCCGATATAGCGTCCAAAGCCGCTTTGCGTTTCCAGCATGGCGCCAATGGCGGCTTGACCGGCCGTCGAGCAGCCGATGATCGATCCGATCGCCGAGAGCGAAAGCACCCCGAAAACACCACTCCAACCAAGGGCGATGACCAGCTCGTTCATGACCGGTTTTCCTTTCTGGCAAAAGCTTTGAAGGGGTAGCCCTCCTCGGAGAGCCCCCAGCCGTAAAATTCAATGAAGTTCAGACGCAGTCCATGGATCACGCCGCTCATCATCGCCAGGCCCAGGTTGAGCGTATGGCCGACGAGGATGATCAAGCCGCCCAGCAACAGGCCAATGCCGGGCAGCGCCTCGATGACGCCTTGGCCGATTTGGTTGAAGGTCAAGGCCAGCATGGCGCTGGCCAACCCCAAGGCAAAGAGCCGCAGATAGCTGAGGATGTCGCCGAACGCCTTGGTGACCCGGGTCCAGCCGCGCAGCCCGTCGACAAGTCGCAGCGCCAGGTTCGTGAAGGAATCGACGGGCCGGCTGCTGGAGAAAAGAAACACCGTGGCCAGGCCGAGCGCCACCAACGCTTCGCCCACCGTCCAAATCGACGAATTTCCCGCCGCCAGCCAGAGCGACAGGCTGCCCGCGATCGTGGTGATCCAGCCCAGATGCACCCAAGCCAATGGCGTTCCCCAATTTCGAACCGTGACAATTCCATTGGCCAGCGCAATATGGCCGGCGCCGATCACCACGGAAATTATCATCATGGCGTCGAAGTTATTGACATCAAGCAGCTTGACTTGCCCCAACAGGCTGTCCGGCCCGGGGGACACGCCGAAATAGCCGCCGACGAGAACGCCATAGACCGTGGCGCTGCCGCAAAGGGTGGCCCAGAGGTTCCGGAAGCGCCGTCCGACCACGCTGGCCGACAAACGCCGCCAGAAAAACAGCAGCGGCAGACTCAGGGCTACGGCATAGCCGGCATCCGACAGAATCATCGAAAAAAACAGCGCAAAGGAAAAGAACACCAGCAGGGACGGATCCCATTCCCGATAGGCCGGGGTTTGGTAAAAGGTTGACAGCGTTTCGCCCGCCGCCAAGGCTTCTGGGTTTTTCAGTAGCGAGGGCGGTTGTTCCTCGGCCGCCGGATCGGCCAGTTCGAGCGCCAGTCCGGACCGCCGGGAAAAATCGGAAATCGCTTTCAGTTGATCGACCGGCACCCAGCCCTGCAGAACAAAAAACTGCGGATTGTCAAGGGTTTGTCTTTGGGCAAAGATGCGCGCGGCATGGTCGTCCGCCGCATTCAGGTTTTGCCGCAGCAGCAAAATAAACCGGGTAAGCAGCTCGCGCTCGCCCTCACAGCGGTCGAGGTTGAGCTCCACGTCTTCCAATTCCTGCTGTAATCGCGACAGCGGCTGCGCGCCGGTGTGGGTCCGCGCAACCGGCAACAGGTCGACCGGCGGCTCTTGCTTCGACAAGACGACAATGAACAGCGATTTGGCGGACGCGTGAACCAGTTGCCAAGGCAGGATCAGGCGCTCCAGTTCCCCGGCGTGCTTGTGCGGCAGAATATAGAACCACAGGAAGTAGCCACCCAACAGCGCGTGGTCCTCCGGGAAGTGAAAGTCACCCCAGGGGGAGAGATCCGCCAGACGGTTGATCAAGAAATCCCGCCGGTCGCTGAGCGCGCGCAGCCTTTGCTGATTGTCCAGCACCTCGCGTACGACCGCATCCCGATCAAATTGGCGCTCCCGATGAAGAAAGCGGCGTTGACGCTTGGTATTCTTCAGATATTTCAGCGCCGACCGAGCCGCCTCGTCTCGCTCGCTGGGATCTTTTTCCGGCGCCGCACTGCCCTCGGTCAGATCCAACAGGTGCAAACAGCCCAGGGTTTGCAAATCCGCCAGTATCTGGGCCTTGTCACCGGCCCGCCCGGCGAGCGTGGCTTTTTTTAAGGGAACAATACTCATGATGTCCCCGCCCCCGCCTGGCGCGCCTGGTCCACCTGGTTCGCCTGGTCCACCTGTTGTTGACGGCGGCTGCGTTCGACTTGCTTGCGTTTGGCGATTTTCGAGCGCACGACGGCGGCGGTTTCACTGTCGGAAAGGTAGACCTGAATCTCCTTGATGTTCTGCTGCGCGGTGGGGATCAGAACCTTATCGAACAGGTTGACCCGTTGGGTGACCTTGCGCAGGGC
>CAXBMB010000052.1:0-25538 GCA_963976695.1 uncultured Rhodovibrionaceae bacterium
CGATGGCGTCGGGAATTCAGTGCGTCGGCGGCGTCTCGCACCTTCCGAGACGGATGTTTTTTCTGCGAAAGGGCCTGCGGGGTGAGCGAGGATATGATCGATCAAACGGAAGACGGCGGGTCTTCCGGCAAGGCCGTCACCGCCAACGCCGCCACGACGTCCAACGCCGGCGCGGCGGTGAGCGAGAGCGCGCCTTACCGGGTGTTGGCCCGGAAATATCGGCCGCAGTCTTTTGCCGACATGATCGGCCAGGAAGCCCTGGTTCGGACCCTGAAAAACGCCATCGAAAAAAGCCGGCTGCCCCATGCGGTGGTGTTGACCGGCGTTCGCGGCGTGGGCAAAACCACCACAGCCCGAATTATCGCCAAGGCGATCAACTATGCGGGAGCCGACGGCACGGCCGGTCCCACGGTGGGCGCCACCGATGACTGTCCGATCTGTCAGTCGATTGCCGAGGACCGTCATCCCGATGTGATCGAAATGGATGCCGCCAGCCGCACCGGCGTGGATGATATCCGCGAGCTGATCGAATCGGTGCGCTATCGCCCGGTATCGGCGCGCTATAAGGTCTACATCATCGATGAAGTGCACATGCTGTCGCGCAATGCCTTCAATGCCCTGCTCAAGACCCTGGAAGAACCGCCCGAGCATGTGATCTTCATCTTCGCCACCACGGAGATTCGCAAGGTCCCGGTCACCGTGCTGAGCCGCTGCATGCGTTTCGACCTGCGCCGCGTCGACCAGCAGGACCTGGCCGACCATTTCGCCCGCATCTGCGAGAAAGAGGCGGTGGCGGTGGAGCCGGAAAGCCTCTCGCTGATCGCCCGCGCGGCGGACGGGTCGGTCCGCGATGGTCTTTCGCTGTTGGACCAGGCCATTTCCCTGGGTGACGGCGCCGTCGCCAGCGAGCAGGTCAAGACCATGCTGGGCCTGGCCGACAGCACGCGAATTTATGACCTGTTCGATCTGGTCATGACGGGAGACGTGTCGGGGACGCTGGCCACACTGCTGGATCTTTACAACGGCGGATCCGACCCGGCGGTGGTGCTGCAGGACCTGCTGGACCTGACCCACAAGGTTACCCGCCTGAAGCTGGTGCCCTCGGGCACCGACCAAGCGCTGTCCGAGGCGGAGCGGGTGCGCGGTCGGGAGATGGCGGCGCGCCTGTCGATTCCCATCCTGACGCGCAGCTGGCAGCTTCTGCTGAAGGGGCTTGAGGAGGTGCAGCAGGCGGCCGCGCCGCTGCCGGCCACGGAAATGGTTCTGATCCGTTTGATTTACGCCGCCGAGCTGCCCGATCCCGCCGAATTGGTCAAGAAGCTGCAAGGCAAGTCCGCCGTCGGCGGACAGTCGCGCGCCGGCCCCGCCGCCGCGTCCCCCGGGAGCACGCAATCCGGCGGAACCCGGTCCGGCGGCGCGCCGTCCCAATCGGCGCAGAGTCCGGAATTTCCGCCGGCCACAAGCCAGACGCCGGTCACGGCGTGGGCGCCGGGATCGGATCGGGGCGCGATCACCACCGGCGGCCGGGGGCAGGCCACGGTGGCGGGAGGCGCGGCGCCGCAAGGCCAGCCGGTGGAAGACGCGCACCAGCAAGGCCAGGCCGCGCCGCTGCTCGCGCCCAACCCCCGCTCCTTTGAGGCGGTCTTCAAGTTGCTGAGCGCGCGCCGGGAAGGCCGTTTGGCGTCCCATCTGAAAAACGACGTGCGTCTGGTGACCTTCCAGATCGGCCGTCTGGAGATCAATCCCAACGCCCAGGCGCCAAGCGACATTGCCGGGCAGGTCGGCCGTTTGTTGAGCGAATGGACCGGCACCCGCTGGATCGTCGCGGTCAGCGAGCAAAGCGGGGAGGAAACCCTGGCCGACCAGGACCGTGAGCGGCAGCGCAAGCTGCGCGAAGAGGTGTTGGCCCATCCGCTGGTGCAGGCGGCCATTCTGCAGTTTCCCGGCGCGGAGCTGAAAAATATCAATCTTTCCGACGAAGAAATCGCCCAGCAGGTTGATAGCGCGGAAGAAGAAGAATTTATCTATGACGACGACCTTGGCCCCAGGGGCGAGGCTGACTTCGATGAAGGAGAAGAGTGGTTATGAAGAACCTTGGCCAGATGATGAAACAGGCCCAGCAAATGCAAAGCAAGATGGCTGAAATGCAGCAGCAACTCAGCGAGCTGGAGGTGACCGGCCAGTCAGGCGCCGGTATGGTGCAGGTCACCATGACCGGCAAGAGCGAGATCAAGAGCTTGAAGATCGATCCCTCGCTGGTTGACCCGGCGGACGTGGAGGTTCTGGAGGACCTGATCGTCGCCGCCTGCAATGACGCGCGGATCAAATCGGAAGAAGCCAGCCAGCAAGCCATGCAGGATATTACCGGCGGCCTCAATTTGCCCGAGGGCTTCAAAATGCCCTTTTGAGCGCCCGCTCAGCTTGCTGCCAGCCGATCCGCGGGCGCTTGACGACGAGATGACGAGATGATGCGCCCAGCGCTGCTTTCTGCGTCGATCCCCCGCTAGAACTTCAATTGCGCCGCCCCCAGGATCGGGCCGCCTTTGGCTTCCTGCACCACCACGGCGACGCCGGCCCGACCCATTTCCTTGTAGGATGATAGGTTGAGCGGCAGCGTCGTGGCCTCGCCGCGCCAGTAGCCCAGCTTCTTCATCTCCCGCACCACATTGTAGTCCGCCAGTTTTCGTCCACGATTTTCGCCAGCGGCGACAGCTGTTTCATGCAGGCGGTCATAGGCGAAAACCCAGATTTCGACCATGCGGTCGCCGACCTCGGCGGCGCTGATGCTCGCCTGATCGGCCTGAAGCGTGACCCGGGTCTCCGGCGTCTCCCGCCGCGCCTGTTCGAGCGCCTTGGCGACCGTCGCGCGGCGGGATCCGATCACGTCGGTGCGGCCGTTGATGATCATCTGGGGGGTGTAGACCTGGCGCTGGCGTTGAAATTTCGCGTAGGCCTCTTGCCGCCGGCTGTAGGCCGGGTCGCCGAAGGGATCCTGCCAGCCGATATAGTCCCAGTAGTCCACATGCAGCGCCAAGGCGATCACGTCGGCCTCCTCGCGCAGCTCGCCCAACAGTTTGTCGGCCGGCGGGCAGGAACTGCAGCCCTGGCTGGTGAAAAGTTCGATGACCACCGGGGGCACCACTGGGGCCGGCACCGGGTTGTTGACGTTTTCCTTGAGGGTTTGTTCCCTGGGGGTTTGCGCCCGGCTTTCGCTCAGCCAGACCGAGGCGTTGAGCGCCAAGGCGGTCAGCAGCAGATAGGCCGCCCCCAAAAGGACAGACAGGACCGAGGCAATAAAATGATGGGATGGGGTCAAATCGGCAGCTTGCTTCATGGCTTGAGGCTAGGCCCGGCCATCGCTCACTGGAAAGTCACGATCGGTTGAAGGTCGTCGCTTAAAAAAAACCGGGCCGCAAGCGCGGTTCACGCATGCGGCCCGGAAGATGGTGGCGTTGTACGCGTCGCCTATCCGTCTCTCATGGACGGATAGGCGGTGGTGTCACGGTTTAAACGGGATCACTGGGTGATTCGATTTAAACCGATTCAACTCTAGGCCGCGGTCGTCGCCAACTGACGCAGCACGTAGTGCAGAATGCCGCCGTTGCGGAAGTATTCCACCTCGTCGGCGGTATCAATCCGGCACAGCAGGGTGATCTGCTCGCGCGCGCCGTCGGCGCGGTGGATGGTGCAGGTCACGTCCATGCCGGGGGTGATGCCGCCGGCAATCCCGGTGATGTCGAAGACTTCATCACCTTTCAGGCCCAGGCTCTGGCGAGTCATGCCCGCCTTGAACTGCAGCGGCAACACGCCCATGCCAACCAGGTTAGAGCGGTGAATGCGCTCGAACGATTCGACGATCACCGCTTTGATGCCCAGCAGACGGGTGCCCTTGGCCGCCCAGTCACGCGAGGAGCCGGTGCCGTATTCCTTGCCGCCGATCACCACCAGCGGGGTGCCTTCGGCTTGGTAGCGCATGGCGACATCGTACATCGAGTCGATATCGCCGGAGGGCAGGTGCTTGGACAGGCCGCCTTCGGTTCCGGGCACCAGTTCGTTCTTGATGCGGATGTTGGCGAAGGTGCCCCGCATCATCACTTCATGATTGCCGCGGCGTGAGCCGTAGGAGTTGAAGTCCAGCGGTCGGACCTGGTGTTCGCTCAGGTAGTCGCCGGCCGGCGCATCGCTTTTGATGGAGCCGGCGGGGGAGATGTGGTCGGTGGTGATGGAATCACCCAGCAGGGCCAGCGGCCGCGCGCCGATCACATCGGCCAGGGCGGCGGCCGTCGGGGCGATGTCCTCGAAGAACGGCGGAAAGCGCACATAGGTGCTGTCGTCGTTCCAGTCGTAGGTCATCGAGGGCGGCGTTTCGATCGCCTGCCAGGCTTCCGGGCCCTTGAACACGTCGGCGTAGCGCTGGGCGAACTGCTCGGGGGTCACCGCCGCTTCCACCGCCGCGCGGATGTCGGCATTGCTCGGCCAGATGTCCTTCAGGTAAACCGGCGCGCCGTCGCTCCCCTTGCCCAGCGGTTCGGTGAAGAGATCGCGGGACATGTTGCCGGCCAGGGCATAGGCCACCACCAGCGGGGGGGAGGCGAGATAGTTGGCCTTGGTCAGCGGGTTGACCCGGCCTTCGAAGTTGCGGTTGCCCGACAGCACCGAGGTGACGGTCATGTCGCCCGCCGTCACCGCATCGGAAATAGCCGGCGGCAGCGGGCCGGAGTTGCCGATACAGGTGGTGCAGCCATAGCCGACGATGTTGAAGCCCAGGTCATTGAGGGCGTCCTGTACGCCGGCCTTGACCAGATAGTCGGTGGCGACCTGAGAGCCGGGCGCCATCGAGGTTTTTACCCACGGCTTGGCGCGCAGGCCCTTTGCCACGGCGTTCTTGGCCAGCAGACCGGCCGCGATCATCACATCCGGGTTGGAGGTGTTGGTGCAGGAGGTGATGGCGGCGATCACCACATCACCGTGATGCAGGGCGTAGTCGGCGCCTTCCACCGGTTGGGTGACCTCGGGCGACAGCCCGCTGTCGGTCAACAGCTGCTTGAAGTCGCCGGCGGCCTTGGAAAGCGCGATCCGATCTTGCGGCCGCTTGGGGCCCGCCATCGACGGCTCGACGGTGGAGATGTCCAGTTCCAGACTGTCGGTGAACAGCGGATCCGGGGTGTCGCTCTGACGCCACATGCCCTGGGCCTTGGCGTAAGCCTCCACCAGTTTGCAGCGCTCGGGATCGCGGCCGGAAAAGGCCAGGAAGCGCACCGTCTCGGCGTCGATCGGGAAGAAGCCGCAGGTGGCGCCGTATTCCGGGGCCATGTTGGCGACGGTGGCGCGGTCGTTGAGGCTCAGGTGATCCAGGCCGGGGCCGTAGAACTCCACGAACTTACCGACCACGCCCTTGCTGCGCAGCATGTTGGTGACGGTCAGCACCAGATCGGTGGCGGTGGTGCCTTCTCTCAAGTTGCCCGACAGCTTGAAGCCCACCACCTCGGGGATCAGCATGGAGATAGGCTGGCCCAGCATGGCCGCTTCGGCTTCGATGCCGCCCACGCCCCAGCCCAGCACCGCCAGGCCGTTGACCATGGTGGTGTGACTGTCGGTGCCCACCAGGGTGTCCGGATAGGCGATGGTGCGGCCGTCTTCTTCGGCGGTCCAGACGGTCTGCGCCAGATACTCGACGTTCACCTGGTGGCAGATGCCGGTTCCCGGCGGCACGACGCGGAAGTTGTCGAAGGCGGTCTGGCCCCAGCGCAGGAAGGCGTAGCGCTCGCCGTTGCGCTCGAACTCCATCGCCTCGTTTTTCGAGAAGGAATCGCTGGTGCCGAAGTAGTCCACCATCACCGAGTGATCGATCACCAGATCAACCGGGCTCAGCGGGTTGATCTTCTTCGGATCGCCGCCCATTTTCACCATGGCTTCGCGCATGGCGGCCAAATCAACCACCGCCGGGACGCCGGTGAAGTCCTGCATCAGGACCCGAGCCGGGCGGTAGGCGATTTCCCGATCTATCTTGCGCGCGACCAGCCACTGCGCGGCCGCCTTGATGTCGTCGGTTGAAACCGTGCGGCCGTCTTCATAGCGCAGCAGGTTTTCCATCAAAACTTTTAGGGAAAAGGGCAGACGTGAAATGTCGCTAAGGCCGGCTTGCTCGGCCGCCGGCAGGGAGAAATAATCGTACTCCTTGCCTTCGACGGTCAGCGTGCGGCGGGTATTTAAGCTATCTTGTCCGATTGCCACCGTGATCTCTCCTTCGCATGGGGCTTTGGCGCAGTGGGAAAGGGAGTGTCGCGTCAAAGCCGGTTGGGTCGCATAAACCAAGCCAGCCCAAAGCTCCGCGCGCCGGGAAAATGGCGCGGGGGCTCTCAGGGATGATTTGGCAAAGCGCTCCGCGACCGGTTGCGACCATGTTCGCGGGGGTTCGCTCTTATTTGGAAGATGAAGCGAACTATACCCATCTTCAGCAAAAAGTCTATTGCAGCGCGATGATTTTTGCGCCTCTCTATGATGCGGCCGGCTGGTTGCGCGGCTTGGCGGTCAACGGCGTTCATAGGCCACAGCGGCGGTGCGGCGCGCGCCCGCAACCCGACCGTCGGGCCAAAAAAAAATCAGCCGCAAAAAACGGCGCTAGAAAACCAGGGGGATCTTTCTTGTCAGCATCGCCGATCTTTGCAGAACTCCAGCGGCCAGGTGGCATCTCCTTGCGCTGGATGAAGGCGCCCAGCCGGCAGCCCGACAGCCGGAAAACCTGTGTGCTGCTGCATGGCCGTACCGAGTTCATTGAGAAATATGACGAGGTGATCGGGGAACTGACCGGGCGCGGCTATACCGTCTGGACCTTCGATTGGCGCGGCCAGGGGCTGTCGAGCCGGGAAACCGACAATCGCCACAAGGGCCACAGCAACGATTTCCAGGACTACCTGGATGATTTGCAGGCCTTCCTGAGCGACGTGGTGGCCGACGAAGGCGCCAGCCAGCGCCTGCTGCTGGCGCATTCCATGGGTGGCCACTTGGCCCTTCGTCACCTGCTCGGCGGCGCGACCCGCTTTACCCACGCGGCGATCTGCGCGCCGATGACGGCGATCCGTTTCGGCGGACCAGGGCGCAAGCGAATGGTCAAGTGGGTGGCCTGTTTGGGCCGCTGGCTGGGCAAGGCGACAGACTACGCCCCGGGCAGCGGCGACTGCACCGCCGAAAGCTATGAGGCCTCCTTCCCAAAACTGACCAGCAGCCGCAAGCGCTACGAAAATTATCTGGCGGCGGTGCGGCGGCAGCCGGATTTGGAGCTGGGCGGTGTAACCTATGGCTGGCTCAACGCCGCCTTGAAGAGTTCGAGGAAATTGATGAGGGAAGCCGCCGGCGGTCATCGACATCCGCCGATCACGCTGTTTCTGGCCGGGCGCGAACAGATCGTCGACAACGCCGCGACGCTGAAACTCGCCGCCCTGGTCGACGATAGCGAGGTGATCACCTATCCGGACGCCCAGCATGAAATCATGATGGAAAGCGACCAGATCTGGCAGGCGTTCTGGGCCGATTTCGACCAGCGCTTCGGGGGGCAAGCGGGCGCTTGACGCCGGCAGCAAAGCGCCCAGCGCTGCGCTCTCCGTTGATCACAGAGCAAACACCGGCCAAAACGCTAACCAAAACGCTAAGTTGGAAAGGTCTCGTTTTCCGCCAGGACATTGCCGGCCAGGTAAAGCGACCCGCAGATCAGGATGCGGCCCGGCCAGGGGTTTTCAGCGGCAATTTGCGCCAGGGCGGCTTTCACGCTGGGCGCGGCCTGGGCGCTGAAGCCGCTGTCGCGGGCCTTCTGCGCGGCCTCTTCGGCGGACAGGCTATTGGGCTCGCCGGGGATTTCCACCGCGCGCAGGCCTTGCGCCTGCTTGGCGAGGGGGCGCAGGAAACCTTCGGCGGCTTTGTTGTTCAACATGCCGTAGACCAGGTGCAAGGGGCCGTCCTTCCAGTCCTTGGCGACCTGCGCCAGGGCCTCGCCGGCGCCGGCGTTGTGGCCGCCATCCAGCCAAAGCTCCCATCCCTCGGGCAGGGCCTCGACCAGGCGGCCTTCGGTCAGCTGTTGCAGGCGCGCCGGCCAGACCGCGCTGGCCACGCCGAGCGCGCGCGCGTCCCGATCCGGCGCCAGGGAGGCGCCCAGTTGCAGCGCGCAGACCACCGCCAGTCCGGCATTGTCGATCTGGTGTTGTCCGGTCAGGCCGGGGCGCGGCAACCATTCAACCCCGTCGTTGACGAAGAGACGGAAGCCGCCCTCCTCGGTTTCGGTCCACCAGTGTCGGTTATGAATCCACAGCGGCGCGCCCACCTCGGCGGCTTTGGCCTCCAGCACCTCCAGCGCCTGGTCCGGCTGGGGGCCGAGCACGCAGGGCACCCCCGGCTTCATGATTCCGGCCTTTTCAGCAGCGATTTCCGCCAGGCTGTTGCCGAGGAACTGGGTGTGGTCAACGGAGATCGGGGTAATGGCGGTCAGCGCCGGCTCGGCCACCAGGTTGGTGGCGTCCAGCCGCCCGCCCAAGCCGGTTTCCAGCAGCAAAATATCCGCTTCGGTCCGGGAAAAAGCCAGAAAGGCGGCAATGGTGGTCACCTCGAAAAAGGTGATGGGCTTGTCGCCGTTGGCCGCTTCCACCTCTTCCAACAAGGCCAGCAAGGCGTCTTCATCGATCAACCGGCCGGCCAGGCGAATGCGTTCGTGAAAGCGCACCAGATGGGGCGAGCTGTAGTGATGCACCCTGCGTCCGCCGGCTTCCAACATGGCTCGCAGATAGGCCAGCAAGGAGCCCTTGCCGTTGGTGCCGGCCACATGCACCACCGGCGGCAGGCTTTCCTGGGGATTTCCCAGCACCGCCAGCAGACTGACCATCCGGTCGAGCGACAGGTCGATCAGTTTGGGATGCAGGGACATCAAGCGGCTCAGCACCCGATCACTGCCCCGATGGCCCCCTGTCGACAGCAGCGAAAGAGGTTTTGCCGGTAGGTCGGGGTCGGATGGCGGATGGCCGCTGTCGCTCATTGCTTCGGCTCTTCCGGCGCAAGAACTTCAGCGTCGACGATCACCGCCTTGTCGCGATTGGCCGCCGTCCGATCACCGGGCGCGGGGGTGAAGGTCACCACGTCGGCGCTGGGCTTGCGGTCCATCAACACCGACAGCAAGCGTCCGATGGTGCTGTTGAGGTCCTTGCGTTGCACCACCATGTCGATCATGCCGTGGTCCAGCAGGTATTCGGCCGACTGGAAGCCGTCGGGCAACTGCTCACGGATGGTTTCCTCGATCACCCGCTTGCCGGCAAAGCCGATGGTGGCCCCGGGTTCGGCGATGTGGATGTCGCCGAGCATGGCGAAGGAGGCCGAAACGCCGCCGGTGGTGGGGTCGGTAAAGAGCACGATATAGGGCAGCCCGGCGTCCTTGACCATCTCCACGGCGATCACCGAGCGGGGCATCTGCATCAGCGACAGGATGCCTTCCTGCATGCGCGCGCCGCCGGAAGCGGGAACGGCGACAAAGGCGGCGTGCTGCGCCACGGCCAGTTTCGCCGCGGTCACCAGTCCCTCGCCCACGGCGATGCCCATGGAGCCGCCCATGAAGGAGAAATCAAAGACCGCGACCACGCTTTGCTGCCCGCCGATGGTCCCGTGGGCCACCTGGATGCCTTCGCGTTCGCCGGTTTTTGACCGCGAGCGCTTCATCCGGTCGGTATATTTTTCCCGATCCCGGAACTTCAGCGGGTCGATGATCGCCTCCGGCAGTTCAATGCGGGTATAGCTGCCCTCGTCGAACAGCAGCGCCAGGCGTTCGCCGGCGCTCAGCCGCATATGATGCGCGCAATTGGTGCAAACCCGGTGATTGGCGGTTAATTCCCGGTGAAACACCATCTGTCCGCAGGCGGCGCACTTTTCCCAAAGGTTGTCGGGAACCTCGGGTTTGTTGACCAGCGCCTGAAGTTTCGGGCGCACATAGTTGGTGATCCAGTTCATCCACGCTTCCCAGAGGCCAGCTTGCTAACGAAGGTCAGCACATCCTCAACCAGGCCCGGCTTGGCCTTGCCGTCGCCGTCGAGGTTTGCCTGAATGCGATCCACCAGGGCCGAGCCGACCACAGCGGCGTCGGCCGAAGCGGTGGTGTCACGCACATTGTCGGGTGTTTTGATACCGAAACCGACAGCAATCGGCAAATCCGTATGTTGCTTCAGGCGGGCCACGGCGCGCGCCACGTCCGCTTTGGCCGCCGAGGCGGTGCCGGTGATGCCCATGATCGAAACATAGTAAAGGAAGCCCGAGGTATTCTTCAACACCTGCGGCAACCGGGCCGCATCGGTGGTCGGGGTGGCCAGGCGGATCCAATGGATATCCTGGGCGAGCGCCGGCTGACAGAGCTCATCGTCTTCCTCGGGCGGCAGATCGACAATAATCAAGCCATCCACGCCGGCGGCCTTCGCCCGCGTCAGGAAGACTTCGTTGCCCATCGAATAGATCGGGTTGTAGTAGCCCATCAGAATAACCGGCGTGGTTTGGTTTTCCTCGCGAAAGCGCGCCACCAGGGTCAGGGTCTTGGCCAGGGTCATGCCATTTTTCAGCGCCTGCAGCGACGCCGCCTGAATGGCCGGACCGTCGGCCATCGGATCGGAAAAGGGCATCCCGAGCTCGATCACGTCGGCGCCGGCGGCCGGCAGGCCCTTCAGGATCGCCAGGCTGGTGTCCTCGTCGGGAAACCCGGCGGTCATGAAGGTCACCAGGCCGGCCTTGTCTTGCGCCTTGAGATCGGCGAAGCGCTGTTCCAAGCGGCTTGTCATTATCTTTTCGTCCTTGAATCTTTGCGGCGAATCTTTGCGGCGCCTAGCGCCGGCGCGCGAAGCGCTGCTTTCTCCGTCGATCACGCTAGAGCTCGACGCCCAGATGCTTGGCCACCGAGAAGATATCCTTGTCGCCGCGGCCGCAAAGGTTCATCACCAGCAGGTGGTCTTTCGGCAGCGTCGGGGCCAGTTTGCTGACATAGGCCAGGGCGTGGCTCGGCTCCAGCGCCGGGATGATGCCTTCCAGACGGGTGCAGAGCTGGAAGGCGTCCAGGGCTTCCTGATCGGTGGCGCTGACATAGGAAACCCGGCCGACATCGTTGAGCCAGGAGTGCTCCGGCCCGATGCCGGGATAGTCCAAGCCGGCGGATATGGAATAGGCGTCGTTGATCTGGCCGTCGTCGTTCTGCAGCAAATAGGTGCGATTGCCGTGCAGCACGCCGGGACGGCCGCCGTTGAGCGAGGCGGCATGCTCGCCGGTCTCAATGCCCCGACCGGCGGCTTCGACGCCGTACATCTTGACCGCGGCGTCATCCAGGAAAGGATGGAACAGGCCGATGGCGTTGGAGCCGCCGCCGATGGCGGCGACCAGGCTGTCGGGCAGCCGCCCCTCGGCCTCCATCATCTGGCTGCGGGTTTCCCGGCCGATGATCGACTGGAAGTCGCGCACCATGGCCGGATAGGGATGAGGGCCGGCGGCGGTGCCGATGATGTAGAAGGTGTCTTCCACATTGGCGACCCAGTCCCGCAAGGCGTCGTTCATGGCGTCCTTCAAGGTGCCGGTGCCGGAGGTGACCGGGATCACCTCGGCGCCGAGCAGCTTCATGCGGAAGACATTGGGGGCCTGCCGTTCAATGTCGGTCGCCCCCATGTAGATCACGCAGGGCAAGTCGAAGCGGGCGCACACGGTGGCGGTGGCCACGCCGTGCTGGCCCGCGCCGGTCTCGGCGATGATCCGGGTCTTGCCCATCCGCTTGGCCAGTAGGATCTGACCCAGGGTGTTGTTGATTTTGTGCGCGCCGGTGTGGTTCAACTCGTCGCGCTTCAGATAGACCTTCGCGCCGCCGAACGCCTCGGTCAAGCGCTCGGCGAAATACAGCGGGCTGGGCCGCCCGACATAGTGCTTAAGGAAGTCGTCGAACAGCTTGTGAAAGCTTGGATCGGCTTGCGCCGTGGCATAGGCCTTCTCCACCTCCAGAATCAGAGGCATGAGGGTTTCCGCAACAAAGCGCCCCCCGAACTGGCCGAAGTGGCCACGCTCGTTTGGGCCTGAGCGATAGGTGTTGAGTGGTTCGATCATCTCTGACTGGTCTCTTGCTGGTCTTTGTGCTGGTCGGGTGACCGGGAAGATCAGGGGCCGGTGCGCTGACGGGTTTGCGAAGTTAGCGGCAGGCGCAGACTGCCTCAACGGCCTGAAACTGTCCACGTTCGCGCGGCGGATTCTTTCTCACGGAAGCTCCCAGGATTTTTCCGGTTCCGGATTTGCCCGGCGGCCGCCGGCGTCAGCTTATAGCGCTGAAACCTTGATCAGGAAGTCGCGAATCAGCTGTTGATCCTTCTGGCCCGGCGCGCTTTCCACCCCGGAGGAAATATCGAGAATCTTCGCGCCGGAGATGGCGATCGCCTCGGCGATATTGTCCGCCGTCAGACCGCCGGCCAACATCCAGGGCTTGGGCCACTGGCGACCGGCCAAGATCCGCCAGTCGAAGGACAGGGCGTTGCCGCCGGGCAGCGCGCCCGCCATTGACTTGGGGGCCTTGGCGTCGAACAGCAGCAGGTCGACCACGGCGGCGTAGTCCTTGACCTGCGCCAGGTCCTCCGGCTTTGCCACCTTGATCGCCTTCATCACCGGACGGCCGGTGCGCTGGCGGATGTCGGCGACCCGCCCGGGCGTTTCCGCGCCGTGCAATTGGATCAGATCGAGCGGCACCGCCTCCAGAACCCGGCCCAGCAGATCATCGTCCGGATCGACAAACAGACCCACCGCCTCGACCTGCGGGGTCAGGCGTTGCGCCAAGCTGGCGGCCTGCGCCGGGGCGACCGATCGCGGGCTGGGCGGAAAGAACACGAAGCCGGCATAGCACGCGCCGCCGTTCACCGCGGCGGTGACGGCTTCAGGCGTTGAAAGGCCGCAGATTTTTGTTTTGATCGTCATGATCCATCAGGTAAGCCCGCGCCGGCGAATTGTCCAGGGGGGCGTGATCCCGGGCCGCGCCCGGGTTGCGCTCTGGTCGCGCCCGGGACGCACCCCCGACACACCCTGGACGCGCGGGACAACCGGACCCGAACCGTTCCGTCAGGCCGTTTCTTCCCAGAAGCGGGTCCGCTTGGCAAAGACATAGGCAAAGACGGTCGCGGCCCAGGCAAAGGACAGGTACTTGCCGATGGCGGCCACCGCCAAGCCCGGCACCATCAGCGAGGTCGCCATTTCCAGTTCACCCAGCAGGACATTGGCGACCAGCGTCAGGCCGTCCAGGGGCAAGATCAGGACCAAGAACATCAGAATCAAAACCGGCAAGACCCCCAGGGCCTCGCGAAACGCGCGGCCGTAGCCGTAGTTCCGGCCGACGGCGGCGGCGGGCAGCACGAACCCCAACAGGCTGCCCACCGTCAAGGTCACCACCGACAGGGCGAAGATCATCGGCAACACGTTTTCGAGGACCATGGCCGAATCGCCCGGTGGCGGGGCCAGGGCCATGGTGACCGGGAGCGAGGCGAGGAAGATAAAACCGAACAGCCCCAGCACCTTGACCAGGTAGCGGATTTCCCGGCTGCCCCAAAACGGCAGGGACTGGGTGGAGGTCGGCCCCAGCAGGACCAGCCGCTGGACGGCGCAGGAAAACCAGATCGACAGATAGAGGTCGGCGGCCAGCGCGGCGAAAAAGATCGAGGCGCCGATAAAGTGAACCAAGGCGCCCATCAGAAAGGACAGCAGCAGCGGCAGCGCCGCCAGCCGGCTCACCGCTGGCAAGGCCGCCCAGGCGCAAGCAAACAGGCCACGAAAGGTCGGGCCCACCGGCAGCGGCGCCAGGGAACGGTCCTCGGGCAGGGTTGAAAAGTCGATTTCATCGGCGCTGGACCGCGGCGACGAGGTGGGCGAAGGCTTGGGGCTTGGCACGGTAAGACACTCATTTGCGGTTGACCCGCAATCCGGGCCGGAAGGTTCCACCTCGCCGGGCGAGGCGCTCGGAGCCGAAAGCCGGCTCCCGATCTCCTGACATAGCGAAGATCGGCGCGGCTGCAAAGGCAAGGCGGCCAGATTTTTTGTCGCGCGCCGCGCGGCGTTCTTTGTTCACACCCAAGGAAATGGCGACGGCGGGGCGCGCCGACAAGGCCTTGCCCCGCCGGGCCGTGCAAGAAGCGGGGTCAGGACGGAAACAAAGCGCCGCGCGTTTCTGTCCAGGTCGATCCGACTCTAGCCGACGGTGGCGAGCTCCTCGGCTATGCGGTTGGCGGCCTCAATGGGATTGTCCGCGGCGGCAATCGGGCGGCCGATCACCAGCACATCGGCCCCGGCCTTGACCGCCTGGCTGGGCGTCATGATCCGCTTTTGGTCGCCGACCGCCGCCCAGTCGGGGCGAATGCCCGGCACCACCAACTTGAAGTCGGGGCCGCAGGTCGCCCGCAGCGCGACGATTTCCCTTGGGCTGCAGACCACGCCGTCCAGGCCGTTTTGCTGGGCCAGCTTGGCCAGGCGCAGCACCTGAGCTTCGGTGAGGCCGCGCTGGCCGACCGCGCGCAGATCCTGGTCATCCAGGCTGGTCAACACGGTCACCGCGATCAGCCAGGGACGGTCTGATTCCTGGTCCTCGGCGCTTTCGCGGACCGACTGGGCGGCAGCGGCCAGCATGGCCGCCCCGCCGGAGGCGTGGACGTTGACGATCCGGGGATGCAGGCGTGCGCAGGCGCGCAGGGCGCTGGCGACAGTGTTGGGGATGTCGTGAAACTTCAGATCAAGAAACAGCGGTTCGCCGCCCAGCACCGCGCCGACCCCGTCGGGACCGTGGGCGCTGAAAAACTCCTTGCCGATCTTGAAGCCGCCGACCTTGCCGCGCAGGGTTTGGACCAGTTCCCTGGCCTTGCCCAGATCGGTGGTGTCCAGGGCTACATAGATGCGTTGCCAGGCTTCCATGGTCGCTTTTCCTTCTCGCCGCTGCGCCGCCGCACGGCGCGGTCTTGTCACTCTGCCGCCCTGGCGCTCAACCGGTTGTGCTGTTGCGCGCGACCGCCAACTGGGCGGCGGCCAGGTCCTCCAGGGCCGTTCCGGCCGACTTGAACAGGGTCAGCGCCGCGCCATAGTCTTTTGGCGGCGTGGTTTGTCGGGTCAATTGGTGCAGGTCGGCCCGGATGTCCGCCAAGCGCAGGGCACCGCTGGCCAGGGCCTGGACAATTTCGCCGCCTTCCTTGGTCGCCCCTTCACGGGTGTCGACAAAGACCTGGGCCTTGGCGACGGCGGCATCGTCGGCTTCGCGCATCTGCGGGGTGAAGGCCCCGACCAGATCCAGATGCTGGCCGGGCTGCAGCCAGTCGCCTTTCACCAGCGGCGTGGTGGACAGGGTGGCGCAGGAAATAAGCTGAGCTTGCTTGACGGCGGCTTCCAGGTCTTCGGCGGCCTCGACCAGCAAGCCGTCGCGGCTCAGCGATTGCGCCAGCTTGCGGGCCTTTTCCGGGTTGCGGCCCCAAAGGGTGACCTGGCGAATCGGTCGCACGGCCGCATGGGCCTCGATCAGGTGCGGGGCCAGCGCGCCGGTGCCCACCATCAACATCTTTTCGGTGTCCTTGGCGGCCAGATAGTCCGCCGCCAAGGCGGAGGCCGCCGCGGTCCGGCGCAGGGTGAGCATGGGACCGTCGACCAGCGCCAGGGGCTGTCCGGTCTTGCCGTCCATCAGCACATAGATACCCATCACCGCGGGCAGGCCGCGGTCGGCGTTTCCGGGGGTGACGGTGACCATTTTCACGCCGACATGGTTTTCGCCGTCCCAGGCCGGCATGAGCAGCAGCGTGGCGTCCGGTTCGGTCGCCCGCGCCAGGGTGTGGTGATGACGCAAGGGCACCTGGATGTCGGCTTTGAAGGCTTGGCGCAGCCGTTCCACCAGGCTGGGGAAGTCCAGGGCTTGCTGCACATCGGCGGCACTGATCATTCGCATGGGGTGTCGGGCTTTCGTTGACGGGGTGGGGCGGCGGGGCGAAGCAGAGGGGTCAGCCGCTGGTCGGCTGTCCCAGGGCGGGCCTGTCGCGGATCGGGGGAACCGTCACCGGCGAACTCTTTTCCCGTTGCGCGTCCTGCCGCGCGTCTGCGGTCTTGATGCGCTGCAATTCGCGGTGCTCCTGCCGCGCCGTTCGGCGCTTGGCCCCGGCTGCCAACCAGGCCGCGATTCCGCCGAGCAGATAGCCGGCAAACAGCGGCGCCAGAACGGCCAGATAGAGTGGGATCTCGACGGCGCGGTCCAGCGGCCAAAGCGAAAGCGTGATGATCTGGCGGTTGGCCAGCGCGAAAATGACGCCCAGCACCAGCAGCGGAAGGGTGATGAACCAAGAAATGTATTTCACGTTGAAAACCTCATCGCGCGATCAGCCGCCGGGCGGCTGGTTTCTCTTCCCCGGCTGCCATAGCGGCCGCCATGGGTGGGGTGGGGCGACGGGGCGGTCTTGCGGCGCTTGTTCCCATCGCGCAGAGATTATTACGGCGAGGGGTTTGTCAAAAGCAAGGCGAGAAACCCGCAGGGCCGGAAATGACGCGCCGGTTATTCAGCGCACCCCGGATCCCGGAAGCCAGCTGCAGGCCATCAAAGCCAGCGGCGCCCGGTCTAACTTTCGTTCATCCGGTCACGCAGTTGCTTGCCGGTCTTGAAGAAGGGCACCATCTTGGCGTCGACCGGCACGGCTTCGCCGGTGCGCGGGTTGCGCCCGACGCGGGCTTCGCGGGCCTTGACCGAAAAAGCGCCGAACCCGCGCAGTTCGACACGGCTGCCCTGGGCCAGAGCATCGGTGATTTCTTCAAAAATCGTGGTGACGATTCGCTCGACATCCCGGTGGTAAAGATGTGGATTCTGCTCTGCAATTCGCTGGATCAACTCGGATTTTGTCATGGCCTTCCCCTGGGCGCGCCGGCCTAACGCCGGTCGACTTGACGCGGTAACCCTACTTCACAGCCAGCCCCGATCCGGGGGCGACTGGGCAAGATCTGTTTGTTTCCAAGTAAGCAGCAGGAAGCCAAATTGGCAGAACTTCCACAGCCCCTTTGACATTACCCTGCCAGAGGGAAAGGCAAACGTCAAGATTAGCCTTATATTACAGAGAGATAGATTTTTCTTCTCGGCCGCTCCCAGGGTGGCGCGGCGGGCCTCGGCGTGGGCCAAAATAGACAAAGGGCCCGGCGTGCGACACGCCGGGCCCTCGGTTTTCGCCAAAGATGCCACAAAAAGCCCGGGGCAAGCTCTGGGTAAGCTCGTTACTCGGCGTCTTTGCTGTCGCCCTTGCCGTCATCGTCGCTGGCGGGGATCTGCGCTTTCAGCGCCGCGCCCAGGATGTCGCCCAAGCTGGCGCCGGACTCGGTGGAACCGTAGTCGGCAACAGCCTGCTTTTCTTCGGCAACCTGCAGCTGCTTGATCGACAGGGTGATGCGGCGGGTCTTGCGATCCAGCGACGCCACCTTGGCGTCGACCTTCTCGCCAACGGCGAAACGGTCCGGGCGCTGCTCGGAACGCTCACGGGACAGGTCGGACTTGCGGATGAAGCCGGAGGCGCCATCGGACAGCTCCACTTCCAGGCCGTTTTCGGTGACCTGGGTGATGGTGCAGGTCATCGCGTCGCCCCGCTTGATGCCGGCCGTCGCGGACTCGAAGGGATCGCTTTCCAACTGCTTGATGCCGAGGGAGATGCGCTCTTTATCGGTGTCCACGTCCAGAACCTTGACCTTGACCATCTGGCCTTTGGTGTAGTCCTTGACCGCTTCATCGCCGGACCGGTTCCAATCCAGATCGGACAGGTGAACCATGCCGTCGATATCGCCGGGCAGGCCAACGAACAGACCGAATTCGGTGATGTTCTTGATCTCACCCTCGATTTCGGAGTCGACCGGGAATTTCTCCAGGAAGTCGTTCCAGGGGTTGGCCTGGATCTGCTTGAGGCCCAGCGAGATGCGGCGCTTGGTCTCGTCCACATCCAGAACCATCACTTCCACTTCCTGCGAGGTGGAGACGATCTTACCGGGATGGACGTTTTTCTTGGTCCAGCTCATTTCGGAGACGTGGACCAGACCTTCGATGCCGGGCTCCAGCTCGACAAACGCGCCGTAGTCGGTGATGTTGGTCACCCGACCCAGGAACTTCGCCCGATCCGGGTATTTGGCGGCGACGCCTTCCCAAGGATCGGCTTCCAACTGCTTCATGCCGAGGGAAATGCGCTGGGTATCGGCATTGAAGCGGATCACCTGCACCTTGACCTGCTGACCGATGGTCAAGGCTTCGGTGGGATGGTTGATGCGCTTCCAGGAGATGTCGGTGACGTGCAACAGGCCGTCCACGCCGCCCAAGTCGACAA
This sequence comes from uncultured Rhodovibrionaceae bacterium, assembly GCA_963976695.1. Classification (GTDB taxonomy): domain Bacteria; phylum Pseudomonadota; class Alphaproteobacteria; order Kiloniellales; family DSM-21159; genus CAXBMB01. The sequence continues at coordinate 18,339 of CAXBMB010000052.1, forward strand.
AGGCGCCGTAATCGGTGATGTTCTTCACCACGCCGCTGAGCACCTGGCCTTCCTTCAGGCCGGAAATCAACTCGGCGCGCTGTCCGGCGCGATCTTCTTCCAGGACCGCCCGGCGCGACACCACGATGTTGCCGCGGGCGCGATCCATCTTCAGGATCTGGAAGGGCTGGGGGGTGTGCATCAGCGGGGTGATGTCGCGCACCGGCCGGATGTCGACCTGGCTGCCCGGCAGGAAGGCCACGGCGCCAGAAAGGTCGACGGTGAAGCCGCCCTTAACCCGGCCGAAGATGTTGCCGGTGACCCGCTGGGTTTCGCCAAAGGCGTCTTCCAACTGGTTCCAGGATTCTTCACGGCGGGCCTTGTCACGGCTCAGCATGGCTTCGCCGTTCTTGTCTTCCATACGCTCGAGATAAACCTCGACCGTGTCGCCGGACTTCAGTTCGGTCTGTTCGCCGGATTTGGAGAATTCCTTCAGCGCCACCCGGCCTTCGGATTTCAATCCAACATCAACGAGAACAGAGTCGCCTTCGATGCGGACGACAGTGCCGCGCAAAACAGTGCCCTGCAGGCTCTGATCTGGCCCGAGGGACTCCTCGAGCAGAGCGGCAAAAGATTCAACTTCAGACATTAATTTTCCTTTCGGTATCGTTGTTTTTCAGGCCAACCGGTTGTCTCCGGCGGTCTTCCCCGCGACGCAGGCCTTGAGCCCGCGGGGGCGTTATGGTTGCGCCGTCGCCACACCACCGCCAGCCTGTCATGGCTGTCAGCTTGTGGGCGCCGACCTGGTGGGCTGCCGACCCCTTGTTCGGAGCCGGCCATCCCTTGGCTCGATCCACGCGCGCCGTCCGTGATCCTGACCGTCGATCAACCGCCCGACCAGACAGCCGGACCGGAAGGTCCAACTAGGAGGCCAAAGCCGAATGCAGCGACTCCAGCACAGCCTTGAGGACCGCCTGGGAATCCATCTCCGTCGTATCGAAAGTCACGGCATTGTCTGCCGCGACCAGCGGCGCGGTCGCCCGGGAACTGTCCCTTGCGTCACGCGCCTGCAAATCCGCCAGGACGCGCGCGTATATAGCCCTCTCTCCGCGATCAAGCAACTCTTTGTGTCGTCTTTTCGCCCGCGCTTCCGGCGAGGCGGTGATGAAGAATTTAGCGGTGGCGTCGGGACAGACCACCGTGCCGATGTCCCGGCCGTCCAGCACCGCGCCTTTCTTGCCGGCCGGCGGCTGTTGCGCGAAGCGCCGCTGGAAGTCCAGGAGCGCCGCCCTGACGGCGGGCTGGGCGGCGACTTTGGAGGCCCCCTCGGCGACCTTCTCCAGGCGCAGATCATCGCGTTGTAAATCGCTTGCGCGCAGCGCGCGGGCCTGGGCGACGGCGGCCGCCTGGTCCTCGGGATCCTTTTCCTGGGCCAGCAGACAGGCGGCCACAGCGCGGTAGAGCGACCCGGTGTCCAGGTAGGCCAGGTTCAGGCGGTCGGCCAGGGCCCGGGCCAGGGTGCCCTTTCCGGCGGCCGTCGGGCCGTCAACGGCGATCACCAGGGAATAGTCGTTATCCAATTGCATCGGGTTCGGGCTCCGGACTATGGCGGCTGGGGGCTTGGCGGGCGCAGGGGCGCTAGGGGCCCGGGCCCGGCAGCGGGCCCCGGGATGGCGCGCGGGTCATGCGGCGGGCGCGGCGGTTCCTTCCGGTCTGGTCAACTGCGCCCCCAGGCGGGTCAACAGGTCGGCGAAACCGGGAAAGGAGGTGTCGATCGGCGCGGCGTCGTCGATGGTCACCGGCTCCCGCGCCGCCAGACCCAGCACCAGGAAAGCCATGGCGATGCGGTGATCCAGATCGGCTTCAATCAGCGCGCCACCGGGTACCGGTCCGCCGGTGCCTTCGACGATCAGATAATCTTCCCCCTCCTCGACGACGACGCCGCAGGCCGCCAGCCCCTTGGCCATCGCCGCCAGACGATCGCTCTCCTTGACCCGCAGTTCCTTCAGGCCGGTCATCACGGTGCGGCCCTCGGCGAAGGCGGCGGCCACCGCCAGGATGGGATATTCGTCGATCATCGAGGGCGCCCGGGCGGCGGGGATCTCCACCGCCGTGAGCCGGGAGGCGCGGACCCGGACGTCGGCGACCCACTCGCCGGCTTCCACCCGCCGATCCAGTTCCTCCAACTCCGCGCCCATTTCCAGCAGGCTGGCGAACAGTCCGGTTCGCAAGGGGTTGAGCCCGACGGCGCGCAAGGTGATGTCCGATCCCGGCAGCAGCAGGGCCGCGACCAGGGGGAAGGCGGCGGAGGAGGGATCGGCGGGCACCTTGACCGGGGCGGCGACCAGCTCCGGTTGGCCGCGCAGGGTGACCAGCCGGCCCTCGGCGCTGTCGCGCACCCGCACCTCGGCGCCGAAGTGCCGCAGCAGGTTTTCGGTATGGTCGCGGGTCGCTTCCGGCTCGATCACCGTGGTTTCGCCCGGCGCGCCCAGACCGGCCAGCAGGATCGCCGACTTGACCTGGGCGGAGGGCACCGGCAGGCGGTAGCGAATCGGCAGCAGGGTGCGGGGGCCGGCCAGGGTGAGCGGCAGCCGGCCGCCCTCGCGGGCGATTACCGTCGCCCCCATCCGGGTCAGCGGCTCGGTAACTCGCGACATCGGCCGGCGGCGCAGCGAGGCGTCTCCGGTTACCATCACGGTCAGGGGCTGGCTGGCGATCAGCCCCAAGGCCAGCCGGACGCCGGTTCCCGAGTTGCCGAAATCCAACACATCCTCGGGCTGGCTCAAGCCGCCGATGCCGACGCCCTGGACCCGCCAGCAGCCGGCGTCGTCCCGTTCGACCTCGGCGCCCAGCGCCGCCATCGCCTTGGCGGTGTTGAGCACATCCTCGCCCTCCAGCAGGCCCTCGATCCGGGTTTCCCCCACCGCCAGCGCACCGAACATCAAGGCGCGGTGCGACAGCGATTTATCGCCCGGAATGGCCGCGGTCCCGCGCAGGGCTTGGCTGGGAAGGGCGGTTAGGGCGGTTGCGGAAATTTCGGGCACGCGCGCGTACTTTCTTTAGATCGGTTGGCGGCGACGGCGGTTCGGCGGCGGCGGCCCCCGCGCTTGCGGCGAACACAACCCCAGCCAAACAGCCTAATCACCGGGTGAGTCTTGTTGAGCGGAGCTTGCTCTAGCACAGACCGTGACGCGTTGCCACCATGCTGCCGCCGCGGCGTCGCTGCCCTGCCGCGCGGCCGGGGACGTTTTTTGGATTGTTTTTTGGGCGGCTTTTTCCGGGCGCCGGGGCTGGGCAAAAGGACTGTCGGCGCGTGCGGCGCGGTCCAATTCACTTGTTTTGTAATCTTGAACCTTTTTATCTACGCAGGCGGTTGACAGAGGCGAGTCTAAATGGCTATAGCCCGCCAACTTTCTTGACCCCGTTGGCGCTCGCCGAGCGGTTAACGGGCGGCCCGACATATTGACCCGGCCTTGTCGCTTCGCAAGGCCCCTGAAGGATGGAGATATCGCGTGGCAAAACCAGAGTGGGGCACTAAGTGCATCTGCCAATCCTGCGGCACGAAGTTTTATGATTTGCAACGCAACCCGGCGACCTGCCCTTCTTGCGGCACCCCCTACAGCTCTGAGGCGATCCTGCGCGGCAAGCGCGCCAAGGTCAGCAAGATCGGCAAGAAGGAAAAGGACGTCGTCGCCGATGATGCCGACGAGGTGGAAATCGAGGAAATCGATGTCGATCTGGAAGACGACGTGGTGTTGGACGCCGACGACCAGGACGATGACGCCGGCTTGGACGACGACGACGATTCCGACCTGGACGGCGACGTTCTGGGGGTCAGTGTAAAGCTCAAGGACGACGATAAGGACAACTGATTCCGCCGGCCGATGATTGGGCGCCCGACCGAGAGAAGGTTGGGCGACAGCGGTCCGCCGGCGGGCGAAAAATCCGCTGAAGCGGGCCGGAAACCGCCAAAAATCATGGCTTTTCAAGCGGGTCGGAAAAAATGACCTTTTGGCCTTGCAAAGCCCGAAAGCTTCGCTTAGTTTCCGGGCTCCCAACGACGGAATGAGAGAAGCGGGCCGCTGGTTCGGCGGTTCGAAGAACGCGCTTTCGTCAGGTTGTTAGCAAACCGCCGGCCGTGCCCTCGCATATGAGCGGGACGGTGAAAAAAGGGGCCATAGCTCAGTTGGGAGAGCGCTACAATGGCATTGTAGAGGTCGTCGGTTCGATTCCGTCTGGCTCCACCACCGAAACCCCCTGGAAAACCAGGGGGTTTCGTCGTTTTTGAACCCCGCTTTCCGGCTACTTTGCGCGGTCTCCGGGCGGCGGCGCTTCGCAGCAGATCCGCAGCCCAGGGGCCGCCGTCTTGCGCAGCGCCGCGATCAGGGCGGCCGGCGGGGCCTGCTCGCTGACCAGGCTGGCGGGCTTGGTGAAGGCCGGTAGCTGCACCAGGGCGGTCTTGCCGAATTTGCTGCTGTCGATCGCCATCAGGGCCTGGTCGGCCTGGGCCAGCATGCAGGCCGCCAGATCGGCCTCGCAGTGTTCCTGCACCTGAAAACCGCGCGCGGCGTTGACGGCGGCCGCCGACAGGATCGCCAAACGGGCCGAGAAGCGCCGCAGGGTGGCGAAGGCCGAGGCGTCGAAGCTGGCTCCGTCGTGGTTGCGCAGCTCGGTGCCGGCCATGAAAACCCGGTTTCCGGGAACCGAGGCCAGGGTGCTAGCGATGCTGCTGGAGTTGGTGACCACCACCAGGTCGCGGCGCTGGCGCAGGGCCTGGGCGATGTAGGCGGTGGTTGAGCCGGTATCGAGCAGCAGGGAATCCCCGTTGCGCACCAGGGCCAGAACCCTGTTGGCCAGGGCGCGCTTGGCCGCCTGCCGCACCAGCATGCGCTCCTGAAAGGGGCTGTCGCTGTAGCGCGCGGTGGCCATCACCGCGCCGTGCACCTTTTTCAGCAGACCGCGCGCCGCCAGGGGCTTGACCAGTCGGCGGACGGTCTGATCGGACACCCCAAGCAGCTCGGCCAGCTCCAGCACCTCCAGCGAGCCCTTGAGGGCAATGGCGTCAAGGATTTCCTGTTCTCTAGGACCCATTTTTCGCGCCGCCTGCTGCTGTTGTCGGGGGTGTCTCATGATTATAAATCAACAAGTTTCAACAAACAATGTTGACAAATCAACAAAACTGTTTTTGCATGGGGACGCCCTCCGGGGGTCAGCACCACCGCGCGGCCTTCCTCGGTATCCGACCGGCACCCGACCGATGATGAAGCGAACAAATACCGCGCCAAGCAGCGAGACGGTCATGCAAGAGGTCAAACATCTGATCATCGGCGGCGGCATCATCGGCTGCGCCATCGCCTATCATCTGGCCCGTAAGGGTGAAAAGGACATTGTGCTGCTGGAAAAGTCGGCGCTGACCGAGGGCGCCACCTGGCACGCCGCCGGGCTGGTCGGGCAGCTTCGCTCGTCGCGCAACACCACCCGGATGCTGCAGCGCTCAGTGGCGCTCTACAATGAAATCGAGGCGGAAACCGGCCAGGCGGTGGACTGGAAGCAGGTCGGCAGCCTGCGCCTGGCCTGTTCGCCCGAGCGGATGATGGAGCTGAAGCGGCTGGTGACCATGGCCCGCAGCTTCGGCCTGGAGATGGATGAGCTGTCGCCCGCCGAGGCGCAGGCGCTGTTTCCGCTGCTCGCCACCGACAAGGTGCTGGGGGCGGCCTTCATCGCCAGCGATGGGCAGATTGACCCGGCCTCGCTCTGTCAGGCCATCGCCAAGGGCGCGCGGCAACGTGGCGTGGCGATTCGCCAAGGCGTCAAGGTGCTGGACTTTGACCGGCAGGCGGGGCGGATTACCAAGGTGACGACCAGCGACGGCGACTACCGCGCCGACAATGTGGTGTTGGCGGCCGGCATGTGGAGCCGGGAGCTGGGGGCCAAGCTGGGGTTGAAAATTCCGGCCTGCGCGGTGGAGCACCAATATATCGTCACCGAACCGATTCCCGGCATTCCCGACAACCTGCCGACGCTGCGCGACCCCGACCGGCTGGTCTACTACAAGCAGGATGCCGGCGGACGCCTGGTGATCGGCGGCTATGAGGCGCACACCCCGCCGTTTGGCGACCGGGGCATTCCCGGCGAGTTCGCCCGACAGCTGCTGCCGGAAAATTTCGACCGGTTCGAACCGCTGGCGCGCTACGCCGGCGAGGTGACCCCGGTGGTCAACCAGGTCGGCATTCGCCAGATGATCAACGGCCCCATTCCCTATTCGGCCGACGGCGATTTCGTCATGGGGCCGTCCGCCGACTACAAAAATCTCTTTGTCGCCACCGGTTTTCTCTATGGCATTGCCGCCGGCGGCGGCGCCGGCGAGATGATGGCGGAGTGGATCCTGCAGGGCGCGCCCAGCCTGGATCTTTGGCCGTTGGACAGCCGGCGCTTCGGCCATCACCACGGCGCCCGCGCCTTCATGTATCCGCGCGCGGTGGAGCACTACGCCCATCACTACAAGCTGCGCTATCCCGGCCAGGAAAGCGCGGTGGCGCGGGGGATCCGCCGCTCGCCGCTGTACGAACTTCTCAAGGCCAAGGGCGCGGTCTATGGCAGCAAGAACGGCTGGGAGCGGCCCAACTGGTTTGCGCCGCGCGGCGTGGCGCCGCTCGACAAGCCCGCCTTCGAGCATCCGAACTGGGAGCCCCACGTGGCGGCCGAGCACCGGGCGGTGCGCGAGGGGGTGGCGCTGATCGACCAAAGCAGTTTCGCCAAGTTCGAACTGCGCGGTCCGGGCGCGCTGGCGGCGCTGCAACGGCTCGCCGTGTCCAATCTGGACAAGCCGGTCGGGTCGGTGATCTATACCCAACTCTGCAACAAACGCGGCGGCATCGAGGCCGACCTCACCATCACCCGGCTGGAACTGCAGGCCTTCTACATCGTCACCGGCAGCGGCTTCGGCGGCCATGACGGCGACTGGATCCGCCGCAACCTGCCCGACGACGGCGCGGCCTACCTGACGGAGGTGACCTCGGCCAAGGCGGTGATCAATCTCTGCGGCCCCAAGGCCCGGGACCTGTTGCGGCGGGTGAGCGAGGAGTCGGTCAGCAATCAAGACCTGCCCTTCGCCACCGCGCGCCCCGTCACCATCGGCGCCGCGCCGGTGCTGGCCATTCGCATCGGCTATGTCGGCGAAGTGGGCTGGGAACTGCATCTGCCGACGGAATACGCCGGTCA
>CAXBMB010000053.1:0-25417 GCA_963976695.1 uncultured Rhodovibrionaceae bacterium
CGGGTTTGGTCGGTTCGGCCGAGGCGGCCTTCGCCCCAGCGGGCGCTGCCGGACTTGTCACCGCGCCCGGCGGTGCGTCGACCACCGCCTCGGCGCAACCATCGCCGAACTCGATCGTCAGGGCCTGGCCGGGCAACAGCTGTGCGGCCTTGGTAACCAGGGCATCGGCCGAATGCACCATGGCAAAGCCCCGCCGCAGGACATTCCTATAGGAAAGCGAGTCCAGCAACCGCAGGGTTTCGGCCAGTTGATCCCCGGCCTGCCGCTGACGCCGGGCGATCGCCGGATCAAGCCGCTCGCGCCAGGCCTCCAGTGTTTGCCCGGCAAAGGCCAATTCCCGTTCCGGCGGCCGCGGCGTCAAGCTGGCGAGCTGGCGGGCCAGATCGCGCAGCTGCCCCTTTCCGGCCAAGGCCAGGCGTTCGCCAAGCGACAGCAGCCCCTGCGCCGTTGCGCTCAACTGTTGCCGGGGATGGGGCAGGCGCGCGCCCAATTCAGCGACCCGGGCCTGGCGCTGTTCCAGCCCGCGTCCGATGGCCAGATGCAGCCGCTCGGCGCGGTCATCCAGCAACTGGGTCTTTTCCCCGAGCAGCCGCAGCGGATCGGGCAGTCCCCGCCCCAGCCCGGTCACCTCGCTGCGCCGCTCGGTCAACAGCCGAGACAGACCGCTGGACAGGCGACGCTCCATATCCAGAACCACGGCCCGCAGCTCGGCGCGCACCGGCACAGCCATTTCCGCCGCCGCCGTGGGGGTGGGGGCGCGGCGGTCGGAAACGAAGTCGATCAAGGTGGTGTCGGTCTCATGACCGACGGCGGAGATAAGCGGGATATCCGAGGCCGCGGCCGCCCGCGCCACCACCTCTTCATTGAACGACCAGAGATCCTCCAAGGCGCCGCCGCCGCGCGCCACGATCAACACATCGGGCCGGGGCAGCGGGGCGTCGACGGCAAGCCGGTTAAACCCCTCGATGGCCCGCGCCACTTGCTCGGCCGCGCCCTCGCCCTGCACCAGAACCGGCCAGACCAGCACCCGACGCGGGAAGCGGTCTTCCAGACGATGCAGGATATCCCGGATCACCGCGCCGGTCGGCGAGGTGATCACGCCAATCACTTCCGGCAGGTAGGGCAGCGGTTTCTTGCGCGCCGGATCGAACAGCCCTTCGGCGGCCAGCTTGCGCTTGCGGTCTTCCAGCAGTTTTAACAGCGCCCCCTCACCCGCCAGCTCCAGCGCGTCGATGACGATCTGATACTTGGAGCGACCGGGATAGGAGGTGATCCGACCGGTGGCGATCACCTCCATGCCATCCTCGGGCCGCAAGGCCAGCCGCTGGGCGACCCCTTTCCAGCAGACCCCGTCAATGGCCGCATCGGCGTCTTTCAAGGTCATATAGAGATGGCCCGAGGCGGCCCGCTTGAAGCCGGAAATTTCGCCGCGAATCCGCACCCGGTCGAATGAGGTTTCCAGCGTCCGCTTGATGGCGCGGCTGATCTCAGAAATCGAGAATTCGGGCAGGTTGCCCGACGTGGGCGGCGCGCCGGCTGGGGTCGGAGCGGAAGCAGGCGGGGAAAAATAATCAGTCATCGTCAAAGTCTCGTTGATCTTTGCGGCGCGGGCAACGCCAACCATAGCCGAGCCCGCGTCAATCCGAAACCACCGGGCGAGCGGGCGGGGCAAAAGGCAGCGCGCTGAACCATTGCTCCGGCGCGATGATGAGGCCATAACAGCGGCTGAAGATATCTGCGCAGATTTTTGATTGAGGTTTTCCCCATGAAGATCCTGGTGGTCGGCGGCGGTGGTCGCGAACATGCCCTTTGTTGGACCCTGGCGGCCTCGCCCGACTGCGAGGCGCTGTACTGCGCGCCGGGCAACGCCGGTATCGCCGAGCAGGCCACCTGCGTGCCGATCGACGCCGAGGATGTGGACGGCCTGGTCGCCTTCGCCACCCAGAACGCCATCGACCTGGTCGTCGTCGGGCCGGAGGGGCCGCTGGTGCTGGGGCTGGTTGACCGCCTGCAGGCTGCGGGCATTCTGGCCTTTGGCCCCTCTCAGGCCGCCGCCCGCCTGGAAGGCTCCAAGGGCTTTATGAAGGACATCTGCGCCAAGTACGCCATCCCCACCGCCGGCTATCAGCGCTTCACCGATCCGATTGCGGCCAAGGATTTCGCCAGGCAACTGGGCGCGCCGGTGGTGGTGAAAACCGACGGTCTGGCGGCCGGCAAGGGCGTGACCGTCGCCATGACGCTTGCGGAGGCCGAGGGCGCGATTGACGAAGCCCTGGTTGGCGCCCGCTTTGGCGCAGCAGGCAGTGAAGTGATTGTCGAAGAGTTCCTGCAGGGCGAGGAGGTCAGCCTGTTCGGCCTGTGCGACGGCAAGCAGGCCCTGCTGCTGCCCTCGGTGCAGGATCACAAGCGGGTCCATGACGGCGATCAGGGCCCCAACACCGGCGGCATGGGGGCCTACAGTCCGGCCCCGATTCTGACCCCGGAAATCGCCACGCGGGCCCGCGTGGAAACCATCGAGCGCTGCCTGGCGGCGATGACCGCCGAGGGCTGCCCCTATATCGGCATCCTGTTCGCCGGTTTGATGATCGCGCCCGATGGCGGCGTCAAGTTGATCGAATACAACGTGCGCTTCGGCGATCCCGAGTGCCAGGTGCTGCTGGCGCGGCTGGATAGCGACCTGCTACCGGTGCTGGTCGCCGCCGCTCAGGGGAATCTCGGCGATCACACGCTGAAATTCAGCGATGAAAAGGCCCTGGTGGTGGTTTTGGCGGCGGAGGGATATCCCGGCAGCTACCGGAAGAACACGGTGATCGAGGGCCTGCCCGACGCCAGCGCAACCGACAAGCTGACCATCTTCCACGCCGGAACCAGCCGTTCGGACCGGGGCGATCTGACCGCGACCGGCGGACGGGTTCTCGGCGTAACGGCGATGGGCGACAGCGTGTCTCAAGCCCAGGAACGGGCCTATACGGCGATCGACAAGATTCACTGGCCCGAGGGATTTTGCCGCCGCGACATCGGCTGGCGCGCCATTCAACGCGAAAAGGCCTAGCGGACGTTAGGCGGTGATCGACGGCGAAAGCAGCGCGGCGCACCGACCGGCCCTAGCGGCGGGCCTGGAAAAATTCCCGCAGCAGGGCGCCGCAGGCCTGCTCCATGATGCCGCCGACGACCTCGGGGGCATGATGGCAGGTGGCGCGCTCGAAGATCCGCGCGCCGTGATCAACGCCGCCGCCCTTGGGGTCGTAGGCGCCAAAGACCAGGCGCCGCAGCCGCGCAAAGGCGATGGCTTGGGCGCACATCGCACAGGGCTCCAGGGTCACATAGAGATCGCAATCGGGCAGTCGCGGGTCGCCGCGCAGTTCAGCCCCCCGGCGCAAGGCCAGAATCTCGGCGTGGGCGGTGGGATCGGGCCGCATTTCCACCTCGTTGTGAGCCTGGGCGAGAATTTTCCCGCTGGCCGCCTCCACCAGAACCGCGCCGACAGGAACCTCCCGCCGGGCGAAGGCGGCGCGCGCCTGGGCCAGGGCCAGCGGCATGAAGGGCGAGGTCAAGCAGGTCATGGTTCTTCCTATCATCGCGCGCCGCCGCAGACCAGCGGTCGCCGGACCGTTTGCGCTAGGTCAACGCCAAGCAGGCTTGTCTATCGCAGTATTCTCATTGAAGATAGAACAGGCTGTTTGTTGGAGGCCTCCATGATGCTTTCTCTCGACCCAGATAAGGTATCCTACATCATCACCTTGATGCGCGAGCGCAGCGAAGGTGACCTGCTGGACGCGTCAAACCCGGAAAATGGGCTTGATCGCGACGGCGACTTCGATCTGGCGCACGAGGAAGCCTTCGACGAGTTGGACGACCATGTCTCGCCGGACAATGAAGGCGGCGACGAACTGGAAACCTTCATCAACGAGTTGGCCGAGGACGAACAGATCGAACTGGTTGCCCTTGTTTGGATCGGCCGAAACGACTATGACGCTGACGAATGGAGCGATGCCATCGAAGCCGCTGAAGAGCGCTATAATGGTCAAACAGCCCCTTATCTGATCGGGATGCCGCGCTTGGCTGATTATTTGGAAGAAGGCTTGGAAGCTTTCGGCCACAGCTACGACGGCTAACGGGGGCCGCAGTGGACGGCCCGCCGCAGCCCGGCCTTCCAGCCGTCGAAAGCCCCAAAGCCAGTGACCCAAAAACACACCTCACCTGACCCTCTTGACGCCGACAGTGGCGCGGCTTCCTCCTGGGAGGGCGAGCGCATTGCCAAGATCATCGCCCGCTCGGGAATCTGTTCGCGCCGCGACGCCGAGGCCTTTATCAATCAAGGGCGGGTCGAGTTGGACGGCCAGACGGTTGAAACCCCGGCAACCAAGGTGCGGCCCGACCAGGTCATTACCCTGGACGGCGAAGCGCTGCCGACGCGCGAGCCCGCCCGGCTGTGGCGGCTCTACAAACCCAAAGGCGTCCTGACCACGGCATTCGATCCGGAAGGGCGGCCGACGATCTACAACATCCTGCCCGAGGACCTGCCCCGCGCCATGCCGGTGGGCCGTCTGGACATGTCTTCCGAGGGGCTGCTGCTGCTGACCAACGACGGCGAACTGAAACGACGTTTGGAGCTGCCGCAGACCGGCTGGATCCGCCGCTATCGGGTGCGGGTCTATGGCCGGGTGGACGAAAGGGCGCTGCGCGACCTGGCCAAGGGCATCACCGTCGATGGCATCAAGTATGGCCCGATCGAAGCACGCCTGGACAAGAGCGAGACCAGCAACTCCTGGCTGACCGTGGCGCTGCGCGAAGGCAAAAACCGCGAGGTGCGGCGGATCTGCGAACAGCTGGGCCTAACCGTCAACCGCTTGATGCGCATTTCCTTCGGCCCCTTCGTGCTGGGGTCGCTAAAGCCCGGCGATCTGGAGGAGGTTCTCCAGAAAACCCTGAAGGAGCAATTGGGCGACGGCGAAAAGGCCAAGAAGAAAGCCGCGCAAAGCCCGCGCACCCCGGACCAACGCAACCCGCAGGCCAGCAGCCCCAAGCGATCCAAGGCGCCCCAGGCGCCGCGACATTTCACCAAGGACACCCGGCCGCTCGACGAAGACGGCAACCCGATTGACAGTCGCCCGGCCCCGGAAGCCAAACCCGCCGGCGCGCCCAAGACCGGAAAATCCGCCGCCAGCGAGGCCGCGCCGGAACCCCGGGGCCGTCACGCCCGCAACCGCCAGAACGACAAGGCCGAGCGCGACAGAAAAGACAAGGGCCATCCCGCTGGCAAGCCGCGCGCAACCGGATACAGCGGCAAGGCAGGCGGCAAACCAGGCGGCAAGGCAGGCCCAAAGCCGGCGGCTGGGAAAGTCGGCAAGAAATCCGCATCGGCGCGCGCAACCGGCGGAGGACGCGGTGCGGATCGTCGCCGGTAAATACCGCGGACGCAGGCTGAACGCCCCCGAGGGCCGCGACACCCGCCCGACCAGCGACCGGGCCCGCGAGGCGCTGTTCAACATTCTTGCCGGTGGCCGCTACAGCGCCGGCGTTTCACCGATTCCCGGCGCCCAGGTGCTCGACGCCTTCGCCGGCACCGGGGCGCTCGGCCTGGAAGCGCTGTCGCGCGGCGCCGAGCATATCTTTTTCATCGAACAGGCGGCCCCGGCCCTGCAGGCGCTGCGCGCCAATATCAAGGCCTTGGCGGCGCAAGCCGCTTGCCGGCTGCTGGCAAGCGACGTGCTGCATCCGCCGCCCAGCCCGCGCGGCCCGATGGACCTGGTGCTGCTGGACCCCCCCTATGACAAGGGGCTGTTGACGCCGGCGCTGGCGGCGCTGGCCGACAAAGGTTGGATCGGCGCGCGGACCTTGGTTGTCGCCGAGGTGATGCAACGCGAGGAAACCGTTCTCCCGGAGGGGTTCACGCTGCTAGAGGCCCGTCGCTACGGCAAGGCCAAGCTGCTGCTGTCGAGGCTGGGGTAGCTCTTTCTCCCAAACAACGGAAAGCCCCGCGCCTTTTCAAGCGCGGGGCGGTCAGCAGCGACAAACGTGGGATCGGTCTCTCGACCCTGCTCTTGGCGGGTCAGTCGCCACAGGATCCCCGCCAGAGGGTCCCCGCGAGGTGATTGGGGTTAAGCGGTGGCGTGGCCTTTGACTTCGCCGCGCATCTTCTGGCCCAGATCTTCGAGCTGCCGGGTCGCCGCCTTGAAGGCATCCCGAATGGCGATATGGATATCTTCATGCCTCGGGTCGGATTTCTTGGCCTTGTCGACGATCACCGTTCGTGACGGCGGCAGTCGCAATTCTATATGAATTTCATAGATATTGCCTCGCGGGGAATGTCGATGCGGCGCCTCAATCGTGACGCGACAGGAAGACAGGCGACCCGTAAAGCGCTCTAGCTTTTTCGCCTCGTCGGAGATTTTGCTCTCGACGGCTTCACTGCGGTCCATATTCTTGAAATTAACTTCGAGAGGCAGCTGCATAATATGTCCTCCTAGGGAGTTACCGGGCCGATCCGGCCCTTACCGTGATAGGGCAATCTCGCAACAGAAAAATCTGTCGCCCTATCCTTTCCATCAACGATCAACTCTCATCAACGACCAACCCTGCTCTGCGCGGAACACCCGCCCTCTGCGCCGCTTGGTCGCCAGCCTCGGAGATTTTTCTCCAACGCTGTCTTTAGCAAGTGGGCGGTTCAGATCAGGGTTCAAGTGACGCGACCGTCGCGACTTGCATCCATGCTAGACAGGCCCTCCCCCCGCCGTCGAACAGTTTTTCCTTAACAGCCTGTGAAAAAATGATTTTCACGGCGGGGCGGCCCGGCGCCCGCGCCGCATTGCGACCGCTTGCCACAGACAAGGTATTTTCGTGACTTTCCATAAGCTTAGGCAGCAGGCCGCCGCGCTCTCCGCGCGCCCGGCAAATCGCCCACGAGCGGCGGCTTGACGGCGGAGCCAAAGCGCCACGCCGTTGTTTTTTCGTCGCGCGCAAGCTAGCCGGCCGGCAGGTCGCGCGGCTTGAGGTCCAGCGCCGTGCTCTCCTTTGGCGAGGACAGCGCGATCATCGTGCTGGTCCGCACCACGCCGGTCAGGGACTTCAAACCTTGCGTCAGGATTTCCTCCAGCTCGGCCGTCGATGCGGTGCGTATCTTCAGCAGGTAGTTGTAGTCGCCGGTGACATGATGACACTCCTGCACCGCCAGGGAGCTGCGCACCGCCTTTTTAAACGGCGCCTCATGCTCGGGCCGTTCCAACTGCACCAGCACAAAGGCGCAGAGATCCATGCCCACCTTGGCCGGCGCCAGCCGCGCCTCATAGGCGCGGATCACCCCGCTGTCGCGCAGCTTGTGCAGCCGCTCGTTGACCGCCGACACCGACAGGCCGACCTGGCGGCCGATTTCGGCGTTGGTCAGCTTGGCGTCGCGTTGAATAAGCGAAAGGATTTTCCGGTCATTCTCTGATAAATCAGACATTTTTCTTGACTTTTCGGCTATTTTTCGGAATTTATCCCATATTATAACGAAATATCAGGAAAATATAGGGTTTTATCATCGTGCTGCCGTTGTTCCTCCAGTCCCTCGGCATCGGTTTCATGGTCGCCTTGCCGCTCGGTCCGATCGGCTTGCTGTGCATCGAACGCACCCTGGCGCGCGGCCTGTCGACCGGCTTGGCCACCGGTCTGGGCGTGGCGCTGGCCGACGGCAGCTATGGGTTGCTGGTGGCTCTGGGCTTCGCCTCCTTGGCTCAGGTCCTGCAAGCGCAATCGGCGGTCATTTCCGTGATCGGCGGCTTGGGGTTGACGCTGTTGGGGGCGCGCGGCTGGCGTCGGGCGCAACAGGCCCGGCAAGCCGCGCGCGCTGGTGCTGACACTGGTGGCGGCGCTGCTGACACTGGCGACGGCCGTGGTAGCGGTGACGGTGGCAGTGGCAGCGGTGGTGGCAGCGGTGGCGCGACGGCCCGATCGCTGTTGGCGGCCCTGGTCTCGGTTTATCTGCTGACCCTGGCCAACCCCACCACCATCTTGTCGTTTCTCGCGATTTTCGCGGCCCTGGGCATTGGCGGCGCGGATCTGCCGGCCGACGCGCCGGCGGCAGCCGGGCAGGCGGCGACCCGAGCGGTGATGGAATGGCGCGGTTTCGGCGGCTCGCTGCGTGAAGGCATTTGGGCGGTGGCGGGAATCCTGCTCGGCTCCCTGCTGTGGTGGATCGTGCTGACCGGTTTTGTCGCCTGGCTACGCCACAAACTCGCGCCGGCGGTGGTGACCGGGTTGAACGGAGTCGCCAATGCGCTGCTGGTTGTCCTGGGACTATTCTTGGCCGGGCGGGGGCTCTGGTGACGGCGGCGCGGGGTCGCCAGGAGCGGGCGCGACAGCCGGATCGGGCCAGGGAGAAACGCTTGGTGACGCCGTTTAAACCGCAACGCCGCCTCTGATTGGTCGAGCAGCCTCTAGCGTCGGCCGAACAGCCGCTCGATATCCGGCAGTTTCAGTTCCACGTAGGTGGGGCGGCCGTGGTTGCACTGCCCGGAGTGGGGCGTCGCCTCCATCTGTCGCAGCAAGGCGTTCATCTCCGTCAGATTGAGACGACGGCCGGCCCGCACCGAGCCGTGACAGGCCATGGTGCCGCAAACCTCCGCCAGCCGTTCCCGCAGGCTCAAGGCTTGATCCAGCTCCGCCAACTCGTCGGCCAGATCGTTGATCAGCCCCTTGATATCTGTTTGCCCAAGCAGCGCCGGGACCTCGCGCACCAGTATGGCTCCGGTGCCAAACAGTTCGATGGCCAGACCCATCTCCGCCAGTTCCTCGGCCCGCCCCGCCAGCCGGTCGGCGGCTTGGTCGTCCAGGTCCACCACTTCCGGCACCAGCAACAGCTGCCGCTTGACGGTTTTGTCCGCCATCTGCGCCTTCATTCGCTCCAGCACCAGCCGTTCGTGGGCGGCGTGCTGATCAACGATCACCATGCCATCCAGGGTTTGCGCGACGATGTAGGTGGCGTGAAGCTGGGTCCGGGCCGCGCCCAGCGGATAGCCCTCGAAGCCGGAGGAATCGGGCGCTTGCGTCGTCAGCGCCGCCAACGCCGCCGCCGTCACCTCGCCCGATTCAAGCCCCTCGCGCCGTTCCACGCCCTCGGCGGGACCAACCGGCGCGGCCCCCAAGTGCGGCAACCGCCCGGACCAGGGATCGCCGCCCGGCGCGCGCAAGACGTCTTCCGGCTCATCGAAACCGGCCGCCGCGTCACCCTGGGAACGATAGGGGGCCTGGGCCTGCAGGGCCGCGTCCACCTGGTGGCGGGAAACCGCGCTGTGGTGCGGCCGGTAGGCGGCGCCAAGGCCCAGGCCGCTGTGTGGACGGAAAGATCCAAGCGCCGCCTGGGACACCGTGGTCGAGGCCCGATGACCGGCGGCGGCCAGCGCTTGCTTGCAGGCCGACACAATCAGCCCCCGAACCAAGGCGGCATCGCGAAACCGCACTTCGCTCTTGGCCGGATGGACATTCACATCGACGGTGTCCGACGGCACCTCCAGAAACAGCGCCACCAGGGGGTGACGGTCGCGGGCGAGAAAATCCTGATAGGCGCCGCGAATCGCGCCCAGCAACAGCCGATCCTTGACCGGCCGGCCGTTGACGAAGAGATACTGCTGTTGGGCGTTGCCCCGGTTCAGGGTCGGCAGGCCAATGAAGCCGGTCAGCTTGTGGGCCTCACGCTCCGCCAGGATCGGCACGGCATTGTCGCCGAACTCCCGGTGCATCAGCAGCGACAAACGCTTCAAACGGGCCGCGTCCCGGGGGGGCGACGCCGGGGCCTGTTCGCGCTTTTCGTCGGCGGAGCGATGCGCCGGATCGGTCTGGAGCTCGGTCTGGAGCTCAGTCTGGAGCTCAGTCTGGAGCTCCGTTTCGTAAGGGTCGACCCGCAGCAGGGTGCGCTTTTCATCGCTAAGGGTGAAGCCGACCTCCGGATGGGCCATGGCCAGGCGCTCCACCACATCGCGGGCGTAGCCGGTTTCGGTGCGCGCCTGCTTGAGGAATTTCAACCGCGCCGGGGTGGCGAAAAACAGATCGCGGATCTCGATCCGGGTGCCCTGGCCCAAGGCGGCGGGCCTGGGCGGGGTCTGAACCCCGCCTTCCACGCCGACCACCCAGGCGTCCTCTGCGCCCCGGGCGCGGCTGGTCACGCTCAAGCGCGCCACCGCGCCAATCGACGGCAGCGCCTCGCCGCGAAAACCCAGGGTCTTGATGTTGACCAGATCGTCATCGGGCAGTTTCGAGGTGGCGTGCCGGGCCAGCGCCAATTCGATCTCCGCCGGCGTCATGCCGCAGCCGTCATCGGTCACGGCAATAAAGGCCCGGCCGCCATCGCGCAACGCCACGTCGATCCGGCGCGCGCCGGCGTCCAAGGCGTTTTCCACCAGCTCCTTAACCGCGGCCGCTGGCCGCTCGATGACTTCACCGGCGGCAATCTGATTGACCAGCGTTTCCGGAAGCCGGCGAATGGTCATAGCGGCAACGGGATGACATTGGAGGGCGGTTCGGCGCGCGGCGGATCATCCGGCTTGCCGGCCGGCGGCTTTTCCGGCTTGCCATGAAGCGCGCGCATGTACTGTCGCGTCAGTTCCTTGCCTTCTTCGACGGCCGGTTGCCCAAAGGGCGAGACCGCGAAAAGCTCGGCCGCCAAAACCGTTTCCAGCATGAAATGCATGAACAGTCCGCCGAGGACCTCTTCGTCAAGCCGCTGGAAGGTAAAGAGCCGGGTGGGACAGCCGTTGGCGATCAGCGTGGCGGCGGTGGCCTTGGCTTCCGCGTCCAACAAATCGCCAAGACGACGCCCGCTCAAGTAATCCAAGCCCAGGCTGTCGGCCAGATCATTCGGCACCCGGGCGCCCTGGCCGGTGGTTTCCAGTCGCATCAGCGTAAAGAACTTATCGCGCGGGCCATCGAGATAAAGCTGCAACTGGCTGTGCTGATCCACCGCGCCGACCGCCTTGATCGGCGTGGTGCCCCGGCCGTTCTTGCCCAGACTCTCCGCCCAAAGCTGACGATACCAGCCGGCGAAACAGGCCAGCCGGTCGACGTAGGGCATCAACACGGTCTGGCTTATTCCCTTGTCGCGGGACAGACAGACCGCCAATCCCGCCCCGAGCACCGGGCTGGCGTCAATCTCGACAGTAGGATGAAAAAAGCCGTTCAGCACCTGTTGGGCGCCCGCCCGAATGGCCAGCGGATCAAGGCCGGCCAAGATCGCCGGCAACAGGCCGACATTGGTTAGAACCGAATAGCGTCCGCCAATGCCCTGATGGTGATCCAAACAGGGCAAGCCGAAGCGCAGCGCCAACTGCTTCAAGGGACTGTCGTTGGGTTCGGTGATGACCGCCATGCAGTCCTTGAGGCCGGCCTCGCCGACCACCTGGCGCAGGTGGTCCAGGGCGATCAGGGTCTGGCAGAGGGTTTCGGCCGTGCCGCCGGACTTGGAGATCGCCAGCACCCCCAGGCGGGTGGCGTCGACCGAGTCCAGCAAGGCCGCGAAGCTGTCCGGATCGACGTTGTCCATGAAGTGCAGACGCGGATAGCCCGCTGGCGGCCCAAAGCCCCGGTCGACCAGTTCATAGAGGGTCTGTCCGCCGAGCGAGGAACCGCCGGTGCCCAGGACCAGCAGATCATCGCAGCGCGCGCCCAGGCGCGCCGCCAGATCGGTCATCGGGGCCAAATCGTCACGCGCCCGAGGCACGTGCAAAAAGGACAAATCCCCCGGCTCGGCCCACTGCCGAACCGCCCCCAGGCGCGCCACCACCGGCGCCAAAGCCACCAGGGCTTGGGACAGGGAGTCCTCGCTTAGGCCCGCCGGCCCGACGGTTGTGTCGAAACAGGCGTCGGTATCAATATGAAACAGCATGCTCTCTCGCTTTTTCCTCCACAATCCTTAGCAGACTTGCCCCTTGGCGGGAAAGCGAAGAAGCAGCGCAAGTGCGGCTAAAAGCATCCGGAGACGGGAAAAAACCCGCCCCGGCCGGAAGGTCGCGAAATGTCGGCTTTCCCGGCGGGCGAGCCCCCCGCCTTTGGCGGCGGATTGGGTTAACCGGCAGCCCATCGGGGTCTCGTTTAAAGCGGGACGCGCCCGCCGCCCAACCGGGGCGCCGGCCGGGCGCGCGAAGTGATCAGCAGGCGGGAATCGCGCGCCGGTCCGCAGAAGCGGTCCGCAGGCGCGGTCAGCCAAGAGTAGTGGTCAGGGGACGGGCAAGGTGCTGGTCAGACCCTCGGGCTGGCCCACCACCACCATGGTCAGTTCTTCGGGGTTAAACAGCTCCCGGGCGACCTTCTTGACCTGCGCCAAGGTGACCTTCTCAAAAAAGCCGCTGCGGCGATCAATGTAATCAATTCCCAGGTTCTGCGCCTGCATGGCCACCAGGATATCCGCGATCTTGCCGGTGCTGGACAGATTCAGGGCGAAGTTTCCGGTCAGGTAGGTCTTTGCGTCGGCCAATTCCTCGGCCGTCGGGCCTTCCTCGGCCATGCGCGCCCACTGCTGCTTGATCAGCGCAATACTTTCCTTCACCCGCGCGTTCTGGGTCGCCACCCGGCCCATCACCAAGGCCGCGTAGTCCGAGGGCGCCAGATAGGACGCCACGCCGTAAGCCAGTCCCCGCTTTTCGCGCACCTCTTCATAGAGCCAGGAGGAAAAGGTCGAGCCGCCCAGCACATAGTTGGCGATGCTTGCGGTATAGTAATCCGGGTCGTCGCGCATCAGGCCGGGCTGAGCCATGACCACGATCGACTGGGGCTGTTCGCGCGCGATCACCAAGGTTCCGCCCTGGGTGGCGACCTGGGCCGGCGCGATCTCCGGCAGATCTCCCTTTGCCGGCAGTCCGCCGAACACCTGATCCAGCCGCTTGCCCAGACTGTCGGCGTCGATATCGCCCGACACGCCGATGAACAGCCGCTCCCGGGTCAGGTGGCTGCGGACAAAGCCCTGCAGGTCTTCCAGGCTCAGCCCGGTCAGGCTTTCGGCCGTGCCCTTGCTCGGCCGCCCATAGGGATGATCGCCATAGAGCAGTCGGCGCAAATTGCGCCCGGCAATGCTGTTGGGGTTGTTTTCCTCGTGGGCCAGCCCGACGATAATTTCGCGGCGCATCCGCGCCACCGCTTCGGCGTCGAAGCGCGGCTCCAGCAAGGACAGCCGCAGCAGTTCGAAGGCCTTGTCCTGATAGCGACTCAGCGTGGAGAGTGACCCGCCAAAGGAGTCCCGACCCGAACTGTAGCCCAAGCCGATCGACTGGTCATTGAGTTGCCCCTGAAACGTCTGGGAGTCGTACGGTCCCGCGCCCTCGTTCAGCAGGGTGGAGACCAGATAGGCCAGCCCCTCCTTGTCCTTTGGATCGGTGACGCCGCCCGCGCCCTTGAATAGAAACTCCACCGAAATGATCGGGTTGGATCGGTCTTCCACCAGCCAGGCTTCAATGCCGCCCGGCGAGACCACCCGCTGCACCTCCACCGCCCGCGCCTGGATCGGCGCGACGAGCAAAAGAGTCAACCCCAGCAGAACAGCCGCCAGGGGCAGTCGGGTCGGTTTCGCCGCGGCAAGAAGCGGTCTGAACAGCGTCACTGTCGTCATCGGTCAGCGCCTTCCTTAGCCGTTGGTTTCGCGATTGGATTGCGGCTCAACGGTCGGCGCGCCGAACGCGGGCTTGGGGGTGGTGCGCATCACCGCAGTCACCGAATTCTGGTCCTGGAACACCTCGCGCGCCGCCGCCAGGATTTCCTCGGCCGTCACCTTTTCGATCTCGTCGGGCCAAGCCTCCAGTTCGTCCGAGCTCAGCCCGATGGCCAGACTGCCGCCGATCACCTGGGCCGCCGCCGCCACCTCATCGCGGGCAAAGGCCGCGCTGTCAACCAGGCGCGTTTTCGCCTTCGCCAATTCCGACCCGCTGACGCCCTCGGCCAGCAACCGGGCCACTTCCGCCCGCAAGGCCGCCTCCACCTGCTCCAGACTGCTGTCGGGCAGCGGCGACGCCGACAGCGAGAACGACGAGGGATCGAGGGAATTGGCGCCGTATCCAGCGCCAGCGGAGGCCGCCAGCCCCTGCTCAATCGCCAGGGCGCGATAGAGCCGCCCGGTGCTGCCGCTCAACAGTTCCTGCAGCACCTGCAGGGCATAGGCGGCGCGCCGCGGCGCGCCCGCGCCATTGGGCTTGTAGTTGGGGGCCAGATAGCTGATCGACAGCCAGGGCTGGCCGGCGCGGGGATCGACCATCTCGACCCGGCGCGGGGCCCACTGACGGGGTTCCCGCACCCTTTGACGGGGTGGCACAGCCTTGGCGGGAATCACGCCGTAGTACTTTTTCGCCAGCGCCAAAACCTCTTCCGGCTCCACATCGCCGGACACCACCAGAACCGCGTTGTTGGGGGCGTACCAGCGATCGTAAAACGCCAGCGCGTCCTGGGTGGTCATCTTCTTCGCTTCCTGCTCCCACCCAATCACCGGTCGGCCGTAGGGGTGGTTGAGGTAGAGCGCGGCGTTGCGCATCTCGTCCAGTTGAGCGGAGGGATTGTTGTCGATGCGGCTGCGCCGTTCCTCCAGGATCACATCCCGTTCCGGCAGCGCGACCGCGTCGGTCAGCACCAAGTTGGCCATGCGGTCGGCCTCATAGCGCATCATGGTTTCCAACCGGTCCTTGGCGACCAGTTGGTAATAGCCGGTGTAATCGCGCGAGGTGAAGGCGTTCTCCTGGCCGCCGTTGCGCGCGATAACCTGCGAGAATTCACCGTTCTTGGCGGTCTTGGTCCCCTTGAACATCAGGTGCTCAAGAAAATGCGCCACACCGGATTTTCCCGGTTCCTCGTCCGCCGCGCCGACCTTGTACCAAACCATGTGCATGACGATGGGCGCGCGGCTGTTTTTCACCACCACCACCTCCATGCCGTTGTCCAGCTGATAGACCGTCGGATCGAAAATCTTGGCCGCCAGCGGTTGCGGCAAGACCAACAGGCTGAAGACAAAAGCGGCAATCAGTCCGAAGATGGCAGGCACGGATGAAGTCTCCCTACACGAACGAAACCGAACTTACCGGCGCCCGGCCAGAGGAAAAAAGCGCGAGGGGCAGGTATAGCGCGCCCAGCGTAAAGCGCAACCAAAGCCGGATGAAATGTCTGTAATCTGCGCCCCCGGCATCTGCTCCGGGTCGCGGTGACCCGGAATGCCGAGAGATGACGTAAGCGGCGAATTTCCCTGGAAGGCGTTTGACCGGCCGCAACCGCCGCGAAAAAAGCCCTTCACCGAAAAAGCGTCGAGCCGGATCGCTTAAAAGGGAAGCGCTTCGTGATCCGTGATCCGTGATCCGTGATCCCGTTTGAACCGCAACGCCGCCTGCGATCAACCGTTTGGCGGGTGGTTCGCGACAGAGCCAATCACAGTCTAGAATATCCCTTCCAGCAGCCCCTTTTGTTTGCGCACCACGGTTGGTACGTCGTTGCCGTCCACCGGCTTGCCCAAAGCTTCGGCCTCCCGAATTCGCTTGCTTTCCTGCGCCGCGTCAACCACATCCCCGGGCGTCGGATAGCCACGCCAAAAAATTAGATCTTCGACGAAGGACTCGTTTTCGTCATTGATGCGATTGGTTTCGCGTTCGATGGTCAACCGGATGTTGGAATCCGACGGCTTGTAGCCGGCGGCGGCCAACAAAGATCGCTCGCCACGGCTCCGGCCGTCGTCGGGCAGAACTTCATCCAGGCTGGGCTGTTTGTCCTCGGCTCGGAAAACCGCCTTGCGGGCCTGGTCCTCGGCCGAACCCTCCTGCGGGCGCACCGCGCCGGGCTGGGGGGGACGAAGCTGGAAGTTGGGCGGCAGAGTCAGCGGCGCGCGGGCCACCACCTGAAATTCATCCGGGGACTGTTTGCCCAGGCCAAAGGTTTCCTTGGTCGCCGAACAGGCCGACAAGACCAGTCCGCTCAAGGTAAGAACCGTGACGACGACAAGAGGTTTTATCGACAACTTCATCTCTTTCCTACCTCACAGGCGACAGCCCGAATTGAGCCTGGCATTGCCGCAACCCAAGATGCCCGCCGGTTGGAGGTCTCCCTAGCTACCCAATCACTCTTCTTTACCCTCGCCGCGCGGTTCGAACAAGCCGTCCAGCAGGAGAAAAATCACCCCCAGGACAATCGAGGAGTCGGCAAGATTGAACGCCGGCCAATGCCAGGCGCCCACATAGAAGTCCAGAAAGTCGACCACGCCGGGCCGAAAGATTCGGTCCGCCACGTTGCCCGTGGCGCCGCCGACGATCAG
Organism: uncultured Rhodovibrionaceae bacterium; assembly: GCA_963976695.1. Lineage (GTDB taxonomy): Bacteria > Pseudomonadota > Alphaproteobacteria > Kiloniellales > DSM-21159 > CAXBMB01. The sequence goes on from CAXBMB010000053.1 coordinate 16,244, forward strand.
GCCGGCGGCCAGCGTAACCGGCCAGCCCCGCAGCCGGCGCACCCACACAAGCAGGCCGCCGATGATCAGAATCGACAGCGCGATCAAGCCATAGGTGCCGAAGCGCCCCCCCCCGCCGAGAAAGCCAAAGGACACGCCGGTGTTGTAAACCAACACCAGGTTAAAGAAATCGGTGACCGGAATGATCTGGGGCGGCGCCATGACCACCTCCAGCATCAGCCACTTGCTGGCTTGGTCCAGGATCGCAACGAATAGCGCCAAGATCAAAACACGGACGATCATGGGGACCCCCTCGGTAGAGCGAAGCCGACAGGCCGGCAGCGCGACGGCCCCGGCCTCTCAACAGTGGCTGACTATTGCGCGGCTTGCAGGTCGCCCACCACCGCGGCGCAGCGCTGACAGGTATCGGGAACGGTGTTGACGCTGTTGACCTCCGGCAAAACTTTCCAGCAGCGCTCGCACTTCTCGCCCTCGGCCGGAACAACCAGGGCCGCGACCCCGGGCACCTCCTCCAGACTAAAGGCGCCGTCTGGCGCAACGTCTTCGCACAGCTCGATGTCCGAGGTGATGCAGATATCGGCGAAGTCCAGACCCGCCACCGCGTCCTGCCAGCTGCCGTCGCCGACAAAGACCTTAGGCGCGGCCTGCAGGGAGGAACGGATGCGCTTTTCCTTGCGCTCCAGCTCCAAGGCGCCGGTGACCACCCGGCGCAGTTGGCGGATCTTGCTCCAACGTGCGGCCAGGGCGGGGTTCCGCCAGTCGACGGACACCTGCGGGAAAACCCGCAGATGAACGGATTCTTCGCGCGCCACGCCATCGCGGGCTTCGGCGACCCGCATCCACCAGGCCTCCTCGGCGGTGAAGGAAATGATCGGCGCCATCCAGGTCACCAGATGGTCGAACAGGATGTCCAACACTGTGCGGCAGGCCCGGCGGGTTAGGGCGTCGGACGCATCGCAGTAGAGACTGTCCTTGCGGATATCGAAATAGAAGGCCGAAAGATCCACCGCGCAGAAATCGTGCAAGACGCGGAACAGCACATGAAAGTCGTAGCTTTCAATGCTCTGGCGCACCGTACCGTCCAACTCCCACAGACGATGCAACACCCAGCGCTCCAGCTCGGGCATCTGCGCCACGGGAAGGGCTTCCTCGCGGGTAAAGCCCGCCAGGTTTCCCAACAGATAACGCAGCGTGTTGCGCAGGCGGCGATAGGCGTCGGCGGTCTGCTTGATGATGTGCGGGCCGACCCGTAAATCCTCCGAATAGTCCGAGGCCACCACCCAAAGCCGCAGGATATCAGCCCCCTGCTCGTTCATCACCTCTTGCGGGTCGATGCCGTTGCCCAGGGACTTGGACATCTTGTGGCCCTTTTCGTCCATCAAGAAGCCATGGGTGAGCACGGCGTCGTAAGGGGCGCGGCCTCGGGTGCCGGTCGATTCCAGCAGCGAGGTATGGAACCAGCCGCGATGCTGGTCCGAGCCTTCCAGGTAGAGATCCGCCGGCCACTTCAGGTCCTCGCGGGCCTCCAGCACGAAGGCGTGGCTGGAGCCGCTGTCAAACCAGACTTCGACCACGTCCTTAACCTGGTCGAAGTCTTCGGCGTTGTAGTCCGCGCCCAGCCAGCGCTGCGCCGGCGAGGCGAACCAGGCATCGCCGCCCTCGGTCTCGAACGCCGCGGCGACGCGGTCGATCACCGCCTGATCGCGCAGCGGTTCGCCGCTTTGCTTGTTGACGAAGATCGGCAACGGCACCCCCCAGAGGCGCTGCCGCGAGATGCACCAATCGGGCCGCGTCTCGATCATCGACATCAGCCGGGCCTGGCCCTTTGGCGGGTAGAATTTAGTCGCCTCCAAGCTGGCCAGCGCCTTGATCCGCAGGTCATTGGTCTCCATGGAGATGAACCATTGCGGCGTGTTGCGGAAGATCAGCGGTGATTTGGAACGCCAGGAATGGGGATAGCTGTGCTTGACCTTGCCCTTGGCCACCAGCGCGTCGGCGGCGATCAGCGCCTTGATGATCGACACATTGGCCGAGCCTTCCTTGCCGCTGTCGGTTAACACCGCCTCACCAGCAAACAGCGGCACGTGAGAAAGGAAGCTGCCGTCTCCGCCGACGTTGTGGGTCATCTCCAAGCCGTATTTCAGGCCGAGCAGATAGTCATCCGCGCCGTGGCTGGGCGCGGTGTGCACGAACCCGGTGCCGGCGTCCACCGTCACGAAGTCGGCGGGCAGCAGCGGCACGTCATAGTCATAGCCCTGGCCGCGCAGCGGATGCGCGGTGATCCAGCCTGCAAAATCACGCCCTTGATAGGATCCCAGTTCGGCCAGTTCCTCGATCTTGGCATCCTGACAGACCTGCGCCTTCAGCGCTTTCGAGATCAGCAGTTTCTCGCCGACCTTGGCGAAGCTGTTCTCGGCCACCGCCGTCACCTGGACCAGTAGATAGTCCTCGTCCGCCGCATAGGCCACCGCCCGATTGGAGGGAATGGTCCAGGGCGTGGTGGTCCAGATCATCACCGCCGCGCCTTCCAGCTCCGGCCCGGCCGGATTGACCAGCGGGAAGCGCACCCAAATGGTGTGACTGGTGTGGTCGTAGTACTCCACCTCCGCGTCGGCCAGGGCGGTGCGCTCGGGCACCGACCACAGTACGGGACGCGAGCCGGCGTAAAGCCCCCCATTCATCAGGAACTTGCCGATTTCGCGAACGATCTGCGCCTCGGCCGGATAGTCCATGGTGGCGTAAGGTTTCTTCCAGTCGCCGATTCCGCCCAGGCGTTGAAATTCCTCCACCTGCACGTCGATCCACTTGGCGGCGAAATCTCGGCACTCCCGACGAAATTCGATCTGCTCGATGGAATCCTTGTCTTGCCCCTTGGCCCGATAGCTTTCTTCCACCTTCCATTCAATCGGCAGGCCGTGACAGTCCCAGCCCGGAACATAGTTGGCGTCCTTGCCCAGCATCTGATGCGAGCGATTGACCAGATCCTTCAAGATCTTGTTCAAGGCGTGGCCCATATGCAGGTGACCGTTGGCATAGGGCGGACCGTCGTGCAGCACGAATTTCTCGCGCCCCTTGGACTGATCGCGCAGGCGCTGATAGAGGTCCATTTCCCGCCATGTCGCCAGAATCTCGGGCTCGCGCTTGGCCAAGCCGGCGCGCATGGGAAAGTCGGTGCTGGGAAGAAAAACGGTGGAACGGTAGTCGACGCTCATCGAGGGGCCTCGGAATTATCGCCGCGACCGGGCAGCGCCCGTCCGGCTGAACGCTGGCGGCGCAGGGGCGCGCCCAGGCCAGCTTGAAAAGAAAACACAACAGCGGTGCCCAGACCTGGATCCAAAGCAGCGCAGCACAATCCCGGCCTTCGTTAGAAGACCGGGTCTATAATTCGCCCCCTGTCGCGCGGCGCGCGCGCAAGCGGTTCTGCCATCTCTCGTCCCCGCCGGGTGCGGCGAAAAAGTTGCGGATGTTGCTTCATCGCCGGGAGATTGATGGATCCGCCGCCGTCGGTCAAGCACGCGACGCCGAACGGGCCAGGGCTGGCAGATCGCCAAGCGACCCCGGCCTGGTCGCGCTTGTTCTGGCGGCGCCCCGTCACGGCGCGGCGCGAAACGGTCTTACTCGGCGGCCTTCAGCATAACCGGGCGACGCGGTGGCATCAGCGTCGCCTCACCATCCAGCACCACCACATCGCCAACGCAGCAAACCGTTTCGAACACAACGCGCTTTTTGTCGGCGTGAACATCCTTGACGGTCACCGTCGCGGTCACCCTATCGCCGATCTTCACCGCGGCCTTGAAATTCAGCGACTGATTTATGTAGATGCAGCCCGGTCCCGGCATCTTGGTGCCGAAAACCGTCGAAATCAGCCCGGCGGAAAGCATGCCGTGGGCAATCCGCTCCTTGAAAATCGTCTCGGCCGCGAAAGCGGCATCCAAATGCACCGGGTTGGTGTCCCCTGTCACATCGGCGAAAAGCACAATGTCCACCTCGGTCACGGTCTTGGAGAAGCTCTCACTCATCCCGGGGTGGAGTTCCTCCAGGCTATAGGCTTTTGGTAGGGACATTCTTCCTCCGATGATTGCGTCGTAAAGGGCAAAGCCTGACTGATTAAATCCTGGCCGATCAACGGCCGGTCGATCCATTCGCGGCGGGCTGGCCCGAGGCGGTCCTTGTCCCCCTGCCCTATTCCCCCGTCGTCTTCCCTGTCGTAGTGCGCATCGTATTGCGCATCGCTGCCGCGCCCGGAAGCGCAAACAACAGTCCGATGCTGCGCTGCACAGTTTATGTTGCATTGCAAGATAAGTCGAGACGAATAGGCGGCGCAACACGGATTGGCGCAAAACAACGCCAAAACCCTGCGTCCAGCCGTCGAACCGACCGGAAGAAAAATACCGGAAAGAGACTATCGCCGGTCGAAAGCGCGCGATAGTCTTTGGCCGGGAAACGGCGCGGCTTTCGAAACCACGAATTTCGAAACTACGGCGGGCCGCTTGTCGTCATCGGCGCGAAGGTGCGCTATCATCGGCCGAAAGAATCGTCGGCTTGGCGCGTGATCGACGGACAAAAAGCGCTTGGCGCTTCGACTCTGTCGTCACGCACGCTCGCAACCGGTGACTAGAGGCGGCGTCATGGTTCGAACGGCAGCACGCCGCCGGTCCAGTTAAACCGCTCCGGCTCACTGATCCAGTTCTAGGAATAAGGCAGCGCATGACCGCCAGTCCGCGCGAGGTTGCAGAACAGTCACCGCCGCGCCGCGCCCGCACCGGCCGCCATCGCGCCGTCGCGAAATACCTGGCCTTGCTGCTGCTCGGCCTGGCGCTCGCGGCTTGTGACCCGGTACGGCAAAGCAACCCGCCGGTGCTGGCGCCGTCGGCCAGCCGCGACGGGGCTCAAACCATCCCTCGCCTTGCCGCCGATCTCCCGGCCGCCGCTTCCCAAGCGCAGCTTTTCACCGGGGCCGAGATGGCCCCGGACGGCGCCGTCGGGCGGTTCTATTTCTACCGAACCCAGGATCCGATGTTGATCGCGGTCCAACCCGATCTGATCGTCAATGGCCGCAAGGTCGGCGTATCGCGAGCCGGGGAGATTTTTTATCGAGACGCCAAGCCGGGGCGGTACAAGATTTTCACCACCAGCGATCCGGACATTCCCATTCTGGTCAACCTTCTGGCGGGACAGATCCGCTATATCCGCACCGCGCCGCAGCTGCGCTTCCTCGGCATGCGCATTGGACCACAACTGATCGATCCGGGCTTGGCGACGAAAGAAATCAAGAACTTACATGTGGCGTCACAAGAATAACAACGGCAAGAAGCCAATCATTGTGAAACCGATCAAGCAGAGAAATTACAACGTCATCCCGCCCTAAAGGTCGCGCCGGCGCGATCTTTAGGGCGGGTCGATTTTCTAGTGATTCGGGCGTAACTCTGCGTTATAATCTACCTAAACTCGTTCAACCTGTGCTACGGTTGGGGGTTTTCTGTTGGCGGGGTTGGATCTTGCGGTTGAGGGGAAATCGAACCGCCGGTTCCCGCACGGCTTGGGGGCGCTGAAACACGAACGGCGATCAGAAGCCGTCAGTTCATTCATGGGTGGGGTAGCGTGAAGAAATGAGTGATTTGAAAGGCTATGACGAAAGTCATAGGCAGACGAAGGGGATGATCAAGTGGTTCAACACCTCAAAGGGCTTTGGCTTTGTCCACTTTGACGACGGCGTTTCGGATGCCTTCCTCCATGCGTCGGTTTTGGAGCAAATTGGCCGGATTGATTTACCCGAAGGCACCACCGTCGAGGTGACGGTGACCGAGGGGCGCAAGGGTCTTCAAGTTCAGGAGATTCTGAATATTCTGGAGATGCCCGAGGTCGACACGGCCGCCGTCGAGGGAGAGCAGGTCGAAGGGTCGGTTAAATTTTTCAACGAAGACAAGGGCTTTGGCTTCATCGTGCCCGATGACGGCGGCGATGACGTCTTCGTTTCCTCGCGCATTTTACAGCGCACCAACCTGGCCGTCCTGCACCCCGAACAACGCGTCAGGGTGATCACCAAAATGGGCCAGAAAGGGCCGATGGCGGAGTCAGTTGACCTGATCGACTAGCCTGCAATCGACAGGAAAAGCCGCGCTTGGCGCCGCCGCTCGGTCGTCAAGCACCGGCCACGAGGATGATCGGCGGCGGACGCGGTGACCCAGCGGTGCGGGTCCAAAGGCGCCGGCGATCCGGAAGCCGGTGGCGCGCAGCGGGGGCGTAGCGGTGGGGCGCAGGTTGCGGCCAGCCGATGCCGATAAAAGGAACCATCGGCGGCGACGATTTTTTTCTGCTGCGTTACGTTTCGTTACAGAAAAAACATCCATCCGTTACAGGCGTCTGGATAGGGTATTACAGTACCGGGTTTCCACATTTCCTCTCCTTAAGCCTCACCCCGGAAACCGGTATAGACGCCAGCTCTCCCCCCAGAGCTGGCGTTGCCTTTTGATGGTGGGCTTTCGGGCCTGCCGATTGTCGGCGCTGCCACCGGCAAACCGGCGAAACAGCAGCCCTGAGCCCGGACGCATCCCACACCCCCCAGCGAAACCGCCGGAGAAAACCAAAGCCGCAATGGCGAGCTGGGGAAATTCGACCTGAAAAGAAAACCGCCCGCCTGGCGCGCGAGCGACGTGAAAAAGCGGCGCGCGGCAAACAGGAACAGACCGTAAACCGACGACCTGTTGATGTCAGTTTATTCGCTAAAGCGCAGTTATTCCAAATAATGCAATCAGATTGGTGCCTCTGGAGGGACTCGAACCCCCACTCCTTTCGGAACTCGATTTTGAGTCGAGCGCGTCTACCAGTTCCGCCACAGAGGCTTTATCTGCGGTGCGGGCAGAATACCCATGCGCGGCCGCTTTGCAACTCCCTGCTTGGCCGAAAAGCAGATTTTTTTTGCCGCCGGGGCCGGCCGCCCGCGCTTTATCTCTTGGCAAGCGCCACCACGACCGCTAGAGCAACAGCCGGGCAAATCAGCATCGCCTGGCAGCCCGTTTGTTTGGATTAGGGTGACGTTTCAGACTCCACAGGCTTTGGAAAGAACCATGAAGTTTTCCAACCGATGAAATTTATCGAGACGCTCTATCAGCGCACTCTGCTGCTGGCCGATCACCGCAGCGCGCCGGTTTTTCTTTTCCTTCTCGCCTTCATCGAGTCGTCAATCTTCCCCATTCCCCCGGATGTCCTGCTGATCCCCTTGGTGATCGCCGCGCCGACCCGGGCCTGGCGGTTGGCCTTGCTGGCCACCATCGGGTCGGTGCTGGGTGGGCTGGCGGGCTATGGCATCGGCGCGCTGTTCTACGACAGCCTGGGGCAGCCGATTTTGGCCTTTTACGGCTATCAGGACCGCTTCGAGCAGTTCGCCGGCGCCTATAACCAATGGGGCGCTTGGATCGTCGCCGGCGCCGGTCTGACCCCCTTCCCCTATAAGGTGATCACCATCGCCAGCGGCGTGACGCGGCTGGATCTGGTGACCTTTATGATCGCCTCGGTGCTCTCCAGGGGGCTGCGGTTCTTTATCGTCGCCGCGCTGCTGTGGAAGTTCGGCGCGCCGATCAAACGGTTTATCGAGCGCTACTTGCCGCAGTTGACCATCGTCTTTTTTGTGCTGCTGATTGGCGGCTTTGTCGCCCTGAAATATCTTTTCTAACGGCGGGACGCCGCGGCCCTTCGCCGCTGGTTCGGCCAAACAAGCCAGGTTACAGTCGACGATGAACCGCATCTCCCTGCTCTTGGACCGCCCGTGGCTGCGCACCGGCCGCGCGGCGGCGCTGCTTGCCGTGCTCGCCAGCGCCGGCGCGCTGTTCATGGCCCTGCTGTCCCAGTTTGCCTTCGGTCTGGCGCCCTGCGTGCTCTGCCTTTATCAGCGCTATGGCCATGTTTGGGCCTTGGTTTTCGGCTTGCTGGCCTTTCTGGCCCCCGCCCGGCACCGGCCGCTGTTAACCTTTCTGGCGATCCTCGGCCTGCTGGCCTCGGCCGCCATCGCCGGCTTTCACCTGGGCGTGGAATGGCGGTGGTGGACGGGAAGCGCCGAGTGCGGCGCCACGCTCGACCTGTCGGCCTCGATCGAAAGCGTGCGAGCGGCGCTGCTGGCCGCGCCGACGGTGCGCTGCGACGAGGTTGCCTGGTCGCTTTTCGGCCTCTCCATGGCCGGCTACAATCTGCTTTACTCGCTGGCCGCCGCACTGTTGACTGCGCTATTGTTGCGCTGGAACAGCAACGCCCAGCACCGCAACCGCTAGCCCCGTCCCCCGTCCCGGCGCGCCCGCTTGATGTTTTTTGGCCCGCGGCGCCGGGACCACCGCCGGAAAGGCAAGACCCATGACCCCGTCGCGGACCCCACACACACACGAAGCGGCCGCCAGTGACCGGAAAAACCGCGCCGCGCCCGGCCAGCCGACCGCGCTCAAGGCCAAAACCCACACCCACCTGCCGGGGGATCCGGGACGCAAGGCCGCGCTGGCGCGTATGCTGCGGGTGGATCAAGCCGGAGAGTATGGCGCAAGACGCATCTACGAGGGTCAACTGGCGGTGTTGGGCAAGAGTCCGGTCGGGCCGTTGATCCGCAAGATGCACGAGCAGGAACTGGCCCACTTGCAGGCTTTCGACCACCTGCTGCCGGCGCGCCAGGTTCGCCCCACGCTGTTGCAGCCGCTTTGGCACCTGGCCGGCTTCGCCTTGGGCGCGGGCACCGCCTTGTTGGGCGACAAGGCGGCCATGGCCTGTACGGTGGCGGTGGAAGAGGTTATCGACCAGCATTACGCCGAGCAGGTCGAACAGCTCCAAGCCGACTTTCCAGAGGAAGGCGCGCTCCAGGCCAAGGTGGAGAAATTCCGCCAGGAAGAGTTGGAGCACCGCGATATCGGGCTGGATCAGGGCGCCGCGCAGGCCCCGGCCTACCCGCTTCTCACCGCCGCGATCAAATCTGGCTCCAGACTGGCGATCTGGCTCAGCCAGCGGATTTAGGCGGTCTCGGCGCATTCGCCCATTCGGCCGCGCTTTCGAGCCGCAAAACCGCATACACTTTTGCTGAAAGCGCCGCGCAGTTTGATTGGTCGCGCTTTCGAACCGCAAAACCGCGTGCACTTTTGCTGAAAGCGCCGCGCAGCTTGATTGGTCGCGCTTTCGAACCGCAAAACCGCGTGCACTTTT
>CAXBMB010000054.1:0-25043 GCA_963976695.1 uncultured Rhodovibrionaceae bacterium
GATCACGGTGGCACTGATCACGGTGGCACTGATCACGGTGGCACTGATCACGGTGGCACTGATCACGGCGTCAACAATCACGGCGTCGGGGATCTTGGTGGCGGGGGTCGTGGCGAAAGGCGCTGACGTCGAAAGAAAAATCCAAAGTAGCGACATCCAAAGCGGTCAGAGCCAGGCAAAAATTGGGAAGCGAAAACAGCAATGAGTGATGAGGGTCTGCAATACAACGTGTTGGTGGAAAACGCCTTGCGTACCGTGGTGCGCGACGCGTTGCGTCATACCGCAGAACACGGTCTTTTCGGCAACCATCACTTCTACATCACCTTCCAGACCAACCGCGACGACGTGATCATTCCCGAGATACTGCGGCAGCGCTACGACACGGAAATGACGATTGTCGTCCAGCATCGCTTTTGGGATCTGGAGGTCGACGACAAGAAGTTCAAAATCACCCTGACCTTCAATGATGTCCCGGAGACCCTGGAAGTTCCCCTCGACGCCGTGACCTCCTTTGCCGACCCCTCGGTGCACTTTGGCCTGCAGTTTGGCGGCGCGCCGGAGGAACTCGACAGCGAGGAAGAAAAACTATTGGAAGAGGCCGCCGCCGACCTGCTGAACGCCGAAGACGAGGATCACCCCTTCGCGTCCAACCTCGACACGCCGGAAAAAACAACCGGTGAGGCAAAAGAATCCGAGGGCGGCAAAGTGGTCACCCTGGACGCCTTCCGGAAGAAATAGCCCCCAGCCGGCCAGTCTGGCCTGACGACACGGCCATCGCCCGCGGAAGTCCGCCAGCCGACGGTCAGGCCGCGCGCTGGACAGCACGGGCCGGACAGCGCGGGCCGGTCAACCGTGCGCCTTCCCGTTGCCCGCCTTGCCATCGGTTAGGGGGTTCCACTTGCGGACCTCCTTTTCCCGTTTCGGCGCCTCGATAATCTGCCCGCCGACCGAGCGGAAGAAGTCCATGAAACGCCGTTCCATTTCCTCACGCTCAAGCGCGCTCATGTCCTTCAAGCGTTTGCCTGAAAAGTCACGCTGCTGAATGTCATTCTCGGCCATACCTAAACTCCGCCTTCGTCGTCGAAGGAGCCTCTATCTTTGAACGGTTCACAACCGGTTTCTCTCGCCAGGAAATAATCCGGCTGGAGAGGGACGATCAAGAACACCCGGTTGCCTTGCTTTGTGCCTGCCGCGCGAATCCGGTTCAGGGCGTTGGCGGGCGGCGCACCACCACAACCGACGCCGCGATAACCGACGCCGCGTCGCGCGCCGCCCTTTTCCACGCGGAAAGGGTTCGGAACCAAGCGGATCACTCCGGAGCTTGCACAGCTAGGGTTAATTCTTGATGAAGAGACCCGAAAGCCGCTTGCTAAAAATTCCCCTGACTGCTGCACTGACCACCATGACCCAGATACCCCCCGCGCCGCAAGCGTCGCCGCCGCTCGTTTCGCCGGCCCAATTCTTGATTGACGGCCCGGAAGACGCTCCGCTGACCTTTGCCTTCGCCCACGGGGCTGGCGCGCCGATGGATACGCCGTTCATGACCGTCTTCGCCCGGCATCTGGCGGCCGAGGGTCTGCGCGTGGTGCGCTTCGAATTCCCCTATATGGCGCGCGTCCGCCGCGAAGGCGGGCGACGGCCGCCGAACCCCGCGCCGGTGCTGCTGGAAAGTTGGCGGCAGGTCGCCGCCGCGCTGGAGGGCGCGCTGGAGGGATCGGCCAAGCTGGCTGTCGGCGGCAAGTCGATGGGCGGCCGTTTCGCCTCGATTTTCGCCGCCCAGCGCGCGCAGCAGGGCCAGCCCCTGGCCGCCGTGGCCTGCCTGGGCTACCCCTTTCATCCGCCGGGCAAGCCAGCCGCGCTGCGGGTGGCGCATCTGAAGGATTTGACCACGCCGACCCTAATCATTCAGGGCCGCCGCGATCCCTTCGGCACCGACGCGGAAACGCCCAGCTATGACCTTTCCCCGGCCATCGCCTTCCACTGGGCCGAAGACGGTGACCACAACCTGAGCCCGCGCAAGGCCTCCGGGCGCACCGCCGAGCAAAATTGGCGCCAGGCCGGCGCCGCCCTGGCACGCTTCCTCAAGGCGCAGATTTAGCGCTCCGGCAACCGGCCAAATCCGATCCGGGAAAATATAATCTCAGTACTGACACCCTCCTGACAGATAGCTGTCAGGAGGGTTAGGATAGGGTGGCGAGGTTAGCGGCTGACTTTTGAACGCCCCCGGAACCGCATTGACCGGGGACGTCGGGCGGCCGGGCCAAGGCCAAGGAGGGACGAAAATTCATGAGACGCGCAGATCGACTATTCCGTCTGGTTCAGGAACTGCGCTGCCGCAAGCTGGCGCGCGCGATGGATCTGGCCGAGGCCCTGGAGGTTTCCGAGCGCACCATCTACCGCGATATCCGTGATTTGGCGGCATCGGGCGTCCCGATCGAAGGCGAGGCCGGGGTCGGTTATGTGCTGCGGGGCGGTTTTCACCTGCCGCCGTTGATGTTCGACGAAGCGGAAATCCAGGCGCTGGTGCTGGGCGCGCGCATGGTGGCGCGCTGGGGCGATCCGGAGTTGGCCGACGCCGCCGGTCATCTGCTGTCAAAGGTTGAAGCGGTGCTGCCGGAGCGCTTGCGGCCGAAGGTCGAAGGCACCCGCCTCTGGGCGCCCGGAAGCTTTAGCGAACCCGCCGTCGATATTGATTCCTCGGCGCTTCGCAAGGCCACCCACACCCGCCACAAGGTGCGCTTTGCCTACCGGGACGAAAAGAACGCCGAAAGCCAACGCACCGTGCGTCCATTGGGCCTGGCCTTTTTCGGCCCCACCTGGCTGCTGATATCCTGGTGTGAGCTGCGGCAGAATTTTCGCGCCTTTCGCCTGGACCGAATGCGAGAACTGGAGATCCTGGAAGCCCGCTTCGCCGAGGAACGGGGCAAGTCCCTGCACGACTATCTGGCGCAGCAGAAATGCCAGACCGAGGTCCAGGCGCGAAAAACCCGGCAGACCCGGCGGACCCGGCGGACCCGGCGGACTGGGGAAAGCGACCCGATCCTGGAACATGACCGGGATCGGGAGCCGACGCGCGACGCCAGTCTTGACACCTGTCTTGACACTGGTGCGCCACGGTGCGCGCCGACCCAGAGGTCAACTGCCGCGTCCCCCTCAGCCAAACAGGTTACCTATCGTTCACCAGCCTTCTAGAGCGTGATGGATGGGAGGGTTCCAGTCGTTAAGACGCTGGAGTGTTTCGGCTTGATCCCGGCCCCACATGCCGGTGGCGACAATCCGGGGTCTCCCACCCTTGGCACGCACCGCATCACCAAAGTGACGCCTTGAACAACGCCAATGGGGGCCAAGCCGGCTCGCCTTTGGCCGAAGAGGAAATGTCGTCGGGGTTGGCGCTGGTGCGCAGGGCGGGGGGCCAGCGATTATGGGATCCACGACGGGTTCATGAAGAAAGACGCGGAAGTGTCGCGGCCGGGTCAGGCGGCGCTGCGTTCGTCCTTTGACGCTGCACATAACAAAGTCGCTTCCGCCCGTGACGGCACCATGGGCCGAGCACGTTTCGCAGGCCATGCTGGTGCTACGCGCCGTCAGGGGCCGGTTTCGGCGCGATCCGACTTGGTTTGGTGGGTATTTAAACCGTCAAGTCTGATCGCGCCATCCGCTGCCTAACCCGCGGGCCGGTACGCGGGCTATTCCATCGACGCCAAACGACCGTCAGCGATTGCGGCTGCAAGTTCCTCGGCGTCCACAGCCCCATCCTGGTTGGTGTCCAGCGCGGCATAGCCGGCTTCGCTCAGATCCGCATATTCGGTGCGCATCTCGGTCAGCGAGTAGAGGCCATCTTGATCTGTGTCCATTTCATGCGCCAGCGCGGCACCCGCGAAACCTGTACTAACGATCGCGGCGACGGCAATTATTCTTAAGGCTTTCATGACGTTTCTCCTTGTCAATTTCATGCAGGAAATTTGCTCTGCGTGATATACAGACGCTTGCAAATGGCGGGCATTACACTTCGCCATGGCGGGGCGTGCTGTTATCGGCGGAAAAGCGCATAAATCCGGCAATTTTTTCACCGCGTGGGGACGCCATTGCGTGGTCAGACCGCGTGGCCACGTAAATTCACCGTCAGGATTTGACTGTCCCGTGCGCTCAACACGAAACAGTTTCCATTTACGGTGTTCGTTGGAAGCTGATGCCCCGTCAACTTGGAAGGCTCTAACCAGCAATTTGCCTTCTGAGCTAAGACCGTAGGCATGGGGTTCCATGAGCCTTTCTCCGGGGTCGTAAAACAGACGGATACGCTTGCGTTCGTTGATGGCATTCGCCCAATCGATGGTCATTTGGGGTCTCCTTCTGACCTTGGTGAAGGAGCCGGGTCTTGACCTACATGGCTTTCGGATTATCCTCCGAACGTACCGTCGTGATTCCTGCTACCGACCCCAAAATCTTCGCAGGGCGACAAAAATAGAAGCCGCCAGAGATTGCACCCTCTGGCGACTTCGCCTGTTGTGACGATCCAGAAAAAGCCTGACTCCGCAGAACCCTGCGTCAAGCTATGGTATATCGTTTGTTTTGTAGTACTAAATGTGCTGCAAAACGAACGGCTTATGAGATTTTATATTTCTTGAATGGACATCGAGTCCAAGCTGTGAATCAAATTCTGGTCTATTTTTGGCACGGATGCGGAATTTGAGTCGCGCCCTATGTGGGTTTGCAAAGTATGCAATGACCTAAAGCGCGTGGCGCGGCATTGCTGTTGGGAACGGCAACATGACCAAAGCTCACCCGATAACCGGCGGCCCGGACAAAAAAGCCAAACAGGCCGCCAAGCTAGAACGCCAAGCCCGGGTCCGGGAGGTGCTGTCGCTTTTGCTGCCGCTGGGTCCGGTCGAGGCCCGCAGCATGTTCGGCGGCCACGGCCTCTATCTGGAAGACATTATCTTCGGCCTGATCGGCGATCAGGAGATCTGGCTGAAGGTCGATGCCGAAACCAAGCCGGCCTTTCGCCAGGCCGGCAGCCACCCCTTTGTCTACACCGGAAAGAACCGACCCGTGGAGATGCCCTATTGGGCCGCGCCCGCCGGGGCGCAGCGGTCGCCGGATGCGCTGCTGCCCTGGGCGCGGCTGGCGGTGGCGGCGGGCCGGCGGGCCAGCGCGAAAAAGCGCGCCGCCCAACGCAAGAAAACCGAGCGCCAGCAGAAAGCCTTGTCGATTTTGCAATCGCTGTAACCGGCCGGGCGCCGGTGATCGACGGACGAAAAAGCGCCGGACGCGTCACCTCAGTCGTGGTTTCTACTCCAGCCGCTCAACGCCAACGCCGTCATCCTCTTGGCGTTGGCGGGCAATCCGCTCGATCGTTGCCTTCAGTTTCGGATCCTGGCGCAGCATTTTCTTGAAATCCTTCGCCGACAGCACCAGCAGGTTGGCGTAGCCCTGGACGATCACGTCGGCGATGCGCCGACCGCCCCGCAACAAAGCGACCTCACCAAAGAAGTCACCCTGCCCCAAGGTTATTTCCTGCGCCGACTGCTGCTTGCTCTCCGGCACCACCACCTTTACCTGGCCGGATGTGATGAAGTACATCCGGTCGCCGATTTCGCCGACCCGCACCAGGGTCTCACCGGGCAGGCCGACTTTTGCGTACAGCAGCATGGCCAGCTTTATCAGCCGGGTTTCGCTTAGATCGGCAAACAGCGGGACCCGCCGCATCATGCCGGCCAGTTGCAGGCCCAAATCCAGTTCAGGACGCTGATCCACCTGGGATCGGTATTCGATCAAGCTGCGTTTTAGCGAATTGTAGACCTCGCCGGAAATCAGCCCGTCTTCCAGATGGGTTCGGTGCGCCGCCTCCTCGAGCCGCAGCGCCGTGCGGGCCAGATGCTGAAATTTCAGGGCCTTGGCATAGCCGGGATACTGCAGCTCAAAGGAGCTGAGCGAGGCGGAGATCTGCGCCGCGCGCGCCGACAGCAGCTCGGCCAGCTGCGCGCCGACCTCCTGCCCGAAAATCTGTTTCAGAACGTTGCCGTTGTAGGTCTTGAGTTCGCGCTGCAACATATCCAGCAGCAGCAGCAAGTCGAAGCGGTCGGCCAGCGCCTGCGCCAGGGGGCCGCTCCAGCCCAGCTGCTTTTGCAGAAAATGGCCGATACGGAACGGCCATCCAAAGGCCAGTTGACGGGTCACCTGGTCCCGGTAAGCCACCACGCCCCCCGCCTTGACCGCATCGGCCAGCCGGTTGGTGGTCACCAGCAGCTGCGCCAGCAGTCGGCGCGAAACCGACAGGCCGGCGAAGTGCGTGATGATAAGTTGGCGCTCCCGTTGAACCAGAATGATCAGCCCGGCCTCCAGCTGCTCCTGCGGCGACAGCGACGTGGTCGCGTCCCGGTCTTCGAACGTTCGGCCGGCCTGGGCGGCCAGTTCCTCGGCGGTCAGGCCAAACTCCTCGGCGGTCTCCGACAGGTGGGACTGGATTTCGCTGTGCGACAAGGCCAGCACCTGATTGCGCAAGGCCTGATCGCGCGGCGACAAACGATTCAACCCGGTCAGGCGGATCAAGCCCTGCAGCGTGCCGCCCTGGATAAACAGCGTGAAGAAGGTATAGGCCACCGCCAACACCGCCACGAAGTGCCGCACCTCGACGGAAAAATCCGCGTCGCGCGATACCGATAGGGCAAGCACCAAGGTGGTGGCGCCGCGCAGCCCGCCCCAAAGCAGCACCACCGACTGCTTGCCGTTCATCGCCTTGGTCAGTTTAAGCTTCACCAGTCCGGGCAGGAGACCGTAAAGAATAGCCGAGCGGGCCACCAAGGTCGCCAGCACCAAGGCAACCAGCAAAATTACGTCCAGCTTGGTAATGGTCGGCAGAAACTCGGCGGTCAAGACGGCGGCGAGGACCACCACAAGCGAGGAGGCCCAAAAGTCCAATTGGTCCCAGACACTGGTCAAGGTTCGCCAGTTTTCCGGCAGCAGGCGGATCGGCCCCTCCACGCCCAGCACCAGCGCCGCCACCACCACGGCGACCACGCCGGAAACCTGGAAATAGTACTCGCCGATCAGATAGGAGAGATAGCACAGCGCCAGCGACGCCGTGACCTCGGCCAGCCGGCTGCCGCCGAGCCACGAAAGCAGCACCGCCAAGCCCCGGGCCAGCAAATAGCCCAGCGCGGCGCCGCCGAGAAAATCCCGGGCGAAGCTGACAAACAGCCCGGTCAATTGAAATCCGCCGCCGCCGCCCAACTGATCCAGCAGCAAGGAAAACAGCGCGATGGCGGCGGCGTCGTTGAACAGGCTTTCCCCGGCCACCAGGGTGGTGAGCCGCTTCGGCGCGCCGAGGTTTTTGAACAGCCCGATAACCACGCCGGGATCGGTGGTGGCGACGATCGCCCCCAACAACAGCCAGACGGTCAGCGGCGGCGCCTGGCCGTTGGTCAAGCCGATCGCAACGCTGAACAGCACCCCACCGACGAGCAGCGCACAGACCACGACCGCCACCACGGCCATGGTCAAAACGGCCCAAATCTGATCCAGCAACAGGCGAACATCGACGCCCAAACCGGCGGCGAACAGCAGCGGCGGCAGGAAAATCGCCAAAAAGGCGTCCGAGCCCAATCCCAGGATAAACAGCCCGCGCAGCACATCGGCGCCCAGATCGCCGCTGATGCCGAAGTTGGCGACCAGGAAAGGATAGAGACTTTCCGCCGAGAACCCGATCGCCAGTCCCAGAAGCGCCAACAGCAACGGCAAGGGCAAACTCAGCCGTTCCGCCAAGGGCACCACGAAACCGATGCTCAGCAGAACGGTCGAGATCGCCAGTAAGGGAAGCAATGTGTCAGGCATGACTTGACACATAACCCAAATCAGAAAGCGACGATAGCGCCAAGTCCGGGCCCACGAACCGACCTTTGCCGGGATCGGCCGCGCGACCGGGAGCAAAGATCGAAGACAAGATTCGGGTTGCCAAGTTGTCGCCTTTTGGTTGTTACGAGGGCCGCCGCGAACGGCTTGCGGCAATGGATGCCACGGCTTGACCGGGCTGTCGGCGGACAAAAAAGTGACAACGAATTTACGTCCGGCGACAACGCCGCGCCATTGTCTGGCGGTGCGACCGTGCTAAAAGAACCGTCAGAGATTTTTTCTGGAGCCGGATCGGTTTACGCCGATCACGCTCCCGTCCACCGACCGTGTTCAGAGAGGGCAAATGAGCAGCGATACGCGTATTGAAAGCGACTCCATGGGTGAGATTGAGGTTCCCGCAGACCGCTATTGGGGCGCACAGACCCAGCGCTCCCTGCAGAACTTCAAAATCGGCGGCGAGAAGATGCCGCCGGCCGTGGTCAAAGCCCTGGGCATTCAAAAGCTGGCCGCCGCCCGCACCAACATGAAGATGGGCCTGCTCGACAAGGAGTTGGGCAAGGCGATCTGCGCCGCCGCGCAAGAGGTGGCGGACGGCAGCCTGATGGCGCATTTTCCTCTGGTGGTCTGGCAGACCGGCTCCGGCACCCAGTCCAACATGAACGCCAATGAAGTCATCGCCGGTCGGGCCAACGAAATTCTCGCCGGAACCAAGGGCGGCAAATCGCCGGTCCATCCCAACGACCACTGCAACATGGGACAGTCGTCCAACGACACCTTTCCCACGGTGATGCACATCGCTGCTCTGATGCAATTGGCGGGGGAAACCGTGCCGAAGATGGGCCGCCTGCACGCCGGGCTGGCCGAAAAATCCGACAAATTCGCCAACATCGTAAAAATCGGCCGCACCCACCTGATGGACGCCACCCCGCTGACCCTGGGGCAGGAGTTCTCCGCCTACGCCAAGCAGATCGAGTATGGCATCCAGCGGCTGGAAGGCTCCTTTGTCCGCTTGCTGGAGCTGGCGCAGGGCGGCACGGCGGTCGGCTCCGGGCTCAACGCGGTGGAGGGCTTTGCCGAGGACTTCGCCGCCGAGGTCGCCAACATTACCGGCTACCCCTTCAAGACCGCGGCCAACAAGTTCGAGGCGCTGGCCGCCCATGACGCGGTGGTCGAGGCCTCCGGCGCGCTCAACACCGTCGCCGTGTCGCTGATGAAGATCGCCAACGATATCCGGCTGCTGGGCTCGGGCCCCCGCTCGGGCATCGGCGAGCTGCTGCTGCCGGCCAACGAACCCGGGTCCTCGATCATGCCCGGCAAGGTCAACCCCACCCAGGCCGAGGCCATGACCATGGTCTGCGCCCAGGTGATGGGCAACCACACCACGGTCTCCATCGCCGGCGCCAGCGGCCACTTCGAGCTCAACGTCTTCAAGCCGGTGATGATCTATTCCCTGCTTCAGTCGGCGAAGCTGATCGGCGACGCCTGTGAATCCTTCCTCGACAACTGCGTGGTTGGCATCGAGGCCAATGAACAGCAGATCAAGGAGTTGATGGAGCGCTCGCTGATGCTGGTGACGGCCCTGAACCCGCACATCGGCTACGACAACGCGGCCAAGATCGCCAAGAAAGCCTATGCCGAGGGCAAGACCCTCAAGCAAGCCGGCGTGGCCCTGGGACTGTTGACCGCCGAGCAGTTCGACCAGTGGGTGCGACCGGAAGACATGACCGGCCCGCGCAAGAAAGACTGACGCGCCCGATCCACACCGGCGCACTTGCCACGGCGGCAAGCGCGCCGGTTGGCTTGAAAAGGAGGGGGAAACCTCTCCTTTTTTGCCTTTTTGGGGATTAAAACTCCTCATCTATAGGTGAACAGGACTATGATTTCGCAATTACCGCGACGCCGACCGCAGCAGCGCCTGTCGCCCGGGGGGTTTTTGCGACGGCGATCATCGCGCGGGAATGGTTACCGGGCAGGGCGTTACCGGGCGGGGGTGTTATAGGGGGATTCGGGACGACCGTGACGGCGCCGGCCATGCGCCGATCCGCCGCGTCACCGCAACCGACAGCAATTGGATCGCGCGCCAGCCATGACCAGTCAGGTAAGAAAACGTTCAGTGCTCATTGCGGGCCACCGCACCTCGCTTTCGCTGGAAGACGACTTTTGGCACCTGCTGCGGCAGTTCGCCGACGAACAGGGCCTGTCGGTCAACAGCCTGATCGCAGAGATCGACGCGGCGCGGATTGAAGCCGGCGGCCTCAATCTTTCCAGCGCGGTCAGGCTTTTCGTGCTGCGCGACCTGCGGCGGCGGGCCGGTCTCTAGCGGCGGGGTCGCCAGCAGGACTGCCGATTACGGCTTCCTGAGCTCCTTCAACAGCCCACGGAGCATGTCCTCCGGATTGATTTTGTCCAGTCGGGCCGGCGCTTGCGCTGGCGACTCCTGGGTTGGCGACTCCTGGGTTGGCGACTCTTGGGTTGGCGACGCGGGCGCGTCCAGGCTGCTGTCGTTGCGTTGAACCCGCAGGTCCTTGATACGCGGGTTGGGCCGATCCAACGGCCCGCGCAGGCCGATCTGCAAGTCAGGCTGCTCAACGCCCTGTCGCCGCAGGGTGATCAGCGCATCCATTCCCCAGCGCGGCAGGTCGGCCAGCACGCCGCTGACCACCGCCTGGCTGTCGTTCTGGCCAACCAACATCAAGTCACGGGGCCGGACCACTCCCTTGGTCACCTCAAAGCCGCCCTGCAGGCGGGCCGGCTTGTTGCCAAAGGCTTGATAAAGCGTGCCCAGAGTATCGGTGACGCCGCGCACCTCCTTCACCCTGGAGCCCAGCAGCGTGAGGATCGCCGCCCCGGCTTTTTCCTGCTGGGTGAAGCGGGCCTGAAGGCCGCCGTCGAGGGTCCCCTGGCCATTTAGCCGCGAGATCAATTCCGCCTGACTGATCCCGCTGCCGCGCAGCCGGGCGGTAACGCTGAGCGGCCCTTCGATTCGCTTAAAACCGGTCAAGCCGGTCAACATCGGCAGGGTTTGGGCCTGCTCGATGCGCAGATCCAGGTCGCTCTCGAAAATTTTGCCGCTGGCGCCGTCGACCCGCCCGGTGGCGCTCAAGCGGCCGCCGTAAAGCCCCGCCGTCATCTGGCGCAGCTCCAGCACCCCGGCTTTCAGCCTGGCCTCGACGACCAGGTCATCCAGCTGCAGACCGCCCGAGGTGAGGGTCGCCACGCTGACGGCCAACTGGCCGTCGACCCGCTGCAGCGCGCGCTGGTCAAAGGGGTTGCGCGACCAGCGGCTATCCACCGCCTGGCCGCCGCCGCCGCCGCTTTCCGCCAGCAGCAGATCAAGCGGGAGCTGACCGACGGTCAGATCGGCGCGGATTTCCGGACGTGGGCCGAGCAACGAGGTCTTGATCTCGCCCTCGATTTGACTGGGGCCCAGGGTCGCCGCGATTTCGCTGGCGGTAAAGCGCAGCAGGGACCCCGTGACCCGGCTGTTGATGCGCAGGGGACCGGCCTGCGCCGACAGAGCCGACTTGCCCGCCAGCGCAGTCAACAGACGATCCGGCTGCGGGTGGTTGACGGCCAGGCGCAGATCGAACTTCGGCAGCAGATCCAACAAGCCCTCGGCCGTTCCCTCGATCTGCAACTCGCCGCCCAGCGCCGCTAGCTGCGTGTCGTAGCTGAGCGTTTGAGCCCCGCCGCTGAACCGGCTGGTAAGCGTCAGCGGCCCCAGCCGGGCCACGGCGGACTCCTTGGGCAAGGCCAGAAGTCGTTGCAGTTGCGCCCCGGTGATTTGCGCCACGCTTAGACGGCCGCCGTCGACCCGCGGTTCGGATCGATAGTCCAGCACCCGGCCGGACGTCGTCACGTCGCCGCCCAGCAGCTGGCCGGTGATGTTGTAGTCCAGGCCGTTGACGTCGCCGGCCAACCGGCCGTCCAAGCGCAGCGGCCCCAGCCGGGCCAAGGCCGACGTGCTCGCCAGTCCCAGCACTTGGGCCAACCGGCGGCTGTCGGCATAGCGCGCGGTTAGCTCGCCCTCCTGCAGGCGCGGCTGCTCCGGCAGGCCCGACAACTGGCCCGCGAAGGTGATCGACCCGCCGCCAAATCCGCGAAAGGCCGATTGGCGCACCAACAGCTGACCGTCCTGCAGCCTGCCATCGATCGACAGGTCCTTGATTTGCTGTCCTTGAAGGGTCAGTTCGCCGATCACCAGCTTCACATTGGCGTCAAGACGCTCCATCACGGCAACCACGGCGCCGCCCGGGGCGCTGGCCTGGCCGCCGCCGCCGCCTTGACTTCCGGTCTTCGGCAGATAGGCATCCAGATTCAACCGGTCAATCGCCAGGCCAATCCCGATCCCCGGCCTGCGCCGCAGCGCCACCGTCGCCGCGCCGGTTATCCGCGTGGTGTCCAGTTCCAAATCCAGGTCCTGGAAGGCGGCAAGCTTGGCGTCGGCTTGCAGGCGGGCGCTGACCGAAAAGCGCCGCAGCCGATCACCGGGCACCTGCGCCACCGGAAGGTCGAACCACGCCAACAGCGCGCGCAAATTGTTCGCCGAAGATTCCAGGCGTCCGGTAAACCGCGACCCACCCTGGTCGGTGGTGATCTGGCCGATTACCGAAAGATCGGCGCCGCCCGGCAGCAGCGCAGTGGCCCGGTTGACGGTCAGCTGACCGCCGGCCAGCGTTCCATCAAACTGCAACTGCCGCACGACCTGGCGGCGATAGCGAAGCGCGGCCACGGTCAAGACCACGTCGGCGTCAAAGGCGCGAGGAAGGACAAGGTCGGCCAGCCCGCTCTGCCGCGCCGCGCCGCCGCCGCCGCCCGCCGCCGCGCCCGCCGCGCCGCGCCCGAGAAGATCATCCAGGTCCAACTGCGGCGACGCCAAGGCAAGCGACAGCGCCGGCCGCGCGCCAAGCGCGGCTTCGATGCTGCCGGTGATCTGGTTCTGGCCCAACCGCAACTCCAGCTCCCGCGCCGCCACCCGCCGGACGTCGTAACCGATCTTACTTTCCAGGCTGAACGGCTGGGCCAGCAAGGGCGGCAGGTCGGCGCTGGGTTGGGCGACGGCGATAACCTGGGCCAGATTATCGCCGTCGCCGGTCAGCTTTCCAGCCAGCAGCAGATCGCCTTGCAAGGCCCTTTGCAGCGCCCCGACGAACGTCAGTCGGGCTGATCCGGCGGCGGGCAGGCCCAGCTTGAGTTGCAGCGGGCTGGAGGTGGAGCTCTGGCCCGGCAACAGCGGGATTGCCATCGGCAGTTGCCCGACCTTGCCGGCAAAGGTAAATTCCGCGCCGCGGAACTGGCCCCGGCCTTCCCCCGCGAAGGGACCCTGCAGCGTATCGGCGGAGAGGATGGCGGCCAGTTGCCCAATCTGCGCGCGCGCCCCGCTTCGACGGTCGAAAAACACCAGACTGCCGTCTTCGATTTTCACCCGATCCAGAGTGATGGCCAGGGGCGGCGGCGCGGCGGGCTGCTGGATTGGGATAATCTGTTGCGCCAGCGTGGCCGAGAAGGGTTGGGCCTGCTGTTCGCGCCGGGACAGGCGCTGGGGCCCCAGCGCCCAGTTGACGCGGCCATCGGGCAAGACTTCCAGCAGCACCCGCGGCTTCACCAGGGTAATGCCCGACACCTTCCATTCCAGAGCCAGCAGCGCGCGAAGCTGTAGCGACACTTCCAGCGCTTCAAGCGTCAGCATTTGCGGCGTCGAGCCCGCGTCCAGGTTGGCCAGCGAAATACCCTCGGCGCGCAACGCCGGCGTCGGCAGCAGCTGCAGCGCGATGTCGCCCTCGATCGTCAAGGCCCGCCCGGTGAGCTTTTCCACCTGGGCTGCGATTTCCGGCTTATAGCTGTTCCAATTGACGAAGGCGGGGACAATCAGGGCCGCGCCGATCACAAGGACCAGGACGAAGAGCAGCGAAAGAAACAGCTTTTTCAAAACAGCGGGACTTTCTTCATAAACCAACCCGGCGCCGATCCGCGGGCAGCCCGGGATTGGGATCGCGGGCGCCTGATCGGATGGCACAAACCAACAAATAAGTGGCCAAAATCAACAAGCCAAGGCCCTTTGCCTGTGGCCGACTGAAAAACCGCGCCGGAACAGCAAGATACGCAAGACCAACCACCCGCTAGGGCCAGCCACCCACTAGGACGCCAAAATTGGCGGCTTGTAAACCACCCTGCCGATCCCCGGCCGTCGAGCCTCGGCGCCGCACCGCCATCGGCAGCAAACCTTTGGTCGAGCGGACCGCAGAGGTATCGAAAACAACTCTAGCAGGAGAACCCGGAGAGGCAAACCAACCCCGTGCGTCCTGTGGACGCAAAAGGCGGTAGGGCGCAGCTAACATCTTTTCTTTCCCCATCAAAATGGGCAAAGATATCGCATCGCCCCTATCCAAAAATTGCCCCTATCCAAAAATTGAAAGCAGCCGCATGGCGGACCTTGTCAATCTTCGCCAAGCCCGCAAGGCAAAGGCGCGCCGCGAAAAAGCGCAGCACGCCGCCGCCAACCGAATTCGTTTCGGACAAAACAAGGATATCGCCCAGGCGCGCCGGCGCGAAACGCGCCGCCAGGCGGCAAAGCTGGACGGCCACAAGCTGGAAAAACCACCCGGCGGCCCGTGCGCGCCGGAGACGCCCGAAGACGGCGGACAAGAAGACCGATCGTAAAACACGCAACAACGGAGAACCGGACGTGACGTCAAAACTGCGCTATTCCCACCTGGTGGACCGCATGTCGGAGGATAAGTCCGACGCCTGGGAGATCCATTTTCAAGTTTTGGCCCGCCAAGCCATGGGCGAGAAGGTCTTGGCTCTGACCATCGGGGACAGCGATTACGCCTCCGCGCCAATCGCCATCGAAGCGGCGGTGGCCGCCCTGCGGGCGGGAAAAACCCGCTACTCCAATATCCTAGGGGAGCCGGAGACCAAGGCAACCCTGGCGCGTTGGTACGAGACAAAAAGCGGCCTGGCCACCAGCCCGGATCAGGTCGCACTGACCTTTGGCGCGCAAAACGCCGTCTTCAACAGCCTGCTATGCTTGGCCGGCGCCGGCGACGAGGTCTTGGTGCCCGAGCCGCTCTATGTCACCTATCCAGGCGTTGCGGCGGCCTGCGGCGCCACCCTGGTGCAGGTGCCCAGCCCGGCGGAGCAGAACTTTCACTTGGATCTCGACGCCCTGGAAGCGGCGATCACAGCGCGCAGCCGGGCAATCCTGATCGCCTCCCCGTCCAATCCCGGCGGGGCGGTCTTGAGCCATGCGGAGTGGACGCGGGTCGGGGCGCTGGCGGAAAAGCATAACTTGTGGGTCATCGCCGACGAGGTTTATTGCGGACTGGTGTTCGAAGGCCGGCACGTCTCGGCGGCCGAAATACCCAGCCTGCGCGGTCGCTGTGTCATCATCGGTTCGCTTTCCAAGTCCCATGCCATGCCCGGCTGGCGACTCGGCTGGATCATCGCGCCCCCCGGCAGCGACCTGCCCGCCGCGCTGTTCAAGCTCATGCTGGCCAACACCAGCGGCCAAGCCGCCTTCCTACAAGCCGGGTTGGTGGCGGCGCTGGAAGAAGAACCGCTGGCCTTGCCGGGAATGGTCGAGAGCTACCGGACGCGCCGCGACCGCCTGGCCGCCACCCTGGCCAACGCCCCCGGCATCCTTTGCCGCAAGCCCGAAGGTGGGATGTTTTTGCTGCTCGACGTGCGCGCCAGCGGTCTGACGCCCAAGGATTTCGCCAGCCGCCTGCTGGAGGAAGCCGGCGTCGGCCTGCTGCCCGCCGACGGCTTCGGTCCCTCGACGGCCGGTCATCTGCGCGTCAATCTGGGCGTCCCCGACGCGGTGATCGACGAAGCCGGACAGCGCATCCTCGACTTCACGCGCAAACTTGCCCTGCATCAAGCAGCGACCTGAAAGCCGGCCACGCTGCCTTTTTTGACCGCGCGGCAACTGAGAACTTGAACTCGCGGATCGAAAAAGCCTATGCTCGGCGGGCCTATTTATATAGGCAGTTGGCCCCCCTTTGAAGGGTTGAAACTCTGGGGGTTAATAGGGAATTCGGAGGGATTTACCCATCAGGGAATCTTTAACCGAAGCTGCGCCCGCAACTGTGAACGGGGAGTTGCGCGTAATAAGCCACTGGCTCGCAAGGCTGGGAAGGCGACGCGCCACAATGATCCGGAAGCCAGGAAACCTACCAATTTTCAACAAACTTGCCCAAACCGACGGGCGTATTCGGTTATGGAGTGCTAAAAATGACCCTGACAAATACCGCGACAGTTTCCCAATCTCACTCGCTGGCGCATAACAAAGCGCGCACCAGTGCTATTCTGGCGGCGACCATCGCGCTGACCTTTGGCGTGTTTATGTTCTATGGCGTTGGCTTTGCCCAGCCCAATGAGATCCATAACGCCGCGCACGACATGCGCCACTCGAACGCCTTTCCCTGCCACTAAAACCCGGTCTGCGACGACCGCGCCTCACTCCGCTTCGTCGCGCTCGCCCCGCAAGGACCTGCTTGTGACGAGAGCTCCCCACCGTTTCGGTGGGGGCTGGCGCGCGCATGGCCGCTTGCGGCGCGGCCGCGCTTGGCCGAGCATGGCGTTATAGGGTTTCCTGCGCAGCCGCGCCTCCTCGGCCTGCGAATTTCAACGCAAGGCGCTTGCGGGGTTGCGGCGGGCAGGGCTGCAAGAGTGAGACCAACATGCTCAAACGAATCTTCACCACGGCACTGGCCGCCGGCATTCTGGCCGGCTTGCTGCTGTCGGTGATTCAAGAATTCACCACCACCCCGCTGATTCTGGCCGCCGAGAAATACGAGACCGGAACGGCGGAACAACAGGCGCTTTGGAATCCGGACCGGCTGAACCAGACCGTCACGACAAGCCCAGTGCTTGGCTATGACGACGGCAAGGGCCGCTTCTACCGCGTCACCGAAGAAAACCACGAGACCGAGGGCACGGTCTGGGGACCCGAAAACGGACTGGAGCGCAGCTTCTATACCGCCCTGACCAACGTGATCACCGGGGTAAGCTTTGCCTCCATGCTGGTGGCCGCCTTCGTGTTTTCCGGGGAAAAACTGACCGGCCGACGCGGGATCATTTGGGGAATGGCCGGTTTTGCCGTCTTCACCCTGTCCCCCTCGCTCGGGCTGCCGCCGGAAGCGCCCGGCGCAATGTCCGCCGACCTGGCCAGCCGCCAGCTCTGGTGGGTGGGCACGGCGATCGCCACGGCGGCGGGACTTTGGCTGCTGGTGTTCGGCAAACAGCTGCCGCGCCATCTCCTGGGTCTGCTGCTGCTGCTGCTGCCCCATGTCATCGGGGCGCCGCAGCCAAACGAGATCGGCGGCAACGCCCCGCCGGAGCTGGCCGCCCACTTCGCCTCCAGCGTGATTGTGGTCAGCGGGATTTTTTGGGTCACGCTGGGCTGGATCGCCGGCACCCTCTGGCAGCGCTCGGAAGACCCCGAAACGACCTGAGACCCGCCCGATGTCCGGTGCGGGGCACGCGGACGCGTCCTTCCAGGTTGCCGACAAGCGAAATCCGGAACTGGACCGGCCAACCAAACAAGCCCCGCCGATCCGGCGGGGCTTGTCTTTTTTTCTCAACGCTTCGGTCGCGGGCCTGGGCGAAAGGGCGAGGGTCGTCGGCCGGCTCAGGCGGCCTTCAGCCCCTTCAGGAAGCGGGTGACGGTGGCGCTGAGCTGTTCCGACTGTTTGCTCAGGTTGTCCGCCGCGGCGAGCACCTCGGTCGCGGTTTGGCCGGTTTCGGTCGCCGCGCTGTTGACCGACGTGATGTTGACCGTGACATCGGAGGTTCCGGCCGAAGCCTGATCGACATTGCGGGCAATCTCCTGGGTGGCGGCGCCCTGCTCCTCGACCGCGGCGGCGATCGCCGACGAGATCTCATTGATCTCGCTGATGGTCTGGGAAATACCCTGAATGGCCTGGACCGACGCTTGGGTCGCGCTCTGGATGCCGCCGATCTGGTTGCCGATTTCCTCGGTCGCCTTGGCGGTTTGGGTCGCCAGGATCTTCACCTCGGAGGCAACAACCGCAAAGCCCTTCCCGGCTTCACCGGCGCGCGCCGCCTCGATGGTGGCGTTCAGCGCCAGGAGGTTGGTCTTGTCGGCAATGTCGGTGATCAGATCCACCACCTCGCCGATTTTTTGAGCCGCCGTGGCCAGGCCCTGAACCATTTCATCGGCGCGGTGCGCGTCGGTCACGGCCGAGCCGGCAACCTCGGCGGACTGCTGAACCTGCCGGCTGATCTCGCTAATCGAATTGGACAGCTCCTCGGCCGCCGCGGAAACGGTCTGAACATTGACCGAGGCCTCGTCGGCCGCCGCCGCCACCGCGGTTGATCGACGCGAAGTTTCCTCGGCGGTCGTCGCCATGCCATCGGCGGTGGTCTTCATCGTGCCGGACGCCGATTGAACGGCATGTAAAATGGCGCTGACATCGGTTTCGAAGCGCTGCGCCATCTGTTCAATGGCAAGGCGCCGCTGTTCCTTGGCCGCGTTTTCAGCGGCCTGTTCGCTGGCCAGGCGATCGGCCTTGATCATGTTCTCCTTGAACACCACAACCGCCCGCGCCATGCCGCCGATTTCATCGCCACGGGTCGCGCCGTCGATTTTAATCGACGTATCGCCGCCGGCAAGCGCGCTCATGGCCCTGGTCATGGCCTCGATCGGATGGGTAATACCGCGAACGATCACCGTAACCAAAACAAAGGTGACCAGCAGCAGGCCCAAGGCCACGGCCAGAAAAATCAGGAAGCCGGTGTTGGCTTGATCGTGGGTCGCCCGCGTCATGCCGACCAGGTCGCGGGCAACCTTGTCCTCGGCGATCTTCAGCAGTTCGATCTTCTTGGTTATGGTGCCAAACCAGTAGGGGCCGGTGATCCCTTCCAGGCTGTTGCTGCGCGGACTTTCGATGGCGACGCCACGCATCCGCGCGACTTCCGCGACAACGGGATCGGCAAGGGTCTTGGCCAGGAAACGCCGTTCTTCCGGGGTGGCGTAAACGTCAAAGACAGCCAGCAAGGTGTCCTGCATGGCGATCAGTTGCAGGAACTTTTGATAGATCTCCGGCGCGAACTTTCCAGCGCCAAAGCCGGCGCCGCCCATGGCCCGTTCGATACCGGCGCGCTCCTTGGCCTGCAGCAGGGAGGTGTAGGCGGTGATCAGTTTGGTGACACGGGCATCGGTGCTGACAACCGCCATCTCTTCGGTGATGCTCAACAGCTTGGCGATGGTCGAGGTATAGTAGCTGGCCATCTGCATAACCGTGAGCGACTGCACCTCGACGCCTTTGCGAACCCGCGCCATGTCATTCAGAGCGTCGGTCGCCGCCGTGATCTTGGTGACCAGTTTGCTGCCGAAGGACGCGCCCTCGAAAGTCTTCAACTCCCGGTTCAGCGCGTTATGTTTCTTCGATGACAGGGCCCATTGCTGGGGCAGTTCGGCAACAAACTTGCCGCCCTTCGACCCGATAAACACCGCCGAGGTGCCCCGCTCCTTCTGCAGCTCATGGACCAGGGCGCTGATCGTTGGCGCCAACTCTGCCAACTGCTGCAGGCTGTCCATTTCCGAAACCACATTGCGCTTATCGATCAGCGCGATCCCGGAAAAGATAAGCAATCCAATCGTTGGCAGCGTCAAAGCCAACATAATTCGCATACCAATTTTGGCATTTGCAAGCAGCGAGAACATCACCCATCCCCCAAAAAGATTCCCAAATCGACCATTCAGGAATAGTGGCAGGCGATACTAGCGAAGACTGTCCTGTAACGTATTTGACCCATATCAAATAACAACAATAAAGCGACGATCTCAACTACACTTGTAAACAAACGACCCACCGCCGGAACGAACAACAGCAACAACAACAAGCTTGTAGCGGCTGTGGTCGGCAGCGGATTGACGGCTTAAAGCGGATCGCCAAGTAAGACGATGCAAGCCGATCCGACGCTAGTCGCTGAAAATCTTGCCCGGGTTCATGATATTTTGCGGGTCCAGCGCCTTCTTGAGCGTGCGCATGACGCTGACCGCCTCGCCGTGTTCGGCCTGCAGATAAGCGATCTTGCCGCTGCCGACCCCATGCTCGCCGGTGCAGGTCCCGCCCATGGAGATCGCCCGCAGCATCAGGCGCTCATTCAGCGCCTTGGCTTGGGCCAGTTCACTGGGATTGTCCATATCCAGCAGAAACAGCATATGGAAGTTGCCGTCGCCGACATGGCCGACCATCGGCGCGATGATTCCGGCCTCATCCACATCCTTGCGGGTTTCCAGCAGGCAGTCGGCGAGCCGCGAAATCGGCACGCAGACATCGGTCGACCAGCCTTCCGTGCCGGGCCGCAGTTCCTTGGCCGCCCAGTAGGCATCGTGCCGCGCCTTCCAAAGCTTGTTGCGGTCTTCCTGGCGGGTGGCCCACTGGAAATCCGCGCCGCCGAATTCCTCGGCGATGGCGCCCGCCATCTCCGCCTGCTCCTGCACCCCGGCCTGGGTGCCGTGGAACTCGTAGAACAGCGTCGGCTTTTCCGGATAGGCCAGCTTGGAATGCCGGTTGATCGCCTTCATCTGAAGTTCATCCAGCAGTTCGATCCGCGCCACCGGAATGCCGGACTGAATGGTCATAATGACCGAATTCACCGCGCCTTCCAGATTCTGGAAGCTGCAGACCGCCGCCGACATGGCCTCGGGAATGCCGTAGAGCCGTAGTTGAATCTCGGTGATCACGCCCAGCGTGCCCTCGGAGCCGACGAACAGCCGAGTCAGGTCGTAGCCGGCGGCGGATTTACGCGCCCGCCCGCCGGTTTTGATGATCCGGCCATCGGCGGTTACCACGGTCAAGCCCAGCACGTTTTCCTTCATGGTGCCGTAGCGCACCGCGTTGGTGCCGCTGGCCCGGGTGGCGGTCATGCCGCCCAGCGACGCGTTGGCGCCGGGATCAATCGGAAAGAACAGCCCGCTGTCGCGCAGATAGCTGTTGAGCGCCTCGCGGGTCACCCCGGCCTGCACCCGACAGTCCAGATCTTCCCGATTGACCTCGATGACCTCATCCATCCGGGAAAGATCGATGCAAAGCCCGCCCCTGAGGGCCGCTGTGTGGCCTTCCAGCGCCGTGCCGGTGCCATAGGCGATAACCGGAGTGTCATAGTGGGCGCAGAGCTTGACCAGTTCGGCCACCTCCGCTGTCGAGCGCGCAAAAGCAACCGCATCGGGCGGGTGGCCGGCATGAAAAGTCGGCCCCTTGCCGTGGTGCTCGCGAACCGCGCCCGCCGTGCTCAACCGGTCATCCAGAATTTCCGCCAAGGCGGTCAGCAAATCGGGCGCCAAGCCGGAGTTGTCGCCAATGCCGTGGTTAAGCGTCACGCTGCCCATTTCTCATGTCCTTCCTTGTCTGGCCCCGACCGCTGCGCCGGGCCGTCGATTTTGCGTTCAGCCTATACGCCGCCTGCCGCACAGACAATTGGTAATACCACTAATCCAACCCGAGACCGACCCGACAGGAACCCGGGATCGACAACACGGCGCCGCTCCGCCGCTTTCCGGGCTTTCCAACTGCCCGGCGATTTTTTAGAGTGTGGCGGACTGAGAAAGAAGCGCCTGGCGCGTCGCCTCAGTCGCCAAGCACCCACTAACAGACGGATCAGCGGCGGCGTCACGGCCTAAACGGGATCACCGAGTGATTCCATTTCGACCGATCTGGGGCGACGACCTGCACACCCGCGGCCGGCACGAGGAAGTCATATGATCGAGACCGTTCAAACCGTTGTGGTCGGCGCCGGGGTGGTGGGGCTGGCGGTGGCGCGCGCCCTGGCCATGAGCGGACGCGAGGTGATCATTCTGGAGAGCGCGGAGGCCATCGGCACGGGCACCTCCTCGCGCAATTCGGAGATCATCCATGCCGGCATCTATTATCCCACGGGGAGCCTCAAGGCGCGGACCTGCGTCGCCGGCAAGCAGCAGCTCTACGCCTACTGCGACAGCCACGGCGTGCCCCACCGGCGCAGCGGCAAGCTGATCGTCGCCACCAGCGAGGAACAGTTGACCACGCTGGCGGACATCCAGGTCAAGGCCGCCGCCAACGGCGTCGAGGATCTGCGCTGGCTGACCCAGGCGGAAATCGCCCGGGCGGAGCCGGCCATTTCGGTTGTCGGCGCGCTGCATTCGCCCTCCACCGGGCTGGTGGACACCCATTCGTTGATGCTGGCCTATCTTGGCGACGCCGAAGCGCACGGCGCCATGCTGGCGCTTCACACCCCCGTGGAAGCCGGGGCGGTGGAAAACGACGGCATCCGGCTGGAAGTTGGCGGCGCACACCCCATGACCCTGAAGGCAAGCGAACTGGTCAACGCCGCCGGACTTTTCGCCGCCGGGCTGGCGGGAAAGCTGGCGCATTTTCCGGCCGATCACCTGCCCCGATACTACTATGCCAAGGGCAACTACTTCACCCTGCAAGGGGTCTCGCCGTTCAACGGACCGATTTATCCGGTGCCCGAAGCCGCCGGCCTCGGGGTTCATGTCACCGTGGACATGGGCGGTCAGGCCCGCTTTGGCCCGGATGTGGAATGGGTCGAGAGTCCGGACGACTATGATGTCGATCCCCAGCGGGCGGACGGCTTCTATGCGGCGGTGCGCCGCTACTGGCCGGCCTTGAAGGACGGCGCCATCCTGCCGGGCTATTCCGGCATCCGCCCCAAGCTTCAATCGCCGACCGGCGCGGCCGAAGATTTTCGCATCGATGGCCCGGCGGTTCACCGGGTCCCGGGCCTGGTGAACTTGTTCGGCATCGAAAGTCCGGGGCTGACCGCCTCGCTGGCGCTGGCCGAACAGGTCCTGGCCAGTCTGGAAGCGGGGTAAGCGCGGCGCGGCGGCGCCGCCGTCGCACGGACACCGGCGCCACGCCTTCAATCGGCCTTGAACAGCAGCAGGTCCCGATCCGGCAGGCGCTGGACAAACTCTTCCAGCACCAGCTTCAGCAAGCGCCGCTGGCCGGGCAGGCGCACCGTATCGATGGCCAATTCCAGCGCCACCCACTCCATGTCCTCGTTTTCGGCCTCGGGGCCGGCCAAGATCGCGCTATCGGGCTCCGCCTCCGGCGCGACATAGGCGACAAAGGCCGGCATGATCATCAGGCAGTCGCCGCCCCGTAGCAGGTCCCCGTCCATCACCGGCGGGGCATAGAACTGCACCGTGCAGTTGGCGGAATAGAGACGGCTGGGAACCAGGCCGGTTTCTTCGCGCACCTCGCGCAGGGCGGCCGCGCGCGCCGTTTCCGCCGCCTCGATCCGGCCGGTCACATAGAACCAATGTCCCTGGCAGGGCGGTTTGGCGCGCTTGAGCAGCAGGGTCTCAAAGTAGCTGGCGCGGGTCTGCCGCAGCAGCACCACCGCAAGACAGGACGTATTAACCGAAAGATGACGCGCCAAAACGGGCCTCCAAACAATCAGAGATAAAAAAGTCTGGCAAAAATGACCAGCAAAAGCCCGCAAAAAAATAGCCGGCGGCGGAACTCGCGCCAGTCGGCGATCGGCGGCGAACAGGCGCCGGTCACGGATGAAACGGGACCGCGGCGTGTTTCCCGCCGATCCGATCCGCGCCCTAGGCGCGGCGGGCCACGGCCAACAACGCCCCGGCCCCCATCATGATCCCGCCGGACAGCCGGTTCATCAGACGCGACCCCGGCGACAGCCGCAAGCGGGCCAAGCTCTTGCCCAACACCCCATAGCAGGCCAGGGCGACAAACTCGATCGCCAGGAAGGTCAGGCCCATGATGGCGAATTGCGCAAATTGGGGGCGGGCCGGATCGAGAAACTGCGGGAAAAAGGCGGTGAAGATCAGAATGGCTTTCGGGTTGCCGATCGCCACCAGAAATTCCCGCTTGGTCAGGGTCCAGAGGCGATAGGCCTGGGGTTGCCACAGGAGCCGACTCGGGGGCGAAGTCAGGGGCGAACTCTGGGGTCCAGTCTGGGCTTGCGGGGTCGAATTTTCCACCCGGCTCGGGGTTTCCGGCAGGCCAATGCGCGGCCCGCGCCAGATCTGAAAGCCGAGGAACAGCAGGTAGGCCGCACCGGCCCACTTGATGACCTGGAAGGCCAGTTCCGATGCCGCCAGCAATGCGCCGAGCCCCAGGGCGGTGATGGCGATCATCAGCGCGAAGGCCACCATTCGACCCAGGCCGGCCGAAATGGTGGGGCCGACCCCATACCGCAGGCCATTGGTCATGGCCATCAGGTTGTTGGCCCCCGGCGCGTAGCTCAGGAAGACCGCCGTCGAAATAAAAAGAAGCCAGCTTTCCAGCGTCATGGCGCGCAGTCCCGATCCAGGTCCGGCGCCGGTCTTCACCAACTCGCCAGACCACAAGTAGAAGCGATGTATCCGGTTAACGGAGCGGCCATAATCGCCAGCGTGGAAAAGCCCGACAAGATCGATTTTAGCATGGCTGCCCGCATCGCAACCTCAGGTCAAAAGCCGGATCGGGCCGGCGGTGCCGCCACCAGGCGGCGCGGCGGCGACGCTACAGCGACGAGGCGGCGCGCGCCGCCTGGTCATAAAGGCCGGACAGGGCGCGCAGCAACCGGGCGGCATCGCTGACCTGCCGGTTCAAGCCGTCCCGGTCGCCGCCGGCCATGGAGCCAAAGGCCTCCACCAGACAGTCCTCCCGGGCTTCGCGGTACTTCGCGCAGGCCTGCTGTCCCGCCGCTGTCGGACTGTAGTGCATCTCCTTGCCTTGCTTTTGGCCTTCGATCAACCCGATGCGCAGCAGCTTCTTCAGGGCGTAGTTGACGGTATGGGTGTCTTCCACATTCAGCAGAAAACAGAGATCCGCCAGCTTCTTGGCCCGATCCCGGTGGTTGACCTGATGCAGCACCTGAATGTCCAGCGCCGCCAAGTCTGGATAGCCGGCCGCCGCCATGCAGCGCACGATCCAGCGGGAAAAAGCGTTCTCCGCCACCACCAGCCCATACTCGAACTCGCTGAGCGCCGCCGCCTTCGCGCTGACAAGATGGGAGGAGGAGACGATAGAGCGCTTGGCGCCGCGTTGCTCGGTCATTATTTTGTGTCCCATCGGCTGTTCCGGCGCGCCCCGCGATTCCGCGGCCGCCTTGGTCAAACCACGGCCTTTCCAACCGGCGCTGGTTTTGTCGCCCGCCCCGCCGGGGTTCTGCCGGCAGCGGCGGGCAACCTTTGGCGCGGTGCTACTCGGCGG
>CAXBMB010000055.1:0-24379 GCA_963976695.1 uncultured Rhodovibrionaceae bacterium
CCGCGCAAACCACCGCGCAAACCGGGGAAGGAGACACCTGATGCTTCGTTGGTTTACCCCTCTTTGGTTGATTGCGCTCACCATCGCCGCCGTCGTGCTGTTCCAGGTCAGTTACGAAGTGCAGGAAATGGAAGACGAACTGCTGCGGGTCGAACGCCAGATCGATCAGGACAGGGAAGCTTTGCAGGTGCTGTCCGCCGAGTGGAGCTATCTCAACCGACCGTCGCGCATCGCCGAGCTGTCGCAACGCTACCTGTCGTTGACTCCCCTCGAGGCGGGACAGATTTTCGAAACCGATCAGTTGCCGAACAAGCCGGAGGATCTGGGTTTCGAGGGCACCCGCCTGACCTCACTGCGGCGGCAAGCCGATCAGCTTCCGCTGCCCGCGGAGCGGCCGGCCACCCCGGCGGGTTTCCTCGTCAAGGCGCCGCTGCGCCAAGACGAGCGAAGCGCCACGACCCAGATCGCCGCCGCGGCCCCCGCCGCGACCGGCGGCTCGGCGGTTCACGCCGCGACCAAGACGCCAACCAAGACCAAGGCCAAGGCCGCCAACAAGGTCCCGCCGCCTGTCGCCCAGCCCGATGACGCCGCCAACCGCGCCGTTGTCCAGGCTAACAACAGCCGGGGCGGCACCAGACAGCGCCTCAATCCGGTTACCGGCCGGCCGCTGCCGCCGCTGGATAGCGCCCTGCCACGCCTGACCCTGATCCCCGTTTCCTCGGGAGCCGAGCAATGATCTGGCGCCGCAAAAAACAACCCAGCGACGACATCCGCCCGGCGGTCCCCTGCGGCCTGGATCTGGGTGGTCCGCGCACCTGGGTGGTGGAAATGGAAGGCCACAAGAAAGCGGCGCTGGAGGTTGGACGCAACCGTTTGCTGGTGGCCGCTGCGGTCTTCTCGCTGGCCTTCCTGCTGGTCGGCGCGCGCCTGGTGGGATTGGTCTACTTTACCGACCAGGGGCCGGACCGCCAGGCCAGCGCCAGCGCGAAAGCCAGCCATCAGGCCAAACCGGTGCGGGCCGACATCCTGGATCGCAACGGGCAGGTTCTCGCCACCACCTTGCCGACTAATTCGCTCTATGCCAATCCCCGGCAAATCCGCGACCCGCAGCTCGCCGCGGAGCGGTTGGCGGCGATTTTGAAGGATATCAGCGTCGCCGAGTTGCGCGCCAAGCTGACCGCCGACCGGGCTTTCGTTTGGCTGAAACGCAACATCACCCCGCGCGAAACCGCCGCGGTCAACGGACTGGGCATTCCCGGCCTCAACTTCCAGCGCGAAAATCGCCGCTTCTACCCCTATGGCGCACTGGCCAGCCATGCCGTCGGCTACACCAGCATCGACAACAAGGGCATCGCCGGCATGGAGATGGCGTTTGACGATCTGCTCCGCGGATCGGACCAGCCCGTTCGTCTGTCGCTGGACCTGCGGGTGCAGTACATCCTCGCCGACGAGCTTTCCGCCACCATGGAGGAATTTCAGGGCATCGGCGCGGCCGGCGTGGTGCTGGACGCCTACAGCGGCGAAGTGCTGGCCTTGGTGTCGCTGCCGACCTTTAATCCGGGACGCCCGGGCGAGGCTTCGGCCGAGGCCCGCTTCAATCGCGCCACCCTGGGCGTCTACGAAATGGGTTCGGTGTTCAAGATCTTCACCACCGCCCTGGCGCTCGACAGCAACTCGGTCACCATCAACAGCGGCTACGACACCTCCGACCCGATTCGGGTGGGCCGCTTCACCATCAGCGACTACAAGCCCAAGAAGCGCTGGCTCTCGGTGCCGGAAATTTTCATGTACTCCTCCAATATCGGCACGGTGCGCATGGCCGTGGACAGCGGCACCGATACGCTGAAGCGCTATTTTGGCGACTTGGGCCTGTTGCGCGCGATCTCCCTGGAGTTGCCGGAAGTCGGCCAGCCCATGCTGCCGACACCCTGGCGGCCGATCAGCACGATGACCGCCGCCTACGGACATGGCATCGCCGTCTCCCCGATGCAGACGGCGCGGGCCGTCGCCGCCGTGGTCAATGGCGGCGAGCTGCCGCCGGTGACCCTGCTGAAGCGGGCGGAGGGGGAAATCGTGCCGCGCAAACGCGTCTTTAGCGCCAAGACGTCAGAACAGATGCGCTGGTTGATGCGCCTGGTGGTGGCCCGCGGCACCGGCCGTTTCGCCAAGGCCGAAGGCTACCTGGTGGGCGGCAAGACCGGGACCGCTGACAAGCTCGGCCCCGACGGCGGCTATTCCGACAAAAAGCGCATGGCCACCTTTGCCGCCGCCTTCCCGATGAACGACCCGCGCTATGTGGTTCTGGCCATGGTTGACGAGCCCAAGGGCATCAAGCGCACCTTCGGATTCGCCACGGCGGGCTGGGTGGCCGCGCCTGTAATTAGTCGTACCGTGGCCCGCATGGCGCCACTTTTGGGCATCAAACCGGTGAGCGAGGAAGAGGACAAATCCGAAAGCCTGTTGATCAAGGCGAAGATGAGTGGACCGGTCGGTGCGGCGGAATGAAGGCGGAATGAAGTCGGTGCGGCTGAATGAGTTGTTGAAAGGACGCGCCATGAGCGCAGCGGCGGAAAATTTTGAGATCACGGGATTGACGGCGGACAGCCGTCAGGTCAATCCAGGCTATCTCTTTGCCGCCCTGCCTGGCCGCCAAGCCGATGGGCGCACCTACATCGACCAGGCCGTCGACAAGGGGGCAATTGCCATCTTGGCGCCGGAAGGCACCCGGTTGAAGACCTATGACCGGCCGGTCCTGCTGATCTGCGACGCCGACCCGCGCCACCGCCTGGCGGCGATGGCCGCGCGCTACTACAAGCGCCAGCCCCGGCAGATCGCCGCCGTTACCGGCACCAACGGCAAGACCTCGGTGGTTTCCTTCACCCGCCAGCTCTGGACGCTGTTGGGACGACAAGCCGCCAGCCTGGGGACCCTGGGCCTGCAGCCGGCGCTGCCGGGCGCGCCCCAAGGTCTGACCACCCCGGACCCGGTGGAACTGATGCGCTGCCTGGCCGAGGTGGCCGCCGCCGGCTACGACCACCTGGCGCTGGAGGCCTCCAGCCACGGGCTGGATCAAGCCCGCCTGGACGCGGTCCGGGTAACGGCCGCCGCCTTCACCAATCTCAGCCGCGACCACTTGGACTATCACGGCGACATGGCTGGCTATCTGGCGGCCAAGACAATCCTCTTCACCCGCCTGCTTCCCGAAGGCGGCACGGCGGTGCTCAATGCCGACGCCCCGGAATTCGATCAGCTGCTGTCGCGCTGCCGGGCCCGGAACCAACAGGTCCTTTCCTACGGCTTTGCCGGTCAGGATCTCAAGCTGGTGAAAGCGGTTCCCGCGGCCGGCCGTCTGGAGCTTACCCTGGAGGTCTTAGGCGTCAGGGCGACGGTGGCCTTGTCGCTGGCCGGATCCTTCCAGGCCTTCAATGTGCTCGCCGCGCTGGGACTGGTGCTGGCGGACAGCAGCCTGGACCCGGCGGAACTGCTTGCCCTGCTGCCCCAACTTACCGGCGTCCCGGGTCGGGCGGAACTGGTGGGAACCACCCCCGGCGGCGGCCATGTCTATGTCGACTATTCCCACACGCCGGCCTCGCTGGAAGTCATTTTGACGGCGCTTCGGCCGCACACGGAAAACCAACTTTTGGTGGTATATGGCGCCGGTGGCGACCGGGACCCGGGCAAGCGCCCGATGATGGGCCAAGCCTGCGAGCGCCTGGCGGATCAGGCGATCATCACCGACGACAATCCGCGCAGCGAGGACCCGGCGACCATCCGCGCCGCCATCCGCGCCGCTGCGCCTTCCGCCGAGGAAATCGGCGACCGACACCAGGCGATTGCGACGGCGATCGCCAGACTAGGTCCGGGGGACACGCTTGTGATCGCCGGCAAGGGCCACGAGACGGGTCAGACCGTCCAGGGGAAGGTTCTGCCGTTTGACGATCGCGTCGTTGCCCGGACCATTCTTTCCAAGCTGCGCGCCGCCACAGCAGGTACAAAGGCGGATGATACGGTAGCCGACGCGGCGGACGACCCAGCGGACAACCTGGCGGCGAAGGCCGCCAAGGATCACCCCGAGGGGGAGCCGCGATGACGGCGCCGCTTCCCCTGCCCGCGCTCTGGACCGCGTCCGAAGTTCTCGCCGCCACCGATGGTCAGGGACCCGGCGGCTGGCGGGCCAGCGGCGTCACCATCGACAGCCGCACGGTTCAGCCGGGCGACCTGTTTGTCGCCATCAAGGGCCCGAACTTCGACGGCCACCGGTTCGTCGATGAGGCGCTTCGGCGCGGCGCCGTTGCCGCGCTGGTTCAGCGCCGCCCGGAAGGGCTGGACGACGGCGCCCGCCTGGTGCGGGTCAAGGACAGCCTGCGAGGTTTACAGGACCTGGGGCGCGCGGCCCGGCGGCGCAGCAGCGCCCGCATCCTCGGCATCACCGGATCGGCGGGCAAGACCGGCAGCAAGGAAGCCCTGCGCTGCGCCCTTTCGGCGCAAGGCAAGACCGAAGCCAATGCCGCCAGCTTCAACAACCATTGGGGCGTGCCGCTGTCGCTGGCGCGCCTGCCGCGCGACGCCGCCTTTGGCATCTTCGAAATGGGCATGAACCATGCCGGCGAGTTGAGCGAGCTGACCCAGATGGTGTTGCCGGACGTGGCGCTGATCACCAACATCGGCTTGGCTCACTTGGCCTTTTTCACCTCGCCGACACGCATCGCCGACGCCAAGGCGGAGATCTTCGAAGGCTTGAACGACCAGGGCGCCGCCGTCCTGCCGCGCGACGACCGCCAGTATGACCGACTGGCCGCCACCGCCAATCGCCTGGGGGTGCGCTACCTGATCACCTTTGGCCGCCATCCCGAGGCCGACCTGCGGCTGATCAAGGCCGACTGCGGCAGCCAGACAAGCCGGGTCACGCTGGAGCTGTTCGGCGAGACCCTGCGCTACCGGCTGCCGGTGCCGGGGGAACATTGGGTGCTCAACTCCCTGGGCGTGCTGGCCGCCGTTCGCGCGGCCGGCGCCAACGTGGAGACGGCCGCCCGAGCCTTCGACAATCTTAAGGCCGGCAAAGGGCGCGGCGCGCAGATCACCGTCACCTTGCCGGCGCGTCAGGGCCGCCCGGGCGGCGACATCCGGATCATCGACGACAGCTACAACGCCAACCCGCTGTCGCTGCGCGCCGGCCTGAAGGTGCTGGCCGGCATGACCCCGCAGGCCGGCGGCCGCCGGGTCGTCCTGCTGGGCGAAATGTTGGAGCTGGGCGAGGAAACGCCGCGCCACCACGCCGCGTTGAAGGACCCCATCGTCCAGGCCGGCGTGGAGCTGGCGCTGACCTGTGGCGCGGCGATGACCGACCTCGACCGGCAACTCCCCGCCGCGCTGCGCGGCCATCATTTTGCCGACTCCCAGGCGCTGGCCGAGGCCGCCGTTACCCTATTGCGACCGGGCGACATCGTTCTGGTCAAGGGATCGCTTGGCAGCCAAATGGCCCGCGTGGTGACCGCCTTGACGGCGCTCGGCAGCGCCGCCGACGACAGCGGCAGCGCTGAAACCCATCGCCGAATTGGGGAGGCCTAGGCATGCTGTACAACTTCCTCGTTCCCCTCGCCGACGACTACACCTTTCTCAACCTGTTCCGCTATCTGACCTTCCGCACCGGCGGGGCGATCATGACCGCGCTGCTGATCACCTTTGTTCTGGGTCCGCCGGTGATCGCCTGGCTGAAGTCCAAGCAGGCGGAAGGGCAGCCCATTCGCGAAGACGGTCCGGAAAGTCACCTTCTGACCAAAAAAGGCACGCCGACCATGGGCGGCGTCCTGATTCTGCTGGCCCTAACCACCTCCACACTGCTGTGGGCGGATCTGTCCAACCCCTACATCTGGATCACCCTGGTGGTCACCATCGGCTTCGGGCTGCTGGGTTTCTTCGACGACTACATGAAGCTGACCCGCCGCAGCCACAAAGGCATTTCCGGCAGGCTAAAACTGCTGGGCCAGGCGCTGATCGCGCTGACCGCCACGCTGGCCATCATCCGGGTAAGCCCGCCGGAGCTGGAAATGGGCCTGGCCGTGCCGTTCCTCAAAGACTTCCTGCTGCAGCTGGGCTGGTTCTTCGTCGCGGTGTCGCTGGTGGTGATGATCGGAGCCTCCAACGCGGTGAACCTGACCGACGGCCTGGACGGCCTGGCCATCGTGCCGGTGATGATCGCCGCCGCCTGCTTCGGTCTGATCGCCTACCTGGTGGGCAATACCATCTTCGCCAACTATCTGCAGATTCAGTATGTGCCCGGGACCGGAGAACTGGCGGTTTTCACCGGCGCCCTGGTCGGCGCCGGCCTGGGGTTCCTCTGGTTCAACGCGCCGCCGGCCATGGTGTTCATGGGCGACACCGGATCGCTGTCCTGTGGCGGCGCGCTGGGCTGTGTCGCCGTCATCACCAAGCATGAATTGGTGCTGGCCATCATCGGCGGCCTTTTCGTGCTGGAGACCGTGTCGGTGATCGTTCAGGTGGCCTCGTTCAAGCTCACCGGCAAGCGGGTCTTTCGCATGGCCCCGCTGCACCATCACTACGAGAAAAAAGGCTGGGCCGAACCCACCATCGTTATTCGTTTCTGGATTATCGCGGTGATTTTGGCGCTTGCCGGACTCGCCACCTTGAAGCTGCGCTAGGAAGCCAAAGCCTTGATCGATCTCTCCTTCTTCAATGGCCATCGGGTCGCGGTGCTGGGACTGGGCAAGTCCGGCTTGGCCGCGGCTCGGGCGCTTGTCGCCGCCGGCGCGCAGGTCTGGGCCTGGGACGACGACGCCGCCGTGCGCGCCGCCGCCGAAGAAGCCGAAATCCCGGTGGTCGACCTGGTGCAGGCCGATTGGCTGCAGCCGGTTTCCCTGGTGTTGAGCCCGGGCATTCCGCACAGCTTCCCACTGCCCCATCCGGTGGTCGATCTGGCCCGCGAGCACGGCGTGGAGATCATCAGCGACATTGAACTGCTGGGTCGCGCCGACCCGGACGCCCAGTTCATCGGCATCACCGGCACCAACGGCAAGTCCACCACCACCGCGCTGGTCGGCCATATCCTCGACCTTTCCGGCCGCCGCGCCGAAACCGGAGGCAACCTGGGCCGCCCGGTGGCGTCGTTCGATCCGGTTGGCGCCGACGGCTACCATGTGCTGGAGCTGTCCAGCTATCAGCTGGAGCTGACCCACTGCATCACCCACAACGTCGCCGTGCTGTTGAACATCACCCCGGACCACCTGGACCGCCACGGCGGCTTTGCCGGCTATGTCGCCGCCAAGAAAACCATCTTTCGGCGGCAAAGCAATCCGCGGGTCGCCATCATCGGCCAGGACGATCAAAGCTGTCGCGATCTCTATCAGGAGCTGAAGAAAACCGGCGACCAGCGGGTTATTCCGATTTCCGGAAGTCGGGAGACCCCCGGCGGCGTGTTCGTGCGCGACGGCGTCTTGATCGACGACCTGGACGGCCAGCGCCAGCCGGTCTTGGACCTGAAGCAGATTCCCAGCCTGCCCGGCGCCCACAACTGGCAAAACGCCGCCGCGGCCTATGCGACCTGCCGCTGCTGCCAACTGGACCCGCCAATCATCGCCGCCTGCCTGCGCAGCTTCCCGGGTCTGCCCCACCGGCAGGAACTGGTGGCGATCATCGATGCGGTCGCCTACGTCAACGATTCCAAGGCCACCAACCCGGAAGCCGCCGCCAAGGCCCTGTCCAGCTATCCGCGCAGCTACTGGATCGCCGGCGGGCGGGCCAAGGAAGGCGGTTTGGATCCGCTGTTCGCGCATTTGGACCGGGTGGCGGAGGTCTTCCTGATCGGCGAGGCGCAAGACGCCTTCGCCGCCGCCCTGGCCGGCAAGGCGAAGACCCGCAACTGTGGCGACCTGGCAACCGCGCTGGCCCATGCGGCCGTGGCCGTGCGCAATGACCAAAGCGGTCAGCCCTTGACGGTTTTGCTATCGCCGGCCTGCGCGTCCTTCGATCAATTCAAGTCGTTCGAGGAACGCGGGAACCTGTTCAAAAAGGCGGTATCGGCGCTGCCGGGGGACCGGGGCGCGCCGGAAGAAGCCGCGCTGCTGGGTCTGGGAGATCGCTCATGAGCTTGGCCCTTTCACGCAATGACACCTCGGTGCTGGGCCGCTGGTGGTGGACCGTCGACCGGGTCACGCTGACCGCGCTGTTCGCGCTGATGGTCCTCGGCGCCTTTCTCATCGCGACGGCCTCCCCGGCGGTGTCCGAACGGATCGGCCTGGGATCCTTCTCGCTGACCGCGCGGCAGTTGATTTTGCTGCCCCCGGCCGCGGCCCTGATGATTGCCGCCTCGCTGCTATCACCGCGTTGGATCCGACGCCTGGCGGCGGTCGGCTTCCTCGGCACCGTGGTTCTGCTGATCGCGACCCTGGTCATCGGCACGGAAATCAAGGGCTCGACCCGCTGGATCAACTTCCTCGGCTTTTCGCTTCAACCTTCCGAATTCGCCAAGCCGCTGTTCGCCGTGGTGGCCGCCTGGATGTTCGCGGCGGGAAAGGAACAAGAATCCTTCCCCGGCACCATTTTCGCCTGCCTGCTGTGGCTGCTGATGGTGACCCTGCTGCTGCTGCAGCCCGATCTGGGCCAAACCGTGGTGATCAGCGCGATTTTCGGCGTTCAATTCTTCCTCGCCGGACTGCCCTTGGCGCTGGTGATCGGCCTGATGCTGCTGGGTGTGTCCGGTCTGGTCGGAACCTATTTTCTGCTGCCCCACGTCGCCAAGCGCATCGACGCCTTCCTGGATCCGGCGGCCGGCGACCAATATCAAATCCAGCGCTCGCTTGAGGCCTTCATGAAGGGCGGGCTGTTCGGACGGGGCCCCGGCGAAGGCCGGGTCAAGGAGGTCCTGCCCGACGCCCATTCGGACTTCATCTTTGCCGTGGCGGGCGAGGAACTGGGGATGATCGCCAGTCTGATCATCGTGTCGATTTTCGCTTTGGTGGTGTTGCGCGGCTTCACTCGCTTGATGAACGAAACCAACCTGTTCGTGCTGCTGGCGGCCACCGGCTTGCTGACGCAATTCGGCTTGCAGGCTTTCATCAATATGGCCTCGTCGCTGCAACTCATCCCCACCAAAGGCATGACCTTGCCGTTCCTCAGCTTTGGCGGTTCCTCCCTGATCGCCCTGGCGCTGGGCATGGGCATGGTGCTGGCGCTGACCCGCGTAAGGGTCGGATCGGGGGAAGAATGACCCCGCATTCTCCTTCATCACGCCTGACCCCCGGCGACGGGCCGGTGGTGCTGGCCGCCGGAGGCACCGGCGGGCATCTCTTCCCGGCGCTGGCCCTGGCGCGGGTGCTGCGCGCCCGCGGGTTTCAGGTGGTCTTGGCGACCGACCAGCGCGGCACCGGGTTCGGCGCGGAACTGCCCGAGGTGACAACCTACCGGATCTCCGGCGCGGGGGTGGCCGGCGGCAGCCCGCTTCGCAAGGCGCGCTCCGCGCTGCTGCTGGGCCTGGGTTATCTGCAGTCCCGCCGTCTGCTGTCCCGGCTTCGGCCCCAGGCGGTGGTTGGATTTGGCGGTTACGCCGCCCTGCCCACCACACTGGCGGCCGTCCATCAAGGCCGCCGCACCCTGCTGCACGAACAAAATCAAGTGGTCGGACGGGCCAACCGTCTGGTGATCGGCAAGGCC
This sequence comes from uncultured Rhodovibrionaceae bacterium, assembly GCA_963976695.1. Classification (GTDB taxonomy): domain Bacteria; phylum Pseudomonadota; class Alphaproteobacteria; order Kiloniellales; family DSM-21159; genus CAXBMB01. The sequence goes on from CAXBMB010000055.1 coordinate 9,667, forward strand.
AGCGCCCTGGCGACCTCCTTTGCCCAGGTGGCCGGCCTGCGCCCGCTCGAGGCGGCCAAGGTCCAGGTCACCGGCAATCCGGTGCGCGCCGAAATCGCGGCGCTGGCGGCAAGTCCCTATCCCGCCGTTGACGCCAGCGGACCCCTGCAGTTGCTGATCACCGGCGGCAGCCAGGGGGCGGCGGTGTTCAATGACCTGCTGCCCGCCGCCATCACCCAGCTTCCGCCCGCCCTGCGCCGGCGCCTGCGCGTCTGCCAACAGGTGCGCGGCGGCGACGCGGCGCGGCTGGCGGCGCTGTACGACAGCGGCGGCGTGGCCCATCGGTTGCAATCCTTCTTCGACGACATGCCCCAGCGCCTGTCCCAGGCGCACCTGCTGATCTGCCGCGCGGGCGCTTCGACCATCGCCGAACTGGCGGCGGCCGGACGGCCGGCCATTCTGGTGCCCTACCCCCATGCCACCGATGACCATCAGTCCGGCAATGCGCGGGCCTTTTCCGAGGCCGGCGGCGGCTGGCTCATGCCCCAGGCGACGCTCACCCCTGCAAGTCTGGCCGACCGCCTGAACGAGTTGCTCAACCACCCCGAGACCCTGGTCAGGGCCGCGGCCTGCGCGCGCGCCTTCGCCCAACCCCAGGCCGCCGAACGACTGGCCGATCTGGTCTGCGGCGTCCAACCGAGCAACGGCCCAAGCGACCGCCACCCCAATCGCCGCAACCCCGACCAGGAGGCCGCCGCATGAGAGCCCTGCCCCTCGACCTTGGCATCCTCCACTTTGTCGGAATCGGCGGCATCGGCATGTCCGGCATCGCCGAGGTGCTGCATAACTTGGGCTATCAGGTGCAAGGCTCCGACCTCAACGCGAACGCCAATGTGACGCGGCTGCGCCGGCTGGGCATCGAGATCAAGGTCGGGCATGCCGGCGCGCATGTGGACAATGCCGCGGTGGTGGTGATTTCCTCCGCCGTCAAGCCGGACAATCCGGAGGTCTTGGCCGCCCGCCTGCAACTGATTCCCGTGGTGCGGCGCGCCGAAATGCTGGCCGAGCTGATGCGCCTGAAGTGGTCCATCGCGGTGGGCGGCACCCACGGCAAGACCACCACCACCTCGCTGATCGCCGCGCTGCTCGACCATGCGCAACTGGATCCCACCGTGATCAACGGCGGCATCATCAATGCCTATGGCACCAATGCCCGGCTGGGCGGCGGCGAGTGGATGATTGTGGAGGCCGACGAAAGCGACGGCACCTTTGTCAAGCTGCCCGCCACCATCGCCGTGGTGACCAACATCGACCCGGAGCACCTGGATCACTATGGCTCGGTCGAGGCGCTGCATGACGCCTTTGAAACCTACGTGGAAAACATCCCCTTCTATGGCTTTGCCGTGCTCTGCACCGACCATCCGGTGGTCCAGGCGCTGATCGGCCGAATTGAAGACCGGCGTCTGATCACCTACGGCTTCAATCCCCAGGCGGAGGTGCGCGGCGAAAACCTGCGCCAAAACCCGGAGGGCACGCTGTTTGACGTCGTGATCACCGATCGCCCCAATGGCGAAACCCGGGTCATCACCGACTGCGCCCTGCCCATGGTAGGCCAACACAATGTGCAAAACGCCTTGGCCGCCATCGCCGTGGGCCTGGAAATGGGCCTGGATGATGAGGTCCTGCGGCAGGGATTCGCCGCATTCGGCGGGGTTAAGCGGCGCTTTACCAAGGTCGGCGAAAGCAACGGCATCACCGTGGTCGACGACTATGCTCACCATCCGGTGGAGATCACCGCGGTGATCAAGGCGGCCCGCCAAGCGACCGGCAACAAGGTCATCGCCGTGGTTCAGCCTCATCGCTACACCCGCCTGCTGGGGCTGTTCGAGGACTTCTGCTCCTGCTTCAACGAAGCCGATCATGTGATCGTCGCGCCGGTGTTCGCCGCCGGCGAGGACCCGATTGACGGGGTTGATCGGGATGCCCTGGTGCAGGGGCTTCGCGCCCGCGGTCATCGGGCGGTCTCGCCGCTGGACGACGAGGCCGATTTGGCCCGCATGGTGAAGAAACTGGCGCGCCCCGGCGACCTGGTGATCTGCCTGGGGGCCGGGTCGATCACCAACTGGGCCCAGGCGCTGCCGGCGCAGCTCACTGCTTCGTTCCAAGCCGAGTCGCCACGCTCGGGAGCGGAGGAATGACCGCCATGGCCAAGCGCATCGCCCCCGCCTGTCTGCTCGACCGCCTGCCCCAGGTGCGGGGTCGCTACAAGCAAGACGCGGCCCTGGACGGCATCACCTGGTTTCGCGTCGGCGGCCCGGCCGAGATTATGTTCCGGCCCGCCGATCTGCAGGACCTGGTGGACTTTCTGGCCGCCAAGCCGGCCGACATTGCCGTCACCGTGCTGGGCGTGGGCTCGAACCTGCTGGTGCGCGACGGCGGCATCGCGGGCGTGGTTCTGCGCCTGGGTCGCGGCTTTGCCGATATCGAGCAGGCCGGCGATCAGATCATCAGCGGCGCGGCGGCCCTGGACGGCAACGTGGCGCAGGCCGCGCGGCGCGCCGGCCTGACCGGACTGGAGTTTCTCAGCGGCGTGCCCGGCACGATCGGCGGCGCCCTGCGGATGAACGCCGGGGCCTACGGGTCGGAAGTCAAGGATGTGCTGCTGTGGGCTGAAGCGCTGACCCCGGCGGGAGAGCTAAAACACCTCACCGCCGCGGAGATCGGCTTTGACTATCGTCGCTGCGCCCTCCCGACCGACTGGATTTTCGTCCGCGCCGCCTTCCAGGGCCAGGCCGGCGCGCGCGCGACAATTGATCAACGCATGGCCGAGATCAAGACGGCCCGCGACAGCAGCCAGCCGATCCGCAGCCGCACCGGCGGCTCCACCTTCAAGAACCCGCCGGGACACAAAGCCTGGCAGTTGATCGACGCGGCCGGCTGTCGCGGGTTGCGGCGCGGCGCGGCGCAGGTCTCCGACCAGCACTGCAACTTCTTGATCAACCTGGGCAACGCCAGCGCCGCCGACCTGGAAGCGCTGGGCGAAGAGGTGCGGCGGCTTGTCCTGGCGCAGAGCGGTATCGAGCTGCAGTGGGAAATCAAGCGGGTCGGGCAAACGCTCCAGGGGTCGGGAGGACAGCCATGACGACGGTTCGCCGCATTGCCCTGCTGCTGGGCGGCGCCTCGGTGGAGCGCGAGGTCTCCCTGGTCACCGGCCGGGCTTGCGCCAAGGCGTTGCGCGCCAACGGCCATGACGTGGTGGAGATCGATCCGCAAGGCAACGACCTGCGCCCGCTGCTGGACGCGCTCACCCCGCGCCCCGATGTGGTGTTCAACGCGCTTCACGGTCGCCACGGCGAAGACGGCAACATTCAGGGCCTGCTCAACCTGATGAACCTTCCCTACACCCATTCCGGGGTGCTGGCTTCCGCGCTGGCGATGGACAAGCCCACCGCCAAGCGGCTTTTCGAGGCCACGGGCCTGCGCTGTCCCGCTGGCCGGGTGGCGCATCGCGACGAGGTGCTGGCGGCTGATATCCTGCCCCGTCCCTACGTGATCAAACCGCTGGCCGAGGGCTCCTCCAAGGGCGTGGCTATCGTCCGCAAGGGCGACAACGCGCTCAACGAGACCATGAGCCACTGGCCGTTCGGCGAAGAGGTGCTGGTGGAGCCGTTCATCGAAGGTCGCGAACTGACCGTGGCGGTGATGGACGACCGCCCGCTGGCGGTGACCGAACTGCGGCCGGTTTCGGGCTTCTATGACTACGACGCCAAATACACCGCCGGCCGGACCGAGCACATCGTCCCTGCCCCGATCCCCGCGCACATCTACGCCGCCGCCCTGGAACAGGCGCTCCAGGCGCACCGGGTCTTGGGCTGTCGCGGGTTAAGTCGGGCCGATTTCCGCTACGACGACCGCCGCGAGGCCGGCGAGGCCGGCGGCCTGTATCTGTTGGAGGTCAACACCCAGCCGGGCATGACACCGCTCAGCCTGGCGCCCGAACAGGCCGCTTACCTGGGGATTTCCTTCGAAGACCTGATGAACTGGATGGTGGAGCACGCGGCATGCGACTGAAATCCAAACCTGCCAAAGCCAACCAAGCCGCCCTGTCCCGTGGGGCGGCCCCGGCGGCGGCCAAACGGCGCACCGCCCGCGCCAACCAAACCACGCAGCGTGGGCTGGCCCGCCGGCTTGCGCTGCCCGGCGCGCTGCTCGCCCTGGCGCTGGCCGGCGGCAGTGTCGCCCTGCTTTCCGGCTGGGCCGAACAGACCGGCGAACGGCTGCGCCAAAGCGCAATCGATCTCTCCGTTCAGCAGGGTCTGGCGCTCAGCGACGTCAAGGTCGAGGGCCGGGAGCGCACCGCCAAGCAAGACGTTCTCGCCGCCCTGGCGGTGGAAAAGGGCAGCCCGCTGCTGACCTTCGACCCGGCGGCGGTCCGCGAACGGCTGGAGGGTCTGCCCTGGGTGGCCCGCGCCGAAGTTGAGCGCCGCCTGCCGAATATCATCTATGTCGGCCTGACCGAACGCCAACCGCTGGCGATCTGGCAATTGCGCCAGGTCTTTCAGGTGATCGACCAGCAGGGCGCGGTTATCCCCGGCGTCGAGGCCAAGCAGTTCGCCCATCTGCCGCTGGTGGTTGATCGGGGCGCGCCGCGGGCGACCCGAAGCCTGCTGGCCTTTCTGGCCGAGGAACCCGAACTGGCCGACCGGGTGGTCGCGGCGTCCCGGATCCGGGACCGGCGGTGGGATCTGCTGTTGAAAGGCGGCGTGAAAATCCGCCTGCCGGAGCAGGACGCGGCCCAGGCTTGGCGGCAACTGGCGCGGATCGAGCGCGAACAGGGACTGCTGAATCGGGACGTGGTGATGATCGATATGCGGCTGCCGGATCGACTGGTGGTGCGCACGGCGGGCGGAAAAACGCCGGAGCACCCGCCGGTGGTCAAGGTCACCGGCAAGGAGACCTGACGCGGGCGATGGACGACGAAGGAAGCACCAGCGTGCAACAGAACGAGCAAAGGGGCGGGGAACCGCAATGAGGAAGCTTCCAAAGCGCAACCGTAACGGCATCTTGGCGGCGCTCGATGTTGGCAGCAGCAAGATCTGCTGCCTGATCGCCAAGATTGAGGAGGCCCGTGGCGACAGCCCCGAGCGGCTCAAGGTGATTGGCATCGGCCAGCAGTTGAGCCGCGGCGTCAAGGCCGGCGCGGTGGTTGACATGGATGCGGCCGAAGACGCCATCCTCAATGCGGTTCACGCCGCCGAGCAGATGGCCGACGAAACCCTGGAACAGGTGGTGGTGTCGCTGTCCGGCGGCTATCCGGCCTCCCGCCTGGTGGGGGTGGAAGTGGCCATCGACGGCCACGAAATCGACAACGCCGATCTGCGCCGCGCGCTTGACCAGGGCCACCAGATCGAAGGCGTTCTGGGACAGCCGGAAAAGGGCCGCCAACTGATCCACTCGATCCCCGTCGGGTACACCATCGACAACAGCCGGGGCATCCGTGATCCGCGCGGCATGTTTGGCGAGCGGCTCGGCGTCAACATGCACATCGTCACCGCCGCCAGCGGCCCGGTGCGCAATCTCGCCACCTGCGTCCAGCGCGCCCATTTGGACATCGCCGGTTTTGTTGTCTCGCCCTTTGCCTCCGGCCTGGCCGCGCTGGTGGAGGACGAAACCGACCTGGGCGTGACGCTCATCGACATGGGCGGCGGCACCACCTCAATCTCGGTCTTTCTGGAAGGCAATGTCATCCACACCGACGTGGTGCCGTTGGGGGGACAGCATGTCACCAGCGATATCGCCCGCGGCCTGTCCACCCCGCTCAGCCACGCCGAGCGCTTGAAGACCCTTTACGGCCATGCCATCGCCAACCAGTCCGACGAGCATGAGTTGATCGATGTTCCGCAGGTCGGCGAGGAAGACGAGGGCCACGTTCAACAGGTCCCGCGCTCGCTTCTGGTGGGCATCATCCAACCGCGACTGGAGGAAACTTTCGAGCTGGTGCGCTCGCGGCTGGAAGCCAGCGGTTTCGACAAGATGGGCGGCCGCCGGGTGGTTTTGACCGGCGGCGCCAGCCAGTTGCCCGGCATGCGGGATCTGGCGGCCCTGGTTCTGGAAAAGCAGGTCCGCATCGGCCGCCCCATTCACCTGAGCGGATTGGCCGAAGCCACCAGCGGTCCGGCCTACGCGACCGCCGCCGGCCTCTTGGCCTACGCCCGACAATCCGAAACGGCCCTGCCCGACGAGGTCCGGCCGCCAACCAAGGAAGCGACCGGGTTCTTCGGGCGAATCGGACAGTGGTTCAAGGAGTATTTCTGAACCGAAAAATCGACGGGATCTCGCCGCGCGGCGGCGCGGGTTTGATCCCCGGTCCAGGTCTCCCGACACAGCGGGACAGCTGGACCACCTCGCGGGCTGACACAGCAGACCGCACAGCGCTGGACCCCCTCGTTGAGAGGGGATTCGCAAGAGTGGTTCCTTAAAGTCCCTTGCGGGGACAAACCCACGACCGGGTGCCGCCGGCCGAGGGTTCAATAGCAAGGCAACAAGCCCGCGCAGGGCTTACTGGAGGCGAAAATGACTTTGAACTTGAATGTACCGGCGGCAGACGAAGTTCTCACCCCCCGGATTACCGTTATCGGTGTCGGCGGCGCAGGTGGAAACGCGGTCAACAACATGATCGAATCCAACCTGGAAGGCGTGGAATTCGCCATCGCCAACACCGATTCCCAGGCGATGGCCCAGTCGATTTGTGAAAACCGCATCCAACTGGGCCGCAACATCACCCAGGGCCTGGGAGCCGGATCGCGTCCCGATGTGGGGCGCGCGGCCGCCGAGGAAGCCACCGAGGAGGTGCTGAGCCACTTCGAAGGCTCCAACATGGTCTTCATCACCGCCGGCATGGGCGGCGGCACGGGCACGGGCGCGGCGCCGGTGATCGCCCGCGCCGCCCGTGAAAAGGGCATCTTGACCGTCGGCGTGGTGACCAAGCCGTTCCAGTTCGAAGGCATCAACCGGGCGCGCATCGCCGAAGCCGGGATCAAGGAGCTGACCGAGTACGTTGACACCTTGATCGTCATCCCCAACCAAAACCTCTTCCGCATCGCCAACGAGAAAACAACCTTCGCCGACGCCTTCAAGATGGCCGACGATGTGCTGCACTCCGGCGTGCGCGGCGTGACCGACCTGATGATCATGCCGGGCCTGATTAACCTGGATTTCGCCGACATCCGCGCCGTCATGACCGAGATGGGCAAGGCGATGATGGGCACGGGCGAGGCCGAGGGCGAAAACCGCGCCATCGCGGCGGCCGAGGCGGCGATTTCCAATCCGCTGCTGGATGATGTAACCATGCGCGGCGCCCGGGCCTTGCTGATCAACATCACCGGCGGGGCCGACATGACCCTTTTCGAAGTCGACGAGGCGGCCAATCGAATTCGCGACGAAGTCGACAGCGAAGCCAACATCATCTTCGGCTCGACGTTCGACGAATCGATCAACGGCTCCATGCGGGTTTCGGTCGTGGCCACGGGAATCGACGCGGTGGAGGCCACCCAGCCCCGTCCGCTCAATCTCTCGCTGGTGACCGCCAAGTCGGCAACGCCAGGCAACGCCGCGCCGGAGGCAGCGCCCAGCGCACCGCCGGTCGACGAGACCGCCCGGGCCGCAGATGCATCGCAGGAAGACGAAACGGTCGCCCCGGCCGACGACGGGCAAGCGGCGGTGAGCGCCGCGCAGCTTCATGAGCAGGCCAGCCTGCAAATGGTCGAAGAAGTCGCCCTGGGCGCCACCTCCGCCGGCACGGCCGCTGACCGGTCGGAAACCGACAGCTTCATCGCCCCCGCGCCATCGCGTCCGGCCGACCGGCCGATGCCGCAGGCAAACCCCAGCCAGGCAGCGGCGTCCGACCCCTTCGCAGCGGCCGAACTGGCCAACGCCAGCAGCAAGGCCCCGGAAAAAAGCAAGAGCCGTTCCAGGCTGAACCTCTTTGCGCGGGTAACCGGCGCGGCCAAGGCCCGCAGACCCGAGGCCGCCGTGGCGACCGAAAGCCGGGGCGCGACGCAGCCCAACCAGGCGGCGGCGCAGCGTCCCACCGCAGCGCTGCCGACCCAACCGGTCCGCGGTGCGGGCGAGGGACGCAGCCAGCCCAGCCTGTCGGGTCTGGATTCCAAGGATCGTCTTTCCACCAGCAAGGAAGATGAAGAGCTGCTGGACATTCCAGCCTTCCTGCGCCGGCAAGCCAACTAGTCGGTGACCGACTTGCAAGGAAGCGCTGAGCGCTTCCACTCCACTGCGCATCATCCGCGACCCGGTTGATCAGCGGCGGAGTCACGGTTGAGGCAGCGCAATGACAGGGGCGATTGCCCGTGACATGAGGAACCTCATGGCCCGCGTGGTTCTGTGAAAAGCGACGCGGCGCCAAGTTTGCCGGACAACCGAAAAGGCGGTATCCCTCCCCCTTCGCCTCGGGGTCAAAGGATACCGCCTTTTTAGTGCGTAACATCCTGTAACAAAGAGTGATTTGAGCTCTAGGCGGCGCTTCATTAGTTATTCACTAGGTTAAGTACCGTCTTGCGTGCATCCGGCGCGTTCCAAGTCTATTGCGGACCAGTCAGAAGGTGGCGACGGAACCTCCGGCACGTAGCCGGATCGATTGGGGGGATACCAGTCATATGGACGATGGACTTGCAGCCGATGGTCTTGCAAAAGACAGCACGGCGGCGCGTTTGAAACCATGTCGCGGCGACCTGCTTGAGCGTCCAACCGAGTACGCCCCTAACAAGTACGCCCCCGAGCGCAGCCTGGAAAGAAATGCTGAAGCCGTCCGCCGTCCCGTCCGAACAGTTCTAGGAAATAGTAGTTTGTATCAATTTCAACGCACCTTGAAGAATGCCATCCATTGCTCGGGTGTCGGCGTGCATAGCGGCGAAAAGGTCACCTTGACCCTGCGCCCGGCAGCGGCCGACAGCGGCATTGTCTTCCGGCGTTTGGATATCATCGGTCACCCCGAGATTAAGGCTTCTTGGGAAAACGCTGTCGAGGCGCCGCTCTGCACGCTGTTGAAAGCCGGCGCGGTCAAGGTTTCCACCATCGAGCATTTGATGTCCGCCCTGGTCGGGTGCGGCATTGACAACGCGCTGGTCGAACTGGACGCCGAGGAAGTGCCGATCATGGACGGCAGCGCCGCGCCCTTCGTCTTCTTGATCGAATGCGCCGGCAGCCGGGAGCTGTCCTCCCCCCGCAAGGCGCTGCGCATCCTGCAGGAGGTGAGCGTCAGCGAGCCAAACCGCTCGGCCAGCCTGGTCCCGGCGGAGAGCTATGAAGTACGGTTTGAGATCGAATTCGACAATCCGGTTGTCGGCCGCCAGGTGTTTGACGCCGCCATCGACCCGGTGAACTACAAGCGCGACATTTCCCGCGCGCGCACCTTCGGTTTTCGCCATGAGGTCGAACAGATGCGGGCCGCTGGCCTGGGCCGTGGCGGCTCCTTGGACAACGCCATCGTCATTGATGGCGATACCATCCTCAATGACGGCGGTCTGCGCTATCGCGATGAGTTCGTGCGCCACAAAACCCTCGACGCCATTGGCGACCTGTACATGGCCGGCGGCGCCTTGCAGGGCCGATTCCTCGGGTACAAGGCGGGCCACGCCCTCACCTTGCGCCTGCTCCAGACGCTGTTTGCCCAGCCGCGCGCCTACCAGTGGGTTGCGATGACCAACCCGTTGCGCGGCGGCGTTGCCATCACGCCGGAACGGGCGGTGGCGCAGCGCGCCTGAACACACAGCGCGCCTGCCGCGAAGCTGCAGAAAGCGCGACCGCCAAGCGCGGGTCGCGCTTTTGCTTTGTCCGCGGTTATCTTTTTATCCCGGGCGATCGGAAAGCGCGACACTCCTACTTGTGGGAGGTGAGGGGAGTTTCTATAGTCTTCCCACTCGAGAGCCGCCGCCCCCCCCTATCCAGATCAAAGTGCCCATGCCGGTCTTTTTCACCTTTTCCACGCCATTTTTTCACCGCTCCGCCGCCCGAACCAAGCAGCTTGGCCGCTGGGCGCGCGCGCTTGCGATTGGAAGTTTTTTAACTCTGGGACTGTCGGCCTGCGCCAGCACGACGGAAGACTATGTCGAGGCCCCGCCGGAGACCTTCTACAACAAAGGCATCAATGAATTGCTGAGCGGCAACTATACCAGCGCCGCCAAGGAATTCGATGAGGTGGAGCGCCAGCACCCCTATTCGGTTTGGGCCCCGCGCGCCCAATTGATGGCGGCCTACGCCCACTACCAGAACAACAAGTACGACGACGCCATCAACGCCCTCGACCGCTTTATTCAACTGCACCCCGGCAATCGGGACGTGGCCTATGCCTATTATCTCAAGGGCATCAGCTACTACGAACAGATCTCCGATGTCGGCCGCGATCAGGCGATGACCCAACTGGCGCTGAACGCCCTGGACGAGGTGGTGCGGCGCTATCCCACCACCGAATACGCCCGTGACGCCAAGCTGAAGATCGATCTGGCGCGCGATCACCTGGCCGGCAAGGAAATGGAGATTGGGCGGTTTTATCTAAACCAGGGCGAATATCTGGCGGCGATCAATCGCTTCCGCCGGGTGATTATCGACTATCAAACCACCACCCATGTCCCCGAGGCGCTGTATCGGCTGGTGGAAAGCTATCTGGCGCTGGGGGTCGACAGCGAGGCGCAGGCCACCGCGGCGGTGCTGGGTTACAACTATCCCGGTTCGCAATGGTACGCCGAGTCCTATGCGATGTTGACCGGGGTCGATCTGACCCCGCAGGAACAGCAGGGCTCCTGGATCTCTCGGCAGTGGAAAAAGGTCTTCTAATTCGCCCATGCTGGTCAGCCTTTCCATTCGCAATGTGGTCTTGATCGACCGGCTTGACCTGACTTTCAGTGCGGGCTTGGGCGTCTTGACCGGCGAAACCGGCGCTGGAAAATCGATCCTTCTCGACTCCCTGGGCCTGGCCCTGGGGGCCCGCTCGGAAGCCGGTCTGGTGCGCGCCGGGACGGACAAGGCCTTGGTTACCGCGTCCTTCGAACTGGAGCCGGATCATCCGGCCTACCGGCTGCTGGCGGAACAGGAGATGCGGCTGGAAGATGACCTGCTGGTGTTGCGCCGGGTGCTCGGCCGCGATGGCCGCAGCCGCGCCTTCATCAACGATCAGCCGATTTCCATCGCCCTGCTGAAGAACCTGGGGACGACCCTGGTGGAGATTCAGGGCCAGTTCGACCAGCGCGGCCTGCTGGACAGTTCCAGCCACCGCGCCATGTTGGACGCTTACGGCGCGCTGCAGCAGCAGGCCGGCCGGGTTGCCAAGCTCCATCAAACCTGGCAAGCCGCCGCAAAAAGCGAGGAGCGCGCGCGCCGGCAACTGGAACAGGCCCGCGATGACGAGGAGTACCTGCGCCACGCCGTCGATGAACTGAACAAACTCGACCCGCAGGACGAGGAAGAAGAAGAGCTCTCCCGGCAGCGCGACATGATGATGCATGCCGAAAAACTCATCGAGGCCCTGAACAGCGCCACGCGCGACCTGTCGGGACCGGGAAAGCTCAGCGCCGCCGCCGCCGTCAGCAACGCGCAACGGGCGCTCGAACGGGTGGCGGAAAAGGCCAACGGAAAACTGGATCCGGCGATTGAAACCCTGGACCGGGCCGCCGCTGAAATCGCCGAAGCATTGAACCTCCTGACCTCGATCGGCAGCGACCTCAACCTGGATTCGGGGCGCTTGGAGGATGTGGAGGAACGCTTCTTCACCTTGAAGGATATGGCGCGCAAGTACCATGTCGCCAGCAACCAACTGGCGGCGTTGCGCGATGACATGGCCGAAAAGCTCGCCAGCATCGACAGCGGCGGCGAGCGGCTGCACCACCTCTCCCAGGCGACCAAGGCGGCCAAGGCCGACTATCTGACCCAGGCCGAGATTCTATCGAAGCAGCGCCAAGTCGCCGCCAATCGCCTTGCCCTGGCGGTGAACGCTGAGTTGCCGCCGCTCAAGCTGGACCGCGCCACGCTTTTCGTCCCGGTGGAGCGGCAGCAGGAAGCGGCCTGGGGGCCCCACGGACTGGACAAGAGCGCCTTTCTGATCACCACCAACCCCGGCACCCGTCCCGGCGCCCTGGGCAAGGTCGCCTCCGGCGGTGAACTGTCCCGCTTTCTGCTGGCGCTGAAGGTGGTGCTGGCGGAGGTTTCGCCCATCGCCACGCTGATCTTCGACGAGGTCGACGCCGGCGTGGGCGGCGCCACCGCCGCGGCGGTCGGCGATCGCCTGGTCCAGTTGGCCAAGCGCTTGCAGGTGCTGGTTGTGACCCACTCGCCGCAAGTGGCGGCCAAGGGCCAGCATCATTGGCAGGTGCAAAAAGACAGCGCCCCGGACAGCGCCCGCACCTTGGTGGCCCCATTGGGCCCGGCGGCGCGGCGCGAGGAAGTCGCCCGCATGCTCTCCGGCTCGGAAATCACCGACGCCGCCCGCGCCGCCGCCGATCAATTGATGGCTTCCTGACGGCACCCTGTCAGCACCACCGCGCGATAACCCGGCACCCCTGGCATCACCCCGGTATCACCCCTGGCATCACCCTGGCTCTGCTGTCGGCAATGATCGCTGATCGGGCGCATCAACCGTTGACCCGCCGCATTCTTTGGTGTTTCTCGGCGCGGAAAATCATTAAAGTCGGACCGGTTCAAATGGACTCACGGGATGACCCTGTTTAAACCGTGACGCCGCCTTTTATCAGTCTATTCGCGGACGCTTGGCGACAGAATCGAGGCGCAAAGCGCGTCGTTCCTCGCCGATCACGCGCTGGATAAACAGTCGAAGCAATCAGCCAACAATGACGGAGAACGCGGGCGTGGCGGACAAGCAACTGGAAGGCAAGGCCGTCGAGACGCTGAGCAAGGCGGAAGCGCGGCGGGAGTTGGCGCGCCTGGGCCTGGAAATCCGCCACCACGACCAGGCCTACTACCAGGAAGACGCGCCCCGGGTCGACGACGGGGTCTACGACGCGCTGCGCCAGCGCCACCGCGCGCTGGAAGCGCATTTCCCCGACCTGATTCGCGCCGACTCGCCCAGTCAGCGTGTCGGCGCCGCCCCGTCGAGCGGATTCGGCAAGGTCCGGCACCGCGTGCCGATGCTCTCGCTCGGCAACGCCTTCGCACAAGACGACGTGATGGAGTTCGATCAGCGGCTCCGCCGTTTCCTCGGCCTCGACGCCAAGGAGCCGCTGGTCTTTGTCTGCGAACCGAAAATCGACGGCCTGTCCATCTCGCTGCGCTATGAGCAGGGCGAGTTTGTCCAGGGCGCCACCCGCGGCGACGGCGCCGAGGGCGAAGAGGTGACGCAAAACCTGCTGACGCTGTCCGATCAAGAACTGCCAAAGCGCTTGACCGGCGGCGAGGTGCCGGAGATTGTCGAGGTGCGCGGCGAAGTCTACATGACCAAAAGCGACTTTGCCGCGCTCAACGCGCGCCAGTCGAGCGCCGGCCAGAAGGTTTTCGCCAACCCGCGCAATGCCGCGGCCGGGTCGCTGCGGCAACTCGATCACCGCATCACCCAGGCGCGCCCGCTCAAGCTCTTTGCCTACGCCTGGGGCGAACTCAGCGCGCCGCTCGGGCCGACCCACTGGGACCATCTGATGCAGCTCAATGCCTGGGGCTTTCAGGTCAATCCGCTGATTGCCAAGGCCGGATCGCTGGCCGAGATCATGGCCTTCTATGACCAGGTGGGCGCGGCGCGCGCCACACTGGACTATGACATCGACGGCGTGGTCTACAAGGTCGACCGGCTGGACTATCAGGCGCGCCTGGGGTTTGTCAGCCGTGCGCCGCGTTGGGCGCTGGCGCACAAATTTCCCGCCCAGCAGGCGCAAACCATCCTGGAAAAGATCACCATTCAAGTTGGCCGCACCGGCGCCTTAACCCCGGTTGCCAACCTCGCCCCCATCACGGTCGGCGGCGTGGTGGTTTCCCGCGCCACCCTGCACAACGAAGACGAACTCGCCCGCAAGGATGTCCGCGAGGGCGACCGTGTGATCATCCAGCGCGCCGGCGATGTGATCCCGCAGGTGGTGGCCGTGGTTGCCCCCGACAAGCGCCCGGACGACCGTCAGCCCTACGCCTTTCCAACCCATTGCCCGGAATGCGGCAGCGAGGCGGTGCGCGAAGAGGGCGAGGCGGTGCGCCGCTGCACGGGTGGACTGATCTGTCCGGCCCAGGCCGTTGAACGTCTGCGCCACTTCGTGTCGCGCAACGCCTTTGATATCGAGGGCCTGGGTGAAAAGCAGATCCAGGCCTTCCTGAAGCGCGGCTGGGTGACCCGCCCGGGCGATATCTTCCGGCTGCGCCACACCCACGGCGACGACGCCGACCAACCGCTGTCCAAGCTGGAAGGCTGGGGCCGGCAGTCCGCCCACAAGCTTTTCGCGGCCATCGACGCCCGGCGATCCATCGAACTGCCGCGCTTTATCTTTGGTTTGGGCATCCGCCAGGTGGGCCAGGCCACTGCCAAACTGCTGGCCGCCAACTACGGCAGTCTGGAGAACTGGCGCGCCGAAATGGCCAGCGCCAACCGCTGGCGGCGCGCCCTCGATCAGATCAGCGCGGAGCCCCGCCCCGCCCCTGACGCCTCCTCCCCCGACGGCCCGGCCAGCGCCAGCGCCGAGGAAGCCTACAGCAACCTGCTGGCCATCGACGGGGTCGGCCCGGCCGTGGCCAAGGA